>JBBRPL010000038.1:0-61481 GCA_038228205.1 Chthoniobacterales bacterium
CCGGTGATATAGCCACCAGTTCGGAAGGAAATCCGGCGTGGAGCGAGGTGTGCGAAGTCATTGGCGGGGCTCACGACATTGGCGGCGATATTGGTCGCCAGCGTGGCTACGCACAGGGCGAGCATCGCCACAATGAGCACCGCAGGATTGGTAAAGCGTGTCAGCACACTGATCGGATCCCAGATAGTCTCGCCGTAAATGATCGTCGTCGCGGAGGTGACGGCGACTCCAATGAATGAGTAGAGCGCCATCGTTGGCGGGAGGCCGATCGCCTGGCCGAGCGCTTGATCGCTTTGGGTGCGTGCGTATCGGGAGAAATCAGGGATGTTGAGGGAAAGGGTGGCCCAGAAGCCGATCATGCCCGTGAGCGCAGGGACGAAGAAGGCGAAGAACTGTCCGGCTTTGGGCTGCCCGGGGGCGAACGCGGAGGGTTGCGAAAGGATCGGTCCGAAACCACCCGCCCGATCGTAGGCCCACCAAAGTAGCACCAGGCCGAGCACGATGAGCAGCGGGGCCTTGATCGAGAGCAACACGCGAATGGTGTGAATACCCTTGTAGATGACCCACATATTGATACTCCAAAAAAACAGGAAACAGACGAGCTGGGGAACCGAGATGCCGAGCGGACCGAGCGTTGGGGAAGCGGCGAGCGTGGGGAAGAAAACCGTCAAAATCTGATAGATGGCATTGCCACCGATCCACGCCTGAATGCCGAACCACCCGCATGCCACCAAGGCTCGCAGGAGGGCGGGCACATTGGCCCCGAGTGGACCGAACGCCGCCCGGCAGTAGACGGGGAACGGAATGCCGTAGCGGGTTCCCGCATGCGCGTTCAGGATCATCGGAACGAGCACGACCAGGTTTCCGAGGAAGATCGTGAATACAGCCTGGGACCAATTCATTCCGCCGCCGATGAGCGACGACGCGAGCATGTAGGTCGGGATGCAAGCCGCCATCGAAACCCAAAGCGCGACGAAGTTCCAAAGCTTCCACGTGCGCCGTTTGAGCGGCACCGGCGCGAGATCGTCGTTGATCAGCTTGCTTCGCCCCGACGGCGGCCCCTGTTCAAGAACGGGTGCGGCCATCGATTAGACCCCGATGTCCTCATTCCAGAGCGCCGGGTGTCTTGCGATGAAATCCCGCATCATCTCGATGCACTGATCGTCCTGCAGAACGTCGACCCGCACCCCTTTCGCGCGCAGATGGGCTTCGCCTCCCATGAAGGTGACGTTTTCACCGACGATGACCTGGGGTATTTTGTAGAGAAGAATCGCCCCGCTGCACATCGGGCACGGCGAAAGCGTCGTGTAGATCGTGCACCGCTGATAAATCTCGGCTTTCTGACGGCCGGCATTCTCCAGGCAGTTCATTTCGCCGTGGTGAATCACACTGCCTTTTTGCACGCGTTGATTGTGCCCGCGTCCGATGATCTCGCCATCGCATACCAGGACAGAACCGATCGGGATGCCTCCCGCGGCCAATCCCTTCTTCGCTTCGTCGATGGCGGCTTGCAAAAACGGATCCGGGGCTCCCGGAACAGCGGTGGCGGCGGTGCTGGTGTCAGGCCTGGGCGAGCCTATGCCTAAATCGTCTTGCGCTGCAATGCGCCGTTCGCAGCTTGACGAGTTGCGCATCGACGGGGGACGTTCGGGGATGCTTTCCTCTGCTGCCCTGTCGCCCGGTGGTCGTTTTCGCGCCGCCCTCGCGGAGGAGCGGCCTTTGCAGATCGTGGGAGTGATCAATGCCTACGCGGCGCTGCTCGCGACCCGCGCAGGCTATCGGGCGCTCTATCTCTCCGGGGCGGGAGTTGCGAACGCGTCGCGAGGGCTTCCGGACCTCGGATTGACCACGCTGGAGGACGTGCTGATCGACGTGCGCCGCATCACTGCCGCGACCACCGTGCCGCTGCTCGCGGATGCCGATACCGCCTGGGAGGACCCGGCCCGGACGGTGCGCGAGATGATCGCCGCCGGCGCGGCGGCCATCCACATCGAGGATCAGGTGGAAGCCAAGCGTTGTGGCCATCGACCGGGAAAGCAACTCGTGTCCCTGGAGGAAATGGTCGAGCGAATCTCGACGGCCGTTGGGGGGAAGACCGACGGAGAATTTGTCATTGTGGCACGAACGGATGCGCTGGCCGTCGAGGGGATCGAGGCCGCCCTCGCGCGCGCGCGGCGCTATGTCGAGGCCGGGGCAGACATGATCTTTGCGGAAGCCTGCACGGAATTGGCGCAGTACGAAACCTTCACTCGGGAACTCGGCGTCCCCGTGCTGGCCAATATTACGGAGTTCGGCAAGACGCCACTCTTCACCGTCGAGCAGCTCCGCGGCGCGGGCGCCGCGATGGTCCTCTACCCGCTGTCCGCTTTTCGGGCGATGAATGCCGCGGCGGTCGACGTCTACCGGACGATCCGCGCCGACGGTACCCAGCGCGCCGTTGTCGAGCGCATGCAGACGCGCGAGCAACTTTATGAAACCCTCGACTATCTGGCCGCTGAGCAGGAGCTCGACCGTCTCTCCAAATTATGAGTACTGACAAAAAGAAGATCGCCCTGTCCGGCGTTGTCGCCGGCGAAACCGCCATTTGCACCGTGGGGAAGGAAGGCGTGGGCCTGACCTACCGTGGCTATACCATCGAAGACCTGGCCGCCAACGCCAGCTACGAAGAAACCGCCTGGCTCGTGCTCTACGGCGAATTGCCCACCCGGGCGCAGCTTGAAGGCTTGCGGGAAAAATTGATCGCCATGCGCCCGCTTCCGCCGGTGCTGCGGCAGGCGCTGGAACTCCTGCCCGCCGAGACTCATCCAATGGATGTGCTGCGCACGGGCTGCTCGGTGTTGGGGACCCTCGAGCCGGAAAGTCCGGCCCATTTCGGCGAAGCGGTCGCGTGGCGATTGCTGGCCACGTTTCCGGGAATGCTCCTCTACTGGTATCACTTCACCCACGACCGCCGGCGGGTGGAGACGGCCACCGGCGAGCCTGGGGTCGCCGCGCATTTCCTCAAGCTCCTCCACGGCAAGTCGCCCACCGCCGAGCAGGCACGGGCGATGGACGTGTCGCTCATTCTCTACACCGAGCATGAATTTAACGCCTCGACATTCGCCTGCCGCGTCGTCACGGGCACCGGGACCGATTTCTATTCCGCCGTGGGCGCCGGGATCGGAGCGTTGCGTGGCCCGCTGCACGGCGGGGCCAACGAGGCCGCGATGGAAGTGATCGAGCAGTTCACCGATCCTGCTCAGGCGGAGGCTGCGATGATGGACAGGCTGGCGAAGAAGCAGGTCGTGATGGGCTTCGGCCACCCGGTTTACCGGATATGCGATCCGCGCTCGGATATCGTGAAGTCCTGGTCGCAAAAGCTTTCCGCGGGTCACCCCGAGGGACACTTCTTCGCGGTTTCCGAGCGCATCGAGGCCGTCATGAAGCGAGAGAAGAATCTCTTCCCCAATCTCGATTTCTTCAGCGCCTCAGCCTTTCATTTCCTCGGCGTGCCGACGCCGATGTTCACCCCCATTTTCGTCTTCGCGCGGATTGCCGGGTGGTCCGCGCATATCCTTGAGCAGCGCTTGAATCGCCGCCTGATCCGTCCCACTGCGGAATACACCGGGCCCGCGCAGCGCGCCTTCGTCCCCATGGGTCAACGCGGATGAGCGCCACGATCAGCACCGTCCGCCCTCCGCCGGATCCGCTGCTCTGCGACATCGCCGACTATGTGCTCGGCGCACCGGCGCCCAGCGACGAGGCCTGCGACACCGCGCGCTATTGCCTCATGGACTCGCTGGGCTGTGCCTTCCTCGCGCTGAGCTATCCCGCGTGCACGCGCTTGCTGGGCCCGGTGGTGCCTGGCGCGTCGCTGCAGAATGGAGCGCGCGTCCCGGGAACCAGCTTCGTGCTCGATCCCGTGGCCGCGGCCTTCAATAACGGCTGCTTGATCCGCTGGCTGGACTTCAATGACACCTGGCTGGCCGCCGAGTGGGGGCACCCGTCCGATAACCTTGGTGCCATCCTGGCCGTCTCCGATTATCTGAGCCGGAATGGATCGCCGCTCACGGTGCGCGAGGTGCTGGTGGCCATGATCAAGGCGCACGAAATTCAGGGAATTCTAGCCCTGGAGAATAGCTTCAACCGGGTCGGCCTCGATCACGTCCTGCTCGTGCGGGTCGCATCGACGGCCGTCGCCACGGCACTGCTCGGTGGCAGCCGCGACCAGGTCATCAACGCGCTCTCGAATGCTTTCCTCGACGGTGGCGCGCTGCGGACCTATCGTCATGCGCCCAATACGGGTTCCCGCAAATCGTGGGCGGCTGGTGATGCGACGGCGCGCGGGGTCTGGCATGCGCTGATGGCGATGCGCGATGAAATGGGTTACCCAGGTGCTCTTTCGACTCCGGTATGGGGATTCAACGACGTGCTCTTCCGAGGGCAACCGGTCAAGCTGGCCCGCCCGCTCGGATGCTACGTGATGGAGCACGTGCTCTTCAAAATATCCTTCCCGGCCGAATTCCACGCCCAGACCGCGGTCGAGGCTGCCGTCCGCCTTCATCCCTTGGTGCGCGATCGACTCGATGATATCGCCCGGGTGGAAATCACGACGCACGAGTCCGCCTTGCGCATCATTCACAAGACCGGTCCGCTGGCGAATCCCGCCGACCGCGACCATTGTCTCGAATACATGACGGCCATCGGTCTCATCTTCGGCAACCTCACGGCCGATCACTACGAGGACAAGGTGGCGGCTGATGCGCGCATCGACACGCTACGCGGCAAGATGTCGGCCCAGGAGGACCCGGCCTACAGCCGCGACTACCTGGATCCCGACAAACGCTCCATTGCCAACGCGTTGCAGGTCTTCTTTACCGATGGAACGAGCACGCCGCGGATCGAAGTGGAATACCCCGTCGGGCACAGGCGCCGTCGTGCCGAGGGCATCCCGTTGCTCGTGGCGAAGTTTCAGGAAAACCTGGCGACGAAGTTCGATACGGAGCGGACGGCTGCTGTTCTCGCGTTGTGCGCGGACCGGGCGCGATTGGAGGCGATGGCTGTGTCTGAATTCGTCACGCTGCTGATATAACCGCGGAGCGGAGGGCGGCGATCCAGCCCCCGTCATTCTGAGCGAAGCGAAGAACCTCTGATCTCTGCCTTTCCTCACACGGTAGATGCCAGACTGAGATGGAAGGTCCTTCGCTTCGGTAATTTATAAAGGGCTGAAAATCAGAGTGCGCGGGTGGATCGGCTTCTCCGAAGACGATGGCAAAAGATGGGCGGCGGAGCCGCGATTCTTTTTCCCATCGCGTTGCGGAGAACGCGATCCACCCGCGCTTTCTGAACGCGGGGATCCAATCTCGCGCCACGTTGCTCAACGTTATCCCCGCGCTGAAGATGACGACCTTTCGTTTTTGGGTCCGCTGGATGGCGAAGGGGGTCGCGCCGCCGCTCTTGCCGGCGCCGCCTGCGCAAACGTCACGACTCAAAAATGCGTCGGTTCGCGTTTGAGGTATTTTCCTCTTCCGATCGTCCCGACGAATTTTCCATCGCGCACCGCGACCGCGCCACGCACCGTGACAACGCTCGGGCGGCCTTCGATCTTCCATCCTTCAAACGCGTTATAGTCGAGGTTCTGCGTTTGGGTTTTCACGGACAGTTCACCGCGATAGTCGGGATCGTAGATCACTAAATCGGCATCGCTCCCCGGGGCGATCGCGCCCTTGCGGGGAAAGAGGCCGAAGAGCTTCGCGGCGTTCGTGCTCGCCGTGGCGACGAAGGATTGCAAATCGAGCCGGCCAGGCTTCACCCCGTGCGTGAAGAGCAAATTCACCCGATCTTCCAGGGACGGAATGCCATTGGGAATCCGCGTGAAATCGTCGCGGCCCATCGGCTTCTGCGTTTGAAAATCGAACGGTGCGTGGTCGGTGGCCACCGTGCTGACGAGCCCGCTCGCGAGGGCGTTCCAGAGCACGGGTTGATGGATGGCGTCGCGCAGCGGCGGCGACATGACATACTTGGCGCCCTCGAAATCCGGGCGTTCCGCGTAGGTCTTATCGAGGAGCAAATACTGGATGAGCGTCTCCACCCACACCTTGACGCCCCGTTCCCGTGCCGCGATGGCCTCGTCGAGCGCCTCCGCGCAACTGGTGTGCACGCAATAGACGTGCGCCCCGGTCAACTCAGCGAACGTGCAAAGATGGTGCACTCCTTCCGCCTCGACGCGCGGGGGGCGGCTCTCGTGGTGCCCTTCGGGACCGGTGATGCCGGCGGCGAGCAATTCGCGGCAGCGCTCCGCGACGAGCGTCTCATTTTCGCAGTGCGCCGTCACGATGACGCCGAGTTCCTTTGCCAGCTTGAGCGTGCGGTAGAGCTCCGCGTCATCCACGCCAAAAGCGCCTTTGTAGGCCAGGAAGACTTTGAACGAGCTGTTCCCGCGCGCGACGATCTCGCGCAGCTGCGGCTCGGTGGAAGCGTCGAACTTTGTGACGCCCATGTGGAAGGTAAAATCACACGCCGATTTTCCGACGGCCTGCGACATCCATAGCTCGAAGCCGGCCAGCGCTTCGTCGTTGCGCGACGGGCAGCACATCTCGATGAGCGTGGTCGTGCCGCCGACGAGCGCCGCCTTGCTGCCGGTCTCGTAGGTGTCCTTGGAGTAGGTGCCCATGAACGGCAGGTAGATATGGACGTGGGGATCGATAAAACCCGGGAAGACGAACTTGCCGGTGGCGTCGATCACCTCCGCATCGGGCGGCGCCTCGAGCCCGCGGCCCATGCGCGTGATCGTCTCACCTTCGCAATAAATGTCGGCGGTACAGTCGGAGTCAGCCGTGATGATCCGGCCATTCTTGATCAGGAGGGGCATACGCTATTTCTTCCAGACGTCACCAACACCCTCGCCGAACCAGCGCGTGCTGATCACTTTCTGCTGGGTGTAGAACTGCACGCCTTCCCGGCCCTGGATATGGAGGTCGCCGAAGAAGCTCTCGTCCCAGCCCGTGAAGGGAAACATCGCCATCGTCGCGGGAACGCCGACGTTGATCCCGACCATGCCGGCTTTGACCCGATGTTTGAACTCCCGCGCCGCCTTGCCGGAGTTGGTGAAGATGGCGGCGCCATTGCCGTAGGCGGAGCGGTTGGCGGTTTCGATCGCGGCGTCCAGATCGTCCATGCGCATGACATTGAGGACCGGGCCGAAAACCTCTTCGCGGGCCAGCGTCATGCCGGGCTGGACTTGATCGATGATCGTCGCGCCGAGGTAGAAGCCTCCCGGGGCCTCGGGCACGCGGACACTCCGGCCGTCGGCGATGACCTTCGCGCCTTCGCGCTCGCCGCTGGCGACGAGGCTGAGGACGCGATCACGATGCGGCGCGGTGATGACCGGACCCATGTCGGGCTGGGCCGCGCGATCCGTGGGGCCGACGCGAATGGCCCGGGCCGCCTCGACCAGCGAGGGCAACAGGCGGTCAGCCGCGGCGCCGACCGTCAGCGCCGTGGAGCCGGCCATGCACCGTTCGCCCGCGCAGCCGAAAGCGGCGGTGCTGAGATTCTCGACCGTCTTCGCGACGTCGGCGTCGGGCATCACCACGATGTAGTTCTTCGCTCCGCCATTGGCCTGCACCCGTTTGCCGTGGCGGGTGCCTGTCTCGTAGATGTGGCGGGCGATGGGCGTCGAACCGACGAAGGAGATCGCCCGTACTTTCGCATGGGTGAGGAGCGCATCCACCACTTCGCGCCCGCCATGGACGAGATTGAGCACGCCCTTGGGGAGACCGGCTTTTTCCAGCAGTTCGATCAGAATGACCGCGGTCAGCGGCACCTTTTCGCTGGGCTTGAGGACGAAGGTATTGCCGCAGACGAGAGCGAGCGGGAACATCCACAGGGGGACCATCGCCGGGAAATTGAACGGAGTGATGCCGACACAGACCCCGAGCGGTTGCAGCACGGTCTCGCAGTCCACCCCGCGCGCCAGATTTTCGAGGGTATCGCCCATGAGCAGGGTGGGCGCTCCGCAGGCATATTCGATGTTTTCCACGCCGCGGAAGAGGCTGCCGCGCGCCTCGACGAGCGTCTTGCCATGCTCGCGGGAGACACACGCGCAGAGGCGGTCGAAGTTCTCCTCGACGAGGTGACGATAGCGAAACATCACCCGCGCCCGCTCCACGGCGGGCGTGTCGCGCCAGGCCGGAAAGGCCGCGGCGGCGGCTTCGACCGCCGCATCGACGTCGGCGGCACTGCCTGCCGGACACTCCGAGATCACCTCGCCGGTCGAGGGATTGAACACCGAGGTGCCGCCGGCGGGTGCACGCCATTCGCCGCCGATGTAGGACGGGCAGGGGGTAAGGGTGCTCATGGATTATCCGCGGGCGAGCGCGTCGGATTGCTTGACGAACTCATCGCCGCTCCATTCGCTGTCGGCCGCGACCATCTTCTTCGCGGATTCGGCGGCTTTCTGCGCGGCCTTGCGTTCCGTCTGGCGTTTCACGAGGTCGGCGTGGGTGGTGAAGTAGTCCAGCGACTTGCCCTTGAAATCAGCCAGCGTCTCGAACTGATGCTTTTCCATGAAGGCGAGCAATTCCTCGCACATCGGCTTCACGTGCTCGTAGCCAAATTTCATGACGCCCGTGCAGACCTGCACCGTATCGCCGCCGAGCAGGATGAATTGCGCGGCGTCGCTGCCGGTCTCGACCCCGCCGATGGCGGAAAGCGAGCGGCCGGGGAACTCGCTCCGGATGACCTGGGCGATTTCCATGACCATGCGCAGGGCGATCGGCTTGACCGCGCGCGAAGAATATCCTCCGGGCGTGGTATAGCCTTCCACCGTCGGCTCGGGCCGGAGCGTTTCCAGATCCACTCCCATCACACTGCGGATGGTATTGATCGCGGCCACGCCCTGGCAACCCGCGCGCAGCGCGGCCCGGCTGGGGTCCTCGATATGCGTGATGTTCGGCGTCATCTTTGCCCACACGGGCTTTTTCGCCGCGCCCATCACCCAGCCGCACACTTCCTCGAGAATTTCCGGGCTCTGCCCCATGGCGGCGCCCATCTTCCGCTCGGGCAGGCCGTGCGGGCAGGAAAAATTCAACTCGAAGGCGTCCACCCCCGCGTCCTGGCAGCGCTCGATGATCTCGACCCACGCATCCTTGTTGAACTCCTCCATCACCGAAGCGATGAGCACGCCGTCCGGGAACTGGTCTTTGCATTTCTTGAACTCCTCGAGCCAGATCGAGAATTTCCGATCGCTGATGAGCTCTATATTCTCCCAGCCGATCACTTCGCTCCGGTCTGTGGAATAAAGTTTCGCATAGCGGGGTGTCACATTGATCACCTTGCTGGCGTCCAGGGAAATGGTCTTGGCGATGACCGCGCCCCAGCCCTCTTTGAAAGCTCTGGTGATAACGTTGAGGTTGGTCCCGGGAGGGCCCGATCCGATGACGAACGGGTTGGGCAATTTCAGCCCATCAACAGTGGTGGCGAGCGTAGGCATAGTGATAAATCCCTGGTTGTTAGTTCCCCTTTTGACCGTGCATCGCGCGCGGCCAAGCGATCATTCAAATGCGCGTCTGCCTTTGGCGCAACTATTTCCTTGGGCCAGCCATCCAGGCCAGCGCCTTGTCGGCCAGCTTGTCGAAAGCCGTCACGGCGAGGGCGAGATGCTCTTCCCTGGTGTCTTCGATCTTGTTGTGGCTAATGCCGTGGAGGCTTTGCACGAACATCATCACCGTCGGGATGCCGGCGCGGGCCACCTCGGCGGCGTCATGGAGCGGGCCGCTCGGCAGCCGATGGGTTACGCCGCACGTTTCGCGGATGGCATCATCGCACAGCGCGATCAACTCGTCGTGAAACGGGCGCGGCGCGATTTGCCAGAGCCGGTCCCAGGAAACTTTGACGTTGCCCTCGCTGGCAAAGCGCTCGCTCGCCTCCCGCGCCCAGGTGAGCATGAGCCCGAGGGTCCTCGGGTCGAGATGCCGCTGGTCGAGGGTGATCCGGCATTCCTCGACCACGCTCGTGACGATGCCGGGCTTCGTCGTGCAGGAGCCGATGGTGCAGACGCCCCCTTCGCTGTCCCCCGCGATGCGATAGATTTCCCGGCCCATTTTGGATGCGGCGAGAAAGGCGTCCTTGCGGCGGTGCATCGGGGTGGCGCCGGAATGCGCTGCCTGACCGTGGAAGGTGATGGCATGGCGCTCGACGCCGAAGGTCCCGAGGACGGCCCCGAGCGGCAGATCCATGTCGAGCAGCACCGGCCCTTGTTCGATGTGCAGCTCGAGATACGCCGCCGCATGGGCGAGTTCACTGCCCGATTCCTTCACCCGCTCGAAATCGATCCCGTGCTCGCGCAAGGCGTCCGGCAGGCGAATGCCAGCCTTGTCCACGAGTCCGCGCGCTTCATCCATGTCGAGGTTCCCCGAGCACGCCGACGAACCGAACAGGCTCTTGCCGAAGCGCGCGCCCTCCTCATCCGCCCAGTCGACGACCCGGACGGTGAAGGGCGGCTTTCCGTCGTATTGCGCGGCGATGCGCCGGAGGATCTCGACTCCCGCGACGACATTCAGACAACCGTCGAGCCAGCCGCCATTTGGGACGGAATCGATGTGCCCGCCGATGAGCAACACCTTTTCCGAGGCGCCCCGGAGCGTCGCCCAGGTATTGCCGGCGGCGTCGTTGTGGACCTCGACCGGCAGCGCCTCGAGCTTGCCCCGCAGCCAGGCCCGCGCTTTCGCCCAGGTCGAGGTGAAGGCCACGCGTTGCGCGCCGTTCTCGTCGCCGGTCAGCGTCCGGAGTTCCTTGAGTTCGGCGATGGTGCGTTCGGGATTCACGGTGGCGCTCATATTTCTGGATTTAGCGTGACGCACCGCCACGGGGCAAAGTTAATGTCGCCCGTGCCGCATTTGCTCTCGCACGTCAACACCCTGCCCGAAGAGGATTTCGTGCGCCTGGTTGGGCCGGTTTTCGAGCATTCTCCCTGGATCGCCGGGCGGGTCGCCTCGCTGCGGCCTTTTGCCGGCGTCGATGCGTTGCACGCCGCCATGTGTGAGGTCGTGCGTCAAGCGGGCGAAGATCATCAACTCACCTTGATCCGCGCGCATCCGGATCTGGTGGGGAGGGTCGTTCTCACCGCCGAGTCCAGAGGGGAGCAGACGGCGGCGGGATTGACGGATCTCTCGCCGGAGGAAGTCGCGCTCTTCGATCGCTACAATCGCGAGTATCAGGCCCGGTTCGGGTTTCCCTTTGTCATCTGCGCGCGGCTGAACAAGAAGGACGCGATCCTGCGCGCGTTTCCGGTGCGCTTGCAAAACTCTCCCACCGCCGAGATTGCCGCCGCGCTCGAGGAGATTTTTAAGATCGCCGGGCTCCGTCTCGCCGATCTCATCTCATGAGCGCCAAACTTAGCACCCACGTCCTCGACACCGCCAATGGCCGGCCCGCCGCCGGGATGAAGATCGAACTTTGGTCGGGGGAAACACTGCTCAAGACCGCCGTGACCAATGCGGACGGCCGGACCGACGGACCGCTGCTGACCGGCGCCGAAATGGTGGCCGGCGAATACGAACTGGTCTTCCACGTCGGTGACTATTTCGAGACGCGCGCCTTTCTCGACCGGGTGCCGGTGCGATTCATCATCGCCGATGCGACCGCCGGCTATCACGTCCCGCTTCTTTGTTCTCCATGGGCTTACAGCACCTATCGCGGGAGTTAATGCGGCGCTGCGACGAACTCGGCGCCGTCAGTGACGACGTCGGCCGGCTCACCCGCACCTTTCATTCGGCCGGGATGCAGCGGGCGAATGCGCTCGTCGGCTCCTGGATGCGGGCCGCTGGCCTGGAAGTGCGCGAAGACGCCGCTTTCAACCTCCTCGGACGTTGGCCGTGCACGCGGCGCGGCGCGAAGTCGCTGCTTCTCGGGTCCCATCTCGATACCGTGCGCGACGCCGGAAAATACGACGGCCCGCTGGGCGTACTCGTGGCCATCGCCGCCGTTCAGCACCTGCGGGAGGCGGGGTTGACGTTGCCCTTTCATATTGAGATCGCGGGATTTAGTGATGAGGAGGGCGTCCGATATCAGACGACCTACCTCGGCAGCCGGGCGCTTGCCGGCACGCTTTCGAGGTTGGATCTCGCACGTATCGAAGAGAAGGGAGTCGAGCGCGCCCGGCGAAAGCACGGGGAATTTCTCGGCTACGCCGAGGTTCACATCGAACAGGGGCCAGTGCTGGAAAGCCGGAATGTGGCGGTCGGCGTCGTCTCGGCGATCGCCGGGCAAAGCCGGTTGCGGGTGGAGTTTCGTGGGCGTGCCGGTCACGCGGGCACCACGCCGATGCCGCTGCGTCGCGATGCCCTGTGTGGAGCGGCGGAATTGGCGCTGGCGGCGGAAAAGTGCGGCGTGCTCGCCACTGTCGGGCAACTCGCGGTGGAACCCGGCGCGAGCAACGTGATTCCGGGCCAGGCGGCGCTCACGCTGGATGTGCGCGATCAACGCGATGCCACGCGTCGTGCGGCCGTGCGCGCTTTGCAGGTCAAGGCCCGAGAAATCGCGCGCCGGCGCGGCCTGCATCTGAAATGGACCCCCGTGCAGGAAACCGCTGCCGTGGCCTGCGACCCCGCTCTCACCCGCATGATGCGAACCGCCGCCGCACGGCACGAAACCGAAGTCCTGCTTCTCCCGAGCGGCGCCGGTCACGATGCCGCTGCCCTTTCGGCGATCTGCCCGGTGACCATGCTCTTCGTCCGTTGCAAAGGCGGAGTCAGCCATCATCCGGATGAATCGGTGAAAACTGCCGACGCGCAGCGCGCGGTTGCGGTGCTTGCCGACTTCGTCCAGATCTTCGCCGCCCATCATGCCTGACTTTGATTTGCTCATCCGCGGCGCCAGCCCCAGTTCCGAGATCGGAATTGCCGATGGCAGGATCGTCGCGTTCGCCAGCGGCACCGCCCGGGAGGAAATCGATGCGACGGGGCTGGTGGTAATGCCCGGGGTGGTCGATGCTCACGTGCATTTCAATGATCCCGGTCGGGCCGCATGGGAGGGCTGGGCCACTGGCTCCCGCGCCGCCCTGGTTGGCGGTGTGACGACGGTGTGCGACATGCCGCTGAACTCGACTCCGCCGGTCGTGACCGCGGATGCGTTTGACGCGAAACGCGCCGCCGCCGAAGCGCGAAGCGTGTGCGATTTTGCCCTGTGGGGCGGCCTGGTGCCGGGCTGCCTCGATGATATGGCCCGGTTGGCTGCGCGCGGCGTGATTGGCTTTAAGGCCTTCATGGCGCACAGCGGGATCGATGATTTCCCCAAGGCCGACCTCGCGACATTGCGCGCGGGGATGGAGCGCGCCGCCGCGCTCGGCCGCCCTGTGGCTGTCCACGCGGAGTTCGATCGCGACTTGCCGCGCACCGGCACGACGGTGCGGGACTATCTCTCTTCGCGGCCCGTCGAGTCCGAATGCGAGGCGATCAGTGCGGCGCTCGACCTGGCGGGCGAGACTGGTTGTGCCCTCCATGTCGTCCATGTGAGCAGCGGCCGCGGCGTCGCCCTCATCGCGACGGCCCGGGCGCTGGGCGTGGATGTCACGTGCGAAACCTGCCCGCATTATCTCGTCCTGACCGGCGAAGACATGGAGCGCCTCGGTGCGGTGGCCAAATGTGCGCCGCCGATGCGCGATGCCACTGAGCAGGAGGCGCTGTGGGACGCGTTGCGAGCGGGTGACATCCAAACCATCGGCAGCGATCATTCACCTTCGCCCTGGTCCATGAAAACCGACCCGGATTTCTTCAAGGTGTGGGGCGGAATCTCCGGTATCCAGCATCTCCTGCCGTTGGTGCTCGACGCCGGGCTGGACCCGGTCGCGTGTGCCGAGTTGGTGGCGCACAACCCCGCCCGCCGCTTTGCTTTGAGAGGCAAGGGTGAACTCGCGGTGGGCGCGGATGCCGACCTGACGTTCGTCGAGTTCGGCGAGGCGAGACCGATCACCGTGGAATCCTTGCTTTATCGCCACCGCCACTCGCCTTACGTCGGGCGAAAGTTGCACGTGCGGGTCCGGCGCACCATTTTGCGCGGGCAAACTGTTTGTGTGGATGGCACAGTCGCCGGCGAACCATGCGGAAAACTGCTCACACCTCCATGAATTTAAAGCTCGGTCTCACCCGGAACATCGTTCGCCCGCACTACGCGCTGATCACCCCCGACGGTTATGTACCGAGCGCGCTTCCGGGCTGGAGTGGTGCGACCGTCAACGTGCTCCTCTCGGCAGCGCTGGGGGCCGGGCTCGTGCAGTATCTCATCACGCTCGATGCCAGGGGTCGCGGTAGCGGAGAGACGGAAGGAGACAGTTGGTTTGTCTATGTGGTGGGCGGCAAAGCGAAGATCAACGGCGCGGCCCTGGTGACAGGCGGATTCGCATATCTTCCACTCGGCACCGCGTACGACGTGCGTAGCGCGACGAAAAATACGCGCCTGCTCATCTTCCGCAAAAGCTACGAAGCTCTGGCGGGACAGCGGCCGCTCGCGTTTTTTACCGGTCACGAAAGCAACGTCAGTGAGACTAATTTTCTGGGCGATCCGCAGGCACGCTTGAAGACGCTCATCCCCGACACACCAGGCGCCGACATGGCGGTGAATATCTTCACCTACGATCCGGGTGCGACCCTGCCCTTCGTCGAGACGCACGTCATGGAACATGGCATGCTGTTTCTCTCGGGCTCCGGCGTGTATCGGCTGGGCGACGACTGGCATCCGGTGACGGCGGGCGACGCCATTTGGATCGCTCCCTATTGCCCGCAGTGGTTCATCGCCGCCGGGCCGGAGCCTGCACGCTACATTTACTACAAAGATATCAACCGCCCGCCGCCATGAGCGAATTCAAGACCAGCCTTCCGCCCGCCGATCTCACTCAGATCAATAACACGCTCAGCGCGGCCAACCGCGAATTCGCTTCCTTCTACCCGGGTGAATCGAACCGTCGCCAACCGGTCCATGTCCTCTACGGCGGCGGTCACCTCTTCAAGGCCGACTCCGCGCGCAAGCTCGGCGAGACGGCCCTGCGTTCCCTGGCGGAAAATGCTCCGGATGCGGCGTCGCTGGCGGCGGCTTTGGAACTCAAGGGCGACGCTGCTTTCGCGGAAAGGCTCTACGCTCGCGTGACGGAAAAATTGCGCCGTGAACCAGTCGAAGATTTCCGGCTCGATTATGAAGACGGCTATGGCAACCGTCTCGATGCGGAGGAGGATGGCCACGCCGCGCAGGGCGGACGTGAAGTCGCCCGTGGGTTGGCCGACGGCACCCTGCCTCCCTTTATCGGCATCCGCATCAAGCCGATGAATGAGGATCTGCGCGTCCGCGCCACGCGGACGCTCGACATTTTCGTGACGACGCTGCTCGCGGAATCCGGTGGCCGCCTGCCGGAGAACTTCGTCATCACCATCCCGAAGGTGCAAATGGCCGAACAGGTCGCAGCAGTGGTCAAGATGTTGGAGATTCTGGAGCGCAAGAACAGCCTCGCTGCCGGAGCACTGAAGATCGAACTGATGCTTGAGACGCCCCAGGCCATCATCGACCGGCATGGGAAGCTCACCCTCCCATCGCTCATCGTGGCCGCGCACGGGCGCTGCAGCGGTGTGCACTTTGGAGTCTACGATTATACGGCGTCCCGCAATATTACCGCCGCGTATCAAGGCATGAGCCACCCCGTGTGCGACTTTGCGCGCGAGGTCATGGCAATCTCGCTCGCGGGAACCGGCATTTTCCTTTCGGACGGCGCGACCAACATTCTGCCCGTCGGCTCTCCGGAAACTGTCCGCCATGCCTGGAAGCTGGCTTTCCTCGACACCAGCCACTCCCTAAAAATGGGCATCTACGAAGGCTGGGATCTCCATCCCTCCCAGTTCATCCCGCGCTACGCGGCGGTGTATGCCTTCTTTTTGGGCGGCCTCGAGGCGGCTTCGAAGCGGCTCAAGGCCTTCATGGAAAAGGCCGCGCTGGCCTCGCTTTGCGGCGATGTTTTTGATGATGCCGCCACCGGTCAGGGGCTGCTCAATTTCTTCCTGCGCGGCATCAGTTGCGGCGCGATCACGGAAGCCGAGGCGCTGGCTACGGGCCTGACTCTTGAGGAAATCCGGCTGCGTTCCTTTCTCAAGATACTGCAGGGCCGCCGGGGATGAGCCGCAGCCTCGAATTCCAGCTCAACGGTGAAACGGTGTGCGTGGAAGGGGTGTCTCCCAATGTCACTTTGCTGGAATGGTTGCGCGCCAACGGCCGCACTGGATCGAAAGAAGGCTGCGCCGAAGGCGACTGCGGTGCGTGCAGCGTCGCGGTCTCGGCACACGACGGCGAGGGACGCCCGTGCTGGCGGTCGATCAATTCCTGTCTCGTGCCGCTGCCGTCGCTCGCGGGTCGCGCCGTGTTGACGGTCGAGGGCTTGAAGCGGGATGCGCTGCATCCGGTGCAGGCGGCGATGGTTCGGCACCACGGTTCGCAATGCGGGTACTGCACACCGGGCATCGTCATGTCGCTCTTCGAAGGCTATCACCGCCGCGACCTGGCCACGGAGGCGCAACTCGACGAACAACTCGCCGGCAATCTGTGCCGGTGCACGGGTTACCGGGCCATTCGCGAGGCGGCCCTCGAAGCGCTCGCCCGGCGTGGCGACGATGGATTGGCCGCACCGGATGCCGTGCTCGGTCCGCTCGATTACGCGGCTGCTCAGGAACGATTTCTCCGTCCCGATTCCCTCGCCGGGCTGTTTTCCCTTCTCGCCACTCACCCGCAGGCGCGGTTGGTCGCGGGGGCGACTGAAATGGGTCTGGAGATCACGAAGCGCTATCGCCGTTTCGAGACGCTGATCTCGTTGGAGGCAGTGCGCGAATTGACTGAACTGCGCGCCACTCCGGAGGCGTGGCACGTTGGCGCGGCGGCGCCTCTGACCACGTTGCTCGACCGGCTCGGCGGCGAGTATCCCGCGCTGCAAAACATGCTCTGGTGGTTCGGCTCACGACAGATTCGGAATCGCGCGACGCTCGGCGGAAATCTCGTCACCGCTTCGCCGATCGGCGACTCGGCGCCCGTCTTACTCACCTCCGATACCCAACTCGTCCTGGCGTCGGCTGAGGGTGAACGCACGTTGCCGCTGGCGGAATTCTTCCTCGCCTACCGCAAGACCGCCCTGCGGCCCGGTGAGATTCTCAAGACCGTGATTCTGCCGCGGGGCGACGGCTTCCGGCGCATGTTTTACAAGGCCAGCAAGCGTCGTGAGATGGACATCAGTACCGTTTCGGGATGCTTTGCCATCCGGTTGGATGGCGAGCGAGTGGTCGAGGCCCGCATCGCCTTCGGAGGCGTGGCGCCGACGCCCGTGCGAGCACGGAAAACGGAGGCTGCACTGTGTGGCAGGCCGTGGACGGCGGCGACGATCGAGGAGGTCAAGCCGGTGCTTGCCGCCGAGTTCACCCCGATCAGCGACACTCGCGGTACCGCCGAGTACCGCGCGTGGCTCGTCACCGGGCTGCTGGAGAAGTTCTTTCAGGGCGACGATCCGCGCGAACCGGCCACGCCGCGGCCGGCCGCGGCGCCCGCGATGGACGCCGGCCCGCATGAGAGCGGTCACAAACATGTCACGGGCGAAGCCGTCTATGTGGATGACGCCACGAGTGGCATGCTCGAGACCTGGCTGGTCGTCGCTCCGCACGCCCGCGCGCGCATCCTGCGCCGCGATGCGACGGCAGCCCGGGCCATGCCCGGCATTCATGCGGTGCTACTCGCGGAAGATATACCTGGGCTGAATGACGTCGGGCCGGTTCGGCACGACGAGCCCTTGCTCGCCACGGATGAGGTGTTCTACCACAGCCAACCGATCGCCATGGTGGTCGGACAAACCCTGGAACAGTGCCGCGCCGCGGCGGCCAAGGTCGTGGTGGCGTATGAACCGTTGCCCGCGCTGCTCGACCTGCACGCCGCGATCGAACAAGGAAGTTTTCACACCGAAGCCAACGTGATTACGCGGGGCGACCCCGCGGCCGCGCTGGCGGAAGCGCCGCATCGGCTCGAAGGCGAATTCGAGCTCGGCGGCCAGGACCATTTTTACCTCGAAACACAAGCCGCCACCGCGGAACCGGGCGAGGACCGCACCGTTTTCGTGAACAGCTCGACGCAACATCCGAGCGAAGTGCAGATGTCGATCGCCCATGTGCTCGGCTGCGCGATTCACCGCGTGGTCGTGCAATGCCCGCGGATGGGCGGTGGATTCGGCGGCAAGGAAACCCAGGCCGCGGCGCCTGCCGCGCTCGCGGCTCTCGCCGCTCTGATGACCCGGCGAAAGGTCCGGGTGCGCTACAACCGCGATGTGGACATGGCCGTGACTGGCAAGCGGCACCCGTTTTTCAGCAAATTCTCCGCGGGCTTTGATCGTGATGGCCGATTGCGGGCCGTGCGCGCCGAACTTTACGCCGATGGCGGCTGGACTCTCGACCTCTCCCGCGCCATCGCCGATCGCGCTCTTTTCCATTTCGATAATGCGTACTACCTGCCAGCCGTGGACTGCCGCAGTTGGGTCGTCAAGACGAACGTCACCTCGCACACCGCATTTCGCGGCTTTGGCGGACCGCAGGGGATGCTGATCATCGAAGAGATCCTCGACCGCATCGCGCGGCGGCTCGGGCTGGCGCCGGAGTTGGTGCGGGCGCGAAATCTTTACCACGGCGCGGGTGAGACCAACACAACCCACTATGGCCAGGCCATCGGGGACAACCGCATCCAGCGCATCTGGCGCGAACTGCTGGCGTCCAGTGACTTTGTCGGGCGTCGCGAGGCGCTCAACGCCTGGAACGCCACGCATCCGCATCACAAACGGGGTCTGGCTATGACCCCGGTGAAGTTTGGCATCTCCTTCACCACCACCTTCCTCAATCAGGCCGGCGCACTCGTTCTCATCTACAAGGACGGCTCCGTGCAGGTCAACCACGGTGGGACGGAGATGGGGCAGGGCCTTTACAGCAACATGGCCCTCATCGCGGCGCGCGAGTTGGAAATCCCGGTGGAGAACATTCGGATGATGCCGACCCGCACCGACAAGGTGCCCAATACGTCGGCGACCGCGGCCTCGAGTGGCACGGATCTCAATGGCGCCGCTGTGAAAAACGCCTGCGACATCCTCAGCGAACGGCTCGCGCCCTTCCGCACCCCGGACCGCACCTTCGCGCAAGCCGTCGAGGCCGCCTACCTCGCGCGCGTCAGTCTCAGCTCCACTGGCTACTATCGCACGCCGGACATTCACTTCGATTGGAAGACCGGACGAGGCCAACCGTTCTTCTATTTTGCGGTCGGCGCCGCGGTCAGCGAAGTCGAGATCGACGGCTTCACCGGTATGCATCGGTTGCTTCGCACCGATGTGCTTCACGATGTCGGCAATTCGATCAATCCCGCCATCAACCGCGGGCAAATCGAAGGAGGCTTCGTGCAAGGCGCCGGCTGGCTGACGTGCGAAGAACTCGTCTGGGACAAAGAGGGACGCCTCCTCACGCACTCGCCCGACACCTACAAAATTCCCGCCGTCGGCGACCGCCCGCGGGATTTCCGCGTCGCTTTCCTGAGTGACGCCGCACAACCCGGCACGATCCACGGCACCAAAGCCGTCGGCGAACCGCCGCTGATGCTAGCCATCTCCGTTCGGGAAGCCATCCGTGACGCGGTGGCAGCCTTTGGCGGTGAGGGTGAAGTGGCCCTCGCCTCTCCTTCGACGCCGGAGGCGATCCTGCGGGCGATCCGGCTGCGTCAATCGCGAGGGGCGATTCGATCTCCGTAAAACGGCCAGCTCACCAGCGGGGCAGGTTGATGATCTTCCTGCTCAAATGCACCGATGTTGCCCGTGTCGAGCAAAGCTTGAAGTTCGGTACGAACGGACACCAGATGAGGCGACCCAAGCAGTTCGCCGAGCAGATGTCGCTCGGCGGTGGTGACCTCCCGCGCGGCGGCGTGCTCGCGGACATGCATACGGAAAGGCGTAAATGGAATTAGCGATCTACGACTGAGATCGTGGAGGATGTGAAAACCCGAAGGATCCGTGTCCCCAAAATGGTGAAATTCCAATGTGCGCGGCAGCAAGGCCAGAAGAGCGAGCGTCGCGGCGTTGGGGAAACTGGTCCAAATGATCATTTCGCCGCTGCATTTCTGCGCGAGATCGAGAAAGACGGTCTTGTTTTCGACGGTAAGGCAGCGTGTCGCTTCGCAGGCAATCAGCTCGGCACGTTCGAGATCGGCGAGAGAAAGCGTCGCCACTTGCAATGCGCCGCAATCGACGACCTGGCCTGAAATCTGCAACCGCAGAGGCCCGGAGAAGCGCGCCTCTCGAGGCATCGGAAGAATTCCATGGGCTTCGAGACTCGCGATTTGTCCGCCGCTCGCCTCTTGCAAAAGGAGGTCCCGGCTTTTGAGCGCCGTTTCCAGCGTCTTTGAATTCCCACAAAGATGGCTGCTCACCCATCGGATCATGTTGCTTCCCTCCCAACCGAGGAGCTGCCGAGTCGTCTCGATGAGGTGTTGCCCCTCGTGGAACTTGCGAACTCGGAAAGGCTCCATCGCATCCCAGTGAATTGCCCGCTCCGCACGTTGCACACAGAACTTCTGCCAAGCCTGAGAGAACCGCTCGGGTACGGGCCAGCTCGATGCCTGCAAAAACAAATCGCTCCACCTTTGGCGGCGTTGAGTTGGGGACTCGCGCCCTAATTCGGCATAAAATTCGGATTCCTTTCCGGGCGACAGCCGCACTTTGTGGATCGTCGTTCGCGCACGGGGATTGTCCCACTCCAGTTCGACAATGCGGCCGTGGCAGCTTTTCAACTCCGTGACTGCCAACTCGAAGGATTCACCGTCGAGAGAAAGCCCCCTGCTATCGGCAAACTCGGCGCACAGATCCTCGAAGGTCGGTTGAACATCCTGCCTCCCGCGCCCGGTCCTGCCTGCTCGCGACTCCTCGTAGATCCTCGCGAGAGCGTCGAAGATGGGCGAACGCAATTTCACTGTTAGTCGATGCCGAGCAACCGCCGTGCTTCGGGTGAGTCCTTGTGCATGCTCACGGGCACGTTGCGAATCTGCGGGCGTTTGCCGAGGCGGCGTTCTTCCTTGGCGACCACGACGAGGCTGTCGCAGTGTTCGAAGGCGTACGGAATATTGCCCGTACTCATCGAAAATACACCCTGTAAATCGAGCGACTTCAGGGCTTCGATGCAGTCCTTGATGCGCTCACCGCTCAGTTTGGAAAACGCCTCGTCAATGGGGACCAGCGCGAGCGAGGGAAGTTTACTGCGGGTGTCGTGGCGTTTGTAGGGGCGCAGATAGCTGGCCAGAATAGCGATAAAATATGGCGATTGGTTCTCCCCGCCGCTGTATTTGCCGCTCTGCCGATCGACGCGCGAGGTCGCCTTTACCTCGCCATCGTCCCCGAGATCGTCCACTTCCATATCGTATTCGAAGTAGTGTCGATAATCGAGCAGCCGTGCTGCTTCCACACTGTCGGGTTGTTCGACCAGCAAACGGAGAAATGCGGCGACCGCATCGCGCAAATCCGCGTCCGCGGAAGCGAAAAACAATTCATCCTGGTGCGCAACGGCGCTGGCATCGAGCAGCCGGTGGTAGAGCGCAAAATCCGGGTTTGGCCATTTGATGATACGGTATCGATTGTTCCCGATCGGGCGCCTCAGATGACCGTTGAGCAGGACGCGGGTGTTTTCGATATCGAAGAGCGCGTTCCGGAGCTTTTCCAGGATCTGAGTGCGGAAGAGTTGTTCCCACGTCTTCCGCTCGCGTTCCGCCTTGGCGGCGTAGTCAGGAATCTCGCTGGCATCGAGTTTGGAGAACTGTTTGTCATAGCTCGCATTGTCGGCCGCCTCGATTGGTAAGTCGTCGAAACGCGGATGCGCCATGGCCAACTCGCGTCGCGCGGCGACGAGGCGCTCCCACTCCGCGGTCGCTTCCCTTTCCGATCGGTTGAAAAGCGTGGCAAACTCGTTCGCGGCGACGTCGGGTGCTGGAAATCGGGTGCAAACGTCCTCGCGCAATTCCGACAGGCGAGGTAGCCACATGGAAACATCCACCTCGTCGCGGACTTTTTCGAACCGGCCCAGCGTGTCCTGTTTAGTTTGGAGGTGGCCCTCGACTGTCTTCTGCAGTTGGCGAAGTTGAGCTCGCCGTTCGCTGCGATCGAGGTCGCGTTGTTCCTTGCGCAGAGCTTCGAGGGTTTTCTCCAGTTCGTTTTGGCGGTGCGCGAGATCGTCGATCTTTGCCCGGTCGATCTGATTGAGTCGCGCAATATTCGCATCGAGCTCCTGTTGCCTGGCGGGAAGATCGGAAGCTCGCGCGAGATCCTCCCAGAGTGAAGGAGGCGGGTCGAAGAGATCGCGCCATGTTACCTGCGCCGCTTGCACGTCTTCCTCCAGGGGACGCAATTGGCGCTCTTGGGCAATGAGGGTGTCGCGTTGGTTTTCTTTCCAGGCGAGCTGTTGCTGCAAGCCGCGCCGACCGATGAAAGGATGGTTGTCGTAGTTTCGGGGGCGCTCGACAAATGCGCCGCGGCTCATGAAACCGTCCGTGGTGATGGCGGCATCGTGTTCGCGGAGTTGTTCTCGATGTTCAACACAAATCACCTCACCGAATTGCTGGCTGATGATGGCTTCCGCCACCGGATGCCGGGTGGTCAGCTTCGTCGCCAACGACCCCTCGCGCACCAGCCGCTTCAGTTTCAGCGCCTTCACGGGATTGACCAGCGACTCGCCGCGGGTTTCCTCGCGAAGCTGATGATAGACGCGTTCCGCCGTATCGTAGTCTTCCGCGGAAACGACCACGGCAAACTTGCGGGTGAACGCCACCTCAATCGCCGGTCGCCAGCGCTCTTCAGCTTCCTTGACCTCGCACAGATCGCGCAAATGCTGCGCAGGCAAATCGGCGCCAGCAGATAGCAGCGAATGGTTGAGCGTATCCAGGAGACGCGTTGGGAATGGCAGCTTACCGATGCTCAAGGCTCCGATCTGGTCCCGGAGTTGCCCGAGTTCGCCCCGGATTTCCGCCAATCTTTTTTGCGTCGGCTGGGCGAGCCGGCTGGCCTCCGCGGCGGCGGCTTGGGCCGCGGTGGCGAGCGCACGAAAAGTCTTCCCAAATGCTCCAATCCCTCCGGCTTCCATCGAGGCGATGCCGCGCTCGACCGCTTCGATACTTTTGAGATCGAGAGGAAGTGGAAGCTTCGCGAGTTGTTTCACCCATTCCCGCGCTCCCCGGACTCGCGCGGACAAAGCGGAGTCAAGGGTGCGGCCCGTTTCCTTCAGTCGCGAAATCTCCGCGACCAGTTGTTGATTGCGCGTCTTCAACTCCAGGTAGAGGTCGCCGCCGGGGGTGGCGCGAATGGTGTTCTTCAGTGCCTCAAGCTCGCCTTCGCGTTGCGGGATGAGTTGGTCGAGGCTGGCCAGCCGCGTATCCTCGTCGGTGCACGCCGCTTTCAGGACGAGCAGCTTTTCCTCATCCGCGCGGAGCTGTTCGGCGGCGTGCTCGTGGCGCAACTCGGCTTCCAAGTAGCGCGCGGCTCGGGCGTCGCGCTGCAATTCTCCGTGGCGCAAAAAGCGCCGGCCGATATCACCCAGCCGCTGGTGCTGGTCACGGAGTTCCACCAGATCCTTTTCATAGCGGAGAAAGGCGCGGTAGCTGTCGCTGACGTCGCGCACTTCCAGACGTTCCGCCGAAAGGATGAAGTGGCGGCAGAAGTCGTTGAAGCTCCTGAGGAAAGTAAACGACATCGCTGTCGGCAGAAGAGTGCGGAGCACGGCGCGGTCGAAGTTTAGATGTGCCGGTTGCGCCATATGGGCGAGGTACTCGCTCAATTCTGTATAGAGACGCCCGCGCCCGGAGGCTTCGTTTCCACGGCTTTCGACCAACGCCTTGAAAGACGAGTGATCCAACGGACGTTTCTGGTCGTCAAGAAAGTCGCCCCGATCGAGCGCGGCCGGGACGAAAAAGGGTGTCACTCGTCCCTGCGTTTCCGCAGCGCTGGCGAACTCAATGCGGAACCCCCATGTCTCGACTCTTCGGCGGTTCGGCCAGGCAAATTCGAGGGCGACGAAGGTCACCGCCGAATCGCGCATGTATTGCGTGACGCCTCCTTCCTCCTGCTTCGTATCACCCAGGCAGTAGCCTTTTAGCGAACGGTCGGAATGTGCGCCGGTCGCGGACTGGTTAAACTTCACCAGCCGCAGGTCTCCCACCAGCACGTACTGGATCAAATCCATAAGAATTGATTTCCCGGAGCCCGTGACGCCCGCGAGTAACAAGTTTCCGGCAACCGCGACAGAATCCCGGTAGCCATACCAATTCAGCGCATGAATGCGGCTGAGACAGATCGCGCGACTCATGCCATTTCCTCCTCCTCGTCGACATTCGTGGCGGCGAGGTGACGCTCGGCATGCCGCGTCCACTCCGCGATGTCTTGAAACGGAATCACGCGTTTGAGGGTGGGCAGCACCTCGATAATCGCCTCAGCGGCTTCCTCCGCCGGCACATAGCGCAACAGATTCTTGCGTTGCGCGAAACTGAGAATCTCGCGCAGGCGTGTCCGGCTGGGCAGATGCTTGCGCAGCGGTTCGAACTTCGCGTCCAGCGAGTCGTTGAGTTGAGTGACACTCAGCCGGATCGGCGGCACTTCGCCGCGATCACGCACCGCAGCGTCGAATTCGTACCAAAGCGTGAGCAGGACCAGCGTCGCGTCGAGCTTCAGGCGTTGGGTGAATGCACCCGTTTGCGGGACCGCCTGGAGGAGCCGGATCTCGTGGTCCCAAAACGCCTTCAAATCAAATAGACCAGCAATCTCTTCGACCCACTCGCGATTGAGGCGGCACCAGTGGTAGAGGTCGCTCTGGCCCGGCTCGGTGCCGAGGATCGAGCCGTTCGCGACAAGCCGCCGCAGTGCTTCTCCGAGTCGTTCGCGATCGGACTCGCTCAATCGTGTGAGCAGCCCGTGGCCTTGGGTTTCCGGTGTCATTTCCTTCTCAGGGTGAATCTTTCGAGGCGGTAGCTCAGTTTGGCGTCGAATTCAGCAGCGTCGTCGTCGGTGCTCGCCCGGGGTACTTCCACACGAAAATGCGCATCTCCCGCGTGGGCATGCAGGAGGCACGCGATGACATCCGCCAGATCTTCCTCGCAACGGATTTTTAGATCCTGTGATTCGACCCTCGGCCCCTGGTCCTTGAAGAGCTGTTCCGCGAAACGGTTCGCCCGCGTCACCGTCATCGAATCACGCATCGCCGCGTGCAAGCGGCGCAACGCGTCGTCCTGCTGCTGGTCGCTGGCTTCGTCTTCCAGTGGTTCGATCTCGCCGGCCGTCCGGCGGAGGCGTGGCGTGTAGAGCGATTCCAGTCCGGCCAGCAACCGTGTGTCCTGGAGGCGCAAGGCGGGGAAGTCGATGGCCTCGGCATCGAGTTCGGAGACGCGCCTTCCCGCGCCAAATTTGTTGAGCGCCTCAAAGAGCTCCGATACCCGCGCCCGGTTTTCACTCGTTGTCTCCTGCAGATAGCGAAAACGTGCGAGTGATCGCCGGGTGAACTCCGCAGTGCGTCGATCCACCGCATCCGCGACGGGCACCACGCTTTGCAGCAGTTCGACGAGCTCTTCCAACCGCAGATGCACCCGTGACATCGCCGTTTCGGGCGAAAGAGTGGGCTCACGGCGGAGGACCTCGGCTTGCATTTTCCCGAGCGAGTCCGCATCGGTTTCCAACTCCGTGACCTGTCGCCGAGCTTCGGCCAAACGCATCGGCAGTCGCGCATGGATTAACTCGGCGTAGCAGGCGTGTCCGATGCGCTCAGCAAACCGATCAAATAGCACCTCCAGGTTTTCCTTAAGCGTCGTGGCGGCGAGTTGCTGCCGGGTGTGGCGTTCGATGGCTTTCTGCATGCCCCGCAGTTCCGTGATGCCAGCCTGCAGGGAGGCCACGCAGCTTTCCACGAGTTGCCACGGATCTGCGTGCAGCAAATCGCGTTGCGAGAGTTGAGCGCAGGCGCCCACAAGCTTGTCGGAAAAGACCGCGGCTTCCGGAAACGCCAGGCGTCGCAAAGTTTGCAGCATCGCGATTCCATTCGGATGGAGATGCACCAGCTTGCGCCAATCGGATCGTTCCTCCTCTTCCAGCCACTCGGCCCGGCGCAAAACCTCCAGAACGGTCCGCGCTTTTTCCCGAGTGCTGCACCCGGTGTCCGCCCCTTCGTCCAAAGGCAGATCGGAGTGCTCTTCCACCGCCTGTTCGATCATGCCGAGCGCGTCGTCCCGCTCGATCCCTTGCAGGCCGCGAGCCATCGCCTCTTCCAGAAGGGTCAGGGCGTCCACGTACAGCCGGGCCGCTGTTCCAGACAAGACGCGGAAGAACTCCGGACGAACCTCCTGAAAGAGGGCGGTGGAAAGGGGCGATGTCATCTCCGATTAGGGCGAAAGGGATTCTCTCGCTGCAGGGCCGTAATACGAACTTCCCGGCCTTGCGAGGGGTTGCTCCGGGCGCGGTTGCTTTGTGGTGCGGATGAGGGCATAGCGTTTCGCCCCTTCGAAATCCACGGGGTCGAATCCACTTTTGATCACCATTGCACATTCGCTGTCATCGATCATGCCGGCGCGTTCTCTACCTGGATGCTTGAAATCAAACAAGCAAAGTGCTGCGACGCTTTGCTGTTTGTTGAACATAATGATCGCAAAAGGTCGTAAAATTAGTGCGGCTCCCATCTCCTCTTCCTTGTCAGCCGCGAGAACAGGGACAATCTTCCAATCTTACTCTGAAGCAACTCACGCATGAGTTCCGAAAAAAACACCCTCGACGGATTGCGCATTGATCGCCGTGGCCCGACTCCCGGGTCGCAGGGGCCGGCCTGGCTGCTGCCTTCGTTGCTGGCCATTGTCGTGGCGGGGCTCGCTTTTCTTTGGTGGCTGAATCGCCCGAAGGCGATCCAGGTGCAAACGGCCGTGGCGCGTGCGCCATCGGGGAACTCCGCAGCGTCGTCCAGGACATTGCTCAATGCCTCGGGCTACGTGACGGCGCGGCGGGCGGCGACGGTCTCCTCGAAGGTCACGGGAAAAGTCATTCAGATCTCCGTGGAGGAGGGGATGAAAGTGCAAGAGAACCAGGTATTGGCTCGGCTGGATGCCTCCAATGTCGAAGCCAGTCTCCGGCTTGCGGAGGCCCAACTGGATGCGGCCAAAGGCTCGCTCGAGGAGACCCGCCCGAACCTCGCCTTCGCGGAACGTGAATTGAAGCGCTTCACGGAACTGGCCAAGACGAAGGTTGTCAGTGATTCGGATCTGCGGAAGGCGGAGATGGAAGCGCTGGGACTACAGGCGCGGCTCATCCGGCAGAATTCGGATATCACCGTCCGCCAGCGCGAGGTGGAGCAGTGGAAGCAGCAGTTCGAGGATACCATCATTCGCGCCCCATTCAGCGGGATCGTGACGTCCAAGAACGCGCAACCTGGCGAGATGATCTCGCCCATGTCGGTCGGGGGTTTCACGCGCACGGGCATTTGCACGATCGTGGACATGAGTTCGCTCGAGATCGAAGTGGACGTCAACGAGAGCTACATCGATCGTGTGCAACCCAAGCAGCCGGTGGAGTCGACGCTCGATGCTTACCCGGAATGGCGCATCCCGGGGAAAGTGATCGCGATTATTCCGACTGCGGATCGCCAGAAGGCGACGGTCAAGGTGCGCGTCGGATTCGATCATCTCGATGAACGGATTCTCCCGGACATGGGAGCCAAGGTCGCTTTTCGAAGCCCGGCGGAAGACAAAGCGGCGCCGGCTCCGGCGATTGGCAACGTCATCGTGCCGAAGGGAGCGATCCAGAATAGCGAGAATCGCGACCTTGTCTGGGTCGTCCGCGATGGACGCGTCGAGCGGCGCGCAGTCACCGTGGCGCAAACGAATGGCGACGAATCCACGATTGCCGCTGGGCTGAGTGGCGGCGAAAAGGTCGTCGTCAATCCACCGCCGGCTCTGGCCGACGGCGGGAAAATTTCCGAGAAAACTCCATGACCACCGCGTCCCCGACCCTGATCGAAATCAAGAATGTTAACCGCACGTTCCGGCGTGGCTCGGAGGAGATCCACGTCCTCACGGCGCTCGATCTCGACGTGAAGCAGGGCGAATTTCTCGCGCTCATGGGTCCGTCCGGCTCGGGCAAGTCCACCCTTCTCAATCTCATTGGCGGTCTCGACCGGCCGGACCAGGGTTCGGTGCAGATTGGAGAAGATCGCATCGACCAGCTTTCCGATCGTCAACTCGCCGCGTGGCGCGCGCGGCACGTCGGGTTCGTCTTCCAGTTCTATAATCTGCTCGGGACGCTGAACGCCGAGCGCAACGTGGAACTGCCATTGCTCCTCACACATCTGTC
Organism: Chthoniobacterales bacterium; assembly: GCA_038228205.1. Lineage (GTDB taxonomy): Bacteria > Verrucomicrobiota > Verrucomicrobiia > Chthoniobacterales > Chthoniobacteraceae > Chthoniobacter. The sequence goes on from JBBRPL010000038.1 coordinate 28,373, forward strand.
AAAAAGTGAGCGCAAGAAGCATGTCGAGGTGGCGCTCAATGTGGTCGGACTTTCGCACCGTCCGCGGCACTATCCACGCCAGCTCTCCGGCGGTGAGCAGCAGCGCGTTGGCATAGCGCGGGCCATCGTGTCCGATCCCACGCTGCTTTTGTGCGACGAGCCTACGGGCGACCTCGACCGCAAATCGGGCGACGAAATCCTGAGTCTGCTGCAAGCGCTGAATCGCGAACACGGCAAGACGATCGTGATGGTGACACACGACCCGCATGCCTCGGCCCGGGCGACCCGGACCGTGCATCTCGACAAGGGACAACTCTCGGCGGAAGCGCCCGTATGAAATTCCTCGGTCTCGTCTGGAGCAATCTCAAGCGCAAGAAGCTGCGCACGGCGCTGACCGTCCTGTCGATCCTCGTGGCGTTCCTCCTTTTCGGGTTCCTCTGCGCCTTCAAGCAGGCGCTGGTCGGAGGTGTGGAGCTGGCGGGGGTGGATCGGCTCATCACGCGGCACAAAGTCTCCCTCATCATGTCCCTGCCTTTGAGCTACGAGCAGCGCATCGCGAGCGTTCCCGGCGTGGCGGCGACCGCGCATCAATCGTGGTTTGGCGGCATCTACCAGGATAAGAAGAATTTCTTCCCAAGCTTTCCCGTTCAGCCCGAGAAGTTCCTCGCGATGTACCCGGAATTCATCCTCGCACCGGCGCAAAAGGAAACATGGTTGAAGACCCGGAATGGGGCGATCGTGGGGCGGAAGACTGCGGAGAGGTTTCATCTCAAGATCGGAGATCATATTCCGCTGACGTGCCCGATCTGGGGCGAGCCGGCCAACCAGCCCAACTGGCAATTCGAGATCGTCGGTATCTACGACGGAGCCAAGAAAGGGACGGACACCACCGGCTTTTACTTTCAGTACGACTATTTCGATGAGGCGCGGACGCGCAACAAAGGCGAGATCGGCTGGCTGGGTGTGCGCATCAAAAATCCCGATCAGGCCGCGGAGGTCGCGAAGAAAATAGACGAGCAATTCGCCAATTCACCCTACGAGACCAAAACCGAGCCGGAGGGCGCATTTGCCGCGGGATTCGCGCAACAGATCGGCGATATCGGCACTATCATGATCCTGGTGCTCAGCGCCGTCTTCTTCACGATTCTGCTCGTGGCGGGCAATACGATGAGCCAGGCGGTCCGCGAGCGCACGGAGGAACTCGGCGTCCTCAAGGCCATGGGATTTACCAACGAACTCGTGCTCGTCCTCGTCCTGCTGGAATCGTGTGTGATTGCCGCGCTCGGAGGGATCATTGGCCTCGGCGTCGGCTGGTTCCTGACCAGCCTCGGCAATCCGGCGCCCAATATCCTCCCGAACCTGTATCTCCCTCCGCGCGATCTTCTCCTTGGTCTCGTTCTTATCTTGGCCCTCGGAGTGGTCGCCGGCACGTTGCCCGCGGTTCAAGCGATGCGCCTGCGGATCGCCGTCGCCCTGCGCCGCAACGGCTAACCCATCGAATCCTATGTCCGGCCTGATCAACTGGTTCACGCAAGTCTTCTCCATCGCGTTTTTCAATCTGCGCTCCTTGCCCGAGCGGAAAGGCGCGGCGATTGCGACGGCCGTCGGCATTGCGGGCGTCGTCGGGGTGCTCGTCGGAGTGCTGGCCATTGCCGAGGGCTTTCGCCGGGTGATGACCGCCTCGGGCACTCCGGATGTCGCCGTCGTTTTGCGCGGCGGCGCCGACAGCGAGATGACCAGCGGCCTCACCCGGGATGACGTGCGCACCGTCAGCGACGCTCCCGGGGTGGCGCGCGGCGCCCAGGGGCCCCTGGCTTCCGCGGAGTTGTTTGTGGTCATCGATCTGCCGAAACGCTCCACCGGTTCCAGCGCGAATGTCCCGCTTCGTGGAGTGGAGACTGCGGCCATGGAGGTGCGGGGCACGATTCACCTGGTGCGAGGCCGGGCCTTCGCGCCGGGAAAGAACGAGATCATCGTCGGCGCGGGCGCCGCGCGAGAATTCGCCGGCCTCGACCTCGATCACGAATTGCGGGTCGGGCAAAACACCTGGACTGTGGTCGGTATCTTCACCGCCAATGGCGGTGTGGCGGAATCGGAGATTTGGTCGGACGGCGCCGTGCTTCGCTCCGTCTACAAACGCGAGGAGAACTACCAGTCCGTCTATGTCCGGCTCAGCTCGGCCGGTGCGTTCCAGCAGTTCAAGGACGCGCTTACGACCAATCCCAAGCTCACGGTGCAAGTATCGCGGCTGGCCGATTTTTACGCCGACCAATCGACGGCCGTGACCAGTTTTGTGAGCACGATCGGGGTCCGCGTCGCGTCCATGATGGCGCTGGGAGCCCTCTTTGGCGCGCTGAACACGATGTACGGCGCGGTGTCTTCACGGACGCGCGAGATCGCCACCTTGCGGGCGCTTGGCTTTGGGTCCAGTCCCATCGTCGTTTCCGTGCTCTTCGAATCGATCGTCCTGGCCCTGGCTGGCGGAATCGTGGGGGGCATGATTTCCTACTTTGTCTTCAATGGCTTCACCGCGACGACGATGAATTTTCAGACCTTCAGCCAGGTCACCTTCGCCTTTGCCGTGACCCCCGCGCTCCTGGTGCGCGCCATGATCTGGGCCACGGTCCTCGGCCTTCTGGGCGGCATCTTCCCGGCGATCCACGCCGCGCGACTCCCGATCGCGGCGGCTCTGCGCGACTGAGTGGTGTCAGCCCTATCTGCGGTGTGCGGGATCCGGGGGAACTCCGGCCCCCGATGCATTCACGCCGCGGAGTTGAGCTTGTGCAAAGCCGCGCGAAGCTGATCGAAATCGATCGGCTTGACGAGATGCGCGGCGAAGCCCGCTTCGCGAGTGCGACGGAGATCGTCCTCCATACCATACCCGGAGAGCGCGATCGCCTGGAGATCGGGACGAACCTCGCGCAAAGCCGCGATGAGTTCCAGGCCGGTCCCATCGGGCAGACCAAGATCCGAAATCAGGATGTCATAATCGGCGGCGCTGGCCGCCAGTTTCGCCGCTTCCACGCTCTGGGCGGGAATGATGTGGTGACCTGCCCGGGTGAGGAGGCGCGTCAGTACATCGAGCGTCGGTGCGTGGTCTTCGACGAGGAGGATGCGGCGTGATTCCGCGGAGCCGCTGCCTGGCCGCTCCTGCACATCCGCTGTGAGCATGCCGTGTGGCGGCAAGGTCGCGCCGGGCAACTCGACGGTAAAAGTGGCCCCTTGTCCGGTGCCCGGGCTCCCGGCCCGGATCACGCCCCCGTGGAGATCCACGATGGCTCGGGCGATGGCCAGTCCCAGTCCCAACCCGCCGAGTCGATGGTCGCCCCCGCGGCCTTCCTGTTCGAAGGGTTGGAAAATGCGGTCCGCGGCTTCCGCGGTGAATCCCAGCCCTGTGTCGTTCACTTCGATCACGAGGCGATTGTGCGTCGCATCGTCCCGCGTGTGGATGGTGATCCTTCCGCCCGGCGAGGAAAATTTGACGGCGTTCTTGAGCAGGTTCCAAAAGACCTGCTGCAACCGGGCCGGATCGCCGATCACGCCGAAATGCTGGGCCGCGAGGTCGAGATCGATCACGAGATTTTTCGCGCGCGCGTCGTCTCGAACGATGTCGACGGCGTGCGAGAGGAGCGAGTGTGCGTCGCAGGCTTCAGTTTCCACCCGGAATTTGCCCCGGGTGATGCGGGTGAGGTCGAGCAGGTCGTCGATCAACCGCGCTTCAAGCGCGATGTTGCGCTCGATCATGGCCATCTGCCCGCGGACCTCGAGCGGCAGGCGCGCGTCTTCCCGCAACGCGGCGGCGCTGAGCAGGACCGGCGTGAGGGGCGTGCGCAATTCATGCGAAAGCGCGGCGACAAAGTGGTCCTTGGCTCGGGAAGCCGATTCGGCCGCGTCCTTGGCCGCGCGCAGCTTCTCGTCGGCGGCCTGTCGTTCCGTGATGTCGCGGAGGAAGCCGACAAAGAACTTCCGCTCCGCGCCGGGGAGGGGACTGATGCTGAGTTCGACGGGAAATGTCTGCCCGTCGCGCCGCAGGGCCGGAAGTTCCAGGCGCTGTCCGAGGACGGGGCCTTCCCCAGTCTCTCGGAGATGGGCCAGGCCGCGCTCATGGGCGGCGCGCAATTCTTCCGGCACGATGGTATCGGCCAGTCGCCGTCCGACGACCTCGTCACGCCGCCAGCCGAAGATGCGTTCGGCGGCCGGGTTCCAGTCGACGATCTCTCCCGCCAGATTCATGAGCACGACTGCGTCCAATGCCGTGTCGACGATGGCCTGATTGCGCTCCTCGCCATGGCGCAAAGCCTCCGCCGCCGCCCGGGCTCGTCTTTCCAGGCGGCCGATCGCCCGGCTCGCGCCAATCAGCAATCCGAAGAGCAGCACCAGACCCCCATAGAGCATGAGCGCGGCCCCTTCGCCGGGGACGACGAGCCCTGCCTCCCGGCCGCGGCCAATGAACCACCCAAGCGTGAGCAGCAGCACCGTGGAACCGGGCAGAGTCCAGCGCAAGAGGACGCCATCCGCCCCGGTGGAAAGAAGGCGGCTCATGGGAGGCAAGTCCGGTCGTGCCGCCAGGACTCCGAGCGAAAGGGCAAACAGAGCGCAGGCCGCGTGGAGCAGGATGTTTGTGGAGCGCAATATTCCCGTGAATTTTTCGATGCCAAGAAGGTAGCCCACCAGCCCAAGCGACACGGGCAGAGCCGCCAGTATTGCCAATCCCGGCGAGAATGACATGCGGTGTTTGGCAGCCGGCACCTCCCAATCGACAGAGAGGAGCGAAAGGCCGAGAAACATGAGCGCCAACGCCGCGTTTAAGCTCATACGGCCGGGGGAGCGCACGAATACATTCGCCAGGTCTCCCGGAATGGTGCCGGGAGCGAGAAGTTGATCGACGCCCAGGTTGACGATCGCCACGTCTTGCATGGCCGTCAGCGCGCCAATCAAAGCAGGGATGACCGCCAGCGCTTGAGCCAGGCGCCTGCGACCGCCACTCGCCGCCCGGCTCCAGAAGGCGAGCGATAAAGCGGCCGCCGTGATGCCGACAGCCGTATTCATGCGCATCACCATCATGCCTGGCGGCAGGGCCGCAACCGGGACTGACCCGTACAGCCAAATGAGCAGATTGCTCCCGCCCAGGATGAGCCCAGCGGCCACCGCGATCCGGCGCATCCACGAGCACATTCGCTCCGCATTCCCCAAGAGGGGGGCCGCCACAGAGGGGGGCTCGGCTGACACGGTGAAAGGCATGAATAGTCGGGCGGCTGGTCTGGGCTCGGCTCTGGATCAGCCAATGCTATCCCGACTCACAACGCACCGCAACGCCCCTGCGGTTGCCTCTCGACATCAAACCCTTATCTCAAGAAGGCCTCATGCAGCCCCCCGTCCACGGTGATCACCTGCCCGGTGGTCTTGCTGAGGCGCTGGCTGATCAGGAGGAAGTAGGCCTCCGCCTGGTCGGCCGGGGTGATGGGAGACTTCGTCAGGGTTCGGTCGGCGTAGAACTGCGCGAGCTTGCTGACCAGCGACTCGGTCGCTTCGTCTTCGGTGTAGGGAATGTTGTATTTCGCCAGGGAGCCGATCACGCGGTCGCGAGGGAACATGGCGCTGCCCTGCACCACTGTCGCCGGGGCGACGCCATTGACGCGCACGAGTGGGCTGAGCTCGATGGCGAGTTCGCGCACGAGATGATTGGCGGCGGCCTTTGAGCAGTCGTAGGCCACGCTGCCTTTCTTGGCGACGGCGGCATTGGCGCTGGTCGTGAGGACGAGCGTCCCGCGCAAGCCCTGATCTTTCCAGGTCTTCGCCGCTTCGTCGCCGACGATATAGCTGCCCGTGACGTTCACGCCGAAGGTGAACGCCCACTTGTCGTCCGGGATGTGGCCGCTCGTGTCGCTCGGCCAGAAGACGCCGGCGGTCACCGCGATGTGATCGAAGCCACCGTACGCGAGGGCGACCTGGTCGAGCATCGCGCGCACGCTAGCCCGGTCGGTAATATTCGCCGCCAGGCCCAGCGCGGGACCGCATCCGGAAATCCCGGAGCCGGCCACGCCGATGCCGTGGCCGAGTTTATCGGCGAGTTCCCGGGCCGTCACTTCGGCCGTTTCGGCTTTCACATCCACGCACACGATGTGCGCGCCTTCCTTCGCGATCCGATGGGCGGTTTCCTTCCCGATCCCACTGCCCGCCCCGATGACGATGACGACCTGGCGCGCGAGTTCTTTTTCCGCGGGCATGCGCTTGAGCTTCGCCTCTTCCAGCAGCCAGTACTCGATGTCGAAAGCCTCCTGCTGCGGCAGCGCGATATATTCGTCGATGGCCTCCGCGCCGCGCATGACTTCGACCGCGCAGTTGTAAAACTCCGCGGTCACGCGGCTTTCCGACTTGTCCTTGCCCCATGCCACCATGCCGAGACCGGGGATGAGCACGACGGTGGGGTTCGGGTCGCGCATCGCCGGTGAGTTGGCGTGTTTGCACTTCGCGTAGTATGCGGCGTAGTCCTTGCGATATTGATCGAGCCCAGTCTTGAGCTTGGATTTGAGCGCGGCGAGGTCTTCGGCCTGCGGGTTCCAATCGACGTAGAGCGGCTTGATCTTCGTGCGCAGGAAATGATCCGGGCAACTCGTCCCCAATTCCGCGAGGCGCGCCGCATCCTTCGAATTCACGAAGCGCAGGATCTTTTCGTCGTCCTGCACCGTCCCGATGAAACGGCGCTGCTGGGAGACCTGCCCGCGCAGCCAGGGATTGATCGCGGCAAACAGTTCATGCCGCTTTTCCGGCGACAGAGACTGATACTTCGCCCCGCCGAAGACCGTCGCGTTCCCGCCTTTCGCCTCGTATTTCGCTTCGATATAGGCGGCCGCCGTCTCGATGTAGCGGAGCGTTTCGGTGTAGCATTCCTTCTCGTCGTCGGCCCAGGAGATGAAGCCGTGCTGGCCCATCATGATCGCCCGGCACTTCGGATTCTTCGCCGCGATTTCCTGCATGGCGAGGCCGAGTTCGAAACCGGGCCGCATCCACGGCACGTAGTCCATTTCCCCGCCGAAGATTTCCTTCGTCAGTTCAATGCACCGCTTGCTGGCGGCGACCGAGATGATCGCATTCGGATGCATGTGATCGACGTGCTTTCCCGGCACGAAGGAGTGGAGCGGGGTGTCGATGCTCGAGGGCCGCGGATTGAGGTTGAACGTCGTATGATTGTAAGCGGCCACCATGTCGTCCTCCGCCTGTGACTTGAGACCCTTGTCGGCGCGGGCGCCGTAGCTTTTCTGCAAGCCCTTGAGCTTGTCCTGGTAGAGCGAGGAGAAAAACTCCCGTCCCGCAGTGCGCAGATCGCCCCCCGAGCCCTTCACCCACAGCACTTCCACATCGCCGCCTGTGAGGGGATCTTTCTCGATCAGTTTCGACGAAGTATTGCCGCCGCCGGTATTGGTGATGCGCTGGTCCGAACCGAGGATATTCGAGCGATAGACGAGGCGGTCGGCGCCCTTGAGCGCGGCGGCCTTGGCATCGTCCCAGCAGTAGTTCACAAATTTGAAGGAGGAAGACATATGATCGAAGTATGATTGAGAAGTGATTAAGTTTTGATTGATTTTTGGGAGCGGTGCAACAATTATTTTCCGGTTGTCCCATGAAACGCCGCCTCCGCCAACGCCAGATTCTCGAGCTCCTCCAGGGGCTTCCGGAGCTGAGCGTGGAGGAAGCGTGCGAACGTCTGGGCGCGTCGCCGGCGACGGTGCGGAGGGAGTTTGCGCAACTGGCGCGCGAAGGTCGCGTGGAAAAAACGTGGGGCGGCATCCGCGCCAGCCCCGATGCCCCGGCCCCGATCGGTCCGCCGGCCTTTGCCAAGCGCCTCGCCGAAAATGCCGCGGAAAAGCGGGCCATCGCGGAAGCGGCGGCGGCCCTGTTGTCCGACGGCGATGTCGTCATGATCGATGGCGGGACTACGACCTACCAGCTCTGCGAATTCATTGCCCACAAGCGCATCCGCATCATTACGAACTCGCTCGTCATTGCGCAGGCCGTGGACCGCCTCAAGGGTCGTGAGCGCGGCGCGGAGATCTACCTGACCGGCGGGATCCTCGAACCTGAATCCAGCGTTCTTTCCGGCCCTCCGGCGGAAGCCCTGCTCAAGCGTTATCACGCCCATTGGGCCTTCCTCTCCGCGGCGGGAGTCGATGCCCGGGAGGTCACGAACTACAACGAAGCGGTGCTCGCCAGTGAGCGGCTGATGATCGAGCAAAGCGACCGCGTCGTGCTCCTCGTCGATCACACCAAGCTGGGTCGCCGGGCCATGTGCGTTCTTTGCCCGCTGAGGAAAGTCGATCATCTGTTCACGGGCGACACCGTGGCCGGGAAGAAAGCCGTGCGCGGTGGGATGTGGCCCAATTTGACGAAGCATTTCATCAAGACGCCGCCTGCCTGAAACCTCCGTGGAATAGATTTAAGAGATCGGGACTGGCCACTTCTGCCAGATTAAGGCATCCTTGAGGTGAATGCGCGACGAACCACTAACGTCTGTGTTCGCATGAAAAGCCGCCCGTTTCTCTGGATTCTTCTAATCCTCACTTGCGGAGGCGCTGGCCTGCGAGCGGTGGAATCCGCGCCGCTCAATTACGGCGCGGAAATGTCCGTGAATGCCGACGTGCAGGAGGACTTTTTCAGACGGTATCCGGATCTGGAGGACGAACGCGATGTCGTGGCGATTGCCGCCCGCACGCTGGCGACCGAAGGAGTGGAGACGAAGCATCTCGCCGCCGCGGCAGAACTCCTCGCGAAGCGCACGCGGGATCTGTTGCAGCGGCGGACCCCCCAGGAGTGGCAGCAGAAGGCGGTCAGTCTCTTTCCGGATCTTGGTGTCGCAGGCTCGAAATTTAACGCCGCTTTTCTCCGCCATTTCAACGACCTGAAACAAACGAGTCCTCAATTCCTCGAGGAACCGTCATGGCCGGTCCTTTTGGCCCGCCGTTGCGCCGACGAAATGAAGATCCGGCCACGACCAACCGCGAAGATATCCGCGCCACCCGTGGAGACGAAGAGCGCGACCCCGATTGCGTCGGCCCCCATCTCATCGGCGCCGCGCGCCGGCTTCTGGCTGCCGCTGGCCAATTTCCTCATACTGACGGTCATCATCGTGCTGCCGGCCCGCTGGCTCTGGACTTGCCGTCGTGCTTTCGGCGGAAGCGACGGGCCGGTGACGTTGTGGCAGCGGGCGCTTGGCCCGGCGGCATGGGCGTATCTCGCCGTCGCGCTCGCGGCCCTCGTTCGCACGTTTCTCGCGAATGCGGACCAACGGCCCTTCGACCGTTTCGGTATCACGCTGCTCGTCAGCCTGGTCGCTGGCGTCGCCGTCGCGCTGCCTGCCTATGGATTGGCGCTCGGGAGCATCTGGTGGTGGCGCCAGCGGACCCTCTCCAGGCCCGAGGGGCACGATGGGGAACTGCACGGAACAGGGGCGATATCCGCCGGTGGACGCAAGGTCTGAGCCGGGCAACATAGGGCGGCCCCGCGTCGCGCTGGCGTCGCTGACGCGGTTCGGCTATCTCAGCTTCGACATGAGCACCCCTCTGCCTTCTTCGACCTGCGACAGTTCGAGCAACGATCACTGGATCGCTTGCCGATGAATCCGTCGCGGTTGAATTTTCACATCGACGCAGAGGCCACCGGTTCGCGGGCGCGGGCGGCGACGTTTCACACGCTGCACAACGAGGTCAAGACTCCGCTCTTCATGCCCGTCGGCACCCAGGCCACGGTGAAGGGGCAGCTTACCCAGGCGCTCGAGGATGCCGGGTCGCAGATCCTGCTCGCGAATACTTATCACCTGCTGCTGCGGCCAGGCCCCGAGGTCTTTCGCCGCACGGGTGGCATTCACGGGTTTATGAGTTGGGGAAAATCGGTCCTGACGGATTCCGGGGGGTTTCAGATTTTCTCCCTGCCCCACGCCCGGGCCATGAGCGAGGACGGCGCCGTTTTCCAGAGCTACCTTGATGGGAAGACGATCCTGCTCAGTCCGGAAGTGAGTATCGAGACGCAAAAGGCCATCGGGAGCGACATCATGATGGTGCTCGATCAGTGCATTCCCTCCACGGCGGACGAAGCTGCGGCGCGAGCGGCGCTTGGTATCACCCATCGCTGGGCGGCGCGGAGCCTGGCCGCCCGCGGGGATTCGCCACAATCGATGTTTGCCATCGTCCAGGGTGCGCTCTTCCAGGACCTGCGCCGGGAGAGTGCGGAGGGACTGTGCGAGATGCCATTTGATGGTTTCGCCATCGGCGGCCTCGCGGTCGGCGAGGCCCGGAGCGAGCGCGAGGATGTATGTGAATTCACCGCGCAACTTCTACCGCGGGATCGGCCGCGTTATCTCATGGGAGTGGGCACGCCACTCGATATCCTCGAGGCGGTGCATCGCGGCGTGGATATGTTCGACTGCATCATTCCCACGCAGGTGGCCCAACGTGGCGCTGCTTTCACTTCGCGGGGTTATCTCCAGTTGCGTCGCGGGGTCTACAAATTTGCCGACGAGACGCTGGATCCGACCTGCGGCTGCCCGACGTGCGCGCGCTATTCGCGTGCCTATCTGCATCATCTTACGAAGACCGGTGAGCATCTTGGCTGGCAACTCCTCGGGCAGCACAATCTCTATTTCTACCATCAGCTCATGCGAGAGATTCGGCAGAGCATTCTCGAAGATCGTTTTCTTCAACTGTATCGGGAAAAGCGCGAATTCCTCCATGCTTCCGACGCGGAAAATCCGATTCACAAGCAAAAGCCAAAGAAGCGTATGGCCTTTCATTTGGGCGATTATGAGGTCCATCGCGCGCCTGAAGGATTCTGCAGTATTCGGCAGATTTCCTCTGGCGAGATTATGCACTCGCGCACGCCGCCGATGGAAGAGGCGCAGCGGCTCTACATCGAGCAATCGAACCTGGCCGAACGCGTGCATCCAACCGCGGATGAGACTACCTTAGACGCAAGACCGCTGGTCATCTGGGATGTCGGCCTCGGCGCCGCCACCAACGCCATGGCGGCTATTCACTGCTATGAAGCCCAGGCCGCGATCGGGCCGGTCCGGCCGATGCGCGTGGTGAGTTTTGAAAACGACCTCGACTCGCTGCGCCTCGCCTTCAAACACAATCGTGAGTTCACGTATCTGCGCCATCCGGGCCCGGCGGGGATCATGGCAGAAGGTGAGTGGCAATCGAAGGCGCACCCCGGCTTGAGCTGGGCGCTGTTGCCGGGTGATTTCGTCGCGATCCTGCCGGCTGCACCCGCGCCGGACCTCATCTTCTTCGACATGTTTTCGAGCAAGACGTCGGGTGCGCAATGGACACGCGCCGTTTTTTGTCAAATCTCGGAAGCCTGCGGCGGACGCGCCGCGGAGCTCTTTACTTACTCGTGTTCAACGCCGATCCGATCCGCGCTCCTCGCCGCCGGATTCCACGTGGCCCGGGGCCGCGGCACCGGCGATAAAGTCGAAACGACCATCGCGCTAACGCCGGAAGCATCCCGCTCCCCGTGCCGTCACGAATTGCTTGGCGCCGAGTGGTTGGCCAGGTGGCAGCGCTCGGGCGCAAAATATCCCGCCGATGTCTCTGCGGATCAGCAATCCGCATTCGAACAAACGATCCTTCGGCACCCGCAGTTTCAGGGGCATAGCCAGGTACCAAGGTGACGTTTAGCGCTTCAACGGCTTCCCGACGCGGGCGATCCGCCGGGGACGAGCGTCGCTGTCTTTCTCTCTTTCTTCCAGCTTCGCCATCCGCTGGACCTTCGTCAGGGCCGTCTCGATCTTCTTCTTGCCGGCCAATTCCTCCTGCTCCTTCCTTTCCGCCCGGCGTGCGCCGACAGTATCCTGTTCTTTGGCAAGGCGCTGGATAGGTCGTGATCGTCGGGACATGGCTGGGTTGAAGTGACTAGCGTGCCAGGAAAGTGCCCGCTCGTTCAATGATTCAAACTCAAACTGGCAAACTGCGAATCATGTCGCTCATCGGCCATTGAAGAATGAATCAATGAAAAAGGACCGTTCGTCGTCGCTCATTTCCCCCTGATACCATTTCCGGTCAGTCTTGGGCTTGGGCTTTGGATCGCTGGCGCAACTTCCGAGCAACGAGGCGAAAATCACCGTCGCGATACATCTCGCGACTGATTTCGGCCTCACGCCTTCGCCTTTTTGACTTTCGCCCAGCGCTTTTTGGCCGCGGCAGCCATCCGGGCGCGAGCCTGGGCGCTGATCTTCCTCTTCGCCTTCTTGCCTTTCACGGCCGCCGGGGCTTCACCGTTCGCAGGGGCCGCCTTGGCGGCTTTCCCGCCTTTTGCTTTCGCCCACCGCGCCCTTTGAGCGGCGGCGATACGCTCGCGAGCTTCCGGCGACATCGTGCGTTTTCCCTTCCGCTTCGTTGGCGCGGGAGCCGCGACTGTGACTTTCGCTCCGCTGGTTCCGCCCAGCACCGCCTTTAACGCCGCCTCCAACTTTTCGATCTGTTCGCTGATTTGGAGGGCGCGTTGTAGTTGTTCCGCGGAAGGCAGGTTGTTTGACATAGTTATGATCTTATGGCCCATCACAGCCCACTTCGTCAATAAACTTATCTATCAGAAGATTCGGATAGTGCGTTCCAGGGGGCGGTTAGTCGTCGCCCACGGGCTTGGCGGGCGTCGCCGGATTACTAGGCAGCGGTTCCCATTTTGGGTTCCGGAACGCCTCGGTCAGAGCCAGCGCCACGATCTCGTACGATGCCTTGTCGCGCTTTTCTGGATGCACTGCGAGATAATGCAGAATGACCTTCGCCAATTGTTCGTTGGTGATGTTGGTCGGCAAAATATAGGGGACATGGTCATTTGCGTAGTCGAGGATCCAGCTCGCTTCCTTCAATCCCTTGAGGTATCCCCTGGCGTGGCTCGCGTCGGTCCGCTCCTGTTCTGTTTTCAGCTTTTCTCCATCGTAGGCGCGGATCGCCAACCGGACGGCCTTACTTAAGTCGTTACCATCTTTGATGGGCGTAGCCTTATCCGGGACTGAGTCGGCTCGCGCCGCGGACGCGATAAGGCAGGCGGCCAGGAACAGAGATCTGAGGTGCATCTGGGGAGCATGCGGCGGGGGACCCGCGGAGTCAACGGACGGACGATTCACTTCCAGCCCCAGTTTACCCCCTCCCCGGCGCCACGAGCATCTTGTTCTCTTTTGGAAACATCATACGGGCGGCTCCAATGCCCGCGAAAAATCCGAAAAGGTGTCCCTGCCACGAGATTCCGGCGTGAAGCGGCAGCACCCCGAAGAGCAGGCTCCCGTAGACGATGAGGATCACCACCGCCACGAGCATCCACGCCAGCGACCTCTCGAAGAAGCCGCGCGCGAGGAGAAAGCCGAGGTAACCAAAGATAAGCCCGCTCGCCCCAATGTGGTTGCTGAACCTGGCTCCCACCAGCCAAACCCCAAAACCGCCGCACAGCGCGACGAGGATCGTCACTTTCCAGAAGACCCTGATGCCGCCCAGCAGGATGATGCCCCCGAGGATGATGAAAGGCAGTGAATTGACCATTAAGTGATCAAAACCGGCGTGAAGAAACGGGGCGAGGATGATGCCGGCCAAGCCCGGGACAGAGCGGGGATGGATCCCGTAGCGTTCGAAGTGAAAGAAAGGCAACTGATTGAGGACCTCCACGACCCACATGACGCCGAGCAAACCGAAGAGGAGGACGACGTGTTCCTTGATCGTCGCTGCCAGCGAGTGCGAACGTGGCGGCTTGGAAATGTCGTCAGGCATGGGGTGGCCGGAACCAACATCAAATCGGTGCGAAAGCCAACCCAATGGATGTTACCTCACAACACCGTGTTTCGAGTATTTGGAGGGTGGCCCGCGGTGGAGGCACAGCCCGCGTGCTCGCGATGACTTCCCACGTGTGGTATGGGATTCGAATGACGAACTCTCCCTCCGCTGACATCGAAGAGACAATGTGGTCCGGCTCGGTGTCTCACTGGCACTACGCGGGCAAATGGTTTTTCGTTCTCGTATCCCTCGCGGTTCTGGGTGGCACCTTTTTCATTCATCCTTTCGGCGATCCCGTCAATCCGTGGGTGCTACGGAGTGTTCCAGCCGTGATCGCCATTATCCTGGTCGTTTGGATTCGGTTGGACCGCAGCAGCCGCCGATATACCGTCACCAATAAGAGAGTGTGCGTAGAGTACGGGATTATTTCAAAGCGGTCCAACGAACTGAGGATCCAGGACATTCGCAGCATCAATCTCGCCACGACGGGACTTTCCGGGCTGGTAGGCATCGGCAGACTCGAATTTTCTTCCGCGGCGACCGACGATGCTGATGTGATTTTCTGGAACACCCCGGGCGCGGAAAAGGTTCGGGACCTGATCCGCTCGCTGCAAACTTCCGCTTCCTGATTCTCAAGCCAGGCTCCTCGGTCGCGCCGGTGCAAGGCGCGCACGGATGGGTGAAGGTGCGATTCGGAAGCTGTGAGGACGCATCAACCTGAGCTGCCTTTGGGCGTGCCATCGCGCCGACGGCGGCGGTATCCGCCTGCCGCCCGGCGTTTCTTTGCCTTGGGAGAACAATTGCGGCGCGAACTCCAGGTGGAGCGGATGCAGAAGATTCAATCCCACGCCGGCGACTGACCCTGTGCATCCGAAGGATGATTTTCTCCGCATCCTTTCCCATGCAGCGACTGACCACAAACTGCTCTACGGTTACCGCCGTTGGGCGAATGGACATTTCTTTGACGCGGGCGCGGCTCGATCGTGCTGGGACATGGCGCGCGAGACGCGCGCGGTTGTGGCTGCTCGCGCTGGGCTGCTTTCTACTCGGCCCGCTGTTCGCGGCCGAGCCAGGGCCCGGCCCGGCCATCGAATGGCGCCCATGGTCAGATCAAATTTTTGCGCAGGCAAAGACGGAACATAAGCTGGTCCTCCTCGATCTCGGCGCGGTCTGGTGCCACTGGTGCCACGTGATGGATGAGCAGACCTATTCCGACCCGTCGGTCATTGCCCTCATCCGCGAAAAATACGTGGCGGTCCGCGTGGATCAGGATGCCCGGCCCGATCTGGCCAACCGCTACGAAGACTACGGGTGGCCGGCGACCATCGTCTTTAAGTGGGATGGCAGCGAACTCGCCAAGCGGCGCGGATACATCCCGCCGAAGCCCATGGCTGGAATGTTGCAGGCGTTCATTGATGACCCGACGCCAGGGCCGTCCGTGGAAGCGGAGACCCCGCTCGCGGCGGCGACCGACTCGACACTCACTGCGGCGCAGCGAACCGAATCCAATCGTCGGTTGCGCGAGGCTTACGACGCGCAACGGGGCGGCTGGGGGGACGTCCATCATTATCTCAACTGGAACGCGATCGAATACTGTCTGACCGAAGGCGCGGTGGGCGACCGAGAGATGGAAGTCCGGGCGAGGCAGACGCTCAGGTCGGGGTTGAAGCTCATCGATCCGGTGTGGGGCGGTGTTTATCAGTATTCCACGGACGGCGACTGGGATCATCCGCACTTCGAGAAGATCATGCCCTTCCAGGCGGAAAATATGCGCATCTTCGCGCTCGCGGCGACGGTCTGGCATGAGCCGCGCTGGCTGGAGCCGGCGCAGGCGATTCGTAAGTATCTTCACGATTTTCTGATGTCGCCCGAGGGCGCCTTTTATACCAGCCAGGACGCGGATGTCATTCCCGGCGAGCATGGCGGCGAATACTTTGCGCTCGACGATGCCGCACGGCGGAAGCGGGGTATCCCGACGGTCGACCGGCACATTTACGCGCGTGAAAACGGCCTGGCGGTTACCGGTTTGTGTGCGCTCTACGCGGCCAGTGGGGATGCAACCTGCCTTGCGGACGCACAGCGCGCCGCCGCCTGGGTCCTTGACCATCGCCCGCTGCCGGGTGGCGGCTTCCGGCACGATGAACGTGATACCGCCGGTCCGTTCCTCGCCGATAACCTGGCGATGGCGCGCGCTTTTCTCTCGCTCTACACCGTCACGGGCGATCGCCCGTGGCTCGTTCGCGCGCAGGACGCCGCCGTGTTTATCGAGACAAAATTCCGCGCGCCTGTTGGATTCGCGACCTCAGCTTCACCGGCTGGCATGACGTTTTCGCCGAAGCCGCAAGTGGATGAGAACATCGCCGTTGTTCGTTTCGCCAGCCTCCTGAATCGGCATACTTCCCAAGCCTCTTTTCGGGCGATGGCCGGACACGCGATGCGTTTTCTCGCCGCCCCTGCCGTCGTGGAGGGATTCGGGTACGACACGGGTGGACTTCTCCTCGCGGACCGCGAATTGGCCGTGGATCCGGTGCACATCACGATCGTCGGCGGGAAGAGCGATGCCACGGCAAAAGCACTCTTTGCCGCCGCCCTGCATGGCTCGTCCATGTCCGCTCGGATCGAGTGGTTCGATGTTAGCGAGGGCCCCCTGCCTGGGGGCGACGTCGAGTTTCCGAAACTCGCGCAACCAGCGGCATTCCTGTGTGCCAACGGCAGATGTTCGATGCCCCTGACGACACCCGCGCAGTTGGCCTCGCGGATCGCCACCGTGTGGAAGACGAGTGGAAGGTAGTTTGACTAACTTTCGCCGGATGGAGTGAGTCTAATCGGTGGACTCCCCCGGAGGAACCGGGGACGCGGCCTCGCGCAGCGCCTTCACCCGATCATGCGCCACCTCGATCGCCGCGAATTGGCGCTGAATCGTTTCGCGAAGATCCGCTGGGAGTCGGAGTTGGAGGACTTTCCGGAACTCCGCCACCGCGCTGTCTTCCCCGCGCTCGCAATCTTCGAGAATCGCGTGCCGGTCCCTTCCAGCGACGGCGGTTTTCAGATTGATCCATCCTCGGTGAAGCGTGCCCGCGATACTGCTCGCGTTCTCAGGGTTGCTGTTGCCGAGACTATGGGAAGCGGCTTGCAACTCCCCCGTGAACTTGGCGCGTTGAAGAGAGTACTCATTCAGGATCTGTTTCACATCGTCGTTCCCGATGTTTTCCGCCGCCGTCAAGTACCCCTCCTGACCGTCCCGGCACGTCCGGATGAGCTCATTCAAGGCGACGCGAAGTTCGGTATTGGTTTCCATTCTGTTAGATTCGCGGCCGGAGAGGACTTCGCGTGCGCCGAAAGTAACTTTCCATTGGGTGGCAAGACGGCGGAATTGGCCCGAGCGCTATTTTTCCTGGAAGATCACAAATTCCCGGGTGGTCGCGTCGAAATTAATGTTGGCGTTTGGATGGCACACGAAGTCGACAAACGAGCCGGCCTTCACCGTAATGACCGTATCGACGGGCGCGCGCTTCGGGCTGGCGCCCCCGGCCGGTTGGCTTGCGACTTCCTTGCCATCGACGGCGATCCCGCCGGTGATCCCGTCGCCCTTGCCGGAATTTTCCCAGAATCCTTTCACCCGCAGTGAGCCGGCCACCGGGCTCTTCCACCGCAACACGGTCGGCGTTTCCTTGCCCGCGGCGCGATCCGGGTGCATGCCATCCTGCCAGATGGAAAGGAACTTCCCGGCGATGCCCCACTTGTAGCCCCACATTGTTTCCACTTGCTCGAGTTCCCGGAAATTCCCGTCCACGTAGTAACCATAGTACCAGTTATTTTCCCCCTGGGTTTTTGAGTAATCGTCGGAAGAGCCCGCGAGGATGCGGGCGCCGGTTTCCACTTCGCCCACTTCGCTCACTTTCCCCTTGAGATAGATCGTGTCCTCGTTGAGATCGAGAGTCGCCTCACCGTGGTTGAGGACGACGGTTGATTCCGCTCCCATGATGTTGACCAAGGCGAGTGGCTGACCGGCCTTGACCCGAATCTTCGACGGCTGCGTCGCCCAGCACACGCGGATCTCCTCGTCGCCTCGTCGGAAGAGTTGCACCTGGGCGCGGGTGTAGTCGCGTATCGCTTCGCGCTTCACGTACGTCGCTCCGTCGAGCTGCTCGATCAGGTTTGCATACGAAACATAGGCTGGAGCGACCGCGTACCGGCCCATGCCTGAGGCCTCCTTGTCGTGATTCCGCAGCAGACCCATGCTGACGAAGTTTTGGTGGTCGCTGGCCAGATACCAATAGATTTTCTCCACCTTCTGCTTGAGCAGAAGCGTGTACTGCCGGGGCAGGTAACGGGCGCCCTCCGCGCGTCCTTTCTCGAACATTTTCCGGCCGGCTTCCCAATCGTACTCGTCGGACGTGAAGCGGCCGGTTTCCGTTACCCAGATTGGTTTGTCCTTGCCGCCGTTGTACTGGCGGATCAGTGCCTGGAGCGCCTCAACCTCGCGGTCCACCCCCTCGGGCCGGGCCCGGTAAGGATGGATGACGACACCGTCCATATATTTGAGGCCGTCCAGCTTGAAAATCCCCTCAAAGTAAGGCAGTGGGATCAACACCGCCGCGCCGCCCAGCACCTGGACGTCGGATCTTGCCTCCTTGATCCTCGTGTAGGCGGCTTTCAGCATCTCCGTGTAGAACTTGGGCCGGTCGTTCCTGGCCGCCTCGGGCGACCAACTGCCGTTGTATTCATTCCAGATCTCCAGCCAGTGGATTTGCTTTCCGAATTGATCCAGCAGGGCTGCTCCGTAATTGGCGTAGCCCGCATAGCCGGCGGGCGTGCTCGGTCCTTTTTCGCTGTCGTAGAGTTTGTTGCCGAAGGTCATCGGAATCAGCGGGTTGATGCCGACGTCCTGGCAGGCCTTCATGTAGGCGAGAGAGCGGTCGTTGAATTGATATTGCCCGGCCGTTTTTTCCACCTGCCCCCAGTAGTGCTCGTCCCGGATCGACTCGATGCCGATCTTCTTGAAGACCGGGAGCATCTCCGGCTTCATTCCTTGGGAGAAATGGGTCATCACGCCAAATGGGCTATGGAGCGAGTCCTTCGACAGGTGTGGGCGCACGATGGCAAAGCTCGTGTAGCTATCGCGCAATTCCGCCCCGCCTTTGGTCGGGGTCAAGTGAA
Organism: Chthoniobacterales bacterium; assembly: GCA_038228205.1. Taxonomy (GTDB): domain Bacteria; phylum Verrucomicrobiota; class Verrucomicrobiia; order Chthoniobacterales; family Chthoniobacteraceae; genus Chthoniobacter. The sequence continues at coordinate 47,287 of JBBRPL010000038.1, forward strand.
CGAGGTAGTATCCGATCGTCGCGATCTTCGGTTGTACGACCGCCTGGCCACCGGCAAATGTCGCCGATCCGCGGCTGATTTCCTTGTGCCAGAAATCAGTGATCTGCCATATGGCCGTGTCGGCATCCGCTACAAAGCTGAGCGCGACGAGATCCCCCGGCACGAAGATGTTCCCGAGCTTTTCACTTTTCCATTCGCCGCTCGCTGGGCTCGCCGGGGCTGCGAAGGCTTTTGGGAGGAGCAGGGTGAGAATGAGAAAAACAAAGACTTGGGATCGAATGAGCATGGCAACGTCCCGGGATTGTCCCATGAGAGTCGGCGTGTTGCGATTTGTTAGCGCGTGATCGCACGTCGAGATGGACGCGCGGGGGCGGATCAGGATTGTGATAACGAAAAGCCGGCAAATCGAAGGTCCTTTGCGCAGAGCCGGATTCCTTTTTGGCTGGGCCATTTGACAATAAAATACGACTGGTCTATTACTACGATAATTGCGAACGATAGACGCTGTCGATATTACCAAAAAATATGTTTCGACGACCCTCTGAACGAAATTTGAGACGACCGGTCTAATAAAGGAAATATATGAACGAACCCATCAATATCAATGCGGCCAGCTTCGATAAAGCGGTGCTGCAATCGCCCATACCGGTGCTCGTGGATTTTTGGGCGCCATGGTGCGGGCCGTGTCAGATGATCGCGCCCGTTCTCCACGAAATCGCTCGTGAAGGGGCGGGTCGCTTCCGCATCACCAAGGTCAACGTCGACGACGAACCTGACCTGATGCAACGATTCAAAATCCGCGGCATCCCGGCGTTGCTCTTTTTCCACGACGGCACGCTTCGGCACCAGATTGCGGGAGTCGTCGGCAAGAAAGTAATCGTCGATCAACTCGAAGCCCTCGTCGCCGGGAAACCGCATCCCACGCATGCCTAAACGCGTCCTCTATTCCGTTCTCGATCTCGCTCCGATCATCCGGGGTGGCGATGCGGCGCTGGCCTTCCGCAACACTCTCGATCTCGCGCGACATGCGGATCAGTGGGGATACCATCGTTACTGGCTGGCCGAGCATCACAACATTCCGGGCATCGCCAGCGCCGCGACTTCGGTGGTGATCGGGCATGTCGCGGGCGGCACGTCGCGCATTCGCGTCGGTGCGGGTGGCATTATGCTGCCGAACCACGCGCCGCTGGTCATTGCGGAGCAATTCGGGACGCTCGAATCGCTGTATCCCGGGCGCATCGATCTCGGTCTGGGGCGGGCGCCCGGCGGCGATCAACTCACTGCCCGGGCGCTCCGCCGCGGGCTGGGCAGCAGCGGTGATACTTTCCCGGACGATGTGCGGGAACTGCAGTCCTACTTCGCGCCGCCCGTGCCCGGGCAACCCCTGCGGGCCATCCCCGGCGGGGGCTTGAACGTGCCGCTGTATCTGCTCGGCTCGAGCGACTTTAGCGCGCGGCTCGCTGCGGAACTCGGCCTGCCCTTCGCCTTCGCGTCGCACTTCGCTCCTGACTACCTCCACGCGGCTCTGGAACTCTATCGGAGAAACTTCAAACCTTCGCCGCAACTCACCCATCCGCACGTCATGATCGGCGTAAACGTCGTGGCTGCCGAGACGGACGACGAAGCCCGGCATCTTCTCACCTCGCTTCAGCAGATGTTCCTCGGGATGATCCGCGGGGCACGCACCGAGCTGCCGCCGCCGGTGGATACCATGCGCGGCCGCTGGAGCCCGGCCGAGCAAGCACACGCGCACCGCATGATGCGTTGCTCCGCGGTCGGTTCACCCATGACCGTTCGCGAGGAACTGGTGGCGCTCATCGATCAGACAGGGGCCGACGAAATCATCGCGACCGCGCAGATCTTCGAGCACTCCGCCCGTCTGCGGTCTTTCGAGATCGCGTCGGGCGTTTTCGAGGAATTGAACCGTAAGCCCGCCGACGCTGCCGAGGTTGTTTCTCGTCCTTAGCGGCCCGGCGGGCCGTTGCCCAGAGCGGTTGCCAGACGAGAGATGATCCCATCACGGGCCTTCGTGAGAGGTTGCCATGTCGCGGCAGGGACAGACGTTGTTGATTGCTCCATCACCAGGGACATCCATTCGATATCCACCGGATCGGTTGCTTCCGTCGCCGCCCGCACAAATGCCGCAGTCTGTTTCTCCGGCAGGGGTCCGGCCTGCGCTCGCAATTGCCCCAGCATCAGACCGAGTTGCCGATCGCTCTCGATCAAGCTTTTTTTGATCGCGACACCCGTGGGATCGGTGTCGCGCACGCGCCGCTTGGCGGCATTCTGGAAGACTCGCTCGAAGAGGCGGACCCGCCGATGCACTTCCATCAACCGCGGCACCGCCTCGGGCTCGCCGAGCCGGTAGAGCGCAATCGCGGCCACCACGATGGTGCTGCCGTGTTGCCGGGCGAAGACACCCGGCGTGGGCTCATCCTCGGTGGCCTGCGCCTTGCACGCATTCTCGGAACGTACCAGCAGTTCGCGTATCAGCGGAATCGCCGCGGGATTTCCGAGGAGGCCGAGTCCCTCGATCGCCGCGTCCTTCGTCGGCTCCTTCTGCACGGCCTCCCGGAGGATCCCGTAGGCCTCGGGGTCTTTCGACGCGCCGAGGAGGATCAGCCCGCCCTGACGCCCCTCGAGATCGGGGCTGAATTTTTCCAATGATTCGCGGAGTCTGGCACCCCACCCCACCTTGGCAAACGGCAGAAGGGTCCGAAAGACCGTCGCCAGGGTCACCTTGCCGCCGCCTTCGGGCCGTATGACGTGGAGAAAGAGCGCCTCCGCGGTCTGCGGTGTCGGCCGCTCGCTGATGCGGCGCGCGATTTCTGGCGTTACGCCCGTCCCGAGGGTGAGCCCGTTCATTTCATCCTCCGTCAGCATTCCTTTGGGTGCGCGGGATGACGCATCCGGGGCTGGCGGCCGCGCGCCCGCGGCCCAATCGATCGCCTGTCCCATCACCTTCGGCCATTGCGCCCAGTCCCAGAAGGGCAGGATGCCTTCGGCGCCGTCCCCGTTTGCGGTGAGCGCAAACGCCACGACCCGGCCTTTGCCGAACGTCCCCGATACGATAGCGGGTTTGTCCCCCGCGACCAACTGGACCGTCCCCTCTGCCTTCGGAACCAACGATTGGATATAGAAAGCCATCGGCTTCGCCGTAAAATCGGCGGGCAATTTCCACGTAGCCTGCGGCGCCGCTCGCAATGCCAGGCCGGCGCGATTGGGTGGGATGCGATTTTCCGTCGGAAACGTCACCGGCAGCATTTCTTCGAGAGGGGTGCCACCATAGGCACCGCGACTGTAGGCCCAGTATCCCCCGAGGACCACGAGACCTCCGCCTTGTGATACAAACTCCCGGATCTGCTTCAGCCGTTCCGGATTCACCGAGGGCGCGTCCAGATTCGCGATCACGATCACGGAGAACTGCCGCATCTCCTCCTCGGACGGCATATTGAAAAGCCGGGTGTAGCCAGGCATGAACGGGCTACGCGAAACATACGCCTCACGATAACCGATTCCTGCAACGTGCAGAGCCGGCTCCAGCCGGAAAAAATCGCTCCACAGTCCTTCGATGAGAAGCGCCTTGGGCGTGAGTGCTGGCTCCCATTCCCATGCCGGCGAATCCGCCGCCGCCGCCCGCCCGATGAATGACAACGCCAGCAGCAGAAAAATCCCGCGGACAACCATGAACCGTCGATGTGCGTGCACTGAGCACTGAGCACCAACCACTGAGCACTTCATTTCGCCCCCTCCGTCCACACGACCAGGCTCCAGTAACGATGCTCCGGTACGGTCACGGCATATCCGTCGCCATCCGCTCGCACCGCCAATGACTCCGCGCGCGTTTGCGGTTCCGCGCTGAGCAGCCAGACTGAGGGGACCGCCGCGCATTTTTTCCGGACGACCACTTCTTTCTGCCACGCCATGAGCGTTCCCGGTTTGCCGGCGGGATTGATGGCATCGACTGGCGGCGGCGAGATCAGATGCACGACCGTCTGGACCGAACCCCCCGGCAGATCTCTCTGGCGCGTGTAATCCTCCCACATGAGAGGGGACTCGCTCTTGACCGACACACCTGATTTTTCCGCGGACACCGGGGCGAGCGCACGATCCCAGCAGTATTCACCGTAGCGTGTCATGAATTGGGTGTAGGCGCCCGCGAGCGCCGGCCCCCAGCCATAGTCCCCGTAGGGATGCGAGCCCGTGGCAAAGGTGAAAATCGCGGCGAAGGAGCGTGTCCAGTCCGGACCAATCCCGGGCGGGAACAGGGTGTGATGTCCACCGTTCTGTCGCGCCAGTTCCGCCTGCTGCATTGCCTTTTTCCGATAGGCCGCCCAACTCGAGGATTGGCGAATCGATTCGCACATGATCTGCCCTCCCTGCTGGCAGCACTCGTGGAAAAAATCGAGGGGGTGGGTGGGTTTGCCGTTCGCGTCGACCTCCACTTCGAAATTGTAGGACATCGCGAAATGGCCGCCGACCTCCTCCTGGAATCGGTGACGAAACCAACGCACGTTGCGAATCGAAATCGCGGCCTCGTTCCAACTTCCCGTCTTCACCCCGTAATATTCGGGCAGCAGCGCCTCCATTTTCTTCGTCACACCCATGCGCTCGAATTCCTCGTGCACGTCGGCGGCGTCCATCGCGCTCCAGCCCGGCGGCTTGTCGAAACGCACCCCGTCCCACCCGAAATTCTTTGCCGATTTGACGATCTCTCCGGCTCCCAAGTCGATCGTCTCGAGATAGCCCCGATTGATCCCGAGTCCATTCCACACTCCGTAGTGCAGCCGGTTATAGAGCGGGTTGCGGTAGGTGAATTCGGAGAGGCGGATATCTTCGATGTCGTGAAACTCGCTGCTCAGGCCGATGCGATCGTGGGAGATCAAATCCGGATGTTTCCGCCCCCACTCCATGCCCGCGGGGCCGCTCGCCGTCGGCCACGAATAGGTGATCATCTTGATGCCATGTCCGTGACTTCGTGACATCCATTCCTGAAGTCCTTTCATGGTGTTGTGAAAATCGTCCTGGCCGGTCCACCAATCCTCCGTGGTGGGATTCAGGTCGGTCCAACTGCTCGGCTGCCAGCTAAACGCCTCCTCCACATTGACGTATTTCCTGCGGTTGCTCTCCACGTGATCCTCGAAGTCTCCTTCCCGTCCTGCCCACGTGATGAATCCGCTTCCCTGGACGGCGGTTTTCCAGACGGGGTTCCCGACCGAAAAATATTCCGACTCCGAATGCCCCGCCTTGCCTCCCACGAGCACGCTGGCCCGCGCTTCGTGGCCGTACTCACGCTGGCCGGCCGTCCAGTCAAAGCGATGCTTCGCCGTGCCGCCCGCTGGGACCTCGACCTGCGCCTCCATCGGCGCGCCTGCTTCGTCGAGCCCCGAGCGAATCTCCATCCGTACGACCGCCGTCTCCGGTCGCGAACCAAAGTTGCGCACCGTTACTTCGACCGGATTGGGCTCACCCGGATAGACGTGAACCTTCTCCGGCCACACCCTTTCCACGGCGAGCGACGTACTCGCGGCGGAAATGCTCATCTGATCGACGAGCACCGCTGGATAGGTGATGCTGGCGAGTGAAATCGCCACGTCTGCCTGGAGTTCGCCCACCAGATCGGTGAGCTGTTGCGACGAGCCTTTCGGACCCGCGGAGTCGAATTTTTTGGAAGTGTCTTCGATCGACGGTCCTTTCAGCGGCCGTAGCGCTCGAGGCTTTTCGCCGGCGCCGAGCGGCGCGATGGACCAGGAAAGCTCGACCTCGACCATCGCGGGCTTGGTAAAGGAAATCCGACGTTCGAACTCCGTGAACGTTCCCTCCCGCGAATCAAACAGCGGCCAGGACAACGGAATTTGCGCCACATTCTTTCCCTCTGCGTTGATGAAGAGGGTGAGCTTCAGCCGGGAACGATCGTAGTCCGCTGGCAGATGCAGCCGCAGCCGTGGCACAAATTGGTAGAGGCCGGGTTCGATTCGTTTCTTCCCCTGACCGAGCAGGATTTTTCCCGATTCGGATTCGAGATTCACCGCCACACAACGCTTCCCGGAGGCGGCCGGGTCGGCCACGGACGCCAGGCCTTTTCGACCGGGCTCGAACTTCAGGATTTCCCCGGCAAGAGAATCAACGGGGAACAGGCCCGCGATAAATGCCGCGGCGATCGCGGCGGAGAGTAGATGGCGTGTCGTCATCACACGATGTCAATGAGGGCGATCGCAGTTTCAACGCACGATCATCCAATCCAGCTTAGCCCCCTCCGGCGCGGGCTTCTCAAACTGGACGGTAAAGCCCTTCGCTTCCTTTTTCACGATGGCGCGGTTGCCGATCCAATTCTGCTCGACGAAGACCGCATAATCTTCGTCCGCTTCCTCGACGGCGAACGTGATGCCCGCCGTGGTCTGCCCCGCTTGCACGGCGACATTCTTGCCGCGAAGATTGCGCGACGCTTGTTTGTCCGCGGAGAGACCCGTCGTGGTCACCGGTCCGTCGAAACGCGCGCCGCCGCCGGCGAAATTAAGCTCACCCGTATCACGCGTGACGGTCAGCGAAGCCACCTTCGGTGGCACGTCCTTCTCCACGCCGTAGTACCATTTGATGGGCTGAACCCGGTCGTTCGGTTGGGTGAAGAGAATCGCCGCGTTTCCGGTATCGGCGGCGAATCGGATGCCGGTATTGCTCACGGCGGACAATTCGATGATCCGATCCCACGCTGGGTTGCGATCGTAGCGGGTGGTCGTCTCCTTCTCGAAGCTATCGGAACCGCCATGGACGTAGAAGAGAGTGTCGCGCATCACCGCCCCGTTATTCGCGAAATCCATGACGGGCGACGGGAATGCACCCGGGACGACATCCCACAACCAGCTTCGGAATGAAATCGGTTTGAACGGATCGGGTCCGATGGCTTGTTCCACCGCGTCGCCCGTGGCGAAATCCGCAGCGGTGCCCGTAAACGAAGTTGGGACCAGCTTCACCGTGCGCTTCGGATTGTTCACGCCTTCCGACACGTCGTAAACATTCGCGCCCGGTGCGATGATGTAATGAAGCTGCTTCTCGTGGCCATCCCACGAATAGCTCTCCGGTTTGTAGAGGGTCAGCCCTGCCGCCGACTTGGCGCCCCACCAGTGCCGGATCACGCGGATGTCTTTTGTTCCGTCCGCGTTTTTCGTCACACTGTCGATCAGGAACCAGCGATGAATATCGCTGTTGGGAATGCATTCATCCTTCTCATCCACGGTAAAGTAGCGACCCACGGCGTCCTCGGTCACCGGAGCATCCGGGGAGAGTCGGATCAGTCCGCCCATCTTCAGGGAAGTGATTCCCAGGTTGTTCTTCTCGACCGTCGTCGGATATGCCTTTCCCTGAAAAACAGGACTCGCGATCGTCGGATCGTTGCTCGTCCATGACCCCGGCCTGACGAGCAGCGCGGTGCCGGCCTTGATCCACTTGGCCGGATTCATATTGATAAAGGGCCGGCCGCTTCCGAGGGTGTCGCCGATGCTTCCGGCGTACTTCAGTTCCGCGGTCGCCGGGTTCCACGACTCGACCTTCCCGCGGAAGATCTTCGTTTCGGCTTCCACAAACGCCGCGTAGAGAACCCCGTTTTCGTCACCGGCTGTGGAGTGGACATCCCCCATGTATTTGAAGCGGGCATCGAAGAGATAGTTGTCGCCCTGGGAGTAGTTGTGGCGCCACATGCGCACGTCGAACGTCTGGTTCTCGGTGTGGGAGTACGTCTCCATATCGAGGACGTTCACGTGGTTCTTGTTGCTCAGGATCGCGCCCTTCTTCACGTTGATTTCCGTGTCCGCGAGGAAGTACCACGCCTTCTTCTCCTTGTCGTATCCGATCGACTTGATGAAGAGCCGCGGCACGCCGCCGGAGTAGGAAAGGCCATTCAGGAATTCGCCGGGGAAAATGCCGCGGATCGTCGCGACATAGAATCGCCGATCGGTGCCCGCCTCCACGTCTTCCTGCAACCAGTCGTGATAGCTCGTCGAGCCATGCAGGACCGTGTTCTTCAACGTGAGCAGTGGGTAGTAGCCCCAGTGCGGCAGGCTCTGGCCTTGCGGCAAGTCCAGCGTTCGGCTGATCACGACTCCGGTCGATTGCGGAGGAAGCACCTTCAAGGTCCCGGTCCTGCCGTCGAGGACCGTGACACCGGCCCCTGCTCCCCAAGCCTTGGTCGTCGCCGGGGGCGCTGGCTTGCGCCACTGCTCCTGCGTGTTATTCACCGGTTTCCAGCTTGCCGCGGCTTCCGCGGGGATTACGAGGACTCCACCGCCAGCGGCGATGATATCCTCCGAGGCTTTCCGAAACGCCTTCTCCGCATCCGCCGGCGAAGCGACCGGGCCGAATTGTTCCAGCGAATAGGTGGCACCCGGCAGGGCTGGCGCCACCTTGGCTGGAGCGCTCGCCGGGGTTTGGGCTCCTGATGAAGCCAGAGAGAATAGGATGATGAATGGGGCGGCTATAACGCTTCGCATGGGGGTGCTTTTTGGGGGGTGAGGTCGACGGTTATGGCAATGGGGACGCTTCTTTGAAAGAGATACCTGACGGTAGTGACAGATCTTGAAGCGATGACGCCGCGAGATGAGAGACGCGGGGGAAGCGAAGAATCATGAAAGGGAAGGGAGTTGCCTGCCGGGACCGCGCGCGGACATCGATGAAAAAAGGTCGATCTGAATGGGAAGCTGGAGGGGACCGAATGGTGACCCTCGGGAACGGTGTTTGTTTGGGTCGCGTCCTGAATCCCCCGCACCTTGTATGACACCATCGGATTGATCGCGCGGCCGATTCATTCCAGGTAGAGGAGTTCGTTGGCGTTCAGCAGCGCCCGGCAGAACGCGTCCCGGCCATGGGTGGCGATGAGCCGGGTGGCGGCTTCGCGTTCCTTGGCGGTGGGTTCGCGCTGAAAGACGAGTCGATAGGCTTGAGCGACGGCGTCGCCATCTTGCACGCGGGTGGCGAGGGCTTTTGCCATGTCGAGCGTGAAGCTATGGTTGAGCAGCGTGAGGGCTTGCAACGGCGTGGTGGTGTTCGCTCGCTTGGGCGCGGCGAAGGCGATATCGGGGAGGTCGAAGTCGTTGAGCACATCCACGACGCTGGCCCGCGCGTTCTGATGATAGACGGCGCGGCGGTAGGTCTCGGGGCCGTGGACATCGAGCGGGAAGTAGGTGCAGACGTTGTTCTGGAAAAACTTGTATAGCCGGAAGCCGGGACCGCCCATGGGCTCCAGTTGAAGCTTGCCCGCGACGGCGAGCATCGTGTCACGAAGTTCCTCGGCGCTGAGACGGCGCGGTGGAAAACGCCAGAGCAGACGGGCGTCCTTATCTGCCTTGGCGGCGTCTTCGCGCCATGCCGCGCTTTGCAGGTAGGTCTGGGAGAGAAGGATTTCGCGATGCAGCGCCTTGAGCTTCCAGCCGTTCGCGACGAGCCGGCTCGCGAGGTAGTCGAGCAATTCGGGATGCGTGGGCTTGCTGCCGAGGAACCCGAAATCGCTCGGGGTGTCGACAATGCCGGCGCCGAAGTGATGCTGCCACACGCGGTTCGCCAGCACGCGTGGCGTGAGTGGGTTGTCGTCCGCAGTGATCCACTTCGCGAGGCTTAGGCGGCGCTGGCCTTCCGTTGCGTCGGGTTTGAGTTCATACGGCTTGGTGACTTGATCGAGCACGTTGAGGCTCGCCGGCACGATGGCCTCGCCGGGTTTCATCGGGTCGCCGCCTTTGTGGACGAAAGTCGGTTCCTGGGGTTGAGCGGGGTTCCCCACCCACACTTGCGGCAGTTTTGCTACGCTGTTGATCTCGGCCTGCACTTGCGCAAGTTGCTGGTCCAGGCCGGCGAGCTTCTGCGTCTCCTCGGGCGTGATGAGCTCGCGCCGCACGCGTTCGATGCCGTGTGCGGGCGTCCACGGGAGGCGATCCGCGCTGGTCGCCACGGTCTGCCACTTGGCGCCATCGAGCGAAACCTGGACCTCGTATTCGCACGGCGTCGCGCCTTCCGTCATCTGGTTGAGGTCCTTGCCCTTGGCGTTGCTGAAGGTGATGCGTTCGATGGTCTCGGGCCTGGCGAGCGTGACCGTGAGCACGGCCGGGTCGCCGATAAACCATTGCTCGCCGAACTGCCCATCAATGCAGAACTGCGGTCCGTAGGCCTCGGGAAAATCCGCCGCGACGGCGGACCGCGCCCCTTCGGCTCGGCCACCGCTGCTGGCGAGGGCTGCGTTGCGCGCATCGGTCGTCCAGACCTCGAACTCCGTGAGCCGGCCTGCGCCGGACGCGCTCTTCGTGTTGGTCGTCGACGCCCGCATGACAAACTTCACCTGTTTTGCGAGCACCGGTGGGAAGCTTTCTTCGGTGTGTTGGGGGTCGATCTTTGGGCGTGCTGGCTGGAACCGCGCGAATTCCGTTTTCGCCTGTGTTTCGACGGCTTTTTGCAGGTCCTCGTGTTCGGCAGTGATCCTGGCTTTTTGCTCGTCGAGCGGCTTCATGGCCGCGGCAAAAGCCTCGCGCTGTTCGCTGGTCGCGACGACGCGCCGCCCATGGTTGATCCCTTCGAATGCCGCGCGCAGCCGGTAGTAATCCTCGGTTGGGATGGGATCAAATTTGTGATTGTGGCAGCGCGCGCAGTTGATCGTGAGGCCAAGAAAGGCGCCGCTGGTCGCGGTGATGATGTCGTCCAGCGTGGCGGCACGGATATTCTTCTGGGCCACGACATCCTGGTTGCCGACGTCGTCGTAAGGCCCGGCGACGAGGAACGCACTGCCCACTTCGATTTCCGGCTGATCCTTGCCGATGATATCGCCCGCCAGGTGCTCGGCGATGAAGGCGTTGAACGGCTTGTCGTCGTTGAAGGACTTGATGACGTAGTCCCGGAAGGGCCAGAGGTCGTCGATGACGAAGTTTCGCTCGAAGCCATTGCTCTCGCCGAAGCGCACGACGTCGAGCCAGTGCCGGCCCCAGCGCTCCCCGTAGCGCGGTGATGCGAGCAGACGATCGACCAGCGCCTCGGTTGCCCGGCGTGGATTCGCCTGGTGAGCTTTGGTGAAGTCTTCCACCTCCTCCGGCGTCGGTGCCAGGCCGATGAGATCGTAACTCATCCGGCGGATGAGCGAACGCGGATCGGCGGGTGAATTCAGCGTGAGTTTCTTTTCCGCGAGCTGGGCCGCGATGAAGCCGTCAATGCTGTCGTGAGTGAACTGTTTCGCGAGCGGTTGCAGCGACCACCACGATTTGTCGCCGCGTCTGGCTTCAATCCTGGTGCCGTCCCGCGGATCGGGCGCGCCCATCTTTACCCAGGTAATCAGGTCGGCGATGACGGCATCAGGCAGTTTCGGCTTCTTCGGCGGCATCTCCATGTCGGCCTCGAGATGCTGGACCGTGCGGATGAGCAGACTCGCTTCGGGTTTACCGGGGACGATCACGGGATCGCCGCTGTCGCCGCCCTTTTCCCAACCGGCTTTCGAGTCGAGGTAAAGGTTGCCCTTGAGCTTCTTCGCCTCGGCGCTGTGACAGGAGTAGCAATGCTCCACGAGCACGGGGCGAACTTTCTCCTCGAAGAAGGTGACGCCCGCGGAATCGGCCGCGACGGCGGACGCTGAGGCGAGGAGCAGGATCGCGAGCGGCTTCATCGATCAGGCGAGAATGCTTTTGAGGACATGCCCATGCACGTCGGTGAGACGGCGGTTTGCGCCGTTGTGGTAATAGGTCAGCTTCTCGTGGTTGAGGCCGAGCAGGTGCAGGACCGTGGCGTAAAAGTCATAGGCTGTGGCGACATCGACGACGGAGCGACGGCCAAAGTCGTCAGTCGCGCCGTAGCTCACGCCTCCCTTCACGCCCGCGCCCATCATCCAGGTGGTGAAGGCATCGGGATTGTGGTCGCGCCCCGACGTTCCTTCCTGGTGCGTGGGCATGCGGCCAAACTCCGTGCACCAGAGGACGAGCACGTCGTCCAACATGCCGCGTTCTTTCATGTCGGTGAGCAGCGCGGCGGTCGGCTGATCGAAGATCGGGCAGTGTCGCTCGTAGTCGGCCTTGAGCGTCTTGTGGGCGTCCCAATTCAAGAGCCCGTCCACGGCGCTCGCCCGCGAGGCGCAGTAGAGGCTCACGAAGCGCACACCCTGTTCGAGCATGCGGCGGGCGAGCAGGCAATTCTGCGCGTAGGCGGCCTTGAGCTTGTTGTTGTCGCCGGTGCCGTAGAGGTCGTGAACGTGCTGGGGTTCGCGGGTGAGATCGCTGACTTCCGGCGCGGCAAGCTGCATCTTTGCCGCCAGTTCATAGGCCGCCATGCGGGCCTGGAGTTCGTCGTTGCCCGGGTGCGCCGCGGCGTGCTCGGTATTGATGAGTTTCAGGAAATCCCGCGTGGCGTCTTCATCGTCGGCCGGGATCGAGGTGGGTCGGGCGAGATTGCGGAGCGGCTGCTGCGCGCCCATCGTCACGGCCTGGTATTGGGCGGGAAGAAACCCGTTGCTCCAGTTCGCCTTTCCATTGGGCGGTTCGCCGCGCACGTCTTGCAGGGCAAGGTAGGTCGGCAGGTTTTCATTCGCGGAGCCGAGGGCGTAACTCACCCACGAACCCGCGCTGGGGAATCCTTCGCGCGTGAAGCACGAGTTCATGTAGATGCAGCCCGGCCCGTGGGTATTCGTGCGCGAGGTCATGCTGTGGATGAAGGCCATGTCGTCCACATGCTTCGCCATGTGCGGCAGCATGGTGGAGATCATCTTCCCGCTCTGGCCCGATGGCGCGAACGGCCACGGTGACTTCATGAGGTTGCCGTTCTTACCCTGGAAAGTGACTTCCTTGTCGCCGGGCATTGGCGTGTCGTGAAACTTCTCCAGCATCGGCTTGTGATCCCACAGGTCCATGTGGGACGCGGCGCCGGGGCAGAAAATCTGTAACACCTGCTTCGCCTTCGGGGCAAAGTGCGGTGGGCCCGCTGGGGCCGCCACCAGCTCGCGCGCCAGCAAACGCGAGAGCGCCACGCCGCTGAGACCCGTCGTCATCCGGCTGAGGAAATGGCGGCGGGTGAGGTCGAGCGGTGAGTTCATGAAAACCGCTATTTCACGCGGGCCGTTTCCACGCGCTGTCGCCTCCCATGAGCCTGAGTAGGGCGAGACCGCACGCGATCGAAATCGGAAAGTTTTTGAAAGGCATGACGCGAGGCACACGGATACACCATCCTTTGCAGATTCGCGGAGTCGAGTCACCCATTCGTTCAGTAAATCCACAGCCTGCGCGATCGTCAGGCACCGGAGATCGTAGTGCAAAGTGAGGGTCAATCGGCGCGCGTAGGTCGAGGCTGTGAAACTCGCGCTGATGCCCGGGAAGTGCGGCGCCATCGTGGCCGCGTCTTCCAGCACGAACGCCAAAGAGTCCGATCAGAAGCCCGGGGATGAGTTTGGACAGCCAAGCACGGGCAGGAAGGGCGGTCGGCCCAAATCAACATCTCCTCCATGGCCGTCAACGGAAGTGTTTCGATCCGCGAATTCACAACTGGAATGCAACATGGATCGCGGGGAATTGGCTAGAGGAAGCTAACCGCGCTCCCGGGAAGCGACGAGCAGTGGATTCGCAACTTTTCGTTGCCCGGCCCTCGTGACTACTTCTTGGAAACTGTCGCGCTGGCGGAGTTGGTGGACCACACGAACGCGCCGTCGAACGCGAGCCCGAGGGGCGTCTGACCCACCGGGAACGAGCCGACAATGACCGGCACGTTCAGTGCCGCCCCGATTTTGGTCACCGTGGCGGCATTTGAGTTCGCCACCCAGATGGCCGCGCCATCAAATACCACCCCGGCGGGCACAGCCCCCACAGCGTAGGTCTTGATGATCGCTCCGGACTTGCCGATGTGGACCACCTGGTTGGTCCCCTGCAGCGTCACCCAAAGATTCTTGCCGTCGTAAGCGATGGAATTCGGGGTGAGTCCGATGTTGAAAGTGCCCAGGACCAGCCCATCGGTGGCGCGCAATTTTGTCACGGTGTTCGCAGCCGAGTTCGCCACCCAGATCGCCGCGCCATCGAAGGCGATTCCCTTGGGAAAGGCTCCCACTGCGAAGGTGCCGATGACTGCCTCGAGCGACGGGGAAATCCTTGTAACCGTGTTTCCCAGGGAGTTGGTCACCCAGATATTCTTTCCGTCGAAGACAACCGCTTCCGGAGCCGGCCCGACAAAGATCGTCTTCCGTATCGCGGGAGGGTCGC
>JBBRPL010000039.1:0-60837 GCA_038228205.1 Chthoniobacterales bacterium
GCCAGCCATTTGGATCCTCGCGCAACTCTCCATTTTCCAAAGACCGGCCACTCGAAACGTCCCGCCGAATGAAAAAGTGCGCAAAAATCGCGCCTCCCTCCCGAACCGAAACGGTCGCCTAATTGTTCAGCGTTTCCCTAGCGGTAAGCTACCCGAACGAAACGCTCCGCTCGGGAAGGCGCCCCAAAAGTCAGTTCCGCGGTAGGAAGCAGGCACAACATTCGCCCAGCACGCTATCACCACGCTTGCTTTGCTCAATCCCAAAAGCACGGTCAAAACCAAATGTCAGATGGCTCTCCGGACGCCGCCTCACCGCGCATTGCCCGGATGCAACTCGACGCTTGCTCCACACACGGCAATTGCTTTCTTCGATCATGAAACTAACCCGCAAATTTCTCCCCATGCTCATCGGCAAGACTCTCGCAACCATGGCCGGCGGTTCGCTCGGCTGTTTGACGGCGGCACCGGCGTCGGGAGGCGATTGTCCGGCGCCGGCGACGATCTCCGAGGAAGGACGCAAGGCCCTCGGCCAATTCAGCCGGGCGGTGCGCAACGCGCCACTGCCGGGACCGGGTGAGATCGAGGCGTGGAAAGAGGTTCAAGCCGCCGTGGAAAAAAAGCGCGAGGAAGCGAACGCGGCGGTGGTAAAGTCTTACGAACCCAGCATCGAAGCGCGCAGCCTGGGCGGGGTCCCGGTGCTGGACATCAAACCGCGGGGGTGGACGAACACCCCGCAGGTGCTCGTCTATACCCACGGCGGCGCCTACACGATGTACCGTGCGAAATCGCGGTTGATCAGCGCTGTGCCCATGGCCGCGGACACCGGAAGGCGGGTCATCTCGGTGGACTACACCCTGGCTCCTCACGCCCAATGGAACGAAATCACCGACCAGGTGGTGGCGGTCATCCAGGCCTTGCGCGAACAAGGCCACTCCTTGGGAGAGATCGCGATCTACGGCGAGTCTGCCGGAGGTGGAATGGCGGCTGGCGCGGTCCTCAAGATGCGTGACAAGGGGCTGGGCATGCCGGCGGCGGTGGTCCTGTGGTCGCCCTGGTCGGACATCACCGACACGGGCGACACCTACACGACGCTGCAGGAGGCCGACCCGCTGTTGTACTACCCCGGAAATCTGAAGAATTGCGCGGATGCCTACGCGGCGACCGCCGATCAGAAAAACCCGTATGTATCCCCCGTGTATGCGGACTATCGCAAAGGATTTCCGCCCACGCTGATCCAGGTCGGGACGAAGGAGATCTTCCTCAGCAACGCGGTGCGACAGTATCAGGCGATGGATCAGGCCGGTGTCGCGGTGAAACTCGATCCCTACGAAGGGATGTGGCACATCTTCCAGGTTTTCACCCACGATATTCCCGAGGCGAAGCTGGCGCGGAAAAAAGTGCGCACGTTCCTTGATCAGCATCTCGGAAAAAGCGGGAAGGAATAGCCAGGAAAAGGCATAGGAGGCTAAACTGAACGCATGAATACGATGCCCCCCATTGTCCAACCGATCAGGAAGCGTTGCTGGCACCTGATGATCTGCCTCGTGCTGCCCGGTCTTTCGTTCGCGCAATCCCCGAAAGTTGAAACGCCGCCGAACATCAAGATGCAGGAAAACGTGGTCTATGGCCAGGTGCAGGGTGCTGGCTTGCTGGCGGACATCGCGCATCCCGAATCCGGCGGGCCTTTCCCGGCCATCATCTCCGTGCATGGCGGCCGGTGGAAAGCGGGTCATAAGCTCGACTCCTCGACGATCAAAGTCGGGCAGTGGGCCGGATTCGGATTCTTCGCCATGTCGATTGATTACCGCCTCGTGGGATGCACTCCGGCGCCGGCGTGTTATCAGGATGTCCAATGCGCGATCCGCTACGTGCACGCGCACGCGGAACAATATCACATCGATACCAGCCGCATCTTTCTCATCGGCCAGTCGGCGGGCGGGCACCTGGTCTCGCTGGCGGCGACGCTCGGCGACGGTCCGTGGCCCCGCACCGGCGGGTGGGAGAAATCCAGCAACGACTTTCGCGCCGCGATCAGCGTGGCCGCGTGTTACGAACTGCCGACCCTGAGCTGGGGCAACATCTGGACGCCCGCCGGGGAAGACCCCGACAAGGCGCGCGAGCTGGCCTCGCCGGTCAATCACGTCCGCAAGGACATGAAGCCGCTCCTCATTATGCATTCGGACGACGACAAGTCCGTGCCCGTGGCCAATGCGCTGCTCATGGTCGAGGCCTTAAAAAAAGCCGGCGCGGATTTCACCTTCCACCACTATCCCGACAAGGGCCACATGGGCATCACCGACGAGGTCATTGAAAAATCGCTGAAGTTCATCAAGGACAAATCACCGTGAGCAGCGCGGGCGGGTGTGGATAAAGTTCAGTTCGTTTTTCGCGGGAAGCTCCCGCTTATTTTTGCTCCAGCAAAAAGGTGACGAGGTCGATGAACTCCTTTTCGGTGAGCATCTTTTCCAGGCCCTCGGGCATGAGGCTCACGGTGAGCGGCTGCAATTTCGCGATCCTGGCCTTCGGAATCTCATGCTGCCCCTGCAAATCGCCCAGGATGAGCGTGTCGCGGGTCTCGCCCACCCGAACGCCGAGCAGGGGATCGCCATCCTTGAGCTCCACCAGGTTATTTTCAAATTCGGGCGCGATGGTGAGACTGGGCTGGAGGATCGATTCGATGAGATAAATGCGCGAGAAACGCGAGCCGACGCCGGTCAATTCGGGGCCGATGCGCGCCCCCTGATCGCCAAGACGGTGGCACTTGAGGCACAGCGATTTCTCGGCGTTCAGAAACACTTCGCGGCCGCGCGCCGCATCCCCGGGCCTGGTGAGGGCCAGTTGCGTGAGACGTTCGTGATCCGTGTTGGAGCTTTTGCGGCGGAAGCGCAGGTGAAACCGCGCCCCGTCCTCCGCCGGCACCTGAACGGCCAGGAAATTTTGGCCACGATGGAGCTGCGCATCGAACCGGTCGGAATCGGGCCGGAACACGCCCGGTTTCGCGCGTTGATAAAGCGAACAGCCGTTCAACCAGACGCGAAAGTTCCCGCTGCCCGACGACAGAAACTGGACCTCGGCTGCTTCCGCGACGGACACTTCCGCAAGGCCCAGCCAGACGGCGTTCGGGGCTCCGGCGGCCGGTGAACCTAGCTCGACGCGGGTCTCCGCTCCGGTCGTGAATCGAGTCTGCATGGATGCCGGAGCCGGGAATGAACCGGGCGAGAGTGCTGCCGGATGCGACATCGCTTCGACGGCGCGAGCCGCATCCTCCACGGACACTGGCCCGATCATTTTCCAGCGCAGCAGCAGGCCGCTGCGGCCCTGCACACCGTCCACCGCTTCGTCCAACGGCGCGCGATGAGGCGAGCCGGCGGGCTCCTTTTCCCGCCACGCGGTCAAGGCGCGTACCGCGGCCTGGAGGATTTCGACAGACGGATTCCTGGATGCGACCCGGGTGACCGCTTCGAGATGAGCTGGCCCGCCGAAATCCGCGAGACAG
Source organism: Chthoniobacterales bacterium (assembly GCA_038228205.1). Taxonomy (GTDB): domain Bacteria; phylum Verrucomicrobiota; class Verrucomicrobiia; order Chthoniobacterales; family Chthoniobacteraceae; genus Chthoniobacter. Next base: position 3,497 of record JBBRPL010000039.1, read on the forward strand.
TCCAGCGCGATCCGTTGGCTGGGACTATCCTGCAAGGCGGCCAGGGCGAGCGGCAGCACGCGTGGCTCGCGCAGCCGGCGCAGCGCGTCGAGGCATTCGCGGCGCACGAGCGGGTCCGGATCTTTCGCGAGGAGCAGGAGCGGTTCGGTGGCTTCGGCGATCGCGAGCCGTCCCGCCGCCGTGGCCGCCGCCTGGCGCACCCTGGCCGCGGGATCCTTCAAGAGGCGCGTGACGGGCTGCGCCGCGCTCCGGTCTTGCAGTGCCGCGATGGATTCGAGAGCGGCGGCACGCACCTCCGCACTGGATGCACCGAGCTTGCTGCGCAACAAGGGAAGACTGGAAACCAGCGGCCGTGCGCCCAATTGCCGCAATGCCTCGGCGAGCACCGGCCCGTCGTCGAGCTGCCCCGCAAGGTCGAGCAACTTCCCCTCGAAAGGAGCACTGAGACCGCGCTGGAAAATTTCCAGGCCCGCCAGGCGATTGTCGAGGCGGTGGGTCCGCTCCCGGATCACGGATGCCAAAAGTCCGCGCACGGATTCCGCGGGTTGGTCCCGCAGCGAACCGATGATCGTCGCCACCGTCTCGCCATCCCGTTCTGACTGCAGCCAGCGGTCCAGGGTTTCCAGTCGCACCGGAATCTGCTCGTGCTGCATCCGGCGCAACGTGGCCGTGCGCACGCCCCGGTCGGCATCGGCCAGGACGCCATCCAGCACCTGTTCGATCGCGGCAGTCTGCTCCCACGAAACCGTGTTCGCAGGCCGTGGTCCCGGGCGGTAGCTCCAGTAGACCCACGGGCCGGGCAGGCGGTGGATGCGCGTCAACACATCGGCGTATTCCGTTCTGCGGCGCGGGTCGGGCTCGGTCTGCAGGCGCTGCCGGAGTCCAGCGACAATGGCGGAGTCCGCCTGCTCGGCGAGCGCCCGGAGCGCGATCGAGCGGAGTGGATCGGAAGCAGGCTGATCGAGCAGCGCGAGCACGGCGGGCCAGTTATTGGACCGGCGCAACGCCTGCATCGCGGCGTGAGCGAGCGCCGCGTCCGGCTGCCGCAGATTCTTGCGCAGCCACTCGGGAGTCTGCGGCCACTGCGTGCGGCCGAGGGCAAGGATAACCTCCAGCAACACCTGTTCGCTGGCGGATTCGCCGAGCGCGGCGATGCGGGCGGACTGCGCCGAGTCGGCGGGTGCGGCGGCGAGTTGGTGCTGCACCAGCACGGGATCGCACAGATCGGCCAGCGCGCGAACCGCCTGGGCGCGCACACGAACGTCCGCGTCCTTCGCCGCCAGGGCAAACAAGTCATCGCGGCAGCCGAGGCCATCCACCTTCGTGAGAATCCAAATGGCGTGCAATCGCCCGAGCACCCCGAGCTTCCCGCTGCTCATGGCCTGCCGCAAAACTGGCAACGCGCCAGGTCCACGCCGTTCGATGGCCGCCTGTGCTTCGTTCCGCCGGTGGAGGCTGGGGGCATCGACCTGTGCGATCCAGTCGCCGAGCGTTTTTTCACCCGACTCCTTCGCGGGCGACGATGCCTGACCCTCGTAACTGATCCGGTAGATGCGGCCCCGTCCGCGCTTGGGGCGCTGGCCATCCGCCCAATCCGACACGAGCAGCGATCCGTCGCGATCCACGACCAGGTCGGTCGGCTTGAAACCATAAGGATCGTTCTCCGCGCCGGCGGCGAATTCGATCTCCTGCATCGGCGCAAAACTGCCGCCGGCACGCTGGCGCCCGTAGTGCACCACGGAATGTCCCCATTCGCAGAAAAAAAGATTGCCGCGATATTCCGCCGGGAAGGCGGGCTCCAGATAGCATACCCCTCCGGCGGACGACCCGAGCCCCATGTCGGCCAGCGGTGGCAGCGCCTCGGCGGGACGCTCGGTGTATTTGTAGGGATAGCCGTGATCGGCGCCGAAAAAACTGTGGCAGACGCGAACCTTGTAACTGCCACCATCGTTCTCGTTGTCGCGCACGAACACATTGAGTTCCTCGTCGAGCGCGACGTCGTAGATGTTTCTCAGCCCGGTGGCGAAGACGTGAAGATCGCGCCCGTCGGGTCGGCATCGCAAAATGCCGCCGCCATGCAGCACGAGCCGGTCGCCCTCCGGGCGCGGGATGTCGCAGCCATGGTCGCCCACGGCCAGATAGAGCCACCCGTCATGCCCCGGCACGACACCATTGGCGCAATGCAGCCGTTGCGGATTGTCTTCCGGCGGCAACCCGATGCCGGTCAGAAGATCCTGGCGCTGGTCGGACACACCGTCCCCATCGAGATCCCGGAAGACGGTCAGGAACGGTGCGTGCATGACGTAAACCGCGCCGCCCTGCAACGCCAGCCCTTGAATTGAATTCAGCCCACCGGCGAACACGGTGGATTTATCCGCGTAGCCATCGCCGTCGCTGTCCTCCACCAGGCGAACCTCGTCGCGACGCACGATGTCCATGCCCAGGCCGGTCATGTAGTCGTGAGCGACCAGGACGGTCCCCGGCCTGGGACCGATGGAGATCACGGACGGATATTCGATCAAAAGGTCGGAGGCGAATAACGTGGCCTTGAAGCCAGGCGGCAACTTGAGGGGTGGGAAACGTTTTTCCGCAGCCGCCCCGGTCAACGGAGGTTCCACGGCATGGAGGCGCGACAGACCACACAAGGCCGCGGAAAGCACGAGTGCGAGGGGGAGGGATTTCATATTGCGGGTCTGACTGGAGGCGCGGCCGGCCGGGACGACTTGCTGAATGCTAACTGGGCGGGTCGGCGGCGAGGCTCCGCACGCGTGATCGCAGGGCCTTGATGACGAGCGCGCTCACCACGTCGATGTCGCGGGCATCGGCCAGCCGATCCCAATCCTCGGCGGAAAGCCCGCTGTGCTCGATCAACGCATTCCTCCTGAGCGAGGCCGGGACTTCCCGTGCGTAGCCATTGCGCAGTTCCAAGGCTGCGTCGCCGAACTCCTGCTCGATGGCTGCCGGGAGAAAGGCGGCCGCAGATGAGGCGAGAGCCAGCGACAGGAGGATCAGGAGCGTCGGGAGCAAGCGCATCAAAATCCTCTCTACGGCGCCGCGGAGATTTGTCGATTCCAGAATGTGCGGCTCGTCCAATTGCAATTCGTGTCGTGCCTACGATATCAGCAGCGCGATTCATTGATTTTTGGCACTCTCGCACGACAAAAAGCGGACTGCTATCGGACACGTCTTCTCGTTCCTCAAGCATCCGAGCGAAGAGTGTGCGCGCGTGAGGGTTGAGCGGAAAATACCGAATTTCGCCATTTTTCGCACCTTCCTCCGGGTGACCGGCAACTCTGATTTCCCCGGTGTCGAAGTTTACGTCTAACTAACCTCTTCACTTCCGCAGATTTGCCAATGCGCATTCCAGTATAATGTCAGATGGCTCCCCGGAGGCCGCCTCACCACGCTTTGCCCGGATGCAACTCGACGCTTGCTCCACACACGGAACCGCGGGAAGAACTTCCGGCGCCAGCATTTATCCGTCGGCTGGGCCGACCAACATTTGGGTGGATGGTCCCAATCGGACTTTCGAGTTCACCAAGTGCCAGTTGGCATTTGAGGCTCGTCTCCATGCGTCGAGCGAAGAGGATGGCGTGGACATCAACGCGAAAACGACTGTTTCGGGGAATGGGAGATTCGACTTTGAGGGGCAGATCGCGTTCGTGTGATTGAGTTCACCGTGGACGATCCGATTGATCTTTACGGGGAGAGGGTTGCTCTTTCGACTCGTTAATCGCCGCCGACGGCACTAGAGCCTGTGATGCACTCGCTTGGTGGTAGGGACGCCGCGCCGCGCCGTCCTTCGGAGAAGTCAGGGCCGCGTAGTGCGTTACGCACCAGATGGTGCGCTGCCGCGCCAGGACACCGCCGCCGCGGCGTCCCTACCAATCCCCCTGTGCCTCCAACGCAAAACTGCATCACAGCCTTTAAGTTATGGAATCGCGAACATACAAGCCCGGTGCAGGACGGAGCGGTGGATACTCCGCGCTCCCCAGGCTGCGGGGGGCCTTCTTGGTGGCACCCGATTGGGAGTTGAGCCAATCGGCCCAGTGTATCCACCAACTACCTTCGCGCCGCTCGGCCTTGGCCAGCCACTCGTCCGCCGACAAATTGAAATCGTCGTGCGTATAAAATTCCGTGTTAGCGAGTCGCGGCGGGCGAAGGATGCTCTGAATGTGACCGCTCGTGCTGAGCACCATCTTATGACGGCCCCGAAAATGGCGCGCCGCCCGGAATACTCCGCGCCAGGGCATCAGGTAATCTTCCCGGCCAGCGGCAAAGTAAGTAGCTACATTGACCCGGCGAAAATCAATGGTCCGGCCCAGGAGGCGCATTTGACCAGGCCGCTCGAAGACCCGTTTCTGCGTCATGTCGATAAAGTCACTATGGAGCGCGGCCGGCAATCGGGTGGAATCATTATCCCAGTGCAACACGTCGAGCGGGCGCGGCTTTTTGCCGAGCAGATAGTTATTGACCCAGTAACTCCAGACGAGGTCATTCGGCCGCAGCCAGGCAAATATGCGGGCCAGCATGCGTCCGTCCAATGTCCCGTCCAACTGGGACATGGATCGAGAGTTTTCCATCACGGTCGGGGTCACGAAATGCTCGAGTATGGAATCGTTGTGAGCCAATGGCGCCGTAACTAAAAGGCTGTGGTTCGTCACGATCGGACGGCGCATTTCCGCCAGATAACCCAATAGCGCCAGGGCCGTTAAGCCGCCCGCACACGCACTGATCAAGCCGAGTGACGCGCTGTTCGTAATGCTCCGAACGACGGCTATCGCCTGGAGGGTCGCCTGCACATAAGATTCCAAGCCCCAATCGCGGTGCTCGGCCCGCGGATTGCGCCAGCTCAGGGTAAATACTTGAAAGCCCTGCTCCACCAGATGGCCCAACATGCTGTTTGTCGGTCGTAACTCAAAGATGTAATACTTATTAATTTGAGGTGGAATCATCAGCAGCGGCCGGCGACGCACGGAGGCTGTCTGCGGCGCGTATTGCAGGAGTTCCAAATGCTCATTTTGAAATACCACAGCCCCCGGGGTGGCCGCGAGATCCACACCCAAAGTGTAGGCGCCCGGCAGAATCTGCTTGGGCATCCCTCCGTGGTGCAACAGATCGTCCACGAATTCTCGCACGCCCGCGACGGCGCTCTCTCCACGCGTCAGTTCGGCGCGCTTCAACGCCGCAGGGTTCAATGGCAGGTTCGATGGCGAAAGCGCCCCCACCAGTTGAGACAACAGGAAATCCACCCGTCGCTGATCGTCCGGAGACAGTTGCTGGTCCCGAGCCCATGCCTTCAAGCTTTGCTCCCAGGCAAGATAGAGTTGCAAGAGACTCCGATAGAAAGGGTGAGTCCGCCACATCTCGTCTTTGAAGCGCCGATCCGATTTATCGGGCTCCAGCCGCGATTCGTTCCGCAAAGCCTTGAGGGCCAGGGTCGCAAACCGCGCATAGTGTTCCGCCATGTCTTTCGGATCACTCAGCGCCCGGCTGAAGATCAACTTCAAAGTATGAAGAAATCCTTTGCAGTGTGCGGGGTCGTTCCGTTCTTCCTCGGCAATTCGAGTATTGATGTCCTCTGCCGCGTCAAAACAGCGGTGCTCGACAAAGTGGATCCAGCGGATCAATTCATCGATCATCCGCAGCGCGGCTTTTATTCCAGGTCCCTCCTCCGCCTTTTCGCCCTCCCGGGCCCGCTCTTCCATGGGGCGTGCTAGCGGCTCTTCTTCGCGCTCCGTTTCGCCGTCTTACGCCCGCTCTTCACCTCAGCCGCGGGCGCCGTTTCGTCGGCCCCTTTTTCTTTGGCATCTACCAAATCATACAATCGACGCACGATGAATGGCACCCCTTCGTTCGATAACCCCGGCACCGTGACGAAACCACGGTAGTCGCGGTCCTTATCGATTGCTTCATCAAATTTGACGATGATTCGAACGACCGCTCCCGTGCCGGGTTTCAGGTCGAGCACTGCGGGGGTCACCTGCAACAGGCGCGCATCCAATTCACATTGGACGACCAGTTGGACACGCATTTCCCGGTCACTCGTATTGTCCAAGGCGAAAGCTCCGGTGGCGGTGTCGCCAGTGTAGCCGGCAATCAGGAGCGGGGCGCGGACCACCGTTTCGCTTTCCTGGGGCGCAGCCTGATCCGTGGTCTTGGCAAGCACCGCGCTCACATCTTTCAGATAATCTTTGGAGAGATATAGCAGCGTGGAACTGTAGCGGAGATTGAGTGCTACGGTGTTGCGGAGAAGGTCGATTACACGGCTCATGGATATTTCCTATTTACTTGTCGCCTACAGATCCCACGCACGGACGCAAGATGTGAAAATGGTCATACCAGTGCAGCGTATAGTCGGGGCAATCATGGACTGTCACTTCATGGCAGCACCGGGCACTTTCACAAGCGGAGCCAAGCGTCCAGCGCAGGTATTGGCTCTGGCAGCCGCGCACCCAGAGGATGGCCTCGTGCTCAATGCACGAACAATCCTTTTTCTGCTCCGCCTCGTCCGGCTTGGGCATCAGGAATTCGGCGGTGACGGCGACGCGCTCCTTGGAGGTCAGGGTAAAATCTTTTTGTGAGAACGTGACAAATCCCGCGCTCTTTCCGGTGGCTGAGACATGAAAAGTGCGCGCTCGGAAGTCCTCATTCGTGATCAGCAAGCACACCGTTCCTTTGTCTCCGGCCTTGAGTTCGCAAGTGATCTCACCCAGGGAGTGAGGCATCCAGCAGGGTTCGGCCGCCTCGCAGCAAGCATCGCGTTTCGCCCGCGTGGGGACAATCCCTTGGAGACAATTTTTGGTGATCCGGACGCCATCCACGGCGAATTTGAGCACCTGCCTTCCTAATACTATTTGCGCATGCACCAAATCCGAGAGTCCTCTCTCGATTTCGTTGCAGCAATTCGGCTTGGTGGCGGCGCAGTCTCGCATAATCGTTATTTTGGTGGTTCTCCGATCTGGATTTGCATCGATAGCTGCAGGCCGCCGGTCAACGGCAGCAGCCCATGGTACGAATGGCCCGGCAACAATTTGGACGCCAGCGTCGTTTGCAGGGTTAAGTTACATAATTCCCCTGGAGCTAAATTGCGCGCCCCCCCTGCAATGTGGACTTTGAACAGGCCGCCGTGGCTCTCGCGCAATTTGGAAAGCAAGTGCCCGGCCAATTGGTTGAGATCATCCGTTTCCTGTCGATACGTACTGGCAAATGCAGCTTCGATTCCTTTGTCATCAAAGATTCCCGTCACGCACGATTCCGGGACCTCCAGCGGGACGTTTCCGGCATTGGTTAAGACGATCTCGACCCGGGCTCGGGTTCCGGGGAGACCGCTCCACAAAAGCACATGCGGCTGAACTGTGGCCAAAACGCGCGCGTGCACCGTTACCAGGATCTGTTGTTGCAGCTCACCATGCGAGACACTGGCCGTGTATTCACCCGGTGGTGTTTCGGGCCGAAGACGCAAGCGCAAACGCCCCCGTCGCCGCGGGCCAATCGAAACTCCGGCGCGGGATCGGGACGTGTCCAGCCACGCCGCCAGTTCCGGGGAAGCCTCGATCCTGGGCCGGGTCTCCGTCATGCTTTCGACCATCGCCTCGGGCAGCGTTGCCCGCAAAATCTCGTTGGGCATTCCAACGAGTTTCAAGGCTGGTTCCAGATTGGGCATACGGATCCTCGGAATTCGCGGCTATTTCAACGGAAGTGATTCTTCCGGCGCCTCGGTCGATCTCACTACTTCTCTCAGGTCCGTCGCCCTTCTCTCGCATGGGTTCGGAATATAAGGCTCGGTGATCAGTTGTCCCTGCCCGCAAAGCTGCAGCTTGAAGACCTCCGCCCCGAGCAACGAAACCGCTACTTTATAATTCAAGGGTAAGTGCGCCCGTATCGACGGGATCTCTTTCAAGCGAAACGAGATGTCCATCGGTTTGATTTCCATCGGCGCGAGGCTGATGCTAATGGGCGCGATTTCGCGCAAGCGCATTCCGTACTCTGTGGGTATCCCCGAGAAGGCCAGGTCCATCGCGCCATCGAGGTCGATATGCGATCCTCCCGTGAGATTAATCGTCCAAGGATTAGGAAATCCAACACTCATATTTGTTCTCTTTCATTCTGATAAATGTGTCCCCTTCGGCGGCAGGGTGAAGGGAGACAAATAATCTGTCAATGTTTAATTATAGTTTAACTAGCCCGCATATTTCACCCTCCGATTGGGTCGCGCCGTGGTGGCGGCAGATTGGCGCGGAGATGGGCCGGTGGGTCATCGGAGCGCACATTTTTCGACACATTTCGTGCGATCCGGACACACTACCCCTTACCCCCTGGACCGGATGCGCCGGGGACAGCGCGCAAATTGGGTTCACGCGGAACTGAGCGCGGCACAGACGCTTGCGAAGAGCTCCCGATGGGATATGCGCTGCTAAAAAAGAGCCGGATGCGGCGCGTATTGCGCACGATGCGCGGGGGGCGCGGCGACGGCAATACCGCTAATGAGCGAAAGGGCGAAGATGGATGTGAGCAGCGCAAAAGCGCACGGCAGTATCATGCGAGAACGGTCCGATAAGACCGTAATAAAGTCGAGATAAAATACGGTATGATCAGACCGTATTCAGGCGGGACGGAAACCGGATGCTGGAAGTTGTGTCGATTCTCAAATTCCTCGCCGCCCGTCTGAAGGAACTCCGTCGTCGACACGATCTGACTCAAGAACAGGTGGCGATACTGCTCGGAACGGATTTGCGGTGGTATCAACGCATCGAAGCGGAAGAGAAGGACCTACGGGCGAGCACGATTGACCGATTGGCGGCAGCGTTTGGCGTCTCAAGTGTTGCTTTTCTGGCTGAGAATCTCCCGGAAACTCGCGTTGCGTCGACTCCGCATAAAGCGCCGCACCGGCCGAAGAAGAGGATCGCGCCGAAGCGGACGGCAAAGAAGTCATCGCAATGAGCCAGGTCGCTTTTTCTCCCCGCGAATTCGCGGCTCTATTCAAGAAAGAGCAGAGCTGGGGATACCGGCAGATTTACGCCGGCAAGGTGACAACGATCACGGAATATGGGCGGACCATGATTCCAGCTTCCGAAGTGGAGCGGATTCGGGCGAGTGCTGCTCGCTACGAAGGAAGAAAGAAGAGACCTGCACGAACGAAAAAAGAATTCGAGGCCATGAAGCCAGAACTCGAAACTGCGTGGCAGACATTCGTCCAGGCAAAGCGCAACGCAGCAGGGCCGCCCACAAATCGACGCAAGGCGGCTTCCCTGCCCCGCTCTGCGGTGGAGAGCCTTGATGGGCGCCGAGCCGCTCTCAAACGCCTTACTGGTGGCAAGGGCGCGGACCGCTGACAGTTCGATTAAGCTGCGGCAGCCGCGGGAATGAAGGAAACCTTCTGCGCCTGCGCGACGCTGTGCTCGCGGCGCAAGTGGCCGTAGGTCTTCATCGCCAGGGCGCCCCCGTCCTTGTGTCCGAGCCAGCGCGAAACCGTGGGAATATCGACGCCGCTCTCGATGCAGATGGTGGCGAAAAGATGCCGCAAATCATGGTGCGTGATGCGCGCCATTCCGACTTTCTTCGCCGCGCGATCCATCGATTTCTGGCACTCGCGAACGAGGAAAAGCCTCTCGGCGCCGTCTTCGTCAGGCCGATCCGCCAGCATGCGTGTGAAGAGTCCGCGCGCTTGCGGAATCAGCGGCACGTAACGCACCTCTCCGTTCTTTGCGCCCTCTTCAGGGTCGCCAGAGACTTTGACCTCCCCGGTCGTAAAATTAACGTCCGATCGCGTGACTTCGGATGACTCGCCGATGCGCATGCCGGTGTAGGCGAGGCCTTCGGCAAAGTCGGCGCAATTCTTGGAATCGCGGCTGTGGGCACGCCGCATCTCCGCGATGAACTCCACGAACTTTGCGAGTGTGGATAACTCCAGCTTCTTGCCTCGAACGGTCACACGCTCAATATCCGCGGCGGGATTCGAGTAGATGACGGCGCTTTTGATCGCCACGTCGAAGATGTGGCGAAGGATTGAAACGCTGTTGTTGTAGCGGTTGTCGCTCGCAACCTTCGCGTAGCGGGTGGCCCAATCCCGGCAGGCCTCGGGGGTAATACGGCGGATTTCCTTCCCCGACAATTCGGGCCAGTTCTTGAGCATGGCGTCCAACGTCTCCCGCCAATATTTCTTTGTCCGCCGTTTGATCGTCACCCTCTCCTCAAGGTGCTGCATGTGGAGAGCGGCAGCCTGGCCAAAGGTCATTTTCGCGCTTCCCGGATCGATTTCTTTGTCCCGGTTGCTACGGTGTTCCTTCTGGACTTCGGCGAGTTTCGCTTCAGCAATCCCGAAATGGGAGGTCTTCAGCGATTTCCAAATCTCTTTGCCATTGAGATAGAGGCGGGCATAGTAGCGGCCATTCGCATGACGCACCATGTTGTTCAGCCGCGTTTTTTCCCAGTACTTCGGAGCGGTGTCAGTGTTCACAACTACACCGTAGAAGAAGACCGTAGAAAGGCAAGTCGGCAGGGCAAGTTTTCTGCGATATTTCCTTTGTAAATGCCGGCATAGCTCAGTTGGTAGAGCAGCTGATTTGTAATCAGCAGGTCATCGGTTCGAGCCCGATTGCCGGCTCTCTCAGCGACAGAGCAATCAACCGCCGCCGTTGGCCACGGTGAGTGTCACTTTTCCACGCGCGCGCAGGTAGGTGATGGCTCCGCGCTTGTCTTCCCGCTCGACCCGCGCTGATCCGGGTTCGGTGGATTCCAGCAGCCACGGGAGGACGTTCTTTGCCTCGATGGCAGCCGGTGTCTTGCCATCCCATCGCACCTCGACTCGTCCCGTGGCGCACACCGCCTGGATCAAACCGTCGCAATCCAATTCGAGGCCGCCGTTCACGGCCTTTACGCCTCGCAGCGGTTGATCGGCCAGGATGCTCACGCCATTGAGTGATGCCGCGTAAGTTCCCGTGAATTCGGTTGCGACCAGCGCCCCGGTTCGCTGCTTTGCCAGGACCGGATCAGAGACGCCGGTGAGCAAGTCCACGCCTTTCAGGCTGGCGTCCGTCAGCGCGAATCGGCAGGAAACCATCGCCTTGAGCCCCGTCAATTCCGCGGCTTCCATCCCGATGGAACCGGTGATCGCAGCGCCGATCTTCTTTTCCGCGGAGACCTTGTTGAGCGCGTCGCGGAGTTGGTCCGGCGCCAGATCGCTCGCATCGAAGACCACGCCGCCCTGGAAGCCCGCGCCCTGCCAGAAGACCAGCGTGGATGCGTCGGCACCAGCGACCCCGGACGCGTTCTTGCTGAGCAGTTGGTATCGTTTGTCCGCGAAGGTGAGATCCTTCGCCCACGGCCATTCGCCCGCGAGTTTCCCTTCGATATTCCCGATGACGGACTTCCCCGCGTCAGCTCTCGTGTTGAGCCAGCCATGCACGACGAGCAATCCCGGTGTCTTCCTGAGCCACTCGGTCACCGCGCTCATCGTCCCGTCGTTCAATGGCGTTGCTTCGCTGTTCGCCACGGCGATCACGCGATAGCGCGTCAGGTCGCGCCCGGCTAGTGAAGCGATGCGATCGAGGGCGTCATAAGTCACGGGCAACCGCAGCGCACCGGTCTGGGCGCGGATGTCGCCCACGAGGAGGATCTCGTTGTGCTGCGGCGGCCGCGGCAGATCGGCGAGGAGCCGGGTGCAATCCCACAGAAGCTTCCGCTCCATGAGCAGTCCCATGCGCATCCGGTCGTACTCGGCTTTTACCTGCAAACGGAATGGGTCGTTCTTCCCGGTCTTTCCGTCCAGTTCGGCGATCAGGTCGTCGGCGGGCTTGGTGGGCGAGGTCAACTCGCCCGCCGCATTGCCGGTGAGCGCGGTTTTCATCTCCGATTCGTTGCGGTACCTTCCCTCGACGCCTTGGAAAATCAAGCTCATCGCGGTCTTCAACTCCGGACCATCGGGCGCCATGTTTTCCAAAGCGAGCCACGCCCCGGACGCGCTCGGCCCGGGCTTCATGTCCTTGTGGATCGCCAGGTGCGCGTAAAAATAACCGGGGTCCGCTCCCGCCAGCCACGCGCAGATCATATCCGCGTAGGCCGGGCTCTGGGGATTCATCGGCGGCTGCTGGAGAGCGGGATACTTGTAGTTCAGCGGCGTGTGCAGACCGGTAGGGGCGCCGTCGCAGAGCCAGAGCACGGGCCGGTCCGGCCACAATGTCTTGAACCGCCGGATCTGGGTATAGCGATGACGATTGTTAGTCTCGTAGTAATAGCCCGCCCCGATGTCGAACTTCCACTCCGGCTCGAAATCGCACGGCCCATTCTGGTCGGGCATGAATGTGCATACCTGGAATCCCGGGCGCAATTTTCCGAAGCGCAGTTTGACGTAATCGTAGATCGCGTTGAACCCCTCGATGGCGACCCGCTGCTCCCAGTTCCACCACGCCTGCTTCTCGCGCTCGGTGAGCTTTTCCTTGTCGCCCGCCACACGGCTGGGGTCGATGCCGGCCTCGCGGCAGAAAAGCCGCCAGCCGCTCTCCCATTCGTTCCATTGCCGGAAGGACATCGATTCCTCGCCCAGCACCACACCGTCGAGCGCCGCCAGGTCGCCGAATTCTTCGTTCAATCCCAGCCAGAAACCGTCACGCCATCCCTGGTTGAGGAAAACTTGCGCCGGGTTCTTCGCGGTATTGTTCGAGCGGACAAGAAAGACCTTCCCCTTCGCATGCGCCTCGCGCGCGGGTGCATCGGGATTGTAGTTCAAATCGTAATAGCCCTGGATCGGCGAACTCACGCAGTCAGCCCCGTGGCCGCATAGGAACGCGGTGGTTTTGTCAGGACGCAAAATGTTCGCGGCGGGGCGCGGCGCTGGCAGGGAATGCCCCTCCGCGCGGGCCAGGGCGTCGGTGAGATAGAGGCGCGTGACCTCGTCGTCCTCGTGCTCCATCGAGGCTTTGATCGGGGCCGTGTCTCCCGCCCCGGCCACCTGGGCGGCAACCGCGGCGGCCTGCAACCTCACCCATCGATGATTGTCACCGAGCAAGCGAATCGCCACAGGCCGCGCGCGTTCGGCGGCTTTTTGGGAGAGCAGTTCCAGGGCGTAGGCGCGCGTTTGCGGATCTGCGTTGGCGCACGCCGCCTCCAGATCCTTTAACGCCGGTTCAGAACTGTCCTTCGCGAGCGCGGCGATCGTCCTCCGGCGCACGTACGGATGCTCGACGGACATTTCAAACAAACGCCGTTCCGTGGCATCCGCCGGCGCGACGGCCTGAAGCTGCTGGCGCGCCGATTCGGCCAGGGCAAAATCCGGATGATTGGCGAGCGCCACCAACCGCTCGCGAACGCTCCCGACGAGATCGGACGGGAGGGACGCGAGCGTTCCCCGCACCGTGGCGCTGTCGGGATCGCTGAGCGCCGCTTTCAAACCGTCGCCGGCCAACAGTCCCAGACGCAGCAATCCCCGGACGGACGCCGCCCTCTGCGGCGCCCTCGGGGAAGACAGACAGGCCGTCAGCCTCGGCGCGACCGCGGCCGTTCCTTCGGCCGCAAGAACCTCCACCGCCTCGTCGCAACCGGGATCCTGTTCCAGCAATGCAGCGGCGAGCCGCGCGAGATCCTTGGGCGTCCGGCCGTGTTGCCGCAGGCTGTGCGCCGCGTAAAAAGCCGTGCCGGGATCGCGGTCGCCCGCCAGGGAGGCCAATAGTTCATCGCCGATTGGCGAGGCAAAATCGCCCAAGGCCTTCGCCACCGCCTGCCGGAGCCGGATGTCGTTCGCCCTGGCGATCCTCTCAAAATGCGACAGGGCGGCCTTCGAGCGCAGGACCCCGAGGCATCGGATCGCGCCCGCATTCTGCCCGGGTGTTTTCGATCCTCCTGCCTCCGCGCCCGGCCCTGCCGAATCCTCCGCTGTGCCCTTCGCGCGGCCCTTCGCCTTGGGTGAGGGGGCATCGTCGAGGACCGTGTCCAACTCATCGTGACCGAGTTTGCTCACGATGGCCACGAGGTCCTTCTCGATCACCTCGGGCAGGAGCTTGTTCTTCCCGACAAACTCCAGCGCCACCGCTTCGTGAGCCGTGCCGAGCAGGCAGGGCAGCGCCAGTTGCATCATCGTGATGTAACTCGGCGGCCTGGTGACAGTGCGGGAGTCGGTGGACAGCGCGATCCCGGAGCGCACGATGGCGGCCGCGGCCCACGTATCGCCCGGCAGGCGCTTCAAGTAGGGACGCAGCACGTCGACTTGCTTCTCCCCCGAATTGTCCACCCACTCGGCGCGTACGCGCGGGATGACGTAATAATCCTCGATCAGTTGCGGCTCGTCGCCGGACAGCCCGCGCGCCAGCGGCGACGTGGAGGCCTTGACGGCGAGTTCCGCGGCCAGAAAATCCGTGACCGCCCGCAGCGCCTTCGCCACGGCGGCACTGTCGTTCCACCCGGTCGTCAATCGCTTCGCGCCGCCCGCGCGATGCAAATCCAGCACCAGCTTTCCCTCGCTCCACTGCCAGGTCACGAGGGCATCCACCGGCGTCGCGGCTCGGACCGACGAAAAGAGTTCGCCGTCGCGGAAAACACACGCCGGACTATTGAAGGACCGAAGCACACTGCCCGCCTGCCGCTCATCCACCAGCCGGACATCGGGCGCCGCGCCGAACCAATCATACAGGTAAAGCGAGAGACACTGGCTCACGCGGACCGCCTGGTCGTGCAGGTCGGCATGGCGCAAGGAAGCCGCCGGCGGTTGCACCATGACCCGCGGCTCGGCGCCGCTGGCAGCCTGGAGGCGCAGACCGGCGAGAAAAAGACCGACCCCGAGAAAAATGCGGAGCCACGCGAGGGGGGGATTCGTCATGGCCGTCTGCCCTAACATGTTTTCATTGCAGCGCAAGAATGCACACCCGTTTCCGGAAATCGGCCGATCGAGGACGCGGGTGCGGGTGCCTCTGCCGGGAGGAGGATGGGGAACCCAAAAAGTTGGTGTCGAAAGAAGGGATACTTCATGGGGCCGGGATGGGGCACCTTGCATCGTTCACTGCGCGGCGGCGCTTGCAAGGGTGAGGGTGTGAGGGGGCGAGGGGGAATGGAAACCACGGATGGGCGGGCGAGTTCTTGGCTCTTGGAGGGCCGGGCGAAGGCGGAACAAATTGGCAACGGGGGCAGGCAAGAATGACATGAAGTTAAGCGGCCTTTTTGATGCGGTGACTTTAGAGCGCGTTCTGCCCTCTGGACCCCGGAGGTGTCCCAGCCATTAGCCCCGGGTCGAGCGAGCTTGCGAGCGAACACCCGGGGTTCCCCACCCCCCAGCGAACGCTCCATCCGTCCCGGCGAAGCCGCATCTCCGAGGGCGAGGAGAATGATGCGGCCAGGAGGCCGGGACGGATGGAACTACGTTGTTTTGGAAGGAAACCCCGGGTGTTCGCTCGTTACACTCGGTTGATGGTCGCCGCCGCGACCACCCCGCTTCGCGGGGCTCGCTGGCGCGAGTCCTGTCGCTCCGCTCCAGTGACCCGGGGCTAATGGCTGCGACCCCTCCGGGGTCAATCGCTGGCGAACGGATTCCGGGGGTATCGCTCGTGCCTCGCTCGACCCCCGGCCAATGGCTGCGACCCCTCCGGGGTCAATCGTTGGTGAACGGATTCCGGAGGTATGCTCGTTCCTCGCTCAACCCCCGGCTAATGGCTTTGAACCCTTCGGGTTCGCACGGACTGCGGGCCACAACGCCCTCGTCTTGTTATCCATGCGGAGGGATCGAGGCGCCGCGGCTTCCGGTCTTTCATTTGCCGGCCGGACGCGCCTTGAATTCCGCGAGGCTGACCAGCGTGGGTGTCGCGGTGCTGGCTTCGATGGCGGCGATGCATTTGTCCAATTGTTCCGCTTGCTCGCTTTTCGCCTTCTTGCCCGCGGTGGCGACGAGTTGCGCGCGGATTTCGCGCAATTGAGGCAGGACGGTCCTGGCGAGGGTGCCGTAGCGGGGGAGGTATTCGACGCACTTGTTGACCCGCTGGTAGAGTCCCCAGCGACCGGGTTCGATGACGGCCACGCAAAGCGGCAGGCCTTCGCGGATGTGGAGGCGGGAGAGCAGGTCGAGGCCGGCGAGGCGGATGCCGTCGCCGAACATCTCGTTGCTGGGCGCGAGGTGCTCGATCGCTTCGGTGATGGCAGGCAGCAGTTGCGCCAGGTCGCTGTCGGTCAGGCCGTTGAAGACGGTTCTGACGGAGGAGCGCGCGACGCTGTCGTCATTGTGCAGGAGCGATTGGATGGCGGGGTAGAGCAGCTTGCGGTCGACGCCGTCGAGCGATTCGGCGAGGATGCTCTTGGGCTCGCGGTGGCCCGGGTAGGGCGAGAAGAGCGCCACGGCCGCGGAGCGCTGGGCCATGCGGCGTGGGTCGGCGGGATTCGGGCGCAGGGTCATGGCGAGCAGGTCGCTCACGCTGCCTTTGCGCGCCTCGGCGCCGAGATACGGCAGGGCTTCGGCCGCCCGGCATTGCAGCCATGGGTCCGGGTCCTTGA
Organism: Chthoniobacterales bacterium; assembly: GCA_038228205.1. Classification (GTDB taxonomy): domain Bacteria; phylum Verrucomicrobiota; class Verrucomicrobiia; order Chthoniobacterales; family Chthoniobacteraceae; genus Chthoniobacter. The sequence goes on from JBBRPL010000039.1 coordinate 19,964, forward strand.
GCAAGGCGCGCAGTTGCGGAGCGGCGGCATCGGCGCGCGTGGCCAGAGCGCCCAGCGCTTCGCAGGCGCCGTAGCGGGCGTCGCGATTGTCGCTGGCGAGCAGTTTCAGCACCTCGGGGAGAAAATTCCCCGGCTTCTTCCCCAGAGCGGCGGAGGAGCGCAGGCGCACCGAGGGTGACCAACTGGACAGCCCGGCGAGCAGTTGTTCGGTCGTGCGCCGCTCGTAGGGATTCTCCGCATTCTTGTAGGGATAGTCCCGTCCGGCGGCGATGACCGCGTCAACCTGGGCGGCGTTGTAGGCCGGCACGGAGAAGGGCTTGCGGCCGGTGACGCGGAGGCTTTTCAGCGGCAGCTCATAGGCCAGCAGATAGCCGCCCGAGCAATCCCAGCCCGTGTATTTGTGATGCTCCTCTTCGCCGACCGGCGAGCCCTGGTAGAGGAAGCTCGCATCCCAACCGCGCGCGAGGTCGTAATACCACGCCTCCTCTTTCAAGTAAGCGCCGGTAGCCAGCGGACCGAGGCGCGCCACGCCGGGCAGCGCCCAGAGCACATTGAAATAATTGCCGGTGTGCCCGCGCTCGCGTTCGCTATAGGCGGCGGTGGCCATCTTCGCGAAAAACTCCGCCGCCTCGCGGTCGCCGAGCAGATCGTAGAGCACCGCCGCGCTGGAGCACTTGCCATTGTCCTCGTGTCCCGGATACGGCAGGTGGTCGCCGTACGGCACCGCGCCCTTGTTCACAAACCAGCGCACGAAGCCCGCCGCCTTGGTGATGGCGCCGTCCAGCGCGGGATCCTTCACGCCGGCCTCGCGGGCCAGCACCATGCCGATGCAGAGGCTAAGGCCGGGCTGGTTCATGCAGCCGTAGCCGTTCAGGTTCCCGCTGGGCATGGCGAAAGCATGGCCCCAGGTGCCGACGGCGCTCTGGCTGTGGGCCGACTCCAGGGCGAGCCGCCGGAGGCCGGGCAGCACGGACTGGTCGCCGGTCGCGATGACATACTCCGCGAGGAAGGTAAGGACGTAGCCATAGTACCACGTCGCGAAGCCTTCCGCCGAAAAGTCCGCCGCCCAGTGCGCCTCATTCTGGAGCAGCGGGAGGTATTCCTTGTTGCCGCTGGCCAGCAAGGCGAGCGCATTGAGCGAGCGGGGAATCGCGTTCAGGTTGCGCGTGTAATCCGGCCCGCCCATGCGCCGCGCGAGCGACTGGCACCCCAGCTCGACGATGCGCTTCGATTTCGGGCAATCGTAGGGCGCGGTGGCGCTGTAGCTGCCGAGCACCGGCAGCGTCACCACGGCCCCCTCCGATTTCCCCGCGCGCCAGCGCAGCAGCCGCAGCTTTCCGCCGCCCTTCTCCGACTCCGCCGCGCCGATGGCATTGGCAAACTGAATGCGCGCATCGCCGGAGAAGTTCTTCCCATCCACGCCGAGAATGACATCGCCGATGCCTAACACGGCCGCCGCCGGGGAACCCTTTGCGACCGCAGTCACGAGGATCTGGCGCGCTTCGGCCGAGTGGCCGTTGCTCGTGAAGATCCAGCCGCGAGCGCCGGTCGGCCCGAGCGTCCAGTCGTGCGGGCCGTCCGGCGGGACGGTGCCGCCCTTGGTGAAATCGGGCATCGGATTGTCATCTCCGTTGGCGGCGGCTAATGCCGAACCCGGTGAGGCGAGAGCGGCGGCGAACGCGAGGGCAACGAGGATGGCTTTCATCACGGGTTTGCTTTGAGTTGCTTGAGATCCGCCATCGTCTCGGCGAAGCCTTTGCCGATCCCGCCGAGGATTTTGGCCGATCCGAGGTAGTGAAACTCGAAGTTGGAAATGCCCTTCTCCATGATCTGCCGCTCGCGTTCGGTGAGGCCTTCCATCCGGAGTTTTTCCAGCGCCGCCTTTTCCTCCGCGGGCGGCATCTTGCTGTCGGTGGCGAGCTTTTTGGCCTGCTGCCGGATGGCCGTGTCCTTCGCTCTCGCGGCGTTCAACTCGCGATCCCAATACTTCTCCGTGAGCATCGCGGCGACGTTTCCTTTGAACTCCGGCAACTGCGCCGGAGCGGCCATGGCGGCGCGAATGTTGTCGTGCGTGGCCTTGTAGCGCTGCTGGTCGGGAGCATACTCGGCCGTGGGTCCGCCGACGCCGATCACCCCGATGACGAAGGGCAGTTTCGGCGCGTTCAAATCCTTGCGCACATCGCGGATGAAATCTGCCATCACCGTGCTGTAGGCGTCATAGCCACCGGGCTTTTCGCGATTCGGGTAGGTGCCGGAATCGACCATGTCATTCCACCCTTGAAACCACACAAAACCCGCCAGCTCGCTGCCTTGCGCCGCGTCGTAATTTGGCACCACGCGCTTGATGTCACCGAGCACTTTTTTCACGTGCGCGACCATGAGACGGTAGTAAAGGCCCGTCGCTTTTTCCTTATCCGCTTTGAGGGCCGCGATGTCCTTGCCCTGCTTCTCGAAGGTGGCGAGTTGTGTTTCATTGAAAGCATACGGGCCGGCGCTCGGCGGGCGGAAATCCGTATTCAGGCTCTTGCCGCCCCACGAAGTCTTGATGAGCAGGATGGGCGCGTCCGTGAACTTCTGCATGTAGAGGCCGAAGGTGAACTCGGGCCCGATCTTCGGCCCGCCCTGGCTCGCGCCGAAACCTGCCGTGAGTTTTCCCGTCTGTTCGGTGTCGCCATCCGCGCAGCCGATGGACGAAATCCACACCCGTTCGCAGACCTTCGGCGAGCCGTCCGCGTTCTGCATTTCCGCCAGCATCGGTTTTGTCGCCGGGTCCATGCCGATGTGCTCGAAGGTGCTGACCTTGGCATGGCCCTGCATATTCGACTGCCCGGCGAGGATGTAGATTTGCAACGGCTTGGCCGACGCCGGCAAGGAGATCGCGAGCAACGAGAGTAAGACGAGAGCGGAGAGGGTTGGTTTCATGATTTGGAGGGTGTTAGAGAGGAAGCGGACATCACGGTTTTGCCATGGCAAATGCGGGGCGCGAGAGGACGCCTTTGGAGAGCGCGCCGTAATGGTCGGAACGCCAAAAGTTCTTCAGATCCGCAGCCGTGATGAGCTGGAGGCCAGGGGTGGTGACAGCGGGATTGCAGAGGACGTAGAGATTCTCTTCCGCGAGGTAGCCACAGACGTTGAGCGTGTGGCCCGCGCTGCCGCCGGGGTATTGCGGTCCGATGTATTTGAAATCCACAACCACAGGCCGCCCGGCATCGAGCTCGCCTTTCAGAAAGGCGGTGGCTTCATCGAAGCCCGTGTCGTCGGGCGTGAACGTGATCAGTTTCCACTTCTGGCCGATCTTGCCCGAGGCATCCAGCAGGTGGCCCCAATCGGTGCCGGTGCCGAGAGGGGAGGGGCAGAGGCGCTTGAAGTCCCATCCGCCGATGGTGCTGCCCTGAAAGCGGGCGAAGGTGGCGCAGGCCGTCGAGCCGCAATTGTTGTAGCCCTGGTGGATGTGCGGCATTTTCAGCAGGGTAAACTTGCCCGGCTCGCCCGGGCGCTGCCGGTAGTCCATGAGTTTCAACAGGTCGGCGCCTTGCTGGGCGGAGGCATTGGCGGAGGGTTGCGCAGGATGTCCGGTGGGGCCGGTGGGACGGAGCTTCGAGGCCTTGGTCCAATTGGCTTTCGCCGCGTCCAGCTCGCCGGCTTGAAACTGCATTTCCCCCAGCACCACGAGGCCCGCGGGTTCGTTCAATTCCGCCGCCCGCTCGGCGAGCCGGCGGGCCAGCGCGGCATCGGGCGCCACCCCTTCGCCCGAGAGATAAGCCTGCGCCGCCGTGGCCGCAGCCCGGCCGTGGCCAGCCTCCGCCGCCTTCTGCCAATACTCGAGCGCCTTGGGCACATCCTGCTCCGTGCCTTGCCCGCCGAAATAGCACTGGCCCAGGTCGAAAGCCGCCTGCGTGGACTGCGCCGCCGCCGCTTTGAAATAGCCCAGGGCAATCACGGGATTGCGCCGGATGAGGCTGCCGCGGAGATACGCCGCGCCGACAAAATCCATCGCCTCCGCATGACCGCCATCCGCCGCCTGATGCGCCCACCGCAAGGCCTCCGCGTCGTCCTTGACCAGACCCGTGCCATCGCGATAGCGAGTGGCGAGTTCCCACTGAGCCTTCCCATTGCCACTGGCGGCCTGGCTGCGCAGCGTCTCCAGGTCTGCCTCCGCCTTCGCGGACCAGGGCGAGAGGCTCATGATCGCGAATAACGCGGCGAGAATCGTGAAACGGTGGCAGCGCATAAGTGCATCCATGATCCAGCAAGGCCGCCCCGGTGTCTTGACCCTTCTGAATGCCGGCCTTGAAAAAACCGCACAATGCGCGAAACCGGCGAAAGACGCTCGGCACGCGTCCATTTTGTGAAGCATCCTCACCGCATGAAGAAAGCCATCTCCGGGTTTCCAGGGATCGTCTCCACGCAAGGCGCCTTGCTCCTGGACGCGCGCCTACTCGAGCAGGTGGCCGACCTGATGCACGACACCGCATTTTTCATCAAGGATGCCTCCGGGCGTTACTTGCTGGTGAATCAATCGCTCCTCGAGCGCCACGGGCTCAGCGACAAATCACAAATGCTCGGCCGGCGGCCCTGCGATGTCTGCCCCGGTGACTATGGGCGCATTCCCACCGAGCAGGACGAGCAGGTGCTGCGCACCGGGCAGCCCATCGTGGAACGGCTGGAGCTATTCTGGCGGAGGCCGAACGTCCCGACATGGGGGCTGACGAGCAAGCTGCCCATCCGCGACGGACGCGGCCAGGTGACGGGCCTCATCGGCATCTCCAAGGATCTGGCCGCGCCCGTGAGCCGCGAGGATGTATCGCCCGAGGTGGCCCGCGTGCTGCGCTATCTCGAAACGGCCTACGACGATCCCGTGAGCCCATCCTCCCTCGCGCGCAAGGCCGGCATGACGGCGCCGCGCTTTGCCCGTACGATTCGGCGCATTCACGGCATCAGCCCCATGCAACTGATCACCAAGACCCGCATCACCGCCGGTTGTCGCATGTTACGCGAGACCGATGCCTCCATCGCGCGGATCGCGCTCGACTGCGGTTTCGCGGATCACAGCGCCTTCACGCGAGCCTTCCGCGCCGTCACCGGGATGTCGCCCACCGAGCATCGCCGTATCGAGGAGACGTGATGGAGGTCCGGACGCCGGGCGGTAGGACCTCGCGAGGCCACAAAGTTTAGCGGCTCCGCCGCGGCTGGGAGTTCGGCGGTAAGGAAACCGCCGTTCCTTGGGCGCCTCACAGAGCCCAAGCAGCCGCCGATGCGGAACGTCATCCGCCAAAAAAGACCCCGGAGGGGTCAAAGCCATTAGCCCCGGGTCGAGCGAGTGTAACGAGCGAAAACCGGGGGTAGGTAACCCCGGGTGTTCGCTCGCAGACTCGCTCGACCCGGGGCTAATGGCTGGGATTGTGGATCGCCGCCGCGATCCCCCTTGCGGGCTCCCTTCGGGAGACTTCTCGCTCCGCTCGAATCCTCCGGTGTCCAAAGTGCCGAACGCTCTCTAAACCTAAAAGTGGGAATGGCAATGACCGCGAAATCCGCGGTTTCCATTCCCGGATCTAGGTTAATGACGTGCGTTGTGAAGTCCTGAAAATCAGAGTGCGCGGGTGGATCTGCTTTTAACGATCGCCTCCGCGATCGCCCTATTGGGCTCGCTCCGCGTTTCTCGCCCGTCCGCCAACCCCCCCGCTAGCTAGTCCCCTCCGCCTCCTCGGTCCTGTCGCTCCGCTCCAGTCCGAAGACGATGGCAAAAGATGGGCGGCGGAGCCGCGATTCTTTTTCCCATCGTGTTGCGGAGAACCCGATCCACCTGCGCGCTTTCTGCATGCGGGGACCCAATCTGGCGCCACGCCGCTCAACGTCATCTCCGCACTAACGATGACGGCCTTTCGTCTTTGGGTCCTCCGGATGACAAACTTGGTGAAGGGCGCTCGCGCTTCTTGCGACGCGGTATCTGGAGGCGCGCGTGGTTCGCCAACCTGCTTTCTCAACCCGTCATTTCTGCGCCCCCAGGAATGCCAGCAGGTCGGCGGCTTCTTGTGCGGTGAGGCTTTGGAGCATCCCTTCGGGCATCGCCGAGATGCGCGCGAATTCCGTTTTCGCGATCTCTTTGGGGGAGACCTTTTTCGTCGTGCCGCCGGCCATCCGCAGGGTCAGCTCGGTCTCGGTGCGATCGGCGATGAAACCGGCAAGCATTTCCCCGCTGGTGAGCGTGAGCGTGGCGAGCTGCCACGCGGGCTCGATGATTTTGGACGGCGCGAGGATTTGCTCGAGCAGGGCGGGCCGCTGGTACTTGGCGGCGATGTGGGAAAGGTCGGGGCCAAAGTCCGTGCCGATCTGTCCGATGCGGTGGCAGGCAACGCAGAGGGCCGCGAAGAGCGACTGGCCGCGGGTGGCGTCGCCCTGGAGGCTCAGCAGGGCCTCCGGATGAATGTCGGAACCGAGCACGCGGCGCCGCTGGTTCTCGGGGAGGAAGCGCTCGAAGAGCTCGCGCCGCAATGGATCGACGAGGGCGCTGCCTTGCGCGATGGCCTGCTGCCGGATCTCGCCACTGACTTTGCCATCGAGGACAGCCAGCGCGACTCCCAGCGCGCCGCTGGCCGTGCCGAGCAGCGTGGGAAGCGGGCTCGGGTCGCCGTCGACCAGCCTGGCGAGCGCGTCGCGTTCCGCTTCCTGCGCGGCGCGGATCTCGGGCGGCAGATCCTTGGGCCCCCGCAGGCTGGCGATCCAATCGCGAATCAGCAGCACGCCGCGGTCGTCGATCAGGCGTCCACCGAGGTAGGGCATATGGCCGCGGCCTGCGGAAGCCATGCGATAGAGCATCACGCTATGCGTGGGCTGCCCGGGGGCGATGACCAGTCCTTCGGTGAGGCCGAGGTCGCCCTGGACCGGCTGCGCGCCGACGAGCTTGGCATCTTTCAGCGGGGTATCGATGTCCATGACGCTCGGCACGGAGCCGCCGCCGTGCGTGCGATGGCAGGTGCTGCAATTGAGGTGCAGATAGGAGCGCGCGCGGGTTTCGAGGCTGCCGCGATTTCCGAAGGGATCCGCAAAGCGGGGCTCGGGCAAGGCCGCGAGGCCGAGTTGGGCGAAACGCTCCAGTTGTCCCCCCTGCGCTTCCGGCACGGGGCGATCCAGTTGGAGCGCATTGAAGCTCGCGGCCGTATTGGCCTGCAAGTTGTGGCAACGCAGGCATTCGGTGCGGCCGAAGTAGCGCCAGGTCTGCTGGCGGATTCCGCCGGGCGCGCTGGTATCCTTGATCTGCAGCGTCCTCTCCGCGCCGCGCGCGGGGACGAGTTCGGCGTCGGTCAGCGCCTCATTCCAGCGGTAGGAATAGGCAGCCCAGAGCGCGCCATCGTAGTGCAGCAGTTGGGTTTCGAGAGGGCGGCGCGTCTGGGGATTGCCCGCCTCCATCTCGATCGAATAAGTCTTGGCCAGCACGGTCCCCTCGGGAAAGACCCAGCGGCCCGCGTTCAAGACGCCGAAAGGTTTTAGCGCCGCCTCCACGGTGCTCGCTCCGGGCACACCGACCCAGCGCTCGGCGGTGGCGTGGTCGGCCCAGCGCGGGGCATTGATCGCAAACGGCGCCACCCCCGGGGCCGGGATTTGCCGGATCACGTTACTGAAGAGTCCGGTCTCGCTCAGTTTTCGCGGAAAGGGCGCCGGGTTGGCGGCGGCTGGATTGCGGGCCAGGCGCCAGAGCCCGCCGGCTGAGTAATCACAAATGAGCGGTTCGCCATCGGCGCCGATCCCGAAGCCGACGGGCATGATGGTACTATGGCAAATCTCGACGGGCGCCGATCCCTCGCGCAACGACCAGAACGTGCCGAACTGCCAATCGGCAAACACATACGCGCCCGCCAACTCCGGCAGCTTGGGGCCGTAGTAGACTTCCCCGCCCGTGATGCTGACCGACTCCTCGTGCGACATGGCCACCGTCGGCGGCAGGATGGGCGTGGGGCCGCGCGGTCGATCGGGCCACACGTCCTGCTTGCTCGCCTCGGTCACGCTCCAGCCGTAATTGCCGCCGCGCTGCACGTGAATGACCGACTCCCACAATTCCCAGCCGACATCGCCCACCCACAGCGCGCCGGTCCTGGCATCGAAGGAAAGCCGCCACGGATTGCGCACGCCATACGCCCACACCTCCCCGCGGGCGCCGGGTGTGGCGACGAACGGATTGTCCTGCGGAAGGCTGTAGGCTTTCGGCGGCGACGGATGATCGACATCGATGCGCAGAATGCTCGAGAGCACGTCGTTGATGTTCTGGCCCGTCGCGAGTTCATCGGGTGGGTGGGCAAAGCCGCCGTCGCCCGTGCCGAGGTAGAGCATGCCATCCGGGCCGAAACGGAGGTTGCCGCCGTTGTGCCCGCCGTAGGTCCATTCGAAGATGACCTGCCCGCTGGCGATGTCGAAGCGTGGGGGATTCTCCTCGGTCACGCGAAAGCGGACGATGCGCGAGCCATTGGCGCGCCCCTTCCCCTTTTTGATTTCGAGATTTATCCACACGTAGGCGTAGTGGTTTTCCATGAAGCGCGGATGAAAAGTGAACCCGTAACACTCCACCACCTCGGGATCGAATTGATGGAGATCCGCCAGCAGATCGGCCTTGTCCACGGACTCATCGGCGGGGAACGAGAGGAGCCGCCCCTTGATCTCCGCGACCGCGACCCGGTGCGTGCCGGGGATGGCCGAAGTCTCCATCGGCACGTCGAAGGTGAGGCCCGGGAAGGCGCGTTCCAGGAGATACGGCAGCGGTGGTTCGGGTGAGCCTTGCACGCGGGATGTGGTCCACGGCACGCGCTCGGCGGCGGATGCGGCGGTGATGGTGGCGAGCAGGAGGAGAAGAAATGGGAATCTCATTTTTTGGAAAATCAGAAGCCGAGCATCGGACCGAAGGCCTTCAAGTTCTGGCCGGCAAATTCCGTCAGACGAATCCGCTGGGGTGGGTAGTAGTGCTCCATCCAGAGGCGCTGTTGCACAGGGTCATCGAGGCGCAAACGCGCGAGCTGTGAATAGCTATCCCAGCGCGAGAGTCCGTGCGCGCCCGCGCTGTAGAAGGCATGCGCCCGCCGCCGCATCTCGGCGATGGTCACGTTCTGCTCGTAGGTGCCGAGACTGGGCAGCAGGCGCACCTTGGTGCCTTCGAGCGCGGCGGCGAACTCGGCAACGGCGATCTTGCCGTCCTCCACGTACGGGTAGGGCAGCACGGCATCGATCAGCCCGGCGCGCGCCCACGCATAAACGTCGAATCCGAAGCGCATGTTCCAATCGAGATCGGGACCAACGATGACCGACAACTCACGCCGCTGGGCCAGCGGACTCGGCCCGGCCGCGTCGAGCATCTGGCGGATTTCCTGGAGCCACTCGGTCATAAATCCCGCCCAGATCAGGCGCAATCGCGGGTCCGTATCCGGCAGGCGCCGCGGGTCCGATCCGTAGCGCTCCTGGAAGCGCGCGCGGACCGGCTCCTCGAAACGCACGCACGGGTAGCCGCGGACGAAGGCGATCGACAAGCCGTCGGCGTTGCGCTTCAGCGCTTCAGCGAGGATGGCATTGAGATTCCGGCGAACTTCGGGAAAGGCGAGGCTGAGCTTGCTGATCGCGCTGCCGTCCGCCTCCACGCAGCGCAACTCCGGGTGAGCCGCAAAAAACTCCGAGCGCAGGATGTGATCGTAAGGAGGCTCAGACATGTAGGCCTGCGGACGCAGGTACATCCAGAGCTTCTGCTGCTGGCTGTGCGCCTGGTCGATGGCCTGCCGCAGCGGATCCTGGCCCGCGGCGATCATGGCGGCGAGATTCTCGGCGCAGCGCCGATCTCCCTCGCGGCGAAAATCCCAGCCGCCCTTGCCGGCGAGCGTGCCGTGCGCGGTGGGGAAGTTTACGAGGTCGCCGCCGATATTGCCGAAAGCGCACGTGTCCCAATCACCGCCGGCAAACGAAGCGAGCGCGTCCCGCACGATGTGCGGCCCGGGCTTCTGCGCATTGTAGAAGATGCCGAAGCCGTCGTTGATATAGACCATTTCGGTGTGCCGCTTTTCCTGCACGAGCGGGATGTCTTCCGCTCGCATGGGCATGAGGCGGACCGCATAGACGCTGGCCACGATGGGCTTTTCGCGAAACGCCGCGACCATGGCTTCGAGGTTTTGCGGATACCGGATCTCCAAATTCTTCCCGGTCAGATCCGCGAAGATCCACGGCTCTTCGTAGAGCGGCCCGCCCCATCCCTGGCCGGCGGAATTGCGCAGCAACTGCCAGTGATCATCCCCGGTGAGGCGGACTTCCACGGCCGCCTGCTCCCATTGCCGCTCCGACATGCCGATCGAGACGGCATGCCACCCCTGCTGCGCGAGGGGAATGGTGACCGCCGCGGACCGCGGATCGGTCGTCATGATCGCGCGCCCTGCGTAAAGTTCGCTCTTGTAGTCCACGATGCGCCAGCCTCCCTCCGGCCGGGGGGCGATGGGCTTGTGCACATTGCTGTCGGCGTCGGTCCAGGCGGTGGCCGGCAAGGCGCACGTGAGATCGCTAATCAGGCGACCAGGGGGCGCGATCAAATTCGCCGGCGGGACCGGCGGCGCATCGGCGGCCCGCACGGCGCACGAGGCCATGCTGAACACGCAACACGCAAGGAGATGGGGAAAATTCATGAAACGCTCAGAAGGGGGAGGACGAGGCTGCTCCCTGTTAGAGATACCCACCCATGAAGCCAAGCTTGTGTCTTCAAAAACCGAGGCCGCCATTTCGCCGCTGGAGCCCTATTTCGGCTTTTGCGCGGGCACCCCGGGCGTGAATCCCTCTTCGAAAAACTCCAGTCCGCTCAGGATCGGGCCGTTCCGCGGCGTCACGGGTTTTGCGGCCGAGGTGAACTCCAGCGTCAGCGTGTCGCCCGCCATCACGTGCGGGAACTCGCGGATGAGTGCCTTGCGCGGGCCACCCGCCGCCGTCACCACATCGAGACCTTTCAGCACGACCTTCTGCTGGAGCGCCACGTCGAAAACTCGCTCTCCCGGCTTCACGTCTTCCAACTCGGCAAAATGCAGCCGCACGGTGAACGGGCGCGGCGCGAGCGCAGGCCGCGTCCCGAATCCGAGCGGGGTGAAATTCCGGCAATGGGCGCGGCCTTCGAGTCCGAGGAAGGTGAGCGCTTCGCCGCTCGTCTGCTTCGGTTTGAAATCGCGCGCCTGGCCGCCGGGGAATCTCAGGATCTCGGCGCTGATGTCCCGCTGGTTGATTTGAAAGTTGATCCCGAGCCGATCGGTCGCGAGACCCGCCGCGGCGAGGGTCTTCAGCGGGATGGCGAATTCGATCCCGAGGCCCGTGTCATCCGCCGCGATCGCGCTCTTCCACTCGCCGTTCCATGTGCCGTCCTCGGTTTTCACGTTGGCGTCGCCGCAGAGGGCGTCGTAGCGCGCGCCGGAAGCCGATACGCCCAGGTGCACGACCTTTCCCGAGGCCATGTCGGTGAGGAAGACTTCGCCGGAATCATCGTCCCAGATCGGCGCATCTTCCCCAGTGGCCGTCTTGCTCCATGCCACGACCGTGCCGAGGCGATTCACGACCGACGGGCGTTTCATGGCGATGTAGAGATGATCGGCATCCTGTCGCAGGAACACATCCGTCTTCGTGAATGGGAGAGTCACGTCCGCCTTCGCGCCCCACTCCGTTACCTTGCCATCCACAATGGGCGGTTGTGCGATCCGAGCCGCCGCGAGCGGTTTGCGGAAATCGAGTTGGAATGTGGCCTTCTTGATGCCACGGCAGCCCGACCCGTAAATCCAGGGGCGTGTCGTGCCCTCGATGTGCACGATGTCGCTGTTCGTGCGGTAGGGCGCGAACTCCTTGCCAAAGCGATTCGGCAGCCACGATGTCCACATCCAGTTGGGAGCAATGATGTCCTCTTCCGGACGATGGCCCGCGCCGGTTTCCTGGTATTCGACCTCGAGCGGCACCTGCATCGCCGGCGCCATGAACTGCATCCACAGCCCGCTCGGCGCGGTCGCCTTGTGCGTGTCCGCGGCGAAGGAATATCCCGGCCCCTTGTCGGGAGGACGCGGGTAGCTGAGCCAGAGCGTGCCGTTCTCGTCGCGCCGGTCGCCGTAGGCACCGAGATTGATCGCCGCCTGGCGCACGAGCGTGTCCACGGGACGGTCGTGAAAGATCGCCCAGTCTTCGTTGAGCCGCTTGTCGGCAGGCGCCAGCGTCACGGTCGTCTGGAATGGGAACGTGCAGATGCAATGGTCGCCCTCGGGAGGAATGATCAGCATCCCGAGCGCCGCGATCATCTGCGTGGAGCAGCCAGCCTTGATCCCGCAGAACGTGCGCAGCCCGCTGTCATCCACGAAGTCGTAGAGCCCGAGCATGCTCTCCGCCCGGCCGAACCGGGCCGTCGCGGAAAAGAAGGGCGCGCCGCAACCGCCCGTTCCCGGGCGATAGATTTTGGGTTCGAGCTCGCCGGTGAGCGGGTGGATGCGCGGCGCGAGCGCGGCGGGATCATCCAGACTCGGCCCGATCTTCTGCCACGTGGACGTGAGAAATTGCCGGCGCATTTCCGTGGTGAGCGCGGCGAGGATCGTGGGTGGCGGTACTGTGGCGGGCGCGTCGCCGAGGAAGAGGTTGGCCCAGCCATTGTTCAGCGCGTCGGCCATCTCGTCGCCGAAGAGATGGCGTCGCACGATCTTCTCGTCGGCCCCGCCGTCGTGCGAGTTGAGGGTGGCTGCAAAGCCGAAGCTCGCTGGGCGGGCGCCGGCCAGCTTCTCGATGTCCGCCCATGGGAGCGTGACGGTGGTCTTCGTGCCTGTGTTCGTCCGTTCGCCGGTGACCTGCGGCGCCGCGTGCGCCGGGCCGGCGCCCTTGCTCCACGCCGCCGGAGTCCTGGCATCCCGCGCGGGCGTGATCACCAGGTGAAAGGCGCCCCGCTCATAGAGCCCGCAGCGCGCGTCCGCGGGACGAAAATCGAAATACAAATCCCACGTGTCCAGTTTCGAGACCACAGGATCCCTGGTGACCAAAGTCGCGACGATCCCCTCCGCTGACGATCCGAGCGTGACCGCGCCCGAGTGCGCGGCATCCACCTCGATGGGCCACGACTGTGGCTTCGCGATCGATACAGCAGGTGGAGCGGTCCAGTCCCCGAAGACGCGGCGTTGCCCGCCGGTGCGCGTGTCCAGTTCCATCCACACCTCGCCCCGGTCGCGCCAGCAGGACTTGCCGAGGGCGAGGTAGATGGTTCCGGCGTTGACCACGCGGATGCTGCGAACGGTGCCGAGCTTTTCCGGAGCGGTGAGTTCCGATGTCGTGTAGAGCACGCCGTCCTCGTCGCGGATGTTAGGATACCTGCGGGGAATCGGGCGCGACCACTGCACGGTGCCGTTGTAGGCATCCACCGAGGTCAGCAGTTTTTCGCCGGTCACAAAGTAACGGCCGCTGTCGATCACCGGTTGATTCGCCAGGTTCTGCCGGAAATCCTGGGTCTGCATCGTGTCGGGGCCGCCAAACCACAGCACGCGCATCGGACCACTCACCAGCCGATCCGACGGCACGGCACGGTCCCAATCCAGCGCGCCCACGAGGCGATCGCGGATCAGCGCACCGCCCTGGACTTCTCCCGCGGGCGCACCGCTCGCCTGGTAGAGCGCTCCGGCGTCCGCCGGCGGGAGCCCGGGCGCAAGCAGGATGCCGCCGCAGGGCCGCAGCACGCGGTAAAGCTCGCGCCCCGAAATCCCCGTCGCCGGACCCGCGACGATCACCGCATTGGCGAAATACCGCGCGAATGGGAGATGGCCGAGCTGACCGGCGGTGATGACCTGGAGCCGCGAACCGCAGAGAGCGGTGCTCGTAATGAGACGGTCCCGGAGGCGCGTGGTGGCGCTTTCATCGGGCAGCACATTGATGACCTGGAGACGTGTCGCCGAGGCGAGCGGGATCGAGAAGGCCGCGTCGGGATCACCGATCACCAGAGCATACCCGCAGTCTACTCCGGCGGCGTTGAGTTGATCGATCACGCGCGCGGCGGCAGCCGGAGGCGCGGCTGCGGCCTGGGCGCGCCGGGCGGGGGAGGGGTCGTGAATGACAGGAGCCACGCCACCACCGCCGGCTTCGAAACAATGAATCGTGCCGCGATCCGTGCCGACGAGCAGGTGTCCATCGGAGATCGCAATCTCGCGCGCCTGTCCATCCACGGGCGCGCGCCAGAGTTCCTTCTTTGTCAGCGGATCCTCGGCCACAATGGCGCCGTCGAGACCCACGAGGAGGACGCTACCCGCCATGGCCAGGCCGTAGGCGTGCCGCGCGTAGACACTCTTGTCGTGCACCACGGCGCTCACCTTGCCCTTGTCGTGGGTGCGCACCTTCGCGGTGGCGGCCGAACCCATCTCCGGCGGCAGAATGTTGATCTGCGGGACATCGCCGGGCCGCGAACCGCCGCCCGCCCGCGTCGCCACTCCCTCCAGCAAATATCCGCCGATGCCGAGGATATCCGCGCGGTGTTTGGCAAAGGTGTAATACATCTTTCCCTCGATGCATCCCCAGGTGCCGCCCGCCGCGCCCCCGGTTCCGGGCTCGGGCGCGAAGGTGCTCTCCCACGATACATACGCGCCCGTGCGGCGGTTGAAGCGCGCGGGGAAGGCGACGCCATTCGGGATGAGCAGCGTGTCTCCGCTCGCCAGCGGCGCGCCCTGCGGCGTGAGTCCCGAGGAGCCAAACTCTCCCTGGTGCGTCGGGTTGTTCAGGATGGTGTCCTTGTATTGGGGCTCGATCGTGCCCTTGAAAGACATGCCCGTGTAGGCGCTCGTGTCGTTGCGCCATACCACCGCGCCCGAGTCCGCCTGGAGCGCCACCACATGGATGCCCTCCGCATTCCACATCCCCGCCGCGCAATACACCGTGCCTTCGTAGACCAGCACGCCCGTGCGCACCGGCCAGCGCGAAATCATCCGCCCGTTGCCGATGAGCAGATCGTCATCCGGCGCCGCGCGGAATTTCCACAGCACCCGCCCGCTCGCGGCCTCGAGGCAATAGACAAAGCCATCGTCGGACCCCGCGTAAACCCGGCCCTCGCTAAACTGCGGCGGAAAGCGTACCGGTCCGCCGGTGACGAAGGTCCAGCGCACCGCGCCGGTTTTCAGGTCCAGCGCCTGCACCGCGTCATCCGCCGTGCCGCCCGTGAAGACCAGCCCCGCCGCCGACACGGGATGCGGCGCATAGTCGAAGTCGAGTCGGTTGATCGTGTGCAACGGCTCCGACCACGCCGGCCGCGGCGCCTGCGCGGGGATCCGCCGCCACGTCTCGCGCAGGGGGAAGACGAGCGCCTCGTCGGTGACGTTGCTGCGCCGCGCATCGTGCCGGTAAGCGGGCCAATCCCCGGCATCGGCGGACGAAGCAAGACAGGCAAAGCCCAGGATGGGGAGAACAACCGGGAGGAACGGCTTCATGGAACTCCCGTTATTCACCACGGCGCCCAGCTTGTCGCGTGTGTAATTTCTTCGAAGGCAGCCCGATCGTTAGTGCCCCTGCGTCCGAATCGTGGCTCTGCTCGTCATTTCGGCGCGTCCGCCTTTGGCCGCGCGTCGTATTCCTTCCAGAAGTCGGCGGCGGAGCGGGATTGGTAACCTGGCCCGCGCGGATGGTTGTCCAGCTTGCGCAGGTTCGGAAGCTTGCGCAGGAACTCGATATCGGCTGCCCCGGCGGGAATGATCAAATCTTCCAGGTCGGGCAGGTCGGCGAGCGGCCGCAGATCGGTGACCCGCGTGCCCCACAGGTATAGGTTTCGAACCAACATTCCGCGCAGGGGCGAGAGATCAGTCACGGCGGAATTTGCCAGCTCCAGGTAGGTGAGACGCTTGCCGGCGAGGAGGCGCAGATCACTAAATTTGGTCTCTGCCACCTCGAAATTGGCGTTCAGAGACCAGGTCGCCACCACGCTGAAATCCGTCGCCGGAACGCCACTGAGCAGCACCTTGTCGATCGGGTGGCCACGCAGCGGGGAAAGATCCGTGATCACCGTGCCGCGCAGGTCGAGCATCGTCAGCTTCATCCCCGCGAGCGGACCCAAGTCGGTAATCCGCTGGCTGCTCGTCAGCGTCAGCTCCTTCAGCGGCATGTTTTGCAGCGGGCGCAGATCGCTGACCGTCGCTGAAGTGAGATTGAGGCGCTCGATGGGCATGTCCTTCACGAGGGCGAGGTCGCTATCGCGAAAGAGTCCCGCGGCTTCGAACTCCGTGAGGCGCATCCCGGCCAGGAAGGTATAGTCATTAGGCGATGCGTTGAGGGAAAGACGAAGACTCGAGAGAGGCATGCCTTGCAAGGCGCGCAGATCCCTGGCGCCGGTCTGGCGCAGATCCAGGACTTTGAGCGGCATCCCACGCAAGGCGCTGATGTCACTGACGCCTTTTGTTTCCCAAAGAATCAGCTTTTCCAGCGGCATGCCCTGGAGCGGGCCTAAGTCCGAAACCTTCGCGTCACGCAAGCTGATCTCGGTCAGCATCATTCCGCGCAACGGACTGAGGTCGGTCACGGCGCTTCTGTTCAGGTTGATCACCCGGAGTGGTGCGCCGATCAGGGGTCGAAGATCGCTCACTTTAGTCCCGTTGAGGTCGAGTCGTTTTACCGGCATTCCGCGCAGGGCGGAAATATCGTCGATCTTCTCGTTCAAAAAGCTCAGCTCGAAGAGCCCATCGTCATCGAGGACGAGTCGATCTGGCCCGCGGGACCAGCCGGCTTTGGCGAGAGCCGCCCTCCAGGTGCCGTAGAGCGCCTGCCGGTCCTTGCCGAGCAAGCGGATCATGGCGATGGCCTCGGCGGTGCGGCCTTGCTTGCGCATCAGCAGGTTCAGCTTGTTCACGCTGGCCTTGCTTAGCTCGGCCCGCCCGGCCTCATCGTGGAGGATCTCGGCGCAGAGATCGAGGTTCTCCCGGGCCGGGCCGAGCGCCGGGTTGCGCTGCAGCGCCTCGGCGTAAGCCTGCCGCGCTTCGTCGATGCGACTGAGATCCTCGAGGAGGTTGCCCTTGAGAAATTGGTATTCCGCCTCGGCAGGGTTCAGCTCGATGGCGTAGTTCAATTTTTCCAGGGCATCGCCGAATTGCTGCTTCTCGATCAGCGCCTGGGCCTGGGCGGCGAAGGTGGGGGCGGTTCCGCGAAGCCGTCCCAGGGTTTCATTGGCGCGATCGCGTTCGACACGCGTGGTGGCTTCGCCGTGGACGGCGCGGTTGCGCGCCTGCGTGACATTGATGACGAACCACACGGCGAGAGCCGTGATGATCGCCCATGCCGCCACCGTGGTGACCGCGATACCTTGGTGGCGCCTGATGAGCAGCGTGAATTGTTTCCAGGCGCTGGCCTGCTCGGCGCTGGTCGCCCGTCCTGTCTGGTAGGCTTCGATGTCGCGTTGGAGATCCGCGATGTGCGCATACCGCCCGTCTCGTTCGAAGGCCATGGCTTTGCGCACCACGGCGGTGAGAGATTCCGGCAGCTTGCGGTTCTTCGGGGGCGTCAGTGCCTCTGTCTCACCTCGGGCAACTTTTGCGACGATATCCCAGGCGTCGTTCCCGGTGACCGCCGGCCGGAGCGCGAGGATGTGATACAGGATGGCCCCGAGCGCGTAGATGTCGCTGCGCGCGTCGAGCGTTTCCACTTCGCCCCGGGCCTGCTCGGGGCTCATGTACTGCGGCGTCCCCATGACGGTCCCGGCGAGGGTGGAGCCAAAGGATGAACAGGTTTGGCTCCGCGCTTGCGGATCGCCGCTGCCTCTCCCTCCATCTTCTTCATCCTTTCCCAGCGATTTCGCCAGCCCCCAGTCCATCACGAGCACGACACCGAAGTCGTCGAGCATGATGTTTTCCGGTTTGAGATCCCGGTGAATCACTTCCTTGCTGTGCGCGAATGCAATCGCGTCGCACACCTTTTGGAAAATCGTGAGAAGCGCCGCCAACGGATACTTCCTCATGGTCGCCGGGAGCCCCTCCGCCAGCAGTTCCAGCACTTTCCTCAGGGTAATGCCGCGCACCATCTTCATGGTGTAAAAGGGCTGCCCGTTCTCATCCACGCTCAGCTCGTAGATCGGGACGATGCTCGGATGCTCGAGCTGGGCGGTGACTTTGGCTTCGGCGATGAATCGGGTCAGGTCGTCGGGGCTGGAGCCATCCAGCATCACCTTCATGGCCACGTGCCGATCCGTGGCTGCATCCCTGGCATCGAGAATCGCCCCCATGCCGCCTTGGGCTACGACTTGGCCAATGGCATACTTCTTTTCCCGCAAAGCCTCATCGGGAAGGAGCCGCTGCACCGTGGCGGCCTGCGGGGCGAGCGTGACATCCGGCGAAGAGATCGCCTTCAGCCGGCGCAACTCGACGGTGGCCACGCCAATCTGTATTTTCTGATTGGGCCACAGCCGCGTGGAATTGGTGATCGGCTGACCGTTCACAAAGGTGCCATTGCTACTCCCGAGATCCTCGATCAAAACCTGATCGGAATGGACGGTGAGCTGGGCATGCCGCCGGGACACGAGATCCACGTCCAGTGGCACATCGCATTGCGGCTCACGACCGATCACGTACTCGCCAGGCCGCACCGTTTTGCGTAGCAGTTCCACGCCGTCTTTCGTGACGAGGATCTCGATTTCAGGAGCGTGCATAGCGGCGCGAGGGGTCTAGCGGGGCGCCAGGACGATGTCGATGCGATCCACAGTCTCGGCACCCGGGAACAGAAGATCGTGATTAATGCCGCGGAATCGGGAAAGGTGCCGGAGGAGTGACGCGGACCGGCGGCTCCTTTTTTCAAACACGACAAACGCATCCCCATGAAACAGACCATTCTCGCCCTGCTGCTGCTTCCTCTAGCCGCGCTCCACGCCGCCGATATCAAGGCCACCCCGCCGGCCGGGGCCGGTGACGTGGATGTCTCCGTCCCGGCTGATTGCAAGAACGTGAAGCTCCGCGGGGGTCTGGAGAATAGCCGGATCGTGTTTGAAAAGACCGGCAAGGGGCACGTCGCCTTCATGGGCGGATCCATCACCGAAATGGAAGGCTATCGGCCGATGGTCGTCGAGGGCTTGAAGAAGCGCTTTCCCAAGACCGAGTTTACCTTCACGGCTGCGGGCATATCGTCCACGTGTTCGACGACCGGCGCCTTCCGCCTGAAGGAGCAGGTGCTGGATCAGGGACCGGTGGACCTCTTCTTTGTGGAGTTTGCCGTGAACGACGACCAGGACGCCCATCATACTCGCCAGGAATGCATCCGCGGTCTCGAAGGGATCATCCGCCATGTCCGGCAGCACAATCCGGCGGCCGACATCGTGGTGACCTATTTCGTCAATGAGCACATGCTGGCCACATTCAAGGAGGGGAAGGAGCCGCTCTCCAGCAGCAGTCACGGCGAAGTCCTGCAGCATTACCAGATCCCGGGGATCGAACTGAACCGGGAAGTCTTTGAGCGGATCGAGGCCGGCTCGCTGACCTGGAAACAATTCGGCGGCGTGCATCCCGGGCCGACTGGCAACCGCCTTTGCGCCAACATGATCGACCGGCTGATGAATCAAGCGTGGTCCAAACCGCTCGAGGCTGGCGCGGCCAAAAAGCCCTACCCGGTGCCCGAGCCGCTGGACAAGAACAACTACGAGAATGGCCGCTTCGTCGAACCCGCCCAGGCGGAGATCGTCCGTGGCTGGACCATCGAAACCCCCGAATGGTCGAAGCTGAAAGGCGGTCACCGCGGGCGCTTCGACAAGGAAAAGCTGCTCTGCGCCACCGAACCCGGCGCGGAGTTGAAGTTGAAATTTGAAGGCAAGGCCATCGGGATATTCCTGCTGGCGGGACCGGATGCGGGCATGCTGGAGGCGAGCGTCGATGGCGCACCGTCGAAGCGGTTCGATCTGCTCCACGGTTTCAGCGCCGGGTTGCACTACCCACGCAGCATCCTTTTCGATGCCGATCTCGCGCCGGGCTCGCACGTGCTGACCTTGAAACTTTCCGACCAAAAGGCCGCCTCCTCCCAGGGAACCGCTGCGCGCATTCTGAAGTTCTGTGTCAACTGACCGGTAGCCGCCGTGCTAAATCCAGAGTGATTCGGCTCGCTTTTGCACTAAATAAAGAGGGTAGAAGGGGTGTACTAGGAGCCAATCCCCATCCGGTATGTCCACTCCCGTAACCCCGACCAGCCAGCCCCTCCGAGAAGGCATCACTCGGCGTTGCATGCTGGGGCGGAGTGCGCGCAGTTTTGTGGGCATCGGCTTGGGCGGGATACTTTCGGGGCTGGGTGGCGGCTCGCTGCTCGCCGCGGGCGCCGGGAGCAAGAATGGGAAACACTTTGGCCGGGCGAAGAAGGTCATCGTGATTCTCGAGCAGGGCGGCCTTTCGCACATGGACACGTGGGACCCAAAGCCGGACGCGCCCGCGGAGCATCGCAGCATCTTCAAACCGATCCCGACGAAGGTGCCGGGGATGCAGTTCACTGAGCTGCTCGCGAAGACGGCGAAGGTAGCCGACAAGCTCGCGGTGGTGCGGTCCATGTACCACAAGATCAAGGCAGACGATCACCCGCGCGGGACGCAGTACATCCTCTCGGGTGAAGTGCCCGGCGGGCCGGTGGAAATGCCGGACATCGGCAGTGTCGTGGCGTTTCGCGCCGGCAGCGAATGCAAGTACCTGCCGCCCTACATCATGGTGCCGGGAAATCACGAGCAGAACGCCACGACGCGGACGGGCTTTCTTCCGCCGAGCTACGCGGTTTTCAAAACGACGGGTCGCGACCTTTCCGCCGCCGACTGGAAGGTGCCGAATCTGAGCTTCACGCCCGGCATCGACGAGCGCCGCTACCGCGATCGGCGCGATCTTCTCAGCAATCTCGACATCGGGCTCGCCACGGAGGGAGCGTCGGACGCGGAAGCGATGAAGACCTTCTACGACCAGGCGGAGAATCTTCTCACCAACCCGAAGACGATGGCCGCCTTCGACCTCAAGAGCGAACCGGATGCCATCCGCGATCGCTACGGGCGCGGCCATCGCGGCCAGTGCTATCTTGCCGGGCGGAAGTTGATCGAGGCGGGTGTGCGCTTCGTGACGGTGGACGTGCGCGAGCCGGCGACGGACAAGACGCCCGGCGGGACCAACATGAACTGGGATCACCACGATTACATTTACGTGAATGGCTCCTGCAATCTCGCGGGGGCGCAGGGTGGCGTGGGTCGCTACGGCATCGGCACCTGGTGGATGATGGGTTCGACGGACCAGGCTTTCAGCGCGCTCATCGAGGATTTGCAGCAGCGCGGGTTGCTCGATGAAACGCTCGTCTGTTTCGTCACGGAGTTTGGCCGCACGCCGCGCTTGAACAAGACGAAGGGCCGCGATCATTGGGCGAATGCGTATTCCATCGTGTTTGCCGGCGCGGGCATTCCCGGCGGCCAGATCATCGGGGAGACGGATAGCGAGGGCGGTTACGTGACGGATCGCCCTTATACGCCCGACGATTATGCCGCGACCGTTTACGAGTTCCTCGGCATCGATCGGGAAATACCGCTCTACACGCCCGACGGCCGGCCGATCTCGCTCGCGAAGAAGGGTGAGGTAATCAAGGAGCTGATCTAGGCGGAGGGGCGCTGCGCGAGCCCTCGGTTGCCACGTCCGCTTTCATCCATGGCCCGACTCGCAAGAATCCTCGGTCTGCTGTCGTTCGCAGCGCTCCCGGCGCTGCACGCGCAATCCCCGGAACTCAGCCGCATCTCGCCGATGTCCGCGCGGCCGGGGGAGACGGTGACGGTGACTTTGCAAGGCAAGGATCTTGTGCAACCGCAGCAGATCTGGACGAGCTTCGGGGCATCGACGGAGTGGGTCGAGCAGGCGCCGGGCAAGGACGGAAAACCTCCGAAGCCCGACCCCAACAAATTAGCCGGGAAACTCACGCTCGCGGCGGACGCGCCGCTCGGAATCGGCTTTCTGCGCCTGCCGACGGCGACCGGATTTTCCGGGCCGCTTCTCTTCCTCGTGGACGAGCTTCCGGTGGTGATGAAGAACACTCAGAACGCCTCCATCGAAAAGGCACAAGCAGTCACGGTCCCGGCTGCCGTGGAGGGCGCGGCGGAGGCTGCCCGGTCGGACTTCTACCGCTTTGAAATGAAGTCGGGAGAGAGCATTTCAGTCGAGGTCTTCGCCGTGCGTCTCGGGTCGAAGATGGATCCGGTCTTGCGATTGATCGACACGCAGGGGAAGGAACTCGCCTTCGTGGATGATACGCGGGGACTGGCCGGCGACTGCCGCCTCCGCCATACCGCCACGGCCGACGGGCCATTGACCGTGGAAATTCGGGACGCATCTTACGCGGGCGGCGGCGAACACTTTTACCACCTGCGCATCGGAGATTTTCCGCTGGTCTCCGCGGTGTTCCCGCCGGTTGCTTCACCTGGCAGGACGGTCGATGTCCAGGCGGTGGGCGAAGCGGTCGAGGGCATTGCTCCGATGCACGTGACGGCCCAGAAATCCGGGGTTGGTATCGCATCGGTGCCGGTGCGCTTTGCGCCCGGCAAGCCGCCGGCATTCGCCTACATGCGGACGGAAGATGCGACAGTTCGTCTGGACAAGAAATCGAATGGCGCCGCTGAGGCTGCCCTGGCCGTCGCGGCGCCCTGCACGGTTTTCGGGCGCATCGAAAAGGCGGGCGATCGGGATGCTTTCCTCATCGAGGCGAAAAAGGACGATCGCATCACCCTCACCCCGATCACGCGCGATATCGGGTCCCCGGCGGTCCTCTATCTCGGGGTGGAGGACGGGAAAGGAAAATTCGTCGCGTCCAATGACAGTGCCGGCCTTGGCCCGTCGAATGATCTGCCGCTGACCTTCCGCGCGCCCGCCGACGGAGCATGCCGGGTCTCGATCGAAGACATGGGGCACCACGGAGGGGCGGAGTACGTCTATGGGCTTCGTGTCGAGCGCAGTGCCGCCGGTTTCGATTTGACCTGTGCGGCGGATCGTTTCGCGGCGTCCCGGGGCGGATCGTTTAACACGAAAGTCACTGCTCAACGACGGGCCGTGAACGGGCCCATCACGCTCGAGCTGGTGAGCGGCGACGCGCTGCCGCTGCCCCCCGGATTCCATTGCGACCAGAACGTGATCGAGAACGGCAAGAACGACACGCTCCTCAAGGTTACCGTGCCTGAGAATGTGCCTTCCGGGACGTTCTACCATGTGCGGATCGTCGGCCGTGCGTCGGAGGGTGGCGTCCAGTTCGAAGCCGCGGCGTCGCCTCCGAAAATCGATCCCAAGAAGCCGCCGAAGGAAACGGCTCTGGCGTCCATGCCGCAACCGCCACGGCTCTTGTGCGAGACGTTTCCGATTTGCGTGGGCCCCGAGGCTCCGGATTTCTTTACGATCGAACTGACGACGGATGGCGTGAACCTGCCGACGATTGTGGGGAGCAGTTTGTTTGTCGTGCGGGAGACCTCCATCGATCGGAGCTACGCTGGCGATGTCGAGTTGAAGTTTGATGGGCTCCCTCCGGGGGTCGCGATCAAGACCGAGAACGGACGCGGCGGGCGGATCACGGGACAGGTCGATTTCATCTGCGAAATCTCAGGCCCCGCGGACCTCGCACCCGGTGTCCACGCGTTCGATATCATCGCGGCTGGCGAGCACAGGGGCGTGCGGAAAGAAGTCCGCCTCACCAAAGTGCCGCTGCGCGTCGTGAAGCCGCTCGGCATCGCCGGAGCGGCGACGGCGCCCATTGCGCCCGGGGGCAAACAGAAATTCAAGATGACCGCCACTCGTTACGCGACGGCCGATCCGCAGCCCATCGACGTGACGCTGCGTGGTCTCCCCCCGGGAATCACCGGGCCCGAAAAAGTGACGATTGCCCCCGGCGAGACGGAGGCGG
Source organism: Chthoniobacterales bacterium (assembly GCA_038228205.1). Classification (GTDB taxonomy): domain Bacteria; phylum Verrucomicrobiota; class Verrucomicrobiia; order Chthoniobacterales; family Chthoniobacteraceae; genus Chthoniobacter. Next base: position 43,811 of record JBBRPL010000039.1, read on the forward strand.
TGGTCGAGCTCGTCGCCGACGGAGCCGCCGCGGAAGGAAAAATCGACACCCTCGTGCTCGCGGCCACGACCCGGGTGAAAGGAATGGAAGTGGCTGTCGAAAGCGCACCAATCCATCTGGAGGTCAGGAAATGAAAGTCCCCTGGCGCCTTCTCCACGCGCTGATTTTCGCGGCGGGCGCGATCGCTCACGCGGAGCGCACCGAAACAGAAAAGCCACCACCGAAACTGGAACCGGTGCAGGCCGGGACGCCTCTGCGGATCGAGATACTGCCGGCTTCCGTCCAGCTCGAGACGCCCTTGCGCAAGGTGCAGATCGTCGTGTCCGGATTTTACGCGGACGGACGGGTGCAGGATCTTACGCGTGCGGCGGAATACAAGCTCGCCACGGAGGGCGTGGCCAATATCGGGGACGCGTTCGTTTCGCCCGTGGCGGACGGCAGGACGGAACTGATCGTGCGTGTGTGCGGCCAGGAGCGGCGCATGCCGGTCGAGGTATCGGGACAGGGGACGCCGGAGAAAGTTTCCTTTCGCTACGGAACGCTGGCCGCGCTCTCCAAGAACGGCTGTAATTCCGGCGGCTGCCATGGTGCGCCGAGCGGGAAGGGGAGCTTTGCGATGTCGATGATCGCCTTCGATCCGGAAGCCGACAAGATCACGCTCACGCGCGACTTTCTGAATCGCCGGATCAACATGCCCGAGCCGGAATCGAGCCTGCTCCTGCGCAAGCCGCTCATGCAGGTCGCGCATCGCGGCGGGCTCAAGCTGCGGAAGGATGACGAAGCCTATCAGTTGCTGGTCAATTGGATCGCGCAAGGGTGCGCGTTCGACGCCGATACCGCTCCGAAACTCAACAGCATCCGCGTCGAACCGGGATCGAGCCGCACGTTGGTCTGGCCCGCCCATACGCAGCAGCTCCGGGTGACCGCGCACTTTAGCGATGGCAGCGAACGCGATATCACGCGACTGGCGATGTATTCGAGTTCCGAAGACGGGCTGGCCACGGTGAACGCCAACGGCTTCGTCGTGGGGACGGGCCGCGGCCAGGTGGGGATCTCGGTGCGTTTCCTCGACAACGTCGAGACCTGCTATTTCACCTTCGTGCGAAAGGTGCCGGACTTCGCCTGGAAGGCGCCTGCGCCCGCGAACTACGTGGATGAGCGCGTCTTCGCCAAACTGGAACTTCTCCAGTATCTGCCGTCCGACACGTGCCCGGATGAGGAATTCCTGAGACGTGTCTCCCTCGATGTGACGGGGTTGCTTCCGAAGATCGACGAAACGCGCGCCTTTCTCGCAGACACCGCTCCGGACAAACGGGCCAGGCTGATCGACACGCTGCTCGCCCGGCCGGAATTTGCGCGCTTCTGGGCGTTCAAATGGGGCGATCTGCTCCGCATCAGCCCGACGACTGTCTCGGAATCCGGCACGCACAAGTACAACGCGTGGCTCGTGAAAGCCTGGGAAACCAACCTGCCCTACGATCAGTTTGCGCGGGAACTGCTCACGACCCAGGGCAGCACGTTCGAGTATCCACCCGCGAATTTCTTCCGGACGACGGCGAACACCTCGGAAGCCACGGAAATGACCGCCCAGATCTTCCTCGGCGCGCGCGTGCAGTGCGCGAAGTGTCACAACCATCCCTTCGAGCGATGGACCCAGGACAACTACTACGGCCTCGCCGCTTTCTTCGAGCGCGTGCAGCGCAAGAAAGGTCCGCGCGCCGATGAAATGCTCATTTTCCCGGCGCGCCGCGGCGAGACGACCCAGCCGCGGACCGGCCGGCAGATGGCGCCGTGGGTTCCCGATGCCGGGGAATTAAAACTCGATCCCGACGCCGATCGGCTCACGGCTTTTACCGATTGGCTCACGAATCCGGACAATCGATTCTTTGCCCGTGTCGAAGTCAACCGCATCTGGTCGCAACTCATGGGCCGCGGGATCGTCGAACCGATCGATGACTTCCGCGACTCGAACCCGCCCACGAATCCGGAGTTGCTCGACGCGCTGGCGAAGGATTTCGTGACGCACAAGTTCGACCGGAGGCACATCCTTCGAACGATTCTCAACAGCCGGACTTACCAGGCGAGCTCGCGGCCGAATCCGTTCAATCGGGACGACGAAAAGAATTTCTCCCACGCCCGGCAGCAAATCCTCACGGCGGAACAACTGCTCGACGCGTTGTGCCAGGTCACGGGCCAGCCCGAGCGCTACGGAAATCTCCCTCCTGGCGCGCTGGCCACGGAATTGCCCGCGCCCCAGCCGAACAACGCCTTCCTCGTCGCCTTCGGCCAGCCCACGCGGCAGAGTTCGTGCGCTTGCGAGCGCCAGAGCCAGCCAAGCCTCACGCAAGCGCTCCAGCTCTCCAATAGCCTGACCGTCGAGACCAAACTGAAAAATGGTGGCGCGCAGTTCGTCCGCGGACTCGTCGCGCAGAAAAAGAGCGACGACGAGATCGTTGAGGAAGTCTATCTCGCCGCGCTCTGCCGGCACCCTCGGGAGGTCGAACTGGAAAAGACAAAAAACTATCTAGCCGCGCATCCAGACCGTACCGCAGCATTTGAAGACATCGTCTGGTCCGTGCTGAATCTCCGGGAATTTGTATTTCGCCACTGATCGGATCGCCCCTTCATTTCCCCGCCTATGAATATCGACTCTCATCACCACTTCTGGAAGTACAGCGCGGCCGAATATCCGTGGATCGACGAGGCCATGGCCACGATCCGACGCGATTTTCTGCCGGACGATTTGAAGCAGGAGATTGCGCACGCGGACATTCACGGCGTCGTTTCCGTGCAGGCGCGGCAGACCGTGGAGGAAACCGAGTGGCTGCTGTCGCTGGCGGAAAAGAACGAATTCATCAAGGGCGTCGTTGGGTGGGTGCCACTGGCCGACCCCGGAGTGAAGAAAGTGATCGAGAAATTTGCGGCGCGCCCGAAGTTGAAGGCCGTTCGCCACGTCGTGCAGGGCGAACCGGACGACCGTTTCATCCTCGGAGCGGACTTCAACCGCGGCATCGCGATGCTGAAGGATTTTGGTCTCGTCTATGACATCCTCATTCTCGAGCGCCATCTCCCGCCGTCGATTGAGTTTGTCGACCGGCACCCGAAGCAGGTCTTCGTCCTCGATCACATCGCGAAGCCTCGCATCAAGGAAAACGTCATCGAGCCATGGCGAAAGAACATCAAAGAGCTGGCCCGCCGGGAGAACGTGTATTGCAAAGTCTCCGGCATGGTGACCGAGGCGGACTACAAGAAATGGAGCGAGGAGCAGTTGCGCCCGTACTTCGACGCGGTGCTGGAGGCCTTCGGGCCGAAGCGGCTGATGTTTGGCACCGACTGGCCCGTGTGCCTCGTCGGGACCAGCTATCTGCGCTGGGTCGAGCTGGTCCATCGCTTCGCCGAAAAACTGTCCGTGGACGAACGCGGGTGGTTGTTCGGAAAAACGGCCATTCAGGCCTACAAGCTCGAGGCTTAGACGAATCGCGCTCATCGATCTCTGTTTCCACGAATTCCCGATGACCGCGTTTCCCCATCTTGTTGCCCGATGCCTGCTGGTGGGTATCGCAGGCGTGTGGCCCGGCGATCTCCGGGCCGCGGAAAAGCCCGTCAGCTTTCGCGAACAGATCGCGCCCATCTTGTTGGAGCAATGCCAGACTTGCCACGGCCCGACCCAGCAGAAGGGCGGGTATCGCATCGATACATTCGAGTTTCTCTCGCGCAGCACGGACGACGGGGATCCCAACCTCGTCCCCGGCAAGCCGGAGAAAAGCAATCTCTACAACCTTCTCGTCGCCCGGGACGCCGACGATCGGATGCCGCAGAAGGCCGACCCGTTGCCCAGGGAACTGACGGAACTGATGAAGCGCTGGATCGCCGAGGGTGCGAAGTTCGACGGCGGCGAACCGACGGCGGCGCTCGTGGAGATCGTGCCGGCGCGCGTGCATCCAAAGGCGCCGGATGCCTACCGTCTTCCCATGCCCGTCACCGCGCTGATCTTCAGCCCCGACGGCTCGGAGCTATTTGCCGGCGGACTCCGCGAGCTAACCGTTTGGAACGCCGCTGATGGGACGCTCCTGCGGCGCATCACGAATGTCGCGCCGCGGATCTTTGCGCTCACCTTCAGTAACGACGGTGCGCTGCTCGCCGCCGCCGGCGGTGCGCCAGGCGAATACGGCGAGGTAAGGCTCTACGACCCGAAGACCGGAGAGATGCGCCAGCAAATCGTCAGCAGTACGGACGCTGTTCTGGACGTGAAATTCAGTCCTGACGGGAAACTGCTCGTCATCGCCGGCGCCGATCACAGCCTCTCTATTTTTGACGCTATCACCGGGGTGCGGCGCCATCGCCTGGCCGTCTATTCCGACGCGGTTACCGCTATCGCCATTAGCCCGGACAGCAAACTCGTCGCTTCCGTCGGCCTGGACCGCGCGGCCAAGGTATTTGACGCGGCCAGTGGCAAGCTGGTGGCCGCGTACCGTGATCACCAGGCGGCGCTCTACGCCGTTGCTTTCACGCCCGATGGGAAGCAGGTGATGACGGCCGGCCGTGATAAAGCCTTGCATGCGTGGAACGTCTCGGACGGAAAGAAAGTGCGGGAACAGGGGGTTCAGGGTGATGTCTTGAGGCTCCTCGTCAGCGGCGATCAGATTTACATCGGAGGCTCTGGGAAAAGAATAACCCAGGCGAACCGTGCCGATCTGAAGCCGGGCCGGATCTTCGATGGCTTGAATGACTGGGTTTATTCGCTGGCGATTCATCCCGCCACCCAGCGGATCGCCGCGGGCTGCTACGATGGCACGGTCGCGATCTGGAATCTCGCGGGTGGAAAGCCAGTCACGAGTTTCATCGCGTCGCCCGGTTACAAGGCGGACGCCGTGGCGGCCTCCGCCGCGAAGTGAACCGGAGACCTTCGTAGGGTCTCTCGTCTTTTCGGTTGGAGCGCTTCGAGCAAACCCGCACGGTCCTTTCTCACAACTCCGGGGCGCGATAGAGGAACGAATCCGAACTCAAGAGCGAAGCCACCAACGCCTTCATACTGCCGCCGCTTTTTTCGTAGGCCTGGTCCGCTTCCTGGAGTGTCCTGGCGTCGCGGATGGTTTCGTTGCGGCCGAGGAAGAATCGGAAGGCATAGCGCACAAACATTTCCTGGGAACGCTTGGAATTGGCGAGGCGATGAATCAGCTCGATCGGATTGGCCACTTCGCCGTCCACGGTCTTGTCGCCGATCTCGACGACCGCACCGGTGGCGTTGATGGGGCGGTCGAGTTCCATCAGGCGGTAGCGCCCGAAGTGATCGTAATTCTCGAACGGCATTCCCAGCGGATTCATCTGGTAGTGGCACTTCCAGCAATACTCCTGTTTGCGAATGACTTCGAATCGTTCGCGAAGCGTCTTCTGCTTGTCCTCAGGCACGACGGCACAGACCGAGATGGGAATATCGGTGACCACGCCGCCCAGCAAGTGATCGAGGATCCATTTTCCGCGCCTCACGGGATCGTTGTCGAAATTTCCGGAGTGGGCGACGAGCCATGACGGCTGTGTCAGGATGCCTGCGCGTTCATCGGCCGGGAGGTCGACGAGGCCGTCGCGCCACTTCCAATCCGGAGGCAGATTGTAGATGCGGTGGCTGGGCGGCTTGTCAGTGACGTAAGTTTGTGTGGTGGTCAGCAGGCGGCGCAGCACGTCTTTGTCTTCGTTGACGATCGTTTCAATCAGTCGCTGTGTATCGCGAACGAGATTGCCGGCGATGAAACTCACATCGGCGGGCGGCTCCTTAAAAACGTCCGAGGCCTTCCGGTAGTCGAAGTATTCGTCGAAGAACGCCAGCACGCGATCGTTCGGCCGCTTGCCTTCGAGCAGAGTGATCACCAAGGCGGACACTTCTTCGCGAGTCGCGAGCTCGCCACCGCGCCGCGCGGCTTCGAGCACGGGGTGGCTCGGGATGGTGAACAGCGTGAAGTGCAATGCGGCGAGGATTTCCGGCTTGGTCAAACGGCGGCGGCCATGCTCGTCGAGAGGGCCGGCTCCCAGTTCGACGCGGTAGAGCGACTCGGGCATCAGCAATGGGATGATCAAGGCCGCGCGCGCGCCTTGCAGCCGTCCATGGGCGGCGCTCACGTCGTCGTGGAGCTTGCGGATGCGGGTGAGTTCCTCATCCGTGGGAGCGCGGTGCAGCACCTGTTGGAACTGCCAGTTCATGACCTGTCGGAAGTCTTCCGGCGTCGGTACTTTTTCCGGATGCAGAAGCGGGAAGAACGCGCCCTGAGACTTCACATCCTTACCCACCACCTTGCCATCGCGCAGTTCGATGCGGGTGGCGGTCTCGATGAGTTGCTGGGCGTTGCGCAGCACGATCTCGGCTGATGGCTCATCCACGGAATACAGCGTACTGTAATCGCTGATCTGCTGCCCCGGCAGCATCGAGAAGGGCTGGATGCCGGACGGATTTCTGGCGGCGTAGGTGGCGGGCCGTTCGCGCCAGATGCGCACGAGCGTGGCGGGCGCGGGGTGTGGTGGCGAACGGAACAGCGCTTCGTGAGGGATGCGGTTGGCGTAGTTGGGCAGGCCGAGCCAGTCCACGACATGATAGCCGCCGGCCCGCAGTGAGGTGGCGATCCACTCGGCGAGCTGGCGCCTTTCATTCGGGCTGGGCTGTGTCTTTTTCTTCGGTGGCATTTGGCCGAGCAGGAGTTGCTCGCGGACCGATGCCCAAATCTCGGGCGTGGCGTCCTTGAAGCTCGTGACGCCTTCGAGCGAAACCGAACCCTTCTTTTCGCCATTGTCGTGGCAGTCCAGGCAGTAATGGTCGAGCAATGGCGCCGGCGCAAAGTCGGCTGCCCAGGCACCTGCCGGGAGCAGCAGGCCAAGCGCGATAAAACAGCGAATGGGATTCACGCGGCGCATCATCGATTTACTTCTTCCTCAAAATGAATCGCAGACCGAGATAGTTCTCGGTGTGGTTTTCCTGGGATTGGAAACTGAACTGCCCGCGCGACGCCGACCGGCAACTGGACGCGATGCTGATCCAGCTTCCGCCCTTGCAAACCCAGCCATTCTTGGGATCGAACTTTTCCGGCGGCGTTCGTTGCGGATCGTAGGGTGTGGAGGTGAGCTCGGCCATGTTGCCGCACATGTCGTACAGTCCCCACGGATTCGGCAGATAGCTGCCGACGAGCGCCATGTTCGCGACGCCGTCGCTCCATGTCTTGTGAGCATAGGTGAACAAGCCCGCCTGGCGGTCTCCCTCGAACGGGCGCGTGTGCATCGACTTCCCGACTTCGCCAGTCGACGTGCTCTCGCGCAGCGTGCGGTCGGCGAAGTTGCCGTGCTTGACCAGACCCGCGCCCTGCTCGCCAAAGTAATACGCCGTCCGGGTGCCGGCCCGCGCGGCATATTCCCATTCAGCTTCCGTCGGGAGCGCATAATGCCAGCCGGCGGGCGCGCTCTCATCGAGCCTGGCGAGCAGCGTCGCCGGATGGTCCGCGCGAAATTTGTTCATCGGGTAGAGCTTGTGGTCGCCGGTGGAGAGATACATTCCGGGCTGTTTCGTCAGCGCTTTGTGTTCGCTGCGGGTGAACTCGAACTTGCTCATCCAGAACCCCTGCGGAATGGCGACTTCGGCGGGAAGTTCGTCGTCGTCGCGGTTGGCTTCATGCGCGTCGCTGCCCATGGTAAATTTGCCGGGCGGGCACCAGCAGAAAACCATGCCGAGAGCGTTGACCCATTCTTCGCCAGCCTTGAGCCCCACCGGAAGATTCGCGGCTGGCGCGATCGCTTGCGAGGCGGGGGACGCCAGAGCAGTGAGGTCGGTGAGTGTGGATTCCTGCGTGGGTGAGAGGCCGTCGAGGATGGCGTCGAGCGGCCGGGCGGAGTTCAGATCGGCAGAGAGTTTTCTCGCGAGTGGCGACAGGCCTTCGGCCGAGGGCTCGATCACCTCACCCATCGGCGCGGCAAAAATGAGACGGCTGTCTGGCGGCACCCTGGCGGTCTTGACCAGCCCGCCCGGCGCGTTCGCGGCCCGCGTGGGATGGCGATAGCAACCGTCCACGATCAGGATGTTGCGCGCACTGCCTCCGTCGGCGACCGGTCGGTTTAGCAATTGCACGACCCCAGTCTGCGAGCTGTTCACCGTGTTCGCTTGCGCGGGATTCCCGTCGATGGGCAGGAGCGAATTGTCCGCATTGGGATCATCGGCGTTGCGGTTCGGCAAGGCATAGCCCGAGAAATAGATGAGCGCCGTTCCGCGGGTGGGAACGGTTCGCGCGAACTCATCGACGGCCGTCCGCATCTTTTCCGCGGTGAGATTTTCGAGTGGGGTCACCACGAAGCCGCGCTTCTTTAATGCATCGGCGAGGGCGCGGATGTCGTTCGGTGGAGAAACCAGTTCCGCCTTGGGGTATTTGCTGTTCGCGATCAGCAACGCATGGCGGTACTCGGCACGGGCGGCCGGGCCCGCGAGACCGGCGAGCAGAAAGGCACAGACGGCGAATCGCTTCACGCCATCAACTCGCTCATCGGCCCGGCTTGTTCGACGGCGCCCTTCAATTCCGGATCCTGCTGGCCAAAGTGATTGGCCTGCACTCCGGCCGCGTGGAGCAACGTGGTGTAGAATCCGGCCACGGTGCGATGGCCCTTCTCACCATACTTGGGCACATTGACGAACCGGTCACCGGCCTTCAGCCTGCCGCCGAGATTGCCCAGCATGAGGAGCGGCCATTCGTAACACGTCGAGTGATGATTCTCCGCGCTGTCGCTGAGATACATGATCACGGTGTTGTCCATCATCGTGCCCGCGCCTTCGGGGACGGCCTCGAGCCGGTCCACCAACTTGGCGAGCAAATCCATGTGAAACTGGCGCGTCTTGATTTCCATCCGCTCCGCTCCTTCCACCGCGCGGTGTCCGATCTGGTGCTTGTCCACGTTGATGCCGAGTCCTTTGAACGTGACTTCGAAGTTGGGGCTGCCGGCTCCCGAGGCTAAAGTGACGGTATTGGTCAGGCCGGTGATGAGCGCGGTGGCCGCCATTTCGAAGTGCGCCTCGAGTCTCTTGATCTCCACTTCGGACTTATAGATCTCGTCGCGGAGGGCCGGGATTCTGCGCGGGTCCACGTCGGTCAGTTTGGACTGTCGTTGGGCGATCGTCGCGAAGGCGTCCGCATAGCGTTCCAGCTTGTCTGCGTCCTCCTGGGGCAACTGGGCCTTGAGCCGGCGGATATCTTCCGCCATGAAGTCGAGCACCATGGATTGCGTGCCCACTTCGGCCTTCGTATTGCCACCGAGAATCCTGCCGAAAAGCATGTCATAGGCGAGCGCCGGGTCCTGATAATGCGGCACCTTTTGATCCGGTCCGGAAGCCGAGCAACAATAGATAATGCTCGGGGCCGGATTTTTGGCGATGCCGAGGGCCACGTGCCGGAAGATGCCGGGATTCGCCCGCGCCAGCGCCGCATCGATGGTGATGTCCTTCGCTCCGGCGCGCGCTGAGTACGCGCCCAGGGCGCCGAAGTCATTGGAGTGGCCGCCGCCGCAAACGCGTCCCGACAGCCCTTGGACGATCGTCAACCGCTTCACGTGCCGGTTCAACGGCGCCAGCGCCTCGGACAGGCTCACTCCGGGAGCCGAGAGGGGCTGGTCGATGAGTTTGTCCGCGCCGTTCTGCTTCGAGGCTCCCGCGTTGCGCATGTTCGCCATCTCGGGCCGGTCGATGCCGATCGGCTGGGCCTGGAGCGCGGGGAACCCGTTGCCCTCGATCAGGAAGACAAAGCGCATCGGCTTCACCCCGCGGCTCTCGGCCTGGAGGCGGGAAATCAATGGCCGGAGCATCGGCGCAGCGGCGCCGAGAGAGAGCGTTTTGAGGAATGAGCGGCGGCGCAGGTGGTTCATAGGGCCAGGTGGGGACTATACGTTGAATCTGGAAGTGCTCTACTTTGTTTGAAAGAGTTCGCCGGGCACTTGTCCCCGGTTGCAGCCGTGATGGAAACCTGACAGGCTGACCGAACTCCGCTCGCCAGGCCAAATCGCCGCGATCGGCAACCTCTGAGTAACCCCCATGAAATCACTGCACATGCATACCCTCCGCGCGCTCATCACCAGCGCGACTCTTCTCACCCTCGCCACGGGACCAGCCGGCCAGTTGCGGGCGGCCGATGCGAAGCCTTCGCCGGAGGAGCAGGTGGCCAAGGCGAAAGCGGATTTGCAGAGCGCCGATGCCGCGACTCGCGAGGCGGCCATCGGCTCGCTGGTGCATTCCGCCATCTCGCCGAAGCTCCTCAGCGAAATGCGCGCGGTGCTGTCCGATCCGGATGATGTGGTTCGATCGAGGGCGGCGACCGCGATCGGCAATCTCGGGGCGGATGCCGTCGTGGCCATCCCGCAATTGGCGGCCCTGCTCAAGTCTGACAAACAGAAGGAGGCGCGCGAGACCGCGGCACGGGCCCTCGGGCGAATCGGCAAGGCCGCCCCTGCCTCCATCGACCAGGTGGTCCCGCCGTTGCGGACGGCGAGCGTCGATGATGCCGACCCCGTGACGCGCGTGGTGGCGCTGGGCGCCCTGGCCATGGTCGATGTCGAAGTGCCCAAGCAGATCGTCGCTCTTCGCAAGTACCTGCACGACAACGAGGCGCTGGTCCGGATGAAATCCGCGCACGCCCTGGGAATGCTCGGCCTCGTGGCCCGGGATGCGGCCCCGGAGATTGTGACCGTCCTGAAGCTGGAAACCGATGCCCATCGCCGGGGCTATGTCGCCCGTTCGCTGGGGAATACGGGAGACCCGGCGTCACTGCCGATCCTGGAAGAAGCTCTGAAAGTCGAAACCGACCCCGGCGCCCAAGGCGAAATGCGAGGCGCAATCAACCGCCTGAAACCGAAGCCTGCAGCGAAGTAGTTGCCGCCCGCTTAGCCCAAGCAAACTACCGTATCGCCACGAGCGAGAGCGTCGTCCGTCAAATTGTCACCCTGAGCCGCAACGATGCAATTGAGGTGGGATTGTTCCCATCAGATGACGCGCGGCAGCGTCCCAAACTGGAGGGCCGGCGCTCTGTCGCCGCCCAAATTAGTGTTGGCTTCAAGCCATCACTGAATGGGGCGCTGACAGAGCAGCGCCCTCCAACAGTGTGGCAGCCGCACGACATCTGCAATCCAACTGCGTCGTTACGGCCGAGGGTCCAAAGACGAAAGGCCGACATCATCAGTGCAGAGATGGCGTTGAGCAGCTTCGTGCAAGATAGGAGTTCCGCGTGCAGAAAGCGCGGGTGGATCGGCTTCTCCGAAGACGATGGCAAAAGCTGGGCGGCGGAGCCGCGATTCTTTTTCCCATCGCGTTGCGGAGAACGCGATCCACCCGCGCTTTCTGATTTTCAGCACTTCACAAAACACGTCATTCGCAGCGGAGCGGGAAAGCATGGGCGGAGTCGAAGCCTCCGAGGTGCTGGTGGCGGTAGGTGCCTCTCGGGCGAGCAAATCTCCGTTGGTTCTCGCGCGGGCCACTGCGAAGACCTTCGCAGGGGTACCTCACGCGCAAGTTGACGCGGATGCGCGAACGGGGGCGATTGACGGGGGCTGAGGCGGCTGACAGACTTGAGGGAATTCCCCAAAAACCAACGCTCCCAACAATGTCCCCAATCCGCACTCTTTCGAATCTGCAAAATCCCACCGGTGATTTCATTCCGCTCTCCCTGTCCGCGCGCGTGAGTCCGCGCCGGTCGCAGGTCCGGCCCGTCATCCTGATGGCCGCCCTCGCCGCGCTGACCGGAGCTTCCGCTCGCGCGGAGGTGAAGCTTCCGGCCGTCTTTGCCGACCACATGGTCCTCCAGCGTGATCAGGCCGTCCCCGTCTGGGGCTGGGCTGACGACGGTGAGAAGGTCACGGTCGAGTTTGCCGGACAGAAAGTGGAGGCCACGGCGAGTGGCGGGAAATGGTCCGCGAGTCTTGCCGCCCTCAAGGCGAACGGCACAGGCGCCACATTTACCGTTGCCGGAAAAAACAAGATCGAGCTGAGCGACGTGCTCGTGGGCGAAGTCTGGTTCTGCTCCGGGCAATCGAACATGGAGATGACCGTCGGCGGGTCGAATAACTCCAAGGACGAAGTCGCCGGGGCGAACAACCCGCTGATCCGCCATTTCAAGGTGCCTCACTTCACTTCCGACAAGCCGCAGGACGTCGTGCCCACGCAGGGCGGGTGGCAGCTTACCACGCCGGAGACCGTTGGCAATTTCACCGGCGTCGGGTACTTCTTCGGCCGGGAGCTGCAGAAAGAACTCTCCGTGCCCATCGGCCTGATTGGCGACAACTGGGGCGGCACGCGCATCGAGCCATGGATCCCGCCGATCGGTTTCCAGCAGGAGCCTGCCCTGAAGAGCATCGCGGACGATCTCGCCAATCTGCCGAAAATGGGACCGGTCATGGTGCCCGAAACGGAACCCGCCCTCGACAAGGACGGCAAGCCCGTGCTTGGCAGGGACGGCAAGCCGACGACCAAGCCGGTGCTCGGCGCCAACGGCCGGCCAAAAATGATCCCCGCGGTCGACAAGGATGGCAAACCCGTCCTCGGCGCGCAGAACCAGTCCGCCCTCGCGATCTACAACGCGATGGTTCACCCCCTTGTGCCCTACGCGATTCGCGGGGCGCTGTGGTATCAAGGTGAGTCCAACAACGGCGAAGGGATGCTCTATTTTGAGAAGATGAAGGCCTTGGTCGGCGGGTGGCGCAAGATTTGGAAGGAAGGGGATTTCCCTTTCTTATTCGTGCAACTTGCGCCCTACCGTTACAATAAGCCGGAGACGCTTCCCGCCATTTGGGAAGCCCAAACCGCCGCGCTTTCCATCCCGAACACGGGCATGGCGGTGATCACCGATGTCGCCACCGTGGGCAACATTCATCCGCCGGACAAACAGACGGTCGGCCATCGCCTGGCGCTCTGGGCGCTCGCCAAGACCTACAAGAAGGATGTCGGCAGCTATGCCAGTCCGCTCTTCGATTCACTCAAGATCGACGGTGACAAGGCGAAGGTGTCCTTCAAAAACGCCGACGGCGGCCTCAAGTCCCGCGATGGCCAGCCGTTGACCTGGTTTACGATCGCTGGGGAGGATAAGAAATTCGTCCCGGCCAAGGCCGAGATCGTCGGCAATGCGGTCGTCGTGAGCGCGCCGGAAGTGAGCAAGCCCGCCGCCGTGCGTTTCGGATGGAACGAAGTCGCCGAGCCGAATCTCGCCAACGCCGCCGGCTTGCCCGCCTCGCCCTTCCGCACCGACGAGTGGACGGATGCGACGATGCCGGTGATCGCTCCACCCGCTCCCGCTGCGCCTCCCGCGGCCAAGTAATCTTCGCATAGGAGCAGCGTCGTTTTTTTGCAGCCATTGCCCAGGCAATGGCCGCAGAGGAGCATCCCGTTATCCGCGCCGTCGCGGATCGCGCGAGAGAACCGCGCGTCGAATCCATCCTCGCTAAAGTGTTTAGCGCGGCGCCGAGCACGCGCTGTGCTCCGTTCGAGCACGGGAAGTAGGACGAAAACTTTTCCCTGATCACCGATGAGTCACGCGAAGCATCCCGCCTACCAAGGGCTCTATCCCGCTCCCGATGCGGACGAGACGCCCGCCTTGTTCCCGCGGAAGATTTCCCGGGCGGACGCGGCGCATCTCGGGGTGCTCGAAGCGCAAAGCATTTTCCTGATCCGCGAGGCCTATCACCATTTCAAGAACATCTGCATGCCGTGGAGCATGGGGAAGGATTCGAACGTCCTCATCTGGCTGTCGAAAAAAGCGTTCGCCGGCCACATCCCGTATCCGTTGTTGCACATCGACACGACCTACGAATTTCCCGAGATGATCGAGTATCGGGAGTGGGCGGTGACGCAATACAAGCTGAAGCTCATCGTCAAGATTAACGAAGACGCCCGGGCCGGCCGCGGCGCATACGCGGCGCGCGGACCGATCGGCTACGACACGGCCGATCCCGTCACCGTCACCCACGAGCTCAAGACCGTCGCGCTGCAACAGGTCATGGCCGAGCACAAATGGGATGCGCTCATCACCGGCATCCGCCGCGACGAGGACCCGACCCGCGCCAAGGAACGCTACTTCAGCCCGCGCACGAAAGACTTCGAGTGGGACTACAAGGACCAGCCGCCCGAGTTCTGGAACCAATTCACCACGAGTTGCGCCCCCGGCGAACATGTTCGCGTGCAGACGCTGCTCGACTGGACCGAGCGTGACGTCTGGCTCTACATCCAGCGCGAAGGCATCCCGATCCCGAAGATGTATTTCGCCCGCAGGGGCAGGGACGGGAAAAGTTACCGCTTCCGCAGCCTTGGGTGCTGGCCGATTTCCGGTCCGGTCGAGAGCGATTCCGATACTATCGACAAAATCATCGACGAACTCGCCACGAGCAAAACGAGCGAACGCGCCGGCCGCGCCCAGGATCACCACGAGCGCAACGCCATGCAAAAGCTGCGCGCGAAAGGATTCATGTGATGCCCGCCAGGGAGATGCCGAGGCCATGTCCACCACCGGTCCAGTAAAAGAAACCCAACGACTCCGCGTCGTCTTCGTGGGTCACGTCGATCACGGCAAGTCCACGCTCATCGGCCGCATCTTTTACGACACCCAGTCCCTGCCCGATGGCAAGGTCGAGCAGATCCAGGCCGCCTGTCAGGAAGAGGGCATGGAGTTCGAGTATTCATTCCTGCTCGATTCCCTTCTCGAAGAGCAGGAGCAGAACATCACGATCGATACCACGCAGATTCAGTTCAAGACCGACAAGCGCCCCTACGTCATCATCGACGCGCCGGGGCACAAGGAGTTCCTCAAGAATATGATCACGGGCGCGGCCAGCGCCGATGCGGCGGTGCTCCTCATCGCGGCCAATGAAGGCGTGCGCGAGCAATCCCGCCGGCACGGCTATCTGCTCTCGCTGCTGGGCATCAAGCAGGTCGTCGTGGCGGTCAACAAGATGGACCTCGTCAGCTTTAGCGAGAAGGTCTTCCACGACGTCGCGACCGAATACCGGGCCTTCCTCGAACAGATCGGCCTCGAAGCTCGCACCTTCGTCCCCATCAGCGCGCGGAAAGGCTGCAATGTCGCCCAGCCGGCCCCGGCGGAAATGCCGTGGTACCAAGGCCCGACGATTACCGACATGCTCGACACCTTCGAGACCCCGCTGCCGCTCGACGCGCTGCCGCTGCGCTTCCCGGTGCAGGATGTGTATCGCTTCGACGACCGCCGCAT
Source organism: Chthoniobacterales bacterium (assembly GCA_038228205.1). Lineage (GTDB taxonomy): Bacteria > Verrucomicrobiota > Verrucomicrobiia > Chthoniobacterales > Chthoniobacteraceae > Chthoniobacter. The sequence goes on from JBBRPL010000039.1 coordinate 59,026, forward strand.
CATCGCCGGTCGCGTCGAAGTGGGGACCCTCAAGGTGGGCGACAAGATCGTCTTCAGCCCGAATAACAAGACCAGCACCGTCGCGAGTATCGAGGTCTGGAATGCGCCGAAAAAAGAGACCGCCGTCGCCGGGGAGAGCATCGGCATCACGCTCACGGAACAAATCTTCGTCGAGCGCGGCCACATCGCCTCCCACGAAACCGACGCTCCCATTGAGTCGAATCGATTCAAGGCCCGCCTCTTCTGGATGGGCAAACGCAACCTCACGGTCGGCGAGCGCTACAAGCTCAAGCTCGCCACCCAGGAGATCGAGGCGAGTGTCGTCTCCATCGAAAAAATCATCGATGCGAGCACCCTCGAAAACGTGGCCGAGGGCCGCAGCGACATCGCCCGCAACGACGTCGCCGAAGTCACCATCAAGACCCGGGGCGCGCTCGTCATGGACAACGCCGATCGCATCGCGCTGCTCGGCCGCTTTGTCATCGTCGACCATCGCCAGGTCGCCGGCGGCGGCATCATCTTCGGCGGCGTCTATACCGACCGCACCCAGATCAAATCCCAAAACATCACCTGGAGCGAAGGCAGCATCACCGCCGGAAAGCGCGCCGCACGGAACGGCCACAAGGGCGCCGTCGTCTGGCTCACCGGCCTGAGCGGTTCCGGCAAGAGCACCATTTCGAACGCGCTCGAAAAGGAACTCTTCCAACTGAACGTGCACACCTACATCCTCGATGGGGACAACGTTCGCTACGGCCTCAACGCGAACCTCGGGTTCGCGCCCGAGGATCGCGTCGAGAACATCCGCCGCGTCGGCGAAGTCGCCCGCCTCATGGCCGATGCCGGCATCGTTGTGATCACGGCCTTCATTTCGCCCTACCGCGTCGATCGCCGCCGCGCCCGCGAGATCGCCCTCGAAGGCGGCTGCGAGTTCATCGAAATCTTCGTCAACGCCCCCGTCTCCGTCTGCGAGCAGCGCGATCCCAAGGGCCTCTACAAGAAAGCCCGGGCCGGCGAGATCAAGCAATTCACCGGCATCGATGCGCCGTATGAAGCTCCGGCGGACGCGGAACTCGTGGTCAACACGGACCGGGAGTCGCCGGAAGAAAGCGTGACGAAGATCGTCGAATTTCTTCGGCCTCGGTTTCGTGCGGAGGCGTAGAAAGGGCACAGTAACCAGCGCCGTGCGACCTCGGGTTAGGTGGAGCCCTCTCACTCGCTCTCTAGCCCGCGCGGCAATGAGCGCACGAACACTCACCCTGAGGCTGCGAGACAGCATCTCCTTTTGCTCTGAGGCTTGCGAGCAGCCGAACACGAAACCGGTTTGGTGGCGTGACGCACAAAGCATGATCGGAGCGGGCTTGGCGGTATGCCGGGCGTGATTTGTGCCAGGTAGGTGGTCCGGCTTTGGGAAGTTGAAGCGTCGAAGCTTTAGCGAAGCGGTTCAATCTCCGCGGTCGTTCTCGACGAGCGGGAACAACGTCTTCGGCCTTCTTCCGCGCGCGTAGGCAGGAGTGTACGCTCTTTGCGACATAAGTAGATGCGCTTCCCGCTGGCATTGCCGTCGTAATGCCTCAAATTCCGCTTTGCCGTCGATATCGCCGCCGAACATCGCCATAAGGCGGAGAATGCGGCGCGGCGCGCCGCGATGATCATAATGTGGCCGATGAGATTCTCCCTAGTGTAGTGCGGCGCAAATAGCGTAACATCTTTCTTGTCTGGCGAGAGTTCCTCGGAGAGGTTATCGAGATGGTTATCGTCACCTCTGATGTTCCTTGTTCTGAAGACCTACAATGGCTGCGGAAGCAGGCCACC
>JBBRPL010000040.1:0-60072 GCA_038228205.1 Chthoniobacterales bacterium
AATACCTTGGTCAACATAACAAGGAGCCCAAGCCATTCATCTGGACAGCCACCGCCAAAGACATCTTGTCCAAGGTCACACGCGCCCGCAAAAAGCTCGCGAACCGCAAAACGTTACGCTAATTGCGCCGCACTACACTAACTCGTCGATTTCCTGAACTGGATTTGTGGCCATGGAGCAACAGTAAGACCATCGACTCCAATACAGGCGTGGTCATTTCGTATATTTACCATTTGCCGCCATACCCCCGCCGGTGGATGGCTGATTGCATATAGCTGCCTGCTATCGGTCCAGCGACCACGAGGTATTGGCGGATATCCTGAACACTCGGAAACTGTGCGAAATGAATTCCTCTGCACACGTCGATGAGTCAGTTCACGACAAGTATTTGGAAATCGCTCTGCATGGACGTTTATCTCAGGAGGACTACGAAAAGTTTGTCCCTGAGATCGAGAAGCAGATACTCAAACGCGGGACGATTCGTCTCTTGGTGACCATGCATAATTTCCACGGATGGGATGCCTGGGCCTTGTGGGCGGAAATCAAGTGGGATGCGCTGCACATCAACGACATTCAGCGAGTGGCCATTGTTGGTGAAAAATTATGGCACAAATGGATGACTGGCTTTTGCCAGCAATTCACAACTGCAAGTGTGCGCTACTTTATCCCCGAACAGGGCGATCAGGCACGCGAGTGGTTAAATACTTCTTCATCGGGGGTGCGCTAGCAGAATTGCCGACAAGCGAGGTGTCCTGAGAGTTGCCCCCGGAGCCACCGAAGGCTTATTGACGACCGCCACTTACCTGTCGCGCGGGGTAAACCGCAGGGTAAGAATTTGCGACTCATTGATGTCTCTCATGGTCATCTTCACGGTGAAGCGACGCATCTCATCGACCGGGCCGTTCTTCGCCTCGTTCAGCATTGCGTAAAAGTGCTCAAATTCGTCGCGTTGAAACAGCGGACTCTCGAAGAACTCGCGGGCCTTGCTCATCCCATAGTTCCCTCCCACGGTGAATTCGATGATCACGTCTTTCTTGTCGGATTGAACTTCGATACGCCACCGATCTTCGGGTTGAGGATCGTGATTTTGAAAGACCATCCCGCCATTTGGCGCCTTCTCCGCTGACATCTCCAATACAGTGGAGAAATAGTGAACCACGTCTGCCGCCGTGAAGGGTAGCAATCCAAGGCGAATGCCTGGCTCCTCACCGGGAGATTTCGCTGCAATTACAGCCATTATCACGACGTTTTCTTTCCCAGCGCGAACGACCTCTTGCGCTCGAACCCGGATGGCGGGCAAAAGTAAAAGAACCGAAGTGAGACAAGCAAAAGGTGCGATTCGCATATTGGGTGGATTGGAGTGTTTCGCACCCAACTGAGACGGCATCGCCTGTGTGATCCGAGGAACACGGGCTTGCCTACGGAGCCTATTGGATACTCCTTCAGAATCGGGTCGCTACTGTCTCCGGCCAATACTTCCTTGGAGCAACCTCATGCCTAAAAGGCATCCGCAGCACCTGACAGCCTACGGGACTCTCATGAAATCCGTGTCATTTCCAAGATCGTGATAGGTTTTGGCGATACCTCGCTCCACCCTCTGCAATATGGAACTTTGTCATCTCCGGTACGTTATCGCAGTCGGCGAAGCATTGAGCTTCACCAAGGCCGCCGCGCGGCTTCGCGCTAGCCCAGCCATCACTCACCCGCCAAGTGCAAAATCTTGAAGGGGAAATCAGGGTGCGTCTGTTGAGTCGTGCGCACAATCGGGTCGTGCTGACTGAGGAAGGCAAGAGATTTCTTTTCCACGCAAAGAAACTACTGGCAATGCCGAGTCGGTGCGGAGCGCGATCTGCGGCAAAGCATCCTACGACTGGAAAGCCGGTGGCGTGCTCATCAAGCCCGAGATCCGCACCGCCTGGCAGCACGACTACGGCGACAGCAGCTACGGGCTGGATGCGAGCTTCGCCAATGGCGCGGGCAATAACTTCCTCGTCAACGGCCCGCGAATTGGCCGCGACAGCCTGCTCATCGGCGCCGGCTTTGCGGCGCAATGCAGCGAGCGGTTTTCAACCTACTTCTATTACGATGGTGAACTGGGCCGGACGAACTATCAGGTCAACACGGTCACGGGCGGCGTGCGTCTGACATTCTGAGACGTGCGCGTTACTTCCGTGGCGATCCCGGACGGCACGGCTGGCACTTTGATCAATTTCCGCGGGAGATCCCGGCCCATGGGGATCGCCGCCGGCGCCCGAATGCGATCAACCCGGCGCCGCCCAGCAGGGATGCCCATGTGCCCGGTTCGGGCACGACTTGCACTTCGGTGACATAGCCATTCACCGGACCGCTGCCGAAATCGGCGGATTGCGCAACGGTGCTCACGACCAGCGGGATCGCGGTGTATGGGCTGTAGGACACGCCGTTGAATGTCGTCGAGCCGGCCACATCCTGAACAAAAAACTTGTAGGTTGCGTTCTGGATCGAGCTGTCGAATGCCGCGTTCTTATCCGAGTAAAAGCCGCCGAAGAATACGTCGTAGGCGTGCACGCCCGTCGAGATGTTGAAATAGACGTCGATCTCGTTGTTCGAGGTCAGTGCGCCGGCAAAGGGAGTGGTTGCGCTCGTCAAACGCAATAGATCGTTGCCGCTGCTCGCCGCCGAACTGTAATCGGGCTGGCCGGTCTGGGTGAATTCGAAGGCATAGTTGGTCGAGACGGTCGTGACACCCGAACTCGCAGAGGTCGTGTAGGACGGCGAGGTCGATCCGGCTTTCAGAATCCCCGCGCCGCTGCCTGGCGAGATCGATCCGCCCGCGACGGAACCGGCGACCGTGCCGCGGCCGGATAGAGTCGCGCCGTTGCCCAGCGTCACGTTGCCCGCGATGCTCCCATCGATTTTCAATGTCCCACCGTTGACCGTGGTTCCGCCGGTATAGCTGCTCGTTCCGCTCAAGGTCAGCACTCCCGGGCCGAATGTCGTGACGCCGCCCGTGGTGGTGATCGGGCTGGAGATCGTTCCTCCGGCGAGGCTCGTGTAGATGGTGCCTTCCGCGCTGCCAAAGGCCAGCGTTCCGCCGCTGATCGAGCCGCCATTCATGATCAGGCCAGACTGATGTCCACTCACTTTATCGCCGATCGTCAGCGTGTTCGATCCGAGCGTGATCGTTTGCGCGCTATTCTTCAGGGCGTAAACGGTGGCTGCGGCTGTCAGGCTTTGCGGGGTGGTCGCGTTGAACACAGCGGTGCTTCCGGCGGTGTTGATATTGGTGCTGCCCGAGTAGGTCGCTACCTTGAACCCGTTGGTCGTGTTGTAAGTCAAAAAGTCCCCGGACTTGTCGGCGTTGTTGTTTTGCCCGGCGATCGACGTGGAAACGATGCCGTTCGTGGTGGTCACACCAACCGTGATTTTCAAATTTTCCAATGTCCCAAGATTGCTGATTCCGCTCGCGGGGGAGACGACGAGCGTGCCCTTTCCAGACCGCCCGAGTGAACTAGTAAACGCCGGCCCGACAGTGTAGGTGAGGCTATTGTTGGCGCCCATATCCAAAAGGATCCTCCCCGAACCGCCATACGTTAGCGCCGCATTGCTGAAACTATTGGCTCCGCCCGTCAACGAAACGCTCGCGCCCGATCCGGACGGCGTCAGTGCAAGTGTGCCGCCGTTGAGAAAAGTCGCGCCACTGCCAAACGGCGTGCCACTCGTGATCACCGACGTGAAGGTGCCGGCGTTCATGGTCACGCCGTCGAATATGCTGACGATTGGCTGGGTGATCGTCAGCGCGCCATTCCCGTTTTTGGTCAATGTGCCAAAGGAGCTGAGTGATCCGGTCAGGGTGAGGCTGTCCGCATCGACATTCACCGTTGCAAACCACGCGTTCACGTTCCCGGCCCACGAGTTGGCTCCGCTGACGCTGCGCAAAGATCCGCCCAGCGTCAGCGGCTTGGCTCCGATGCTGAGGCCGCCTTGCAGTTCCAGCGTCGTGACCACATTCACGGTGTCGGTGGTCGAGCCGAGCGCTCCGGAGTTCTGAATGTTGAGCACACCGCCGCTGACGCTGGTTTGGCCCGTGTAACTGTTCGGCGCGGTCAGCGTCACCCGCCCGGCTCCGGCCTTGGTCAAGCCGAGCACGCCGTTGCTGCCGGTGATCGTGCTGCTGATGATCATGTCGCTTTGCGCGAGGATCAGGCCCTCCGCCGAGCCGAAGTCGAGAGTGCTGACCGTGATGTTGCCGGCGCCGGGCAGCCCGAGGATCATGCCGCTGGCGATGCTGAGCGTGCCCGTGCCGGAGACCGCCCCGGTGGATTGCAACCGCAGGGCGTTGATCGTCGCCGGAGAGGAGACGTTTTGTGCGGAGTTCAAGTTCACGTTCGAAGTCGCGCCGGCGCCGAGCGAATTGTTGACGTATTCCGTGTCCGTGAGCGGCCGGATTCCGTTCGCGTCGTAGGTCACGAACGTCGATCCCGGCGACGTCCCGCCAACCGCCGCCGGTAGAATGCTGACCGTGGTGCTTCCGGGTAGGCCGTTTCCGCCTGTCAGAGTCGGCGCGGCGTTGAAGCGGACGGTCGCCACCCCCGGCCCCGCCGGGGCGCCAAGATTTGCGCCCTGAAAGAGCACCGTGCCCGTGTTCGAAGCGCCGCGGGCGTCGAGGCTGGCGAATGTCAGCACCGCGCTTTGCGCCACATCAGGATTCACGCTCACCGTACCCGCGCCGTTGCCCAACGCCAGCGCCCCAAGCGTTTCCGTCGTGCTGGCGCCGCTGTTTCCCACCAGGCGCACTGTCCCTCGGGAAAGCCTAAAATTGGCCGTGTCGGAAATGCGGTTCGTGTTCAACGTGGACGAATTGTCGAGCAGCAGGGTGCTGCCGTTCGAGACGGTAAAAGCTGAGTTCAGAGACGACCCGCCACCGCTAAGCGCAAGCGTCCCGGAATTCACACTCGTGGCTCCCGAGTAGCTGTTCACCCCGGTGAGCGTCTGCGCCGAACTTACACTGATTGTCAGTGCCAGGACGCCGATCCCGTTGTCTTGAAGCGAACCGGCAAACGTCCCGCCGCTGCCGAAGATCAGGAGTTCCTTTGTGCCCGCGACGTTGTCAGGCCTCACGAGACCTCCTGCCGCACCGCCACCCGAGAGCCCGCCAACAAAGAACGTGTTGTCGCCGGGACCGCCCAACGTGAAGAACTCGCCCGCAGCGTTGCTGAGGGAATACTTTGCGCTGCCGTCTGTCGCGCCAAAACTCGTGACGCGCAATTCACCTGCGCTAATCGCGACCTGCCCGAAAAAAGCAAACGAGCCGCCAAGGTTCAGGGTCGCACTGCCCGTTTTCGTGAAAGTTGTTGTCCCGGCTCCCGCTCCAAATATGATGGCATTGATCGTTGCGTCTGCGTTGGCCTCGACGGTCATGCCCCCGGGGGTTCCTTCCAAAAAGGCACTTTGGATGGTGTATCCTGGCGTGTTGAACGTGAGCTTGTCCGCCGTCACTGAACTGCTGATCGTCACCGTACCGGCGGTCCCCGCAAAGACGGCGGTGCCACTATTCGGCCACACAACGTTATTCGTGCCGTTCCACCAGTTGGTCGTCGAGGAGTCCCAAGTGCCGGTGCCGCCCAAGCCACTTGTGCCCCACGTCAAATCTCCGAACGCGCTGCTCGCCAGTAACGCGAGCGCGCCTGCCATCAATCCGAGTGTTTTACTCATCTAGTTCGGGAGGAGATCACTACGTGATTCTTCGCACTTGGCAGGCCAGTCGTCAAGCGGAGGCTGCATAGCCATAACGAGCTGGGTGTGATTTGAAGTTGGTGCCAGCGTGAGGAGCGGAAGTATATAATTACTATAATGTGTACTTTTTACGTTCTCTGCTTAGGTTCTCGTATCCATGAGAAACACCCATGGGGAGCCGACCGATCCTGCCCGCGAAAAACGCTTGCTGGAAAAACTACGCCGCCGTCCCGAACTGCTGGAGCGCTTTGAAGCGATCCTGGAATTGACCGAGTCCGAAGACGGGGCACTGCGCACCGCCGATGAAGTCGAAGAACTCCTGGTCGAGGAGGTGCGACGGCTCGGCAACCGCGCCATGCACGATTGGGCGCAGGGCGCGGAAGAACGCGCCTCTGAGAACCTGCGCCAAGCGCATCCGCAGGCTCGGCTGCAAAAAAAAAAGCCCTGAGCTGGTGGTGCGTTTTCGGGGCGGTCTGTGTCCAGGAGCGGATCTGGCGCGCACCCGCTCGGAGCTACCTGCGACCTTTTGCGACGGCCGTCCAGGTCAGCGCGCGAGGCAAGTCCCGGAGGTTGCAGCGCGTGCTTTGCGATTTCGGCGCGGAGCATTCCTTTGCGCAAAGCACGCAGCGGCTCCAGGAGCACTGCGGATTTGAACTCAACGCTTCGGCCGTGCGCGGGCCCGCTGCATGATCACCCCGCCACTGCGATGCGCGAGCGGAACTCAGCCTTCATCGCCGCCGCGCACGCGGGGCAGACGCTGTGGGAAAAGCGAATGTCGCCATGATTGGCGAGATAGTCCTCCACCTCCTGCCAGTAGTCGTCGCCCTCGCGGATTTTTTTGCAGTAGCAGCAGAGCGGGAGCAGACCGCTCAGGCTTTGCACGTCGGCCAGCGCCTGCTCGAGCTGGGCGACGCGGGCGGCAAGCTGCGTTTGCAGATCCACCATCTGCCGCCCGACATGCACGCGCGCCCGCAGTTCGTTGAGATCCACGGGCTTGGTCAAGTAGTCGTTCGCACCCGCTTCGAGGCCGGCGACGATGCTCTCCTTGTCGGCTTTCGCGGTGAGCAGCATGACGTAGGTCGGCACGGACCGGACGAGGGCGCGGACACGGCGGGTCAGCTCCACGCCGTCCACGCCGGGCATCATCCAATCGAGGATGGCCATGGTCGGTGCGTCGATCTTCTGCAGCTCCTCCCAGGCCTGCGCGCCATCGGTCGTGACGAGGATTTCATAGCCACACTTGGCGAGCGTGGTGGTGAGGATTTGGCGGGAGACGCGGTCGTCTTCGGCGACGAGGATTTTCATAAAGCGCTAGGCGCTGGCGGACTGAGGCGCGGCGGCGAGCAGGTGGAGGGTGAGGAAATGGCGGGTGCGGTCGAGTTCGACGGTGACGCCTTGATGGCAGTCCGCCGCGGCGGAGAGATCGCCGGCGCGGCCCATCTGCTCCAATTCGCGGAGCATCGGCACGAGGGCGACCATGCCGCAGCTCGCGCTCGACCCGGCCAGCTTGTGCGCCAGCACGTTGACCTCCGGCGCGGAGCCGGCGGCCAGCGCGTCGTGGAGGCCTGGCATCAGCTCATCGGCCTGTTCGAGGAAAAGGGCGGCCAGCGCGCGCATCTCCTCGGGGTCGCCATCGGCGGCTTCGCGCAATTGCGCTAGATCGACCGAGGAATCGTTCGCCGCGGGTGGCTGCCAGCGGGCGAGCGCGATCTGCAGTTCGGTGGGGCGCACGGGTTTCGTCAGGTAATCATCCATCCCGGCTTCGAGGCATTTCTCGCGGTCGCCCTGCATCGCGTGTGCGGTCATGGCGATGATGTGAATGGGCCGCGTCGCATCGCGGCGGATGGCGCGCGTGGTGTCGTAGCCGTCCAGCTCCGGCATCTGGCAGTCCATGAGGATGATGTCATACGGGATGCGCGTCAGCGCTTCGAGCACCTCCCTTCCATCGGCTACCGCGTCGGCGTGATAGCCGAGCTTGGCAAGCTGCCGCAGAGCGACTTTCTGGTTAATCATGTTGTCCTCCGCCACCAGGATGCGCGCGGCGTGCTGCGCCGCGACCGGCCCCAGCACAGCAACGGACGGTGCCGGGAGTGGTGCCGGAATTTTGTCCACCCGGTTCATGACCTCGGCCAGGCAGTCGTAAAGGCGCGACTGCTTGACCGGCTTGACAAGGTATTCCTCGATCCCCGCCGCCATGAATCCCGCGCTATCCAAATGTTTGCCCAGCGAGCTGAGCATGACCAATCGCGTGCCGACGAGGGTCGGGTCCGCCTTGATCGCCGCGGCGAGCATCAGACCGTCCATCTCTGGCATCTGCATGTCGAGGATGGCGAGGTCGAAGGGCGTGCCCTGTGCGTGTTCGCGGCGCAACGCGGCCAGCGCCTCGCGCCCGCCGATGGCCGAGGCGCAGCGCATGCGCAGGCTGCCGAGCTGGAGTTCGAGGATGTGGCGGTTGGTGGCATTGTCATCGACGATCAGGACGTGGAGCCCGGCGAGGTCGTCGTGGTCGCGCGCCTGCGGCGCGGACGACTGGCATTCGAGGCGGGCCGTGAACCAGAACGTCGAGCCCTGGCCCGGCGTGCTCTCGACGCCGATCTCGCCATGCATCATCCTGGTGAGCTGCCGGGCGATGGCCAGGCCAAGGCCGGTGCCGCCGTACTTGCGCGTGGTCGAGCCGTCGGCCTGCGCGAAGGGCTGAAACAAATGCCGTTGCGCCTCGGGGCTGATCCCGATGCCGGTGTCCTGCACCTCGAAGCGGAGCATCGCCCCGGCCTGCTGCGAAACGTGGAGCACCACCTCGCCGCGGGCGGTGAACTTGATCGCGTTGTTGAGCAGGTTGGTGAGGATTTGCCGCAGCCGCCCGGCATCGCCGCGGAGGTGGGTGAAAACGTCCGGCGCCACATGGCCGAGCAGCTCCAGACCCTGCGCTTGCGCCTTCTCGGCGAGCATCTCCAGCGTGCTCTCCACGACCTCGCGCAGGTCGAAGTCGAGCGTTTCAAAGTGCAGCTTGCCGGCCTCGATCTTCGAGAAATCGAGGATGTCGTTGATGATCGTCAGCAGCAGGTCGCCGCTCTCGCGGATCGTCAGAGCAAACTCGCGCTGCTCGCGGTCGAGCGGCGTGTCGAGGAGCAGTCCGGTCATGCCCATTACGCCGTTCATCGGCGTGCGGATCTCGTGGCTCATATTCGCGAGGAACTGCGACTTCGAGCGCGCCGCCTCGAGCGCCGCGTCGCGCGCCCCGGCCAGCTCCTGCTCGATGCGTTTGCGCTCGCCGATCTCCGCGGTCAGCTCCCCGGTGCGCGCCGCGACTTCGCTTTCCACGTTTCCCTTTAATGCTTCGAGCTCGGCCTTTAGACTGGCATCGCGGGCCGTGTCGGCGAGACTGTTCTGGATCGCGAGGAGCAGGAAAAAATCCTCGAAGACGACATAGGCCGCGTGCTCCAGCCAGCGCCACGGGCTGGCGCTGACGACGCCGAAGATCGACTGCGGCGCGTAGGAGCCGCGAAAAAAATGATCGGCCGCGACCACCACAGTCGCCGTCGCCAACACCCGCCAGTCGCGGTAAAAGGCGAGGAAGGCGAGCGAACCGAAGATTTGGAAATGCGCCTCGATGCGCCCGTTCATCAGGTGGATGAGCAGCGCGGACATGAGCATCTGGCCCCCGGCCACGGCCTGCCGGGTGACGGCCCGGCCGGGCCACCACCAGGCGAGCAGCACGGGCAGGCTGGTGATCGCACCGCCAAAGAAAATCGCCGCCCAGACATGCGGATGCACCGCACTCGCCGCCCCGGCCCAGGTGCGCGGCGAGAGCCAGAGCGCGAGCCCAATGCCGAGCAGCCATTCAAAAAGCATGAGCCAGACAAACATCCGGTCGGTGCGCCGCCAGACACTCTGCCGGCTTTCCTCGAAGAGTGTGGTGGCGCGCGCCCTCGTCGAGAGATTTTCGGGGGCTGAGGCAGTGGTGGTTTTCATGGAACGGGAGTGGTCAGCGGGCAGCCGAAAACCGGCGTTCGGGTCCGCAGCGTTGGATGGCCGGCGAGCAAATCCGTGAGCGTACTGCGCCCCGCATTGGCCCCTGCCCGCCCGCGCGCGGCGGTGATGCCGCCGTGGAAAATCAGCCGTCCGCGCGCGTCGTAGAGTAATACGTCGCCAGAGGTCTCCCCGCCGAACCGGCCCGCCTCCGCGCCGGCGGCATCGGCGGAGACAGTAACGCCGGGAAGCGCCGCCGCCGCCTGCCATGACGCGCCCTGCGTCCAATCGGCACCCCCATTTTCCGGCTGCAAAAAGACCACATGGGCTGTCACGCGGCCCGCACCCTCCGCCAGGAGCGCGGCGAGTTCTTCGATGCTCGCCCGCGTGCAGGGGCATTGTGGATGCGCGACCATGACGAGCGTTGCCATGCCGGGAGCGCGCCGCAGTGGGCTGGCCTCAGGCCATTCCGCCGGAGCCGGGCCCGCGGGGCCGGCCGTGGATTCATAGCGCGCCAGCAGCGCACTCCCGCCGCCGAGCAGCGCGAACCAGAGCCCGCCGGAAATGATCAGGAATCCGGCCTTCATGGCTGGCGGGCGGGCGTGGCGGGTGCGTCTGGCATACCCTACTCCTGAGCAATGTTCGGCGCTTCCGCGTAGGGAAGACTATGTATTCGGGCCGGGAAAAATCCGGTCCCGGCCCGGCCGCTCGCGGAAGAATTGCTTGTCCAGTGACGGGCCGGAAGCTGATTTCAGCCACGGCAATTGCCCCCCGGCGGCGTTACGCCAAGTGAGGCATTAGCGTGAGACACCCAATGGAACCCAGCCCTACCGCAAGCACCGTGCGGGCGTGTTTCTTTGTCGCTGCGCTAATCACCGTAGCGCCACCAACACGTGCTCCGCCTGGGTGCCTCGATGCAGCGTCGCCGGTCTCTCCATCGATCTCAGGGTCCTTGGCGACCCGAATCTGCCGGGACTTGCACTCGTGGTCATCGGCATCGCAAGCGTTGGCAAACTGGGGGGATGCTATCTCGGAAGCCGCGTTGCCAACCTGAATCATCAGGAGAGTCTGGCGGTCGGCTTTGCCATGAATGCCCGCGGTTCGACTGAGGTCATCCTCGCCACCATCGGCCTCACGATCGGCGTCTTGAATCAACGTTTGTTCACCATCATTGTCCTGATGCGGGTAGTGACGACGCTCTGCATGCCACCGAACATCACGAGGCGGGAAAGCATGGGCGCGGCGGATGATTCCACCGCCACTTTTGATTCCTGACGAGAAGCTCACTTGCCATGGCGAGAGGTGGCACGCAAATTGGTCCACTTCTCGCCCACACCATGATCTCTCCTGAGGTTTTCTATTTGCACATCCAGGGCGAGCAGCGTGGGCCATACACGATCCCGCAGATCGATCACCTCCTGAATTCGGGCCTGATCGCCGAGGAAACGCTCTACTGGCGGGAGGGTCTGGAGCAGTGGCAGCCGGTGACCAGCCTGGTGAAACTGCGGCGCGCGGGAAATCCCTGGGGCAAACGGTTGCTTTACGCGGGCATCGCGGTGGTCTCGTTGGCTATTCTCCAGTTCTTCGGGTCCATCGTGGTGATCGGGTGGCGCGAAACGAATCAGCACGAATATACCGCACGCGCCGCCTATTGGCGGGCGCGCGGGGTGGTCCGGGGTGGGGGATTTCCGGAGGGCACCACGGTGCAGTTTCATGGTGAGGTGACGGCCCGGGTGTCCATGGATCAGCCGCAGTCGGCGACGGTCGTTCTGGAGGGCGATATGACATTGCCGACCGGTGAAATCCGGCCGATCACTTGGAACGTCCCGATGAATTTCGACTCGAAGAACGGCGAATGGACCGGCGGTCCCGCGAAGGAGGTCGCGCCATGAAGATGCACGTCTGGACGATCCTCCCGATGGCCTTGATCCTCGCAGCCGGTTGCAAGGAAGAGCCGCGCGTCTTGCCTGAAGAACCGGCGCCGAAACCGGTGGTGAATATGGCCCCGGTTCCGACGCGGCCCTTCGAGGACGGCTATGAAGCGGGGTTCGAACTCGGAAGGCAGCAGGGCGTGCCGCACGGCAAATTGCCCGACCCCGCCGCCGTGCGGCGACTGGCGAGTGAGCAAGCCGCAGGGCATTCCGAGCGGACCGAACGCTGGGAACGCGGCTTTGCCGACGGCTATATGGATGGCTATAGCAATGTCGTGACCGGAAAGAAATAATCCGCCACAATTCCCATTCGTCATGTTCCCCACTCCCTTCCTTTCCCGCTTTTGCGCGCTGCTTCTCGCCGTCGCGCCCGTGTCTTTATTCGCCCAGACGACGCTCAGCCCGGCTGAGGCCGAAGCGCAAAAGTGCGAAGACAAGATCGCCAGCGTCCAGCGCGATATCCTCGGCAAATACGACGACCAACTCGGCGAGCTCCAGCTCACCATGCAGAAGGCGGCGGATCTCGAGGCCGCGCTCATTGTCCGCGCCGAACGGCAACGGGTGAAAATGGAGCAGACCTTGAGTGAAAAGGATTACGTCACCGAACCAAAGGCGCTGCGCGCCGTGCAATTGCAGACGGTTACCAAATTGCGCGAACTGACCTCGGCGCTCGTTCAGGATTCCGTCCCGCGGCTCATCGAGTTCAAGAAATCGCTGACGATCGCCGGGAAACTCGACGAGGCGGTGAATGTGCGGGCCGCCATCGAGCGCCTGCAAAACAGCCACGTCCCGATCACTCGGGCCAGCACGACTACCGCCATCCCCGCGGACACGCTGCTGCAGGACTATTCCGGCGACCGCGCACGGGCGGACAAGACCTACAAGGGCCAGAAGATCATCGTTCGCGGGGTGCTCGGGGGATATCGGCCGGACGCGGTGGATGGAAAAAATTACCAAGTCTTCCTGACAGGCAGCACGGGCAGCGGCTGGGTGCAATGCACCCTCAGCGGGGCGGACTTTCGCTTCCGCGAAGACAAGAACGCATTTAACGTCGTTACTTTCGTCATCACGTCCAAGGACGGCGATACCACGGCCCGCCTGCAAAAAGGCCAGACGGTGGAAATTCGCGGCGTCTGCGCCGGACTGGACGAAGTCGTGCGCCTCGACCGATGCGAGATGCCGAAGTGATGGAATTTATGATTTATGATTTCACCGAAAGCGGCGCACTCGGCCAAATCATAAATCGTAATGTTCAGAACGTGTGAATGAAGAGGCCGGAGCGCAACTTCGGCTCGAACCAGGTGCTCTTCGGCGGCATGATTTGATTGGCGTCGGCGATGGCCATGAGCTGTTCCACCGTTGTCGGATACATCGAGAAGGCGACGGTGGCTTTGCCGGAATCGACCACCTTCACCAGTTCATCGGTGCCGCGAATGCCGCCGATGAAGTCGATCCGTTTGCTGGTGCGCGGGTCGTCGATGCCGAGCAACGGGGCGAGCAAACGATCCTGCAAGCCGGTGACGTCGAGGCGCGAGATGGGGTCGGCATTGGCAGCCGGCTGCCACTTCAGATCGTACCAGGCGCCGTCCAGATACATGCGGATCTCGCCCGGTCGCTTCGGTGAGGCTGAGCCGTTCGGTCGCAGCGAAAAGGCCTCGCCCACCGCGGCGAGAAAGGCTTCCTTGCTGTGGCCGTGCAGATCTTTCACCGCGCGGTTGTAGGGCAGGATCTGAAGCTGGCTGGCGGGGAACAGCACGGCGAGAAACCAGTTGTATTCCTCTTTTCCAGTATGCGCCGGATTGGCTTCGCGCCGCTCGCGTCCCACCCGGGCTGCGCTCGCGGTGCGATGGTGCCCGTCCGCGACATAGGACACTGGGACATTTTGAAAACCCGCGACGAGGTCCGCGCCGCCGGCGATGCGCCAGACGGTATGCTGCACGCCATCCGGCGCGGTGAAGTCGTAGAGCGGCGCGGTCTTCTGCCCCTTGTTCACCAGCGCATCGATGGTCTCCGAGTCGCGATACGTGAGGAAGACGGGTCCAGTGTC
Source organism: Chthoniobacterales bacterium (assembly GCA_038228205.1). GTDB lineage: Bacteria > Verrucomicrobiota > Verrucomicrobiia > Chthoniobacterales > Chthoniobacteraceae > Chthoniobacter. The sequence continues at coordinate 13,663 of JBBRPL010000040.1, forward strand.
CGCTCCGATCGTGCCGATCAGCCGCGTGCGGTCATCCTCTTTGTCGCGCCTCGTCTTTTCGTGCTTTTTGATCGTTTCCTTTTCGTAGTCCTCGATGTGGCACACGGTGGCGACGCCCACTTGCACATGGCTGCCCATGCGCTGCTGGTAAAGGTAAACGCACGGTTCCGATTCCCGGATGAGCGCGCCTTCGTCCTGCAAGGCGAGGAAGTTCTCCCGCGCTTTGGCATAGACCGCGTCCGAATACGGGTCGGTGTTCCGGGGAAGATCGATCTCGGCCCGGTCCACATGGAGCAGGCTGTGGGGCTTGCCGTCTGCCAGCACGGCGGATTCGTCGCGGTCCACGACATCATACGGGACGCAGGCGACCTCCTCCACGAGGGACAGCGCGGGACGGAGGCCTTGGAAAGCTTTGATGCGGAGCATAGGGGAGGAGAGGAAAGGGGATGTGGGGAGGTTGGGCAAGAAATCAGTGCTCAGTGCTCAGTGCTCAGTTCGGACTCGCAGCGGCGCGTCTGACTGAGACCTGAGCACTGAGAACTGAGCACTACTCCAACCCCGCCTGCTCATGAAACAACTGCCGAATTACTTCCTCCACCGGCAGTTCTTCGACATTGAGATCCGTGACCCGGCACGCCATCAGGACTTCCCGGCAGGTTTCCGCGACTTTCGCCCGCGGGACCTTGAGCCGGATGCGGCCCGGCGCTTTCTCGACGACCTCCCCCAGGCCGGTGAAGTCACATTCCGCGCTTCCATTTTCAAACGTCAACCCGACGATCTTGTGGGTCGCGAAGCGGTCGATGATCGTATTGAGCGGGCCGTCGAAGAAGAGCTTGCCGTGGTCGATGATGATGACCCGGGCGCACAACTCCTCGATGTCCTGCATGTAGTGGCTCGTGAGCATGGTCACGATCTTGTTCTCGCCGTTGTAGTGCCGCAGGAACTCCCGCACTTTTTTCTGCGAAGTGACATCCAGGCCGATGGTCGGCTCGTCGAGAAACAGGACCTTCGGCGAGTGGAGGAGTGCGGCGATCAGTTCCATCTTCATGCGCTCGCCCAGCGACAACTCCCGCACCATCACGTCGAGCTTGTCCACGCAATCCAGCAGTTCTGTCAGTTCCGCGACGATCCGGGAGAAGCGTGGCTTTTCGATTCCGTAGATCGCGCGATTGAGCTCCAGAGATTCGCGCGCCGGCAGATCCCACCAGAGAGCGTTCTTTTGCCCCATCAGCAGGGAGAATTGCCGCTTCATCGCATCCTTCCTGTCCCAAGGCGTGAAGCCCAGAACCTTCGCCGTGCCGGCCGTCGGGTTGAGCAGGCCCGACAGCATCTTCAGGACGGTCGTTTTGCCCGCGCCATTCGGACCGAGAAAGCCCACGAATTCGCCTTCTTCGATGGAGAAGGTCACGCCGTCCGCCGCCCGGACCTCCTCATACTCGCGATGGCCCAGGCCCTTGATCGCACCCCACAAGCCCGGCGCTTTCTTGTAGGTGCGATAGACCTTGGTCAGGCCGTGAGTTTCGATGGCGCTCATGAGGGCGGCGACTGTGCCCTACGCTTGCCCCCGACGCAAATCCGCGCCGTCAATGCGTGCCGATCGATTTGCCGCCTTCGACCAGTTCCTTGAAGCGCCCCAGATTCCGCCGCAACCGCTCTTCGACCTGGGCGCTATCCTGCCACCCGCTCTCCGGGTTGTAGCGCATCTTCAGGGTCACCTCAGTCCAGCCGCCACCGGCATTCTGAAAGCAGGCCACGCCGGAGCTGTCGGGTCCCTCGAGCGTCCGCCAGGCCATCCGCCGTTCGGGGATGCGCAGGGTAAGTTCGCAGGTGGAATGATAAAACTGGCCGCCATTCTCCGATTTCAGGCTGAAACGCTTCTCATCCAGCCAGCGAATTTCCCGCACACCCTCCATGAAAGACGGAAAATCCTCGACCCGGCACCAGCGCTCGAAAACTTCGGCGATGGGGGCTCGCACGACGACCGTATGTTCGAGGGCGATGACCGGATTGTGGGGTGAATGAGACTCTCCCATGTGGCGAAAAAGATGCCGCAATGAACGGCAACTGCCGCGTGCTCACAACAGAATTCCTGTGCTCTTTTGAATGCGCGCGTACCCTTGCTGCGAAAGCGCCGCAGCAGCGGGTGCACCCCAAAAGCTGGCGCACGCGCGACCACTGCTCTTCAGCATACAACTCTAGGCACCCATGCCGTCCTCGAAGCTCCCCGCGGACGGGGTGATGAGGAGATTGTCGCGCACGTAACCGATGCCGTTGGCGCTGGTGGAATCCAGATCGCGGTGGGCGCTCTCGGCCTCGACGACGAGCGGGGCGGTCTTGGTGCCCTGAAGCTGACAGTAGCGGCTCGGGAAACCGACCAGGAGCAGGAGCTCGACGTAGCGGTTCATGCTCAGGTCGCCGCTCGGGAGATCGGTGAATTGCATGGCGCGGCCCGTCCAGTTCGGCTCCATGGTGCGAAGCGGGAAACCGGCGCGGATGCTGAAGTTTTTCACATGGGCGGCGTAGATGTACTGGCCGACCTTGAGGAAGCGCGTCTCCCACGGCTCGCCTTCCCAGCAGTGGGATGGATCGGCGTTCACGGCCATCGTCGTGTCGTTGTCCGTGATCTTCACCAGGTTCAGGAAATCGTCGGCGGTGGCGGCGGCGGTGCCGGGATGGATTTCGTGGCAGAGCTTGATCCCAAGCTTGCGCGCGTGATCGCGGATCTTCTTCGTCTTCTTCACGAAGCGATCGTTGCCTTCTTTGATGAGGTCGTAGCCCGGCCCGGCCCAGAAACCCCACGGATAGCCCGTCGCGATCTCCCAGCCATACGCGGTGCCCCAGAACATCGGCAGCACCTTGATGCCGAGGTCGGCGACGAGATCGAGGAGCTTCAGGACGTAATTTTCGGCCCACTTCTCGATCTCAGCGGGGGACTTCTTGGCGATATCGGCGGGGATGAAGGGGCGGATGGTCGGCGATCCGGTCCAGGCCGTGGTGTGGACCCAGATCGGGCAATGGGCGGAGACACCGTCGATCGAGAGACCGGCGTCGGCGAAGGCGGCCTGGATTTCCTTGGCAGATTTAAAGAGTTTGCCGCCGTGGAGCATGTAATTGCTGGGCTGCGCGCCGCTGGCGCCGCTGCGCCGGGCATAGGCGAGAAAGTCGGCGAGGGATTTGGCGCCATGCTGGGCGCCTTCGATGGAGGGATGGTAGCAGGACATAAATGGGTGAGTGTGGGGCTTTTCCTCTAGCGAGTGGCCGGCCCGCACGCAACGGCAAAGGATTTGATGGCACGAAAAGGTGCCGCGAACCGCAGCGCGCCCGAGCCGGGCGGCCGAAGAATTTATAAACGCAGAGACCCGGCGCGGTCGTGCCCCCACCAATAGGCATTTAAACGCAGACCGCGCGGAAAATAGGAGCGGAGGTGCTGGTGGCGACGGATACGGATCAAGCCGCCAGCGAGTGCTCCCGCTTCTCTTCGAGCTGCGACGCTGGCGCTTCCGAGCTGCGTGACTGAAAGCGCACCCACAGCCAGGCGCCGCCGACATACACCAGCGCAAGTGGCGGTATGAGCAGGCCTTCCCACGACGGATACAGCCCGAGCCAGAGACCTGCCCATCCGGGGATCGTGAGCCAGGGGATCGGGTGAATCGGAATCCAACCGACCGTTTGGAAGAGTCGCACTGTCGAACCGAGGAAGGTGACCATAATCGAGACGACCAGCACGCCGGTCACCACGAGCATTTTCCGATAGGGCAGCTTCGCCCCGAACTTGAAGATCGCCAGTCCCAGCAACCCGATAAAGGCGCCCGCTGCGAGCGCGCCTACGGCCACCGGCCAGGCGCTGCCTTCGAGCAGCAGAGATTGCATGAAAAGCGTTGTCTCAAAGCCCTCCCGATACACCGTGAGGAAACCCACGCCAAGGAGTGCAAGCCATTCCCAACGCTCGGAGACGTTCTGCTGCGACGATTTGGAGAGGGAGCGCAACTTCGCGTTCCAACCCACCCAGTAGAATTTGTGAAAAACCCAGTTGGTCACCATGAGCAGGATGATCACGGCGAGGATCGAGACGACGGCTTCCAGTTTCTCGCCATAGCGCGCGAGCGAGTGGATGAGCGTTTTCGAAAGCCAGAAGGTGAGCCCGCTCGCGGCCAGCGCGAGCCAGGCGCCGCTGCTGACCCAGCGCCGCGCTCCTTCATTCTGCGGACCGCGCAGACCGGCCAGCAACGCGGCCAGCACGACCACCGCCTCGAGTCCCTCGCGGGCGACGATGGAGAAGGTGGTGAATGAGATCGTGGCCGGGGAGACGGCGACCTTTAGCAGGCTCACCGATTCATCGAGCGCGTCGAGCGTGCGCTCGTAGCCGGCGGTTAGTTCCTCGATGGGCGCCTGACGATCGAGCAGTGCCTTGATTCCGGGATTGTGGCCCGTGCCGTCGAGGAAGCTGCGCTCGGTGCGCCGGCCGAGTTCGGGATTGCGTGGCAGCACCCGCACTTCGATTTCGGAATCAAAGGACGTGTAGGCGTCGAGGCGCAAGGACTCTGCTTCCTCCCACTGGTCCGCCTTCGCCGCAGCCAGTGAATCGATCAATGCCGTGCGCACTTCCACCGCCGTCTCCTCGATCACATCGCTTTTCGCTCCCGCCCGCCGGGCACTGAGCTGAAATTTGTCCTCGAGGATGGCCGTCACTTTTTTGGCGCTTTCATCCACGATCTCGGGGCTGGCCAGGCGGCGGATTTGCAGCGCGAGCGCATCGAGCCCTTTGTGCAAGGGTTGGTGATATTGCGCAAAGGCTTCCGCTCGATCGCGGCGCCAGACGGGGGCGAGTTCGTTGACCAGCGCCTGGGCCTGCTCGGTGAATTGCTTCGCCTCCCGATATTCGAGCATGATCGTGATGCGGCCGTCGTGCACGCCGTTGCGGTATTCCCGGGGCACGAGCTTCGCGAAGCGCGCCAGCAGGCGTTCCAGCCGGGTGACATCCGCAGGCTCGAGCAGATTCGGCAACGTGGCTTCCACGTTCTGGCGCCACGTCGCGAGCACGCTGCGGTTCGCTTCGCTGTCGAGCGGCGCCGCCAGCGCCGGGCGGTTGGGGAGGGGTTGCGTTGCGGTGGGCAGATTTGCGACCCTCAGGATATCGGTGGGAAAGGTCGTCAGGGCCAGGATCTCCGCGCTGTAGGCATCGACGAAGGCGTCGGTCGCTTCGCCATGGGCGACACCCTGCTCGAGATAGTCGAACAACTGCCGCGCGCGCATCACCTGCCAGCTCAGGTACTCGCGGGCCAGCACCCTGCTGATCTCCGGCTGGCGCACCCGCTGGATGTCGCTCTGCTGGAGCAGGAGCGCGCCGTCGACGGCGTTGGCGTATTTCGGAAGCGCGATGGATGCGCGCCAGGCCTGCGCCCCCGCGATTTTCCCCGCGGCTTGCCGCTGGAGCATCTCCAGTGCGGCCACGTGTTGTAAGAGGCCGCGCGCCGCGCCGGTTTGTTGCGCGATGTTCAGCGAGGCGGCCTGGCTGGTTGCCTGGTCGATCAGCGCCTTCGCCGCGTCGCTGCTCAATCCGGCGCGCAGATCCTTCAATCCCTGCACCGGCGCATTCTCCAGCGCGATGGCCGTCCCGGCGTAAACGTCGAGCAGGTTGTCATTGATGCGGAACTGAAGCGCCGAAAAGTCGTCCGTGACATCGGCCCATACCGAGCCCAGGGTCACGGCCAGGATCGCCAGCAAACCACCGAAGGAGCGAAAGGAAAGAGCGCGCATGGTGTGAATGAGTTCAGGCGCAGGTCACGCCAGGATCGGCTTCGGAGGAAGCTTCAGCGAAAGAATGGCCACCACTTGCTTGAGCTTCGGCACGAGCTGGTCCGTCATTGCCTTGGCCTGGAAGGCCATTTCCTCGATCTCCTGGATGGTGAGTTTGCTGCCCTTCCGCTCGCGGGCGTCCACCCGGTCGATGAAGGTGATGATCGACGCGTAATCCTGCTCCAGCCTCCTGGCCAGTGCGGCGTCCTTCTTCGCGATTTCCGGCATGATCGCTTTGTAGCTCAGTTGCAGGCTGAACATGATGCCTCGCATGTCGATCACGCGGCTTTCCGCGACGTAACGGCCCAGCGCGGCATTGGGATTGTCGCGGGAGTCCTTCCAGTCCTCGAAGTAGCCATTGAGCGTCGGCGTCATCCAGACGAGCGCGCCCACGCATTCATCGAGGGTCGGCTGCCAGCGCTGGCTGGCGGCCAGCAGTTCATCGATCTTGCGCGCGCATTCGAGCGAGGCAGCGGCGAGGACCTCCGCGCGAGGCAGCGTCCTGGCTCCCCTGGCTTTCGCCGAGGCCTCGGGCGAGAGAGGACGCGCGTAGATGGCTCTCGTGCCCCAGATGGCGGGCTCCATCACGTAGTGGAACAGGTTGCCATTGCGATCCACGATCGTCTTGCCGTCGGCGGTCCTCAGCACCAGCGGCGAGGCGGGCGAATCGGTCGAGGCTTCCGCCTTCGGCACACCAGCATCGAGGTAGGTATCGAAGTCGACCAGCGGCTTTACTCCGGCGACGATGCCCTCGATGGTCTCGTAGCCCGTATTGTGAATCGCGCGGTAGTCGCCCTGCATTTTGGCGACCAGAGACGCCAGCTCATCGCCGTTCTTCAGCGCCGCCTGATTGCAGTCACCGCCGCTAGCCTTGATGATCTTTTCGTAGGCTGCGGCATCAGCCACGAAATCGTGCGAAGCCTTGTCCATCGTCGTCACCTTTCCCACCAGGTAGGACTTGATCGCCAAGAGGCCATTCGCTTCCGCGTGCACGGGGAGTGATGCTCCGTAGAGCGCGGCGAAAATCATGGCGGCGGCCACTCCTCTGAGGGAGCCGGTAGTCCCAAGGTGCATATTCATAGGCGATCACCTTGGATCGTTTTGAAGGGTCACGCTTGCGCTCGATTGCTCTTTGCTGTCGGCAGATTGCTATAGTGGGGCTCGGCGGACAATTTTCCTCGCCAAATGACAGCGGTGGCGTTCGGAGTTTTTCTTCGACCAGGCACTGGCGATTCGACGAGCGGTCATCGAACCGGGAGATCATTGGATGGCCTGCTCTAGTCTAACACTCTCGTCTCGCCAAATTGAGCCGGTGTGCCAAGCCCCGAAAATGATCGGAGCGAGTCCGGCAATTTCTCCGGAACACCGGTGCCAGCCGGAGCCGGGCTACTGGAGACCTTTGACCGATTTCAGCAGCTTCAACAGATCGGGGCGCTCTTTGGCAGCCTCGTCTTTCTCGCCATGCACACAAGCGGCGAAGATCCCCTTGCCATCGGTGAAGATCACGACTTCCGCGGAGCCGGGATCGCCGTCATCGGCTTCGGCCCCTTTGCCCAGGAGGTGCTTTGCCGGATGACCGGCGACGGTCAGAGGCTTTGTGTCGCCCACGGTGAATCCGGTGAACTCACTCTTGATCAGTTCCGCCACGTGGGGGACAGCGTCAGCCACTGTCTTCGCCGCGGATACATGCCACAGGTAGATCCAGAGATTTTTCGCTTCGACGGAGGTCTTTTCGCCTTTGGTGGTGACCTTGGCGTCTTTCGGCACACTCAGTTTTATCGCGGGCTTGCCACCGGCTGAGACCGTGATCTCCTTGTCTTCGGCAAAGGCGGAAATGCTGAGTGCGGCCAGGGAGACGAGTAGAATAGGAATGCGCATAGGATCGTAGATTTTTGATTTTTCAGGGTTTGAGTTCGGTCGGGAGGATCAAGCGTGGCTGAACTTTGTGCGGGCTCGTCGGAAATGATTTCCAATTGAGAGTGAGTCGCATTAAAACTCTATTTCACGCAGTGAGCTGAGCTTTGCAACTCCCTTCTTTGGTCGCCGATGCTTCCAAGGAGGATGGCCGAGTCTTTCATTGTCCTCATCACAACTCAGTCGTTCAATAAACCCATGAAACCCTCCGATAAAGTCCTCGCAGCGCTCAATGAACAGGTTGGCATGGAGCTCGCCGCCTGTATCAAGTACGACGCCATCGGCGCCCATTTCACCAATGAAGGCCTGCCCCGGCTGGCCACCTATTTTTTCAAGCAAGCCACCGAAGAGCGTGCCCATGCGCACCGCTTCATGAAGTACATCCTCGATACGGGTGGGCGGGTGGAGATTCCCGATATCCCGAAACCGCCGCATCATTTCAAATTTGCCAAGGACGCCGTAAGGATGGCGCTCGACGGGGAGAACGAAGTGACCGCGGCGATTCACAATCTCATGGATCTCGCCACGAAGGAGAAGGACTACTCGACCGCCAACTTTCTCCAGTGGTTCATCGGCGAGCAAGTCCAGGAAGTCGCCACGATGGATCAACTTCTCAAGGTCGTCGAACGGGCAGGGGAGAGCGGATTACTCCTCGTCGAAGATTTTGTGGGCAAGGGCAACCAGCCTTCCGGCGGTGGTTCGGCGGAGAAAGGGGACTGATTTATGAGCGAACAAAACGTCAAGACGAACCGGCCGGTCGAGGTGTCGCGCATCCCGAGTGGCGAGCAGATTCAGCTTCCGGCGGACACCGAAGTCATCATCACCCAGGCGCTCGGCGGCAGCTTCACTTTGCTCGTGCCTTCGCAGCCCGGTCTCTACCGGCTCGCCGGCCCGGATGCCGATGCCATCGGGCAGGCGCCGAGTTCCGAGACCGCACCGGCAGCCGTGGATGGCCAGGTCAGCGAGGCCGCCGTGTGGGATATGCTCAAGACCTGCTACGACCCGGAGATCCCGGTGAATATTGTCGATCTCGGCCTCATCTACGGCTGCGAACAGGTGCCCGGCGAAGGTGGGAGCGCGGTGCGCGTGCGGATGACGCTGACCGCGCCCGGCTGCGGCATGGGGCCAGCCATTGCGCGCGAGGCCGAGGAAAAGATCGCCGGCCTGCCCGGCGTGAGTTGCGCGAGTGTCGAAGTCGTCTGGGACCCACCTTGGTCACCTGATCGCATCTCCGCCGAAGGCCGCCAGAAGCTGGGGATGGAATAGAAGCAGGGCTACGGTTGCCGCCAGGCCAGCGAGCAGTTGTGGCTCGCGACGTCGAAGGGTTTTCCGCCGAAAAAACCGGAGATGGATTCGCGGTAACGAGCCCCGGCGAGAAGATACAGGCCCGGTTTGGCTGCCTTGAAGCGCACCAAGCCATCAGCGTCCGAAGTCAGCTCCTGCTCAGCCTCCGCGGGTGGGTAGAGCTTCAGCTTCACTGCCGATCGGTTTGCCCCGGAAATAGACGCGCGCTTCCCCCGGTGTGCCTGTCGGGACGATATCGAAATTCAGACCCGGTTGACCCGGCCCCGTGCCGGGCGGATGCCAACGCGCGTAGAAATAGGGCTTGCGCGCCGGCTTCTCCGGATCGCCGGGTTTGCCCATCACGGTAAACCCGGTCTCAATTTGCGCGATTTGGTCTCGCGCCGCGTTGATCAGCAGGAAGTGATCGCTTTTCTTCTGCACGTCGAACGCCTTGACTTGCCCTTCGAGGATCGCGCGGGCCTCCGAAGGTGGTGCTTTTCCGGCGATGCTGGCCGCTAAGGACGCGGTGCAGGGTTGCCATTTTGACTCTCGCGATAGAGCCCCGCAAGCCGTAATAGGATTGCCTCGAGTTTTGCGTAGTATTCATCCGCCGGCAGGGTGGTTTTTGTCTCTCGCAATTGCGCGAGCTCACGTTCCAATTGATCGCGTTCGGTTCGCAAGGCAGGGGGAAGTGCCTTCTCGGAAGCACTCGGTAACAGATGGATCTGATGGGCGCGCAGGCCGTCGGGCGCCTGCTTGTTCGACGGCTTCTTTACCACGCGTACGCCTTGGAACCATTCCGGCGGCGTGCCAAACCCATCACCGTTGTCGTCCAGCAGCGAATGCTCGGTCGCCAGTCGCTCGGCGTTCTTGTAGAAATCGGCGGTCCGTTGCGCCGCCGCCAGCCACGCTTCGAGCAGCGAAGTCTGCCCGTCCTTGTCCAGGTCGGCCGCCGGGTCCGCGATCGTTTCCGACAAGTATCCGCCGAGTCGGGCATAGTTGTTCTCCGCTCCGTTCCGTGTGGCCGTGACGACAATCCGCCCCGGGGCGGCGAGCGGCTTCAGGAAGGCCCCGCTCGCGGAAAAGGCGCAGATGACCACCACAGGCCGCTGGAAGGGCTTCAGCCACGCGGCCAGATCCGACGCGGCGAGATCATCTCCAGGAAGATTGAATTTTCCCTCACGGCCGTCGAAGGACCCGTGGCCGAGCAGCACGACCCATAAGACCGCGGAGGTCTCTTTGGCTTCCTCTTCCAGCGCTTTGCGCAATTGGTCGCGCGCGTTGTGCAAACCCGGGTTGAGTGCCACGAGGCGCGCGCCCGCGGCACTTCCGGCTTTCTGCCAGTTAGCCGCCCATTCCGAGAAGGGCGCGGCGTACGCTTCCTCACCGCTGGCTCCCACGGCCACGATGATCGATGCGCGATCCGGGGCGGGATCTGCGGCGTAGAGCGACAGCCCCATGAGCAGCAGGATGAGGAGAAAGGCGGGTTGCTTCATGCGAGTCCTTGGTAGCGCCGCACACCCCATTCGCCGACGAAACAGGCGAGCGCGAAAAGGAACATCCATGGCGTGTGCCAGAGTGGGCGCGTCCACGATTCGGTAATCGGCGCGCGATGCAGCGGCAACTCGCGGGCAAATGAATCGAGATCCTCGGGCGCAAGGACGCGGCCACCGGTCTGTCGCGCCAGTTGCTCCATCAGGGCCCGGTTGGGTTTGAGGTCGCGGTACTCCGCCGCGGCGAGGTCGCTCGTCCATCCCGTGGCCGCCGCTCCAGCAGCGGCGCCGGTGTCGCTGGCCACGGAGGCCTCGAGCCGGTATCCGCCACTTTCGCGCGGGATGTAGGTTGCTTCGTAAAGGCCGGGTTCACGGGTCGAAGCCTCGGCCGTGAGTGTGATGGGCGCTTCGTCCGCCGGTGCGCTGGCGCGCGTTACCTTGAGCGTGACCACGGCATTGTCGAGCGCCTGGAACTTCGCGTCCCGCGCCCGCAACTGCACGCGCACGCTGGACCCGTCGGGTTGCGGCTCGGTGCGGAGTTCCACCGACTCCGGAACGTCGGCGACCAGCCAGCGCACGATCTGCCGCCACGCCTTGAGCAGATCGGCCTGCCGCTTCTCGTCGCCCAACCCGGATTGCCAGAAATCGCCGATCAGCAGGGCCGCCGTCCGTCCGCGCCCGAAGCGCTGCGTCACCAGAGCGGGAAATTCATGCTGCCCGTCCGTCACCGTGGCGGCCACCATCGCGGCGGGCTTCGGGACGCCCGTGCGGTTCAGGACATCGAAAGACGGCAACGCCGCGAGTCGCTCCCGCTCCTCGCTTTCATTGGTGCGCAGCCGCACCCAGGGCTGGAGCCAGCCTTCGCGCGTCAAGGCGATCCGGAGCGGACCGGTCGGTGCGGCCTCCACCTTCGTATCGAGATACACGGGCAGCATGTCGCCGATCGCCGTCCGCGCGAATTTCCCCTCGCGAAACGATTCCATGCCCCCGAGCGCCAGCACCCCACCCCCGCGCTCGCTGACAAACCGCTGGACCAGGCTCATCTGATCCGCGGTGAAAAATTCCGCCTCGAGATCGCCCATGATGATCGCCCGATACTTGAACAACTCTTCCGGCGTCTTGGGAAAGCCGCCGCGCAATTCGAATTCGTCCGCCGTGTTCAGCCGCACAAACACCGGTTGATCGTAGCGCTCGATGTCTTCCTTCGATTGATTGCCGAATCCACGAAAGAGAGGATTGCTCGACTCGCCCGCGCGCCCTCGGAAGGTAAACTTCGCCTCGCGTGGCGCTACGCGGATCAGCCCGACCATCTGCGTCTGCTCGTCGGCTTCCACCGCCCGGTGAAGAAACTTGTATTCCCAATTGGGCCGCCCGCTCACGTAGAGGATCCGGTACGGCCCGGCACCGCGGTCGACGGTCACGATGCTTTCGTTGTTCGCCTGCGTGGCTTCCGGCGCCCCTTCCGTCTTTGCCGAGGCGACGAAGCGGTAGAAGAGCACCCCGGTCTTCACCGGACGAATCTGGAAACGGAAGACGACCTTGCTGTCATTGCCCGGCACCTTGAGAGTCTGTTCCATCAGCGGCTTGTCGCGCGGGGCTTCCTTGCCGGCCTCGACCGGAAAAAGCCGGCCGACGATTTCTTCCCCCGCAAATCCCAGCGCGGAGACTTCCGCCTGAATCGTCACCGGGGCGTCCTCGAACGAAGTCTGCGTGACGGTATTGTTCGTGACCGCCAGATCGCGGGCCGGCCCTTCCTTGCCGAAGATCACGGGATAGATCGGGGGCAGCCCGCGCACTTTTTCCGGATCGTTGAGGTCCGCCGCGATTCCGTCGGTCAGCAGGATGACCGCCGCCAGCGGCTGGCCCCGATGCCGCTCCTTGAGCTGTTCGAGCGTGTGCCCGAGCGCGGTGGTTCGCCCGTCGAAGGTCAGTTCCCGGAAATCCTGCGATGGTTGCAGCCGCGAGTCCGCCAGGTAGTCCCGCACTTCAAAGCTTTCCTTCAGCTTCGTGTGCCAGAGATTGCGCTCGCCGGTCAGGACGCGGCGCAGGGTGTCGCCGCGCGGTTCGGCCGCGTCGCGGTCGCGCAGCGTCATGCTCATCGAGTTGTCGGCCACGGCGGCGATCACGTTGGCCCCGGGTTTGGCCCGTTCATCCGACCACATGGGCTCCAGCAGGCACGCCAGGAGCGTGGCGATGCCGACGAGTTTCAAGAAGGCACAGACGAGCCGCAGCCCATGCGAAGCGGGGGTCCTCGCATAAGACCAGGCCACGAGGATCAGCGCCACGCCGCCCGCGCCCGCGACGGGCCACAGCCAATCCTGGCCCGCCAGATAGAGCGCGGAAAGCAGCGGCATCAGCGGCTCCGACCGAGTTCTTCGTAGTAACGCCGCACGCGCTCGGCGTACTTGGTCGGAACCGGATCACGGTCGATCGGCACGAGGTTTTCCTTCGATTCGCGGCGGGCGAGTTCTTCCGTCAGCCGATTGCGCAACTCGGCCAGCGGAGTTCCGATCTTCGACTTGACCAGATCCCAATCCGGCTGGGCGCTGTGCTGCTTGTAATCCACGCGCACGCCCTTGGCGATTTCGCGGACGCGTGCAATCTCCGTTCGCAAATTGCGGTCGTCGACCATCTCCTCCACGTTCCGCAGCCGGTCCGACCACTGCGTGAATTGGTCGCCGGTAAGCGGACCGCCCTGGTCGATATCCGCGCCGCCTCCTCCCGCTCCGCCGCCATTGTTGGTGCCTGCGTGACTGGCGGCGGCCAATTGACTCAGCCGCGCCCCTTCGCGGGGAGCATTCGGATTGTTCGAAGCGTTGCCGGTCCCGCCGCCACCTGCGGTCGTGCCGGGCTGGTTCCCGCCCTGACCCGCGGCCGGCTTCTGCGAAGCGGTTTGCCCGCCCTTGCCGTCCTGCCCTGGTTCCTTCCCTTCCCCCGCGCCCTGCCCCTCACCCTGGCCCGGTGAAGGTTTCTGCGAAGCGGTCTTTCCGGGGCCGCCCTTTCCATCCTGGCCGGGCTGTTGACCTTCGCCGGGCTGCTGGCCTTCGCCGGGTTGTTTGCCCTCACCCTGGCCGGAAGCTGGCTTTTCAGATGCGGTCTGCCCACGCCCATCCTTACCATCCTGACCCGGCTGCTGACCTTCCCCCGGTTGCTTCCCATCGCCCTTCTGCTTTTCACCCGGTTGTTTCCCACCCTCGGTATTCTTTTGTCCGTTTTCGCCAGGTTGTTTACCGGCATCCGGGCCCTTCTCGGCGCCGGGTTTTTGCCCGTCTCCGTCTGGAGCACGCTCTCCCGGTTTCTGACCTGCCTGGTCGCCCGGCTGTGAACCCTCTTTCGGATCGCCTTGCGCGGCCTGCGATTTTTGATCACCGGCCTGCGAACCCGCTTCCGCCAGATCCGGGCGCGCCCGGGCGATTTCCCGATCGAGCTGAGTCTTCAGCGTGTCCAGTTCCGCCCGCGCCTGGCGCAATGCCGCGGCCTCGTCCCCCAGAACGCTCTCGGCGGCGCGCTCCACTCCATTCTTGAGTTCGTCGATTTCCTGCCGCGCCTTCTCTTCAAATTTCTGCGCCTGCGGTGCATAGCCGCGTTGCGCGAGGATTTGCGATTTCTCGAGCGTCTCGCCCGTCCCGGCTTGCGTCGTCTTGCGCAGGGTATCGTAAAGCTCCTTGGCCAGCAGCGGTTCGGCGGCTTCGGCCTGCTCGCTCACTTCCTTCATCTTTTCGGTGATCTTGCCGAGCTTTTCCTTCTGTTGGGTGAATTGTTCCGCGAGTTTCTCTTTCGGATTGCTGCTGTCCAGAGTGCGGCGTTCCTGTCTGCCGGCGTCGGGCTTCAGCTTCTCCGCGATCTCCTGCTGCTTTTCCGCAAGCTCGCGGGCGTCGGCGCGCATCTCGCGCATGTCATCCTTGAACTGCCCGCTCGTCTTCTTGCGAAAATCGTCGCGCATCTGCTGGAGGTCGCGTTGCGTCCGCGTGCCGCTGGCCAGCGCCTGGGATGTCTGGCCTTTCTCCATGGCCTCGGCGGCCTTCTGCGCCTCGGCGCGCGTCTTGTCGAGCTGCTGCCGCTCATTGGCCAACTGCGCCTGCTGCGGTGATTGCTCCATCTTTTGCCGCGTCTCATCGAGGTCGGCGAGCACCTGCTGTTCCTCCTCGCGCAGACGCTTGAGCTGGCGGCTGATTTCCTCCTTGTCCGCTTCCGTCTTGGCCGCCTGGAGCGCCGTCTGGAGTTCCTTCACGCGCTCATTCACGTCCTGCTGCCGTTGCGCGAGTTCCTTGAGCCGGTTGAGGATGGCGAGTTGATCGCGCTGTTGCTCCTGTTGCGGCGCCTCCGCTTCACTCTTCGTCTCGTAGCGCTTTTTCTCATCCTGCATCTCCAGTTCATCGAGCTGATCCTTCTGCTTGCCGCTGCTCTGGCCTTTGCCCTGGCTTTTGCTTTTCTTCACCCGGAACTCGTGCGCCGCGAGTTTGAGCAGGGCATTGTAGGCCGACTGCTCGGCGCCCAGCGCGTCGGGGAGGGGAGTGGGTGTCTTGTCGGCTTTGCTCAGGTGATCGAGCGCCGTTTGCATTTCCTTCGTCGCGTTTTCCGCCAGGCCGCGCATTTTCGGGTCTTCGATTTTCTGCGCCATCGCGTTCGCTTTTTTCAAGGCGTCGGCCTGCGAATCGCGCACCACCGGTTCGCTCTCAAGGTATTTCCCGCTCGGTTTCTGCTCCGCGGTGTTCGCTTCCTCGGCGCGTTCCAGGTTCCACGTTGCGCTGATGATTTGCTTTTGCAATTCCGCGAGCTTGGTCGCCTCGCCGTCGCCCCCGGCGCCGCCGCCGGGCGGTTCCTCGCCGTCGTCCCCGCGTCGAAAGATCTCCTCGAACGGACGCACCTCGGCAAAATACATGTCCGTCTCCGTGCGGCGCGCCTTGCCGTCCGGCCCGATATCCTCGGCCCAGAGGAACCACGATACGAGTTCGTCGGGCTTCACCCCGAGATCCTCGAGTTTCAGCAAATGCGAGATCTCCTTCTTCTCGTCCGGGCCGGTCGCCTGCCCAAGTTCGAGCTGCTGCGGTCCACGTCCGGCGATGTTGACCGTCATGCCGTAACGCGCGAGGCCGAAGTCGTCCCAGGCCTCCGCATGAAAGGCCACCTCCTCGATCGGAGAGACACGCCGGTCGCCCTTCGGCGGCTGAAATTTCAGCTCCGGCCGGCGATTGGGCACTGCCTCCACGATGAACTGCGCGGGGATCTTGTTCGCCCGTCCATCGGCGTCCTCGAGTTTCAACTCATAGGTCTGGCTGGCTTTGACCGCGAACCCGCTCAAGGTCGCCGCGCTCTTGTCGGCCGCCACTTCCAGCGGCACCTTCGTCCCGTCCTTGGCGACCAGCGCGGCGGATTTCACCGGCTTGTTGAGTTGAAAGGCCACGTCCAGCTTCGTGCCTTCCACCGCGCTCACGCGCCTCGTATCCGGCACCACTTTCCTGGGGAGCTTCGTGTATTCGGGGAAGTCGAGGGTCGCGTCCGCGCGATCCAGTCGCGGATGCTCGAACACCTTCACGGAAAAATCCCGCGTGGCCTGTCCAGCATATTCGATGCGGTAGACCAGGTCGCCGTCCACTTCGGGCAGTCCGCCGCCGAACACCGGATCGTCCAGATTCTTGACCAGAGGAATGCGCTGGGGAGACTGATTTTTCGGCTGGATCACCAGCGTGGCTTCTCCCGGGACGTCGCGATGGAAATTGGCCAGCACGATCAGCCCCGAACCGCGTTCCAGCGAAGTGTCGCCCGGGTTGACCGTCACGCCTTCCTCCGCTTTCGCCACCTGCGCCGCGGGCCTGGCCGGATCGGCCGGCGCGATCGTGAAGACGAGCGCGAGGATCGCCACCGCGAGTCCCGCCACCACTCCGCGCAAGCTCCACAGACGCCAGGCGGGCACCGCATCCAGCCAGTTCGTCTTCCGGCTTTCGTCGATCGCCTGCTGAATGATCCGCTTTTGGAGAAAATGGAGCTGTCCGGATTTCGGGTCGGGCTTCTGCTCCACGGCCGTAACCAGGAGCGCGTGCAACTCCGGATGCCGCTCCTCGATTCGCCGCGCTACCTCCGTCACATCAGGTTCCCAGCTTCGCGCGACCCGCCCGGCGATCCACATGATCACGAGCATCAGGATGACCGTGAGCGCCTTCATCTCCGGCACCTCCACCTCGAGTTCCACGACGATGATGACGCCGACCGCCAGCGCGGCCAGTCCCAGCGCAAACCATCGGAGATAACGCAGATTGCGGTGACGCGAGACGACCGGTTCGAGGACGGTGTGGAGCAGCGGCGTTATCATATAGGCGCGACGGTTGAACTGCCTGAGGTGCGGGAGAGTTTCCCGGCAAAATGCGTTTCTAGCAACAACAGTCCGAGCGCCCCCGCCAGCAGCCAGCGCCACAGTTTCTGCTGGTTCTCGATTTCCGAGGCCTGCGCCTGCCCTTCGCGCCGCGCGATCTCCACCGGAGTTTCGTGTTCCGTGTGCAGCGGCACGCCCAGGCTGGTGAGGCGATCCGGAGACAGCGGAGCCACGCGGCTTTCATCCGTCGCGAGGTTGACCACAAATCGCATCGTCCCCGGGCCCACCGTGTAGATGCCGGGCTGGTCCGTGCCGGAAAACTTCGTCCCCGGCGCCGCTGGCACTTCGGTCCCGTCGGGCTTGCGCACCGTGAGCGGTTGCGCTCCACCGGGCAGCGCCACCTCTTCGTCGATGAAATACTGCGCTTTCTGCGCGGGCAGGTCGCTGCTCTGGTCGAGCATGGCGTGCAGCAGGGGCACAAACTTCGAAGAGAGCGCCAACTGGCTGTCCAGGGGCCGCCAACTGCTCGTCAAGAGCATCACACTGCCCTTGCCCAGCGGCGCCTGGATGATCGCGGGATCGCCGTCGTCGAAACGCGCCAGCGTCCGCGCGCCCACCAGCGGTGCGACGTCGAACCGCCGATGCTTCCACCAGTGGATCTTCGTGAAATCGCTGAATCGCGGATCGGCAAATGCCGCGAAGAGGGGATGCTGGAAGTCGATTTGCGCCAGGAGCGCGTAGTCCTTGGTGGGTGCTTCGCTGGCGGAAAGTGCGGGGATCTCCAGCAAGCGCGCCGCGGTCGCCGCGGTGGCCGCCGCCGTCAGCGCCAGAATCACGATCTTTCCCTCCCGGGCGAATTGCCGGGCAGACGCGAGCGGCGCATCGGCCACGGTCTCTCCGAGCACGAGCAATTGCGCCTGCTGCAACTGGAAGGCCGGCACTGCTTCCTCGCCGCGATGCGCGGTGATCTGGATGTTTTGCCGGGCCGTCCTCGGAAATGCCCGGCGCAGATAGTAGAGCGACCCGCGCGGGTCTTCATCCGCGTCCGGACCGACAAAGAGCACCGGCAATTGCGCCGCCTGCGGGGGCACGACATACAGCGTATTGTCGAAATCCGTCTCGTCGCCCGTGAGCGTGAGCGCTGTGGCGCCCGCGGGGGGCTTGGAAGCACGCACGATCCGGCTCTGCCCGGCGGGCACGTAGGCCTCCAGCGGCGGCGTCGCTGGTGAATCTGGCAGGGTCTTCCAGCGGATTTGGAATTGTTCGCGTTTCGCATCCGCCGAATTGGTCACGCGCAGCCGCAACGGCGTTTCGTCCCCCGGCTTGTCGCTTTCCTCGCTCTCCGAGATCCAGGCGACACTGGCATTGGGCCGGTTCGGCGCGCTCACGGTGTCCAGGGTCACGGTCAGCCCCACCGGCCACTGAAACCCTTGCAACCCGTCCAACTTCGCCCCTTCCTGTAAATCGCTGATCACCACGATCTCGCGCCGCCCGGGCAATGTTTCCCCGGCCTGGTCGAGCACCTCCACGGCATGCAGCAGGGCATCGTCCAGCGCCGTCGCGCTCCAGCCGGGAGTCAGCGCCGCGAGACGCTGGATGGCCGTCGAGACCCGCTCATCCATCGGCAGCTTGCGCCATTCGTCGAACCCGAGCACCGCCCGCGTATGCCCATCGAAGGTGAGCAGGGCCACCTCATCCCCGGGCTTCACGGCGCGCAGCCTTGCTTCCACCCGGCCTTGCGCTTCGGCCCACAATTTCTCGCGACGCATGCTCGCGCTCATATCCACCAGGAGCACGGTGCGCAGTCCAGAGCCGGGTGGGGGAGCTGGAGTCGCGCGGGGCAGAAAGGGTCGGGCAAAAGCCAGCGCCAGCAAGCCGATCACCAAGCAGCGCGCCAGCAGCAACCAGAGATTCTCGAGCCGGCTGCGTTTCGTCACCCGCGGCGGCGAAGGCCGCAGAAACATCAGAGTGCTGAAAGGCGTCACCTCCCGCGTCGTCCGCCGGATCAGATGAAAAAGAATCGGCCCCACGATGGCCAGCGCCCCGAGGGCAAAAAACGGAGCGAGGAAACTCATGCCGCCGCCTTTCCGGGAGAGGATGGGAATAATCCCGGCACCTTCATGCCGCGGTCCTCCTTCTCACGATTTTTCCCCGCCCCGCCCTGGCCTTCAGAAAATCAAAGAGCGCCAGCTCCAGGGGCTGTGCGGTCGAGAGTTGATGATGCGTAATCCCCAACCGCTGGCAAAGCCCGCGCACCGCATCGATATGCTCGCCCAGGCGCCGCGTGTAGTCGGCGCGGGCCGTCTCCGGCTCGAGGAAAAGATCGCGCCCCGTTTCCAGATCGAGAAAGCGTGAAGCCGTCTTGAAATCGAACGTCAACTCCGCCGGATCCAGCACCTGGAAAACGATGACCTCATGGCGCGCCGCCGTCAGGAGCGCGAGCGGCGCCTCCAGCGTTTCGATCGGCGCCAGCAGATCACTCAGCAGCACGATCAGCCCCCGCTTTTGCGTCAACTCCGCGATCCGCCGGAGCGGCGCCGCCAGATCGGTCGCTGTCCCGCCGGCCGGCTTTTCCAGCGCCAGCATCAGGTGGCGCAGATGCCCCGGCCGATGACGCGCCGGCAGGTATTCACGCACCTGTTCATCGAAGGTCAGCAACCCCGTCGCGTCCCCTTGTTGCGCCAGGAAATACCCGAGTGTCGCGGCAAAGGTCCGCGCGTAATCCGCCTTGGTATATCCGCGCGAACCGTAGGTCATGGAGCGGCTGCTATCGACCAGCAGATGACAGCGCAGATTCGTCTCATCCTCGAATTTCTTGATGAAATACCGGTCCGTCCGCCCCAGTAGCTTCCAGTCGAGATAACGTGGATCGTCCCCCGGCGTATAGGCCCGGTATTCGGTGAACTCCACGGAAAAGCCATGATACGGACTCCGGTGCAGACCATGCCAAAACCCCTCGACGACCGACCGTGCCCGGAGTTCCAGATTGCGGATCGCCATGAGCGCCGCGGGATCCAGGAAGGTGGAGGAGGCGGCGGCCATGGATGCTTACTTCATCGAAGCCAGGATTCGTTCGATCACCTTCCCGACACTCACCCCCTCCGCCTCCGCCCGGTAATTCACCAGCACGCGGTGCCGCAGCACCGGCGCCGCGAGCACGACGATGTCGTCCTTCGTGGCATGAGCCCGCCCCTGGAGCAACGCCCGGGCTTTGGCTCCAAGCGTCAGGAACTGCGCCGCCCGAGTCCCAGCGCCCCAACTTATCCAGTCATTGACGAAATCCGGCGTGCCGGTCTGCCGGGGCCGGGTCGCCGCCGCGAGGCGCACCGCAAAGCGGACGAGATCTTCCGCGATCGGCACCTTGCGCACGAGGGCGTGAAAGGCCAGCACGTCCTCACCGGTGAAAAGCGCCTCGATTTTTTCGCTGGCGGCGGACGTGGTCCGTTGCACCACCGACACTTCGTCGTCCTCCGGCAGATAATCGATCACCACATTAAACATGAACCGATCCAACTGCGCCTCCGGGAGGGGATAGGTGCCTTCCATCTCGATCGGATTCTGCGTGGCCAGGACGAAAAACGGCTCCGGCAACGTGTAGCGCCGTCCGCTCGCTGTCACCTGGTGTTCCTGCATCGCTTCCAGCAGCGCGGCTTGCGTCTTGGGAGGCGTGCGGTTGATTTCGTCGGCCAGGATCATGTTCCCAAAGATCGGCCCCTTCACAAACGTGAGCTGTCGTCCTTCTTCGGTGTCCTGCAAAATCTCCACCCCCGTGATGTCCGTCGGCATCAGATCCGGCGTGAACTGCACGCGCCGAAACTCGAGGTGGAAAATCTGCGCGATGCTTTTGACGAGCAGCGTCTTCGCCAGACCCGGCGCCCCGGTAATCAGGCAATGGCCGCCCGCCATGAGCGCGATCAGAATCTGCTCAATGACATCGTGTTGCCCAACGATCGCCTTGCCCAACTCCGCCAACATCCGGGGCTTCGCCGCCTGGAGTTGTTCAAAGGTCTTGGCGTCAGAATCGGGCAGGGGAGGCGGTGTTTGGGTCATAGCGGAAGCGGTTGAAGAGAGCTGCTGGCCAGGAGTCAGAGGTCAGAAGTGAGAAGTCGATTTCGGCAACGAGGCCGGCCAAGGGCCGTGGGCAAGCCAGCCCAGGGCAACGCCCTGGGAAAGGCTGGACAAGCGTTTCGCCCTGAAAGGGCACGACAAGTCTTGTCAGGCCCATTCAGGGCGGACCAGCTTTTGGCATGCAACCCAGGGCGGCGCTCATTCTTCGCTTGCCCTGGGCTGGCTTGTTTAAGGCCTTCGGCCTTCACCATGCCCAGAGGCCCGATTCTCCGGCGCCTTTGTCCTCTGGCTTCCGGTCCCATGGCTAGTGCGTCATCGCGTGGACGATGATATTGATGCCGAGCGGAAACGACCGCTTCTCCGAGAACTCGTGAAAGAAATAATCGTTCTCGCCCTCCCGCTCCCACCCGTCCCCATTGTCGGTGTTATGCGTCGCGATCACCATCAGTCTTCCTTTGTCGTCAAAGAGACCGCGGACATGCATCTCGGTACACGCCTCCATGCTCCCATCGCGCTGCGGGTGCGTCTCCCAGGTTACCCCGCTATATTGGCTCATCGCTCCGAGGCGTTCATTGGGCACCTGTAATTTGTTCAGCGGGCCCGGCAGGGGAAACGGGTAACTGAAGATCGGATGATCCATCGGAATATCGACGAACTGCCGTTCGGGAAATACCCGCCGCATTTGTTCGGCGAAACATTCCCACTGCCACTCACCCCAGAAGTCATCCGCCATGAAAAACCCTCCATTCAGCAGATACTGCCGGAGGATCGCCACCTCCTCGTCGCGCAGGCTCAAGGCCCCCGGCTCGACCATGTAAATAAATGGATAGCGCAGCAGATCCTTGTCCGTGAGTCGCATGATGCGACCGTTCGGATCAACCTTGATCGAAGTCATCTGCTGGAGGCGAAACGAAAGATTCAGATCGCTGTCGGGAAAATCCGTGATCCAGCTCCCCGCGCTATACGCCCCCTCGGGATCGCGGTCGCGGATGATGCGCACGAAGGTGAAAACATCGCGCTCGAAGCCCGGCGCATTCTTCCACTCGGGCGTGTCGGTGCTATGGGACGGGACTTCCCGCGCCGTCTTCACCGTGCGCTCGTCCACCTGCTGGCCGCCCTCTGTATAATAGATCGGCCCCTCGCTGTTGCGGCGGCGGCGGAATTGCGCCAGGCTGAAACTCGCGGAACCGATCAGGAATAGAGCCAAAAGAATGCACGGGCGGAGCTTCATGGCTTATTTCTTCTTTTCCTGGGCGGCGGGTTTTGTGTTCCCGCCCTCCGTGATTTCCAGCAAGAGTTCGAGCGCCGCACGAAACCGCGGCGCATCCTCGAGCGCCAGCACCACTTCGTGTCTCGCGCCGGGATCCTGTGTGGCGTGGAGCAATTTTGCGAGACGGAAGTGGGCCTCGGCGGGATCGGGCGGGCCGAGTTGCAGCAGGGTGCGATACGCGGCGATGGCCTGCGGCTTTTCGCCGAGCGCTTCCCGCGCCTGAGCCTCGGCCTGGTGCGGTTCGAGGCTCAGCGGATTCACCGCGGCGTAGCGGTCGGCGTTGGTGACAACCATCCGCCAGTCCTGATGTTGCACGCCGATTTTCATCAGCCGCTCATAGGCGTCCACCGCGTCGCTGCTGCGCTCGGTCACCTTGTTGAGCATCGCGATCTCAGCCTCCTCCTCGCCGAGTTCCCGGTGGACATGGGCGAGCATCGCGTAGGCGTTGCCCCTCTCGGATTGCTCGGGATACAGCTCGATCAATTTTTGCAGCGGCGCTTTGGCCTCCGCCCATTTCTTCTCCTCCAGCAATTGTTTGGCCTGCTCGTTCAGCCCCGCATAGTTGTCCGGGTTCCTGGTCACGAATTCCTGCAGACTCTTCACGCTGGCCACCGCCCCGATCTCCGGAGGCGTCCAGTCGAGCTTTGGGCCCGTCTTCCGGGCGATCTCCTGGGCGTGCGTGGCAAATTCGGCATCCAGCTTGTCGATCGGCGCGAAGTGCATGGCGAGCGCCGCATTGATTTCCACCCCGCGGGCGAGATCCGCCAGCAGCCGTTTCATCTTTTCCAGTCCCCATTTGCTGATCAGCCAATCGACCACGAGTGACGATTCGTAATACGCGAAACCGAGATGCGCCGCCGACTTGGGCTTCAGGAACGCCGCGCTCAGCTCGCTCACCGGCGTGAGGTCCTCACCCAGGATCATCGCCCGATACCGCGGCTTCATCTTTTCTCCCCAGTTTCCGTGCGCCTGCCGCTCTTCATACACGCTGATGCCTTCGCTCAGCCACCGCGGCATCTTGTTTTTCGTGAGCGTGAGCGTCACCACGTGACAGAACTCATGCCACAGCACCGCCTCCCACGAATTCGGGGAGTTCGGCCGCGACGCGGGCGAATTTGCGGTGATGACACGGCCGAAACACACGCCCAGATAACCCGAACCACCGGGCAAACCGAAGGTGCGAATGGCGAAATCTTTTTGGTCGGGGAAGATCTCGACGATGGTCTTCTCCCTGGGTTGGAGCCCATATTTCCTGGTCAGCGTCTCGTGGGCCCGTTCCAGCAGCGCGAGCACGTCGGCCCCGTAGATCACGGCTTCCTTCGGGTCCATCTTCACCATGAAGTGTTCGCTATTCAGCGTCTGGAAATGCGCGATGGCCTCGTGCAGCGTGGTCAGATTGTAGGCCACGACATCATAGGGGTCCGCCTTCTGCACTTCCTCGGCGAGCGCCCATGCTTCCTCGTCGTGACCGCCCAGCCGGAGCAGATCGTTGGCGAGTTGCGCCTTCGCCGGGAAAAAGTCCGGGTCCCAGGCCAGCGCCTCCCGTTGCAGCGCCGACCCCTCGGCGAAGCGATATTTTTGGGAGAGTTTCCGCCCGATGAGATGCGGCACGCCGGGATTCTTCACCCAGAGCTTTAGCGCCGCCGCGCGCTCGGTCGCTTCGCCTTTCGCATCCGCGCGCAGATGCGCCAGCACACTGCGATAGGCGTGCGCTTCCGGGCTGTTCGTGTTCACCTTCAGCGCCTGGTCCAGCGCTTCATCGCCCATTTTGTAGCTCTCCGCGTCGATGGCATGATCGGCGATCAGCAATTGCGCCCCGACATGGTTCGGATTGAACTTCACGGTCCGATCGAGGGCTTCCAGCGCCGCATCCGGGTCGCTCGGCGCGTAGGCGCGAGCGAGACCGAACCACATCTCCGGATCTTCCGGGAACTTCTTCGTCGCGCCGGCAAACGTCTTTGCGGCCAGCGCATAATCGCTCTTCCCGAGCGCCAGCTCTCCCGAGACCAGATAGGTATCGCGGAATTCAGGTTGCGCCTTGCGCACCGGATCGAGAAACAGTTCCAGCACCTGCTTCGGATCGGTGCCGACCAGCAGCGCCACCCGCGCCAGCGCCACGCGGTCGGCGGGCGAGCGATACGCCCACGACCTCATGCCGCCGAGCCGGTCGAGCTCGCCGAGCTGTTTCTTCGCTTCGTCCGGCGCCCCCGCGTGCAGCAGCGCCTCGTAGGAAGCGAGGCGCAGGCGCAATGCCACCGGGTTCCGTTCCACCGCCGCGTCGAGAATTTCGCGGGCCTCCGTGTAGCGTCCCACCTTCCCCAGCGCTTCCGCGCGTACGAGCGGCCATTCCATGTCGCTTTGGTTCTCCTTCATCCCTTCCTCCGCCGCCGCGATGGTCGTCGCGTAATCGCCGTGCAGGAGAAGTTGCTGCGCTTCCTCGACGGTTATCGCTCCCAGCGCCGCTGCGAGATGCAGCGTGGCGAAAACCCCGAACAGGACCCACAGCTTGCGCCGGGCGGCCCCAATCGCGCGGGTGAGACGCACGGGCAAAATCATCGCCGCGCATCCTCACCCCACCCAGCCCGCTGGCAAGCGGATTTTAAGGAACGCCTTCACTCCGAGTCTATCCGGTAATGAACAATCGTTGGCTCACTCGTCTGGGAACAATCGCGGCAACCTTGCTGCCGTGCCTTCCGGCGCCCTCGCAGGCCGACGATTGGCCGCAATGGCGCGGGCCGAACCGCGATGGCGTCTGGCGCGAGTCAGGCATCCTCGAGACTTTTCCCAAGGACGGATTGAAATTCCGCTGGCGGGCCTCAGTGGGCCCTGGCTACTCCGGTGTGGTGGTCGCGCAAGGTCGCGTTTACGTCACCGACTGCCAGCTCAAGCCGGAAAGCCTGGAGCGAGTGCTGTGCTTCGACGCGGCAACGGGCAAGCCCCTGTGGATGTGTTCCTACCCCTGCGATTACAAAAACATGTATTACGGCGCGGGTCCGTACGCGACCCCCATCGTCCACGAAGGGAAAGTCTACGCGTGCGGCCCCTTGGGCCATATGCACTGCCTGGATGCGGCGACGGGCCGCATCATTTGGGAGAAGGACCGCGTCAAGGAATACGACGCCGTCCTGCCGCAGTCCGGTTGCAACGCATCTCCGCTCATCGAGGGCGATCTGCTCGTCGTCATGGGTGGCGGACGGCCGGATCGCGGTTGTGTCATGGCCTTCCAAAAGGACACGGGTAAAGAGGTGTGGTCAGCCCTCGAGGAACGTCCCGGCTTCAGTTCGCCCATCGTCCTGGAGGCGGGCGGCAAGCGCCAACTCATCGTCTGGACGCTCGACTCTGTGTCCTCTCTCGATCCCGCCACGGGCTCCGTCTACTGGCGGGTGCCCGCCAGGGCGCTCAACGACGGAGGCGCGCTCATCACCCCGCTCGTTTACCACGATCGGCTCCTGCTCACGTGTGAGAAGACGATTATGCTCAAGCTCGATCCCAAGCAGCCCGCGGTCACCCAACTCTACCAAACCAAGGCCCGCCCTTCGCACTTCACTTTCGTCACTCCCGTCTTTCAGGACGAACACTACTTCTACGCGGCCTTCCGCGACGACCTCTGTTGCTTTGATGCCGACACGGGCAAGGAAGTGTGGCACGCGGAGGGAGTGAGCGCCGGGCACGGCAACGCCATGTTCCAGATGACGCCCAACGGCCGATCGGTCTTCATCTTCAACGAGGAAGGCAAGCTGATCCTCGCGCGCCTCTCCCCCGAGGGTTACAAGGAGATCAGCCGCACCTTCCTCCTGGAACCGACCCTGGGCACCTGGACTCCGATCGGCGACCGCCCGAAAACCTGGGCTCACCCCGCCTACGCCGATCGCCACATTTACGCCCGCAGCGACAAAGAACTCGTCTGCGCATCCCTCGCCGCCGACTGAGCTTTCCGGCGTCACTCACCAATCGCGCACAAATAGTTCCCCGTGCGCAGCAGGATTAACGACGCGGCTAATACCGGCGTCGCCCCGGATCCGTCCGTTAGACGATTCCGCGCAATCTCTTTTAGCTCCCTGGATGCCTCGTAGACGAAGGTCTGTCCCTTGTCATTGCTGACCAGCAATTTGCCGTTTGCGATCACGAGGCTCGGGTAGAGGTTGGCACTGCTCAAGTCCGGATCGTCCGTGCCGGCGGGGCCGATTTTTAGTTCCTGCTCCAGGAGCTTGGACCCGGTCCTGGCATCCAGCACAAAACACTCCGCCCCTTTCCCCACGAAGAATAACATCCCGTTCCAGACGACCGGCGATGAGAACGCGCTCGCATCGGTGTGCGCCTTCCAAATAGTTTGCGCGCGCACGGCCTCGCCGTCCCTCGAAAGTTTCACGGCCGTGATCGTTCGATCACCGAGATACACCACGTCTTCCCACGCGATCGGGCTGATGCCAAATTCGGAACCGCCCAGGTCCGGCGCGATATCCGCGGCCAGCACGTGCCCGTCGCTCACCCGCACGATCTTTCCGTGCGGGGTGACCACCACCTCCGCACCGCCGATATTCATCGCGACCGGTGTGCCGTAGGTGTGCTCGGCGTCCGCGCACTCCCACAGAATGCTCCCGGTGTCGGCATTCAGCGCCGTGAGGTGGTTCACATTCACCAGCAACGTCCGGCCGATCAAAAGCGGCGAGGAACTGTGCCCGTACGTTTGGCCGATCGGCTCGAGATATTGCTCCCACTTCCGATGACCATCCATCGAGAAACACGCGATCAATCCCGATCCGAAGACGAAAAAACCATCGCGGCCGTCGGACACCGGCGTCGGCGCTGCGTAGCCACACGAGGAAGCCGCTTCCTCGCCGGCCAGCGCCTTCGCCTGGAATTCCGGCGGTGCATCAGCGGCTTTCACCGAGGCTTTCCATCGAACTGCGCCATCGGCCAGGCCCAGGCACACGATGTTCGAAGGTTCGGCAGTCACGAGCACCGCGTCCCCGGCAATCACGGGCGTGGAATACGCGTGGCCGACCTTCACCCGCCATTTCAAGTTTTTCGCATCGCCCCATTCCGTCGGAACATTCGCCGCGGCATGGACGCCAGTCCCATCGCCCCGCCAGCCAGTCGTCGCAGGCACGGGCGATGGACGGGCCGGGGGATCGGCCAGCGCCGCGGTAGCCAGCATGCCCGCTAGAATGACGATCCACGGCCGATGAATGTGCGAGTTTCTCATTTCGCGAAATCCTTCAGCGCGCCCCGATCGCATAAATCCCCCCTTCGCCGCGGAGATAGAGCCGATTGCCTTCGGCGACAGGGTTGGCGATAAACCGCTCCTGCCGCTCCGACCAGTGTCCCGCCATCACGATATTTTCGATCTTATTCTTGGCCAGCGGATGATAGCGTGGTCCCGGTTCCATCACGAGCGCGCCGGCATTGTTCCCGAGCAAAAGCACGTTCTTTCCAACGAGAGCCGGGCTGATTCCCACGCCTCGGGCGGC
Organism: Chthoniobacterales bacterium; assembly: GCA_038228205.1. Lineage (GTDB taxonomy): Bacteria > Verrucomicrobiota > Verrucomicrobiia > Chthoniobacterales > Chthoniobacteraceae > Chthoniobacter. Next base: position 41,269 of record JBBRPL010000040.1, read on the forward strand.
GCCTTCGTTGTGCGCCTGGAAGACGTCGAGGTCGAGCAATCGCTGGTAAACCACCTTACCCGCCTCGACATCGATCACCGTCAGCACCCCGGCGTTGTTCACCATATATGCGAGGCCCTCGTGCACGAGCGGCGAGCACAGGTGCCACGGCAGGTAGTGTTTGGGAAACGCCGACATCTCGATCACCACCGTTTGCGACAGCACATTCGGCGGCTCAGAGAAGGTGTCCGGCAGCGTGCGGATCACCAGATCCCGGTTCATATGCGACGCATGGAACGACCGCCTCCCGTCGACCACGGGCGAGACCACCGATGAGCTGTTGATGGGCTTTTCCTCCCACACCACCTTGCCGTCGTCGGCCCGCACGATCATGCCATTCCCCAGGAGGATGACTTGCGCCTCGCCGATGGTCGTCGCGGCCATCGACCCATGGAAGTAATTGCCGGGGTTGAACCCCTCGGGAACGACGATCTGCGTTTTCCACGCCGTCCCGCCTGTCGCGCGGTCGATGGCGATCAGGTCGCGCATGAAGACGACAAACTTGTTGCCGACGAGGATCGGCGATGAGGAAAAGCCATGCTCGACGGCCGCATGCTGATCGACGCGCAGCCACTGGCGGTGGCCGGCGGTGTCGAAGCACGCGCTCACGCCGTCGCCAAACCAGCAATAGATGAAATGGCCGTCCGTACTCGGTGTGAAGCCGGAAAACCCCACATCGGGCGTGGGCTGATTGGCGTATTTCGCCTCGTCGATCAACTTCATCTGCTTGCGCAGTTCGGTTTCCAGTTTCCCTTTTTCTTCCAACTGCGCGGCCGTGGCGTCCCCCGCGACCCATGCGGCGTTGATCGCATCAATTTTTCCGGCGATGGCCTGCGCGTCGGCATAGGCGGAATGCTTCTTCTCATCGTCGCTCGCTGCCTCAAAGTAACTCGCCCGGCGGATCCACTGCACCTTGCCATCGCTCTTGCGCAAGCAGATCAGGTCGTGAGACTCGCTGAGAAGGTAAAGGTTCTCCCCGACGATGACTGGCGATCCCGCGCCCACGCCACCACCGTAAAACGCGGGCGCCACGCCAGGCAGCGACGTGTGCCAGGCGAACCCTGTCTCGGTGTAATCACCGCGGCCCTGTCCGTGAAACACGGGCACGGCGTACCAATCCTTGTCGCCCGGCGAAATGCGCAGCAGCACGCGATTCCATCCGGGGGCCAATTCCACGGTCATGCGCGCGCCCATCTGCGCGGGCTTTTTCCCGTTCACCCAGATCATCATCTTGTCGATGCTCGTCAGGTTGATGCGGAATTTCCCGCCCGTGGGGGAAAACAGACGCGTGAAGGCGAGGGCCGCCACATCCGAATCCTCCGGCTTGCCCAGCAGGCGGGTGAAATCGAGGTACCCCGAATCGAGCGCCACTTTTTTCCAGACCTTTTCTCCCGCGGCGTCTCCGGAGTTCGGTTCCAGGGCCGCTTCATTGGGCAGGGTGATCGCGCCTGCGGCTCCCTGGTCGATCAGCGGAAGCGGGCCCGCGATCAGCCATTCGCGAACAACTCCATCCGGCATGGCCGTGCCGGCGTCCGAGTTTGCCGGCTTCGCGGCCGAAAATCGCAGCCCGCCCACCGCTGCGCTCGTCCGCGACCAGATCATGGGTGGCGCAGCGTCGGGATATTTGCCAGTGCCGTCCCCGCGCCAACCGGTGAAGCTTTCTGCTCCCGACGCGATCAGCGGCCAGCAAAGAAAAGCGGCGAGACACCTTCTTGCGCCCGCGCCCGTCCATGAACGGCCCGGGCGCGGAGCGGGGTGGGGGAGTGAGGTTTCCGGGGGATTCATGCGTTCAGTTCACCATTCCTGACCGCGCGCGTCCATTCCGCTTAGCCGGTCATTTTTTTCGAGCAACCTCCCTCCGTCGCTCAGCACACCATTCACAAATTTCTGACAAGTCTTTCGCACCTCCCTGACAATCTTCACCCTAACCCAGCCGAAAATCTCTTCCCTCATGAAAAAGCTCCCGTTCGCCGCTCTCTGCCTCCTGGTCTTCTCTGCCTTCGCACACGCCGCCCCGCGTCAGGAATGGTTCCGCAATCTTTCCCTCGAAAACGCGGTCGCGACTTCCGACCTCATCCTCGCCGCCCAAGTCACCGAAGTCACCGAGATCAAATTGATGCGCGGCGGCAAGGGCGAGAGCGCGATGTATCAATATAAATTCAAACCCGCGCGCGTGCTCAAGGGCGTGTTCGCGCGCGACGAACTCTCCCTCGGAAGCGCCGACCTCGGCCTCTACCGCCTGGACGATATGAAGGAGATCAAGCAGGGCGACTTCAGGCTGATCTTCCTCGGCCGTTCCGAAGTCGGCTATCGGAACTCGAATCGACTCGACAACGCGGCGCTCGGACAATCCTTGCCGCCCTTGCGTGATGCGCAGGACCCGCTGCTCGCCGCCGTCGGCACGCTGCTCGCGGTCAACGCCGAGGCCGATCGCGGGAAGCGCGTTTCCTTGCTCGTCAACGGGCTCAACAAGACCGACGGCCCCGGCGCCGTCACCCTGTTCAAATCCCTCGCGCGCCGTTCCGTGCTCGCGGCGCAAGATGCCGGCGTCACCGCTGCCGTCACGAAGCATCTCACTGACGCGTCGCCTGCGGTCCGGGAGTCTGCCGGACAGGCGTTGCGTGCGATCCTCGAGGCGGATTATCTCGAACACGCCCTCCTTCGCGAAAGCGCGGTCGCGAAAAGCGTCGAGGCCTTGAAGCTGGCCGACCTGAATGCCTTTGCCCGCGTGTCCATCCTGCGCGCGCTGGGCGCCGCTGGTTCCGCCACGACGAAAAATGCGGCGGCCCTGCAGCAAATCGCGGGACCGCCGACCCTGGGTGGCATCGTCTCCATCGAAAACGTCGCGAAATCCCGCGCGGTCGGTGATCTTCAGGCGGACGCCCCGCTTTTTCTGATCGAGTCAGCCATCCCGGTGATGCCGCTCGACGATGAAAGCGGATACTCCAGCGCTGCCGAGTATGCCATCGCCCGTGTCCACCCGGTGAAGGCGGCCGCTTTGCTCTCCGCGCGGCTCGTTCGCAAGATCGGCGCCGGTCTCGATGCCCGCATCGAAATCGAGTCGATGGCGCACCTGCCACCCGACAACGCCATTCCGGCCCTGATCGACGTATCCCGGCTCGATCTCGAACCCGACGAGAAATCCGCGCTCGCCATGACCTGCTGGAAAATCGCCGAGCAAAAACCCGACCCGCGGTTGGTGGATGTGCTCTCCGGCCTGCTCTTGCCCGATACCTCGAGCCGCGGTGCCGCCATCGGTGCGCTCCTGCAGATCGACAACGACGCGGCGGCGAAAGCCCTCCAGCCCCATCTGCGCGAAGAACAAAACCTTTCCCGCAAGTTGGAAATCGCCGGGCTGCTGGGCCGCCATGGCATCCGCGATGGCTACGTCTTCGCCATCGAACACGTGTCCGAGTCGTGGCTCCTGGAAGACGCGGTCGCCGCCCTTGCCGCGATCCAGGAACCCCAGGCCATCGCCCGGCTGCGGGAGATTCTCGAGACGAGCAACGACGTCGGCTGGAACACCGCCGCCGTCCGCGGACTCGGCGCCATGGGCGCGCGAGACATGATCCCGAAAATCCTCACCCTCATCGACGACCTCCGCAACCCACTCGCCCCCGCCGCCTTGATCGCCCTGGCCGATCTCGGCGAACTCAAGACCCTGGACAAGGCGCGCGAAGGTCTCGCCTCGCGCAACGACCGCATCGTCACCGCCAGCGCCCGCGCCGCCGGAAAGCTGCTGACGCGCCCCGGCGTGAACGACGTCGATCTGCGCCACAAACTCGCCACGCTCCTCGTCGACGCCGATGCCAACGTCCTCTCTCGCACCGCCGCTCTCGACGCTCTGCTCGCGCTCAAAGACGACCAACTCGACCCCGCCCTCGCCAAAGTCGTTCGCGAATCAGCTCTCGAAGGCTCCGACCTCCTGACCCGCGTCGAAAAGCTCCTCCGAGATCGAAAAGTGAAGCTGTGAACGCGTCCGCCGCCCCGCGGCGCACCCCAACTGGAATCCGCGGGCGCAGACGGCGGCGCTCGTTTTTCCCTCCATCATCCCGGTCATCCGGAGCGACGTTTGCCGCTATCCCCCCGGCCTCTGCGTCTGCCGCAACCGATCGAGAATATTGATCTTCTGCCAAATCTTCCGCGAAAGCCCCGAGGTCAAATTCTCTACCTCATCGACCGCGCGCAACACCGCATCGTCCTGGAATTTCTGAACGTAAAACGCAGCCACCTTACTCACGACCGCGAGCATTTCGCTGCAATAATCAAGATATCGCTCCAGTTCGAAAGGCGTCAGATCCAGGTGGGCGGGTGACGCGCTCGTCGGCTCCCATTCACCCGCCACCACCTCTGGATCCTTGGTGAGCTGGTGCATATCGATGATATGCGCGAGAGACCTCAACTCATGCAGCGCCTTGAGCGCCTGATTGCGCTTCAACCGTTTCTCGAGTGTGACCAGAAAGTAGATCGCCGCCGAAAGCAGCAGCGCCTCATTCACCGCCGCGTCGATCCCTTGGGCGAGTTCCGCAAGGTTCGAAGCCACCTCGCGAAACCGCCGATACCCGATCGAGAAGGTGACAATCGGCAGGCTGGCGAGCAAAGCGCCGAAGAACACCGCCCCGGCCCGAATCCACCGATGCGGTCGCGCCAGCCACAGGGCGCGTTCCGCCGCCTCCGCGGTGATCAATGCCAGTTCCACGCTCACCTGGCTCAGCCCGGATTCGGGAAAGCGCTGCCCGACCCGTCCCCGCAACGCCTCCGCCGTCGCGAGAATCTTGGCGGGATCGAGCGCGCGAAAGGATTCGCGTGAGGAAGTCGGAGTCGTGGTCTGCAAGGTCCGCGTTGTTATCCGATCCTCTGCCCGCTGGCGAGCGTGTCGGAGAAGGCAGGGAGGACGAATGGCCGCAAAAGGCACGAGAGGGGCTTTTGACTTCGGTTGTACGCTCCAGTCAGCCAGCGCGCCCTCCCGCCTTGCCGTCGCCGCGCCTGACCTTCATGATCCCGCAAATGCGTTTCCTCCCGCTCGCACTCGCCCTCCTCTTCCCCACGCTCGCCCTTGCCGACGGCCGGTACCTCACCGTCGAGTATCCTCCCTCGACCAATCCCGGCGAGCTCGCCTTCCGCGTCACCTACACCCTCTGGCTCCCCGACGGGGTCGACAAAATTCGCGGCATCATCGTCCACCAACACGGCTGCGGAGTCGGCGCCTGCAAGGGCGGCGAGACTGCGGCCTACGACTGGCACTGGCAGGCCCTCGCCAGGAAGTGGGACTGCGCCCTCCTCGGCCCATCCTACCACCAAGGTGACAAGGATAATTGCCGCCTGTGGTGCGATCCCCGCAACGGCTCCGACAAGACTTTCCTCCGCTCCCTCACGGATTTCGCCAGCCAGTCCGCCCATCCCGAACTGGGAAAAGTTCCTTGGTGCCTGTGGGGCCATTCCGGCGGTGGATTCTGGTCCAGCCTCATGCTCACCCTCCACCCCGATCGCATCGCCGCCATCTGGCTCCGCTCTGGCTCAGCCTTTGGGGCATGGACCAAGGCGGAGATCCCGATGCCGGAACTCGCCGACGCCATCTATCGCGTGCCCATGATGTTCAACGGGGGAATCAAAGAGGAAACCGACCCGCACCACAGCGCGGCCCGTGTCGCCGACCGCACCATGTTCAGGGCCTGGCGCGAGCACGACGCTCCCGCCGCGTTCGCCATCGATCCCCGGACGGGCCATGACTGTGGCGACTCGCGTTACCTCGCCATTCCCTTCCTCGACGCCTGTCTCGCCCTCCGGTTGCCGGAGAAGGGGAGTGGCACGCAGGCCCTCCGTCCCATCGAGATGAAGCAGGCCTGGCTGGCGCCCATCGCTGGCGGTGAGCCTCAGCCGACGTCCTCGTTTTCCGCCGATCGGCTGGAAGCCGGCTGGCTTCCCAATAGCCAGGTTGCCGCCGCATGGTCCGAATATGTGAAGACAGGCGCCACCCCCGACACCACACGGCCCCCCGCGCCCACGCATTTGAAAGCCACCGCGACTGCCGAGGGCGTGGAATTGACCTGGGAGTCGGCCGTCGACTTCGAGAGCGGTCTGCAAAGCTTCATCATCCAGCGCGACGGCCAGGAACTGGCGCTCTTCCCACCCAAGCCTGTCGGCAAATTCGGCCGCCCCCTGTTCCAGCAGATGTCCTATCACGACACCCCCGAGCGCCCTCTGCCGGAAATGAAATACCGCGACGGGACCGCCAAATCCGGCGAACCGCACGAATACCGCGTCCTCGCCGTCAACGGCGTCGGCCTGAAATCCGAGCCGAGCGGAGGGGAAAAAGTCCCGTAACCGTCTGGTAGCATTACTGCTCCCACCACGATTACCCGACAACCCTTCCAAGAGAGCGGGGTTACAACCTACCGGAGCCGGTTTAATCTGCGAATTCCGAGCTCCGTGATTTTACGCCCTGACGGCAAATGATCGAAATACCCCTCACTCCTCAAAGATTTACCCAAATAGATATTCACCAAGCGGGTCGAGTCTATTGTACCCGCCATGCGTAACTCCCGCAGCGCTGTCCTTTTGCATGCCTCCGTGCGTCCTCTCGTGTCGCGATTTACCCCCCAGTCCTTCCTCGGAATGAAAACATCGCTCCTCCTTTGCCTCGCCCTTTCTCCGCTCACGGTCCTGGCCAATGGCCTCAAAGCACCCGGCACGGAGCCGGATCCTATTCTCAAAGAGGCCTCGGAACGCTGGGCGAATGTCGAAAAGGCGGAAAGCCCGAGTTTTCGCCGGCATGTGGTTCCGCTCATGTCGCGCCTCGGGTGCAGCGGCCGGGAGTGCCATGGATCATTTAGCGGGCAGGGGGGATTTCAGCTTTCGCTCTTCGGTTACGATTTTGAGAAAGATCATCACCAGATCACCGCGGACGCCGAAACCAACATCCGGGTCGAATTGAAAGACCCGCCCTCGAGCCTCATCCTGGCCAAGCCGGCGCTCGACGGGGAGAAGCACAAGGGCAAAAAAATCATTCAGAAAGGTTCATGGGAGTACAATTTGATTCTGAAATGGATTCAGGATGGCGCGAAGTTGGACGTGGCGGAAACCGGTGAGTTCGGCCGCCTGGAAATCCTGCCGAAGGAACTGGTCTTCAAGCAGAAGGGTGAGGCGATCCAAATCAAGGTGCTCGCCCACTGGAAGGACGGCACGGTGGAGGATGTGACGCAGATCACGCGCTTCCGCACCAACGACGAATCGGTCGCGGAAGTCAGCGCCACGGGTCTGGTGACGAGCAAAGAAAAAGGCGATACCCACATCGTGGCCTTCTATGATAACGGCGTGGAGCCGGTTCCGGTGATGCTCCCGGTGTCGAGCAAGCCATTCCCGGCGATCGCCACGCACACGAAAGTGGACGAACTCATCGTCGAAAAGCTCAAGAAAGTGGGCATCATTCCCAGTGAACTCGCGACGGATACGGAGTTTCTGCGCCGCGCCTCCCTCGACGTGACGGGCACGCTGCCTACGCCGAAGGAAGTCGAGGCGTTTGCGGCGGATAATGCCCCGAACAAGCGATCGAAGAAGATCGACGAATTGCTTTCGCGGCCGGCTTACGCCGCATGGTGGACCACCAAACTCTGCGATTTTACCGGCAATAGCCCCAAACAGATCAACAACGTCATCCAGGGCGGTAAGAACCTCAACGGTCTGATGTCGCGGCAGTGGTATGACTGGATCTATAAGCGGATCAATGACAACGAGCCCTACGATCAACTCGCGGCTGGAATCATCCTGGCCAGCGGTCGCACCTCGCCAACGCAGACCTACCTTGAGTTTGCGACGGAAATGGGTTCGTACTTCCGCCAGGACAACCCGGTTGAATTCGCCACGCGTCCGAACATGCCCTACTACTGGCAGCGCCGGAATGTGCAGAAGCCCGAGGAAAAATCGCTCGCCTTTGCGCACACCTTCCTCGGGGTGCGCATTGAATGCGCGGAATGCCACAAGCACCCGTTCGACCAGTGGACCAAAACGGATTTTGCGCAGTTCAAGGAATTCTTCACGACCCTGACGACGGGGTCGCGTGGTGAAGGCAAGGGAATGAAGGCCAGCCCGGAACCTGTCGCCCCGGAGCAAATGACCTACAACTCATTGAGCAAGGAGATCAAGGACAAGGTCACCGCTTCTCTTGCGGGTAAGGAATTGGATCCGAAGAAGAACAATGAACTGCAGCAGGCCCAAGGCGTGGAACTCACCCGCCGGTTGAGTGCCGGTGAACCGATTCCGTGGCCGGAATTATATGCGGATGCGCGTCGGGCAGGTCAGCCGGTCAAGGACGATCAGAAGAACAAGGTGCAAGGCAGTTCCCGCGTCATCACTCCGAAGATCCTGGGCGGCCAGGAAGTGATGCTCCAGCAGTACAGCGACCCACGCGAACCGCTGATGAACTGGTTGCGCGACAAGGAGAATCCGTTCTTTGCCAAGGCCTTCGTCAATCGTGTTTGGGCGTCCTATTTCAACCGCGGCATTGTCGAACCGGCGGATGATTTGAACCTGGCGAATGCCCCGGTCAACGCTCCGCTGATGAATTATCTCGCCACCGGTTTCATCGCCCACGGCTATGACATCAAGTGGCTGCATCGCGAAATCCTGAACAGCGACACGTATCAACGGAGCTGGAAATCGAACGAGACCAATAAGCTCGACGAAAAGAACTTCAGCCACGCGGTGATCCGCCGGTTGCCCGCGGAGACCGTCTTCGATGCCATCAATATGGCCACGGCCTCGGCCTCGCGCGTCGCGACCTTCGCCACGGACATCGAGGATCGGGCCATCGGCCCGATCGGAAACAGCGCCGATCGCAATGGCGGTGGTGGAAAAAATGCCGACGGTTACGCGCTGGGCATCTTCGGCAAGCCGGCGCGCACGACGAATTGCGATTGTGAGCGCACCACCGATCCGACGATCCTCCAGACGATCTACACGCGCAACGATCCCACCTTCCTTTCGCGCCTCGATATCGGGAGCAAGAATGCGTGGCTCGACGAGGTGCGCAAGAGTCTCGAACCCCCTTCAGACAAGAGCGTCACCGGCCTCCGTGAGCGAATTCAGCGCGCCACGGATAAGCTCGCGGCGATGACCCCTCCCGAAAAGCTCGCGGCCGACAATCAGGACGCGGAGGCGAAGGATAAGTACGAAAAGAAGCTCCAGAAATACGAGGAGGCTGCCGCGGAGAACAAGGCTCGCCTCGCCGATATGACAAAGGAACTGGCGGAGGCGGAAAAGCCCCGGCTTCCGTACACCGCCGATACCGCGATTCGGGAAGTGTTCCTCCGGACCGTCAGCCGCCCGCCCACCGACGAAGAGTTTGCCCGGGCCAAATCCGACGTGACCGGCGCCCATACTCCCGTGGAAGGGCTCCGCGAGTTGCTGTGGGCGATGCTCAATACCCGCGAATTCATGGTCAACCACTGATCCCTTTCCCCAACCAGAATCCTCAACCAACCACACTAAAATCATGAGTATCTATACCTGCTGCGACGGCGTCACGCGCCGCGACTTCATCCGCGTCGGCGCCATCACGGGCTTCGGCCTCGGGTTCAGCCTTCAGAATTATCTGGCCCAGGCGGCGACGGAGGGTGCTCCTGCCACTGGCGGCAAGGCCAAGGCGGCGATCTTTGTCCGCCTCGGCGGCGGCCCGAGCCACATGGACACTTTTGATTTGAAGCCGGATGCGCCGGACACCCATCGCGGTGAGTTCAAGCCGATCAATACGAATGTGGACGGCATGCAGATTTCCGAACATCTGCCGAAGCTGGCGAAGAGCGCGGACAAGTTTGCCATTCTGCGCGGCGTCTCCCACACCCTTGCGGCGCATGAACTCGGCACCATCTACATGGGCACCGGAAATCGTCCCATCCCCTCGCTAACCTTCCCGAGCATGGGCGCGGTGGTGGCCAAGGAACTGGGCGCGCTGCCCGAGTTGCCGGCGTTTGTCGCCGTGCCGAATCAGGGCAACAATCCGACCGGCTATCTGGGGGTGGAATACGGCCCGTTCGATACCGGCTCGGCGCCGAGTGCGGGCAAAGCCATGGAAGTCCGCGGCCTCGCCCTGCGTGGCGGCATCACGCTCGAAGACGTCGATCGGCGACAGGATCTCGTGAAGCGCTACGACACCGCCTTCGGCGACTTCGCCAAGGAAGACAAGGTCCTGTCCGGCATGGATGAGTTTGGCCAGAAAGCGTATGCCATGATGCGGTCGGAGAAAGCCCGCGAAGCGTTCGACCTTTCCAAGGAGAGCACCGCGGCCGTCGGCCTGTTTGGCAATGACCAATTCTCCCAAAGCTGCCTCCTGGCCACCCGCTTGATTGAAAACGGCGTCAAGTTCGTGACCCTCAACCTCGGTGGATGGGACACGCACACCGACAATTTCAACATCCTGAAGAACAAGAACCTGCCGACTCTCGACGCGGGCCTCAGCGGGCTCTTCGAGGTCCTGGCGCTCAAAGGACTGCTCGACTCGACCATCGTCTACGTCAGCGGCGAGTTTGGGCGTACGCCGAAGGTCAATCAGCGCGGCGGTCGCGACCATTATCCCCGTGCCATGTTCACGCTCCTTGCCGGCGGTGGTATTCGCGGTGGCCAGGTCGTGGGTGAAAGCGATTCCAAGGGCGAAGGCCCGAAGGACAAAGCCATCACGCCGGACGACGTCGCCGCGACGTTCTACACCGCGCTCGGCATCAATCCGAAGAAGGAATATCGCACGCCGAGCGGCCGTCCGGTGATGATCGTCCGCTACGGCACGCCGATCCAGCAACTCGTGTGATTTGCTGATCAGCACTTCCCTCGGGGAAGTCAGAAGACAGCCTTCGCGACAAATTCGTGTTGTCTTGTCGCGCGTCCCGCGACGGGAGCAGTACCGCCATGCGAGTGGCGGTCCCCCTTTCTTTGCTCCGTCATTCTGAGACTCCCGAGTCGCTTCCCGAGATTGTGCGTTCGGGATGATGTCGGGCGGTTTTCATCCCGGAGGGATGAGAGCCATTAGCCCCGGGTCGAGCGAGTCTGCGAGCGAACACCCGGGGTTCTCTCCAAAAACAACGCAGTTCCATCCGTCCCGGCCTCCTGGCCGCATCTGCCTTTTGGGCACCGACCGAGATGCAGCTTCGCCGGGACGGATGGAGCGTTCGCTGGGGGGTGGGTACCCCGGGTATTCGCTCGCAGATTGATGGTCGCCTCCGCGACCACCCCCGCTTCGCGGGGCTCGCTGTCGCGAGTCCTCTCGCTCCGCTCGAGTCGCTCGACCCGGGGCTAATTTCTCTTGTCCCTCCGGGACACAAACCTCCGGTCAAAGTGCAGAACACGCGCTGAGGGCTTTCGTCCCTCCGGGCTGGGTGAGCCACGACGGCGTGGAGCGGCGACCTGGAGCCCGCGACCGTGCCCATACGGCTTTGCGTAGTCGTGCAACTCGGCCTTCGATCCTGTCAGCGACACATTGCTTGGAACTTCCCCCAGGCCCCGTCATGGTGCGTCTTCATGTCCCTCGACCCGCTTCTCTCCGAACCCGTCTCCGATCCGCTTCCCCTCTACCATCTCCGTGACGCCATCGTGGCGACTGATCTTCTCGCCGCGGCTATCGCGCATCTCGATTTTTTTACCTGGCTGGAAGCGAATCCCGCGACGTTCGGCGCGATCTGCGCGCATTTCGAGATCCATCCGCGTCCGGCGGATGTGATGATTACGCTGATCGCCGCGATGGGCCTCGTCCAGCAGACCGGCGGGGTCTTCCTCTGCACCCTGCGGGCCCGCGAGCATCTCACCGCTGGCTCACCGTGGAATCTTTCGCCCTATTATACGTCGATGAAAGATCGCCCGCAGACGCTCGACATGCTCAAGGTCCTGCGCACTGGCAAGCCGGCGAACTGGGGCAGCTACGATCCGCAGGCGTGGGCGCAAGCCATGGAGCGGGAGGATTTTGCCAAGCCGTTCACCGCGGCCATGGACTGCCGCGGCGTGTTGCTCGGGCCCGCGTTGGCGAAGGGGCTCGATCTCGCGGAGAGCACGGCGTTACTCGACATCGCCGGCGGCTCGGGCATCTACGCGTGCGCCTTGGTGGCGCGCCACACGCACCTCCGCGCGTCGGTCTTTGAAAAACCGCCCGTCGATCGCATCGCCCGCGAATCCATCGCCGCGCGCGGCTATGCGGAAAAAGTGAGCGTCGTCTCCGGCGATATGTTCTCCGGCGCGTGGCCGGCGGGTTTCGACGTGCATCTCATCTCGAATGTCTTGCACGACTGGGACGAAGCCACGGTGCGAGCGCTCCTCGCCAGTTCCCACGCGGCGCTGCCGACGGATGGGCTGTTGGTCATCCACGACGCCCACATCAACGCGGACAAGACGGGCCCGCTCCACGTCGCGGAGTATTCCGCGCTGCTCATGAACATCACCGAGGGCAAATGCTATTCGGTGCGGGAGATGGGGGGATATCTCGCGGACGCGGGCTTCGAGTGGCTCGATCATCAACCGACGGCCGTGGGCCGCAGCTTCATTCTCGCGCGGAGGAATTGAGCGATGCGTCGAACGTCGATCCGCTCACTACTCGGCGCGGCCATGCTGTGGCCGGCGCTGCTGGTCGCTTCGGACGCGCCCATCGCCTATCCGGCGGCCCGCAAGGGGGAGCAGGTCGACCAGTATCACGGGACGAAAATCGCCGACCCATATCGTTGGCTGGAGGACGATAACTCCGCGGAAACGAAGGCCTGGGTCGAGGCTGAAAACAAGGTGACCGAGGCCTTCCTCGATGCGATCCCTCAACGAAAAACGATCAAAGAACGGCTGACGAAGCTCTGGGACTACGAGCGCTTCGGCGTGCCGCAGCGGCAGGGCGGGCGTTATTTCTACACGCGCAATAGCGGACTGCAAAATCAGCGCGTGCTCTATGTCGCGGAATCGCTCGAATCGGCGCCGCGGATCCTGCTCGATCCGAACACGCTTTCCGCCGACGGTACCGTGGCGATGAGCGGCTTCGAGATCAGCGATGACGGAAAATTGCTCGCCTACGGATTATCGCGAGCCGGTTCGGATTGGGAGGAATGGCGGGTGCGCGACGTGGACTCGGGGGCGGATCGCAACGACCTGGTCGAGTGGGTGAAATTCTCCGGCGCCTCCTGGAAGAAGGACGCCAGCGGCTTTTTCTACAGCCGCTACGACAGGCCCAAAGCCGGCGAAGAGAAGAAGGGCCTTAATGAATTTCAAAAGCTCTATTTTCACCGCCTCGGCGCCCGGCAGAGCGATGACGTGCTTGTCTACGAGCGCGGGGATCATGCGGACTGGGGGTTTTCCGGCGGCGTGTCTGACGACGGAAAGTATCTCGCGATCAACGTGAGCCAGGGCACCGACACGAAGAATCGTTTCTTCTACCTCGACCTTGCCGCCCCGCAATCTCCGGTCGTCCAACTCCTCGATGACTTCGACGCGAGCTACGACTTTATCGAGAATGCTGGCTCGACATTCTTCTTCAAGACCGACCTCGACGCGCCGCGCGGGCGGGTGATCGCCATCGACCTCTTGCATCCTCAGCGCGACCGGTGGCGGCAGCTTGTTCCGCAATCGGCCGACACGCTCCAGTCCGCCAGTTTTGTGAACGGCGAATTTATCTGCACCTATTTGCACGACGCGCACAGCGTGGTGAAGTTCTTCGCCGCGGACGGTTCGTTTCGCCGTGACCTGGTGTTGCCCGGACTCGGCACGGTCGGAGGTTTCGGCGGCAAGCCGGCCGACACCGAGACATTCTATTCGTTTACCAGCTTCAATGTTCCCGGCGCCATCTACCGGCTCGATCTGACCACCGGCGCGAGCCGCATCTTCCGCCAACCGAAAGTGGATTTCCGGCCGGAGGATTTCGAAACAACCCAGGTCTTCTATCCCAGCAAGGATGGCACGCGTGTCCCCATGTTTATCACGCACAAGCGCGGTCTGAAGCGCGCCGGCGCCGCGCCCACGCTGCTCTACGGGTACGGCGGTTTTGACATCAGCCTCACCCCCAGTTTCAACCTCTCGAACCTGGTCTGGATGGAAATGGGCGGTGTCTTTGCGATGCCCAATCTGCGCGGCGGCGGTGAGTATGGCGAGGAATGGCACCTCGCAGGAGCGAAAGCGCGAAAGCAAAACGTCTTCGATGATTTTGTCAGCGCCGCGGAGTGGCTGATCGCGCAGCGCTACACGTGCCCCGCGAAGCTCGCCATCCAGGGTGGCAGCAATGGTGGTCTGCTGGTCGGGGCCTGCATGACGCAGCGTCCGGAGCTCTTCGGCGCAGCCCTGCCGGCGGTCGGTGTCATGGATATGCTGCGATTCGACAAATTCACCATCGGGTGGGCCTGGCGGAGCGAGTACGGGTCGGCGGAAAACGCCGACGAGTTCCGCGTCCTCCGTGCCTACTCGCCACTCCACGCCCTGAGTCCTGGCGTGCGGTATCCCGCGACCATGGTGGTCACCGCCGATCACGACGATCGCGTAGTCCCGGCGCACAGCTTCAAATTCACCGCGCGCCTCCAGGAGTGCCAGCCTCCCGACGGTCCGCCCGTGCTCATCCGCGTCGAGACGCGGGCCGGTCACGGCGGCAACAAGCCGATGACCAAGGTCATCGACGAGCGCGCCGATGAGCTTGCCTTCCTCGTGCGCGTGCTGAATGTCGCCGTTGGACCTGCGGAGCGGCGTTAGACAAAACTGTGGCCACGGCAGTCGGGCGAGTCGCGATTTGTATCGTTCAAAATGCGCTAAATCTCCATCTGCCCCGCAGGACTCCCACGCCCAATAAGTCGGTCGAATGTGGTGCTCGACGAAGGAAAACTCGGGCGCGGGAGTACCGAGGGCGAGGCAGCCATGGCGGGAATGGATTTGGGATTGGCAAACGGCGGATGAACGGCCCTTGTATCAGGAGTCCCCTGTAGTCGCCGAGTCAATCCCTGCCGCATGTCCACCGTTCTCCGCCTTTCCTGCCCCGATCGCGTGGGCCTGCTCTCCCATATTTCGGGCTTCGTCGCGCAGCACGGTGGCAACCTGATCGAGGTGCATCAGTTCACCGACCCGGCGGCTGGCTGGTTCTTCACCCGCATGGAAATCGATTCACGAACCCTCGCCGTCGATTTGTCCGAATTGCGCGCCGCATTCGCCCCGGTGGCTGCCGAATTGCAGGCCGACTGGACCATTCGCACCGCCGCTAACCGCATGAAGGCGGTAATCATGGTCAGTAAGCTCGGCCACTGCCTGGCGGATCTTTTGTGGCGCTGGCGGTCCGGCGAATTGGACTGCGAGATTGCCGCCGTGGTTTCCAATCACGAAGATCTCCGCTCCATGGCCGAGCGGGAGGGTCTGGAGTTCTGCCATATCCCCGTCGCGCCGGAGGAAAAGCCCGCCGCCTTCACCCGCATCGCCGAACTCCTGCGCTTTCTCCAGCCGGACTTGATCGTGCTCGCCCGTTACATGCAGATCATCCCGACGCAGATGTGCGAGGAATTTTTCGGAAAGATCATCAACATCCATCACTCCTTCCTGCCCAGTTTTGTCGGCGCCAACCCCTATCAGCGCGCCTACCAGCGCGGGGTAAAGTTGATCGGCGCAACGTGCCACTATGCCACCGCCGAGTTGGACGCCGGGCCGATCATCGACCAGGAGGTCATTCGCGTGGAGCACTTTCACTCGCCCGACGATCTCGTCCGCCTGGGCAGGGATTGCGAGCGACTGGCTCTCGCCCGGAGCGTGCGCTGGCATCTTGCCGACCGCGTTCTGATGCACGGCAACCGGGCGATCGTTTTCCGGGACTGAAATCCGGAAACACGAGCGCCCGTGGTTTTCACCACGGGCATTCGTTGGAGGGAAAATCGTCGTTCAGAGCTACATCCGCTCGATCTCGGCGCGAACGTCCTCCTTGGACTTGCCCAGCCGCTTCTGCAGGCGGCCGAGGAGTTCCTCTTCCTTCCCTTCGGCGAACGTGAGGTCGTCGTCAGTCAGTTGTCCGTATTTCTGCTTCAGCTTGCCTTTGATTTCGTTCCAGTGGCCTTTGAGATTCATCGTTGTCATATCCCTGAATCGCGCGCCGGAGCTCGGTGGACGCCCGCTGGATGGATACCTTTTTGGCATCAGCGCGCAATTTCTCCTCGCATCTTGCGCCTCTGCGGGAAAAGTGTCGTGCATGCGCTGGCTTGAGATCGCCTGCCGTTCCCTACCGCACACCCGCCGTGGATCCAAATACCGCTCCCGACGAACCCCTCCTGCAGAATTGCGCGGCCTGCGGCGCGGCGATGGATGTCAGCGACGTGGAGCCGCTCTCGGCGGTGGCGTGTCCGGAGTGCGGGGCGCCGGCGGTCATCACCGCGACGATCGATCATTTTGAATTGGTCGACGTGATCGGCCACGGCGGGATGGGCGCGGTTTACAAGGCCCACGACACCTCGCTCGACCGCCTCGTGGCCGTGAAGCTCTTGCGCAAGAGCAGCGGCAGCCCGGAGCAGATCGCGCAGCTCGAGACCGAGGCCGCCATTACCGCTTCCATCAATCATCCGCACGTCGTCCGTGTCTTCAGCACCGGGATGGATCACGGCCGGTTCTACATCGCCATGGAACTCGTGGAGAAGGGGACTCTCGATAGTCTCATCGAATTGCAAGGTCGCGTGGCGGAGGCGCAGGTGCTCGAAGTCGGCATCCAGATCGCGAGCGGGCTGCGCGCAGCGCAACACGCCGGCCTGATTCATCGCGACGTGAAACCGGGCAATATTCTGTTTGCGGATTCACACACCGCCAAAATCGTGGACTTCGGTCTCGCGATCTTCGCCGAAGACGAGGCCAAGGTCCGGGGCGAGATTTGGGGCACGCCCTACTACGTCGCTCCGGAAAAGCTGGACCATAAACCGGAGGATTTTCGGAGCGATATCTACTCGCTCGGCGGCACGCTTTTCCATGCGCTCGCGGGGCGCCCGCCCTTCGAAGCGGAAAACGCTTCCCTGGTCGCCCTCAAGCATCTCAAGAACCAGGCGGTCAGTTTGCAGGCCTTCGCGCCCCACGTCTCCGGCAACACCGCCTACGTGATCAACCGGACCCTGGCCAAGGATCCCGATCAGCGCTACCAGAGCTACGACGAACTCATCGAGCACCTCGAGTATGCCCGCACCGAGTTGCAGGCAAGTGGCGGGAAGCCGCGGGGCGTCCAGCGGGTGGTCCTCGAGACGGATCAGGATAAACAGGTGATGGGATGGGTGGTCATGGGCCTGATCGGCCTCATCGTGATCCTGGGGATCGGCGGTTTCATTTTTCGTGACCGGATTTTTCCCGCGAGTGACATTAAGGCTTCTGTCGCCGGGTCCATGGGGAGGGAGGGCGCCACCATTTTCGCTCCGGCGTTTGAAAAACTCGCCAACGGTCGCACGGGAGAAGCTGCCGACTCCCTGGCCAAAATCGCCGCGCAGAAGCCCGCGCAGCCGCAACTGAACTGGGCCGAGACGTTTCAGGGCCTCGCCCAATTTGTGGGCGGCCACGACGCGGAGGCCGCGGCCACGTTTGCGAAAATCGAGGCGCGCGGGCCCTACTCGAAAAAGGAGGCCGACAAAGCGGAGGCCGAATTTTTTGTCGAGGTCGCGAAGAAAATGCAGGGTGGGACCGCGGTCGATCCGGCGACGGTGAAAGTGGCGAATACGGTGAACTATGAGTCCCTGACCTTGCTCCTCTACGGCATTAAAAATTGGGAGCTCGGCGCCTTCGACGAGGCCGTGGAACTGCTGCGCCGTTTCCGCCAGGTGGACCCCGTGGGAAAGGATGCGTGGATCGCCGATCTGAAGCCCGTGGCGTCCGATTATGTGGAGCAATATACCGGCTACAAGATGGGTGTCGATCGGGCGAAGACTGCCAAGACCGTCGACGAAAAGAAAGCCGTCGTGACGGCCCTGAAAATGGTCCAGGGCAAACTCGCGCCCCGCGCGCAGGATCTCGCCGCGAAAATCAGCGACGAACTGGACAAGATTGCGAAGGACCGTGCGGCGCAGTGGGCCCAGGGCAAGGTGCCCGATGGCCGATACCGGCTGATCAATCGCAAGAGCAACAAGGCGGTGGACGTGGAGGGCCGCTCCAAGGAAGACGGGCACAAGTTGCAGCAATCCGCCTACGGTGGGCAGACCACCGCGCAATGGAATATCAGCGCCCTCGGCAATGGGATTTACCTCCTGGTGGGCGTGGACAGCGGCAAGGCGCTCACGGTGCCGAAGGGGGAACCCGACGAACTCCTGGGCATCGTCCAGGGAAACGTCAACAAGAGCCCGGCGCAGCGTTGGAAGATCGAGAAAGTGGACGCCACTTTCTGGAAGCTCACGGCGGAAGTGAGCGGAAAAGCGCTGACCGCCC
The DNA here is from genome assembly GCA_038228205.1 of Chthoniobacterales bacterium. Taxonomy (GTDB): domain Bacteria; phylum Verrucomicrobiota; class Verrucomicrobiia; order Chthoniobacterales; family Chthoniobacteraceae; genus Chthoniobacter. The sequence continues at coordinate 59,665 of JBBRPL010000040.1, forward strand.
CCGCAGCGGCGTCGCCTGGCGGCGCGACCATTGTGCAAAGCGCCTACACGGGCGCGCCGGAACAGCAATGGAAGATCGAAGGACCGTGAGTGGAGCGCAGTCAACCGGCGTCGCCGGCCGAAAGCCCCGCGGAACGAAACGCGACTTTCCGCTTTTCACCAGGCGATACCGCCACTAATTTCGCGGGCCATTACGCATCCGTAGCTCAACTGGATAGAGCGCTGCCCTCCGAAGGCAGAGGTTGTGGGTTCGACCCCCGCCGGATGCATTGAGGTGCGCGAAGATTCTGGACCACGAAATAGAGGAATAAGCGACAATGAAATCAGTGACCAGAAAACGATACACCGCAGAGTTCAAAGCCCAAGCCGTCGGGCTTGTGGGTTTGGGGAAACCAGTCCCGGAAGTTGC
>JBBRPL010000041.1:0-60019 GCA_038228205.1 Chthoniobacterales bacterium
GCGCAGGCTGGCGATATCCGGCACGAGGCCGGTGTACCAAAAGAGCACGGACACCGTGAAGTAGGTCGAAACCGCAAACACGTCCCATAACAGCGGCGACCGAAAGTTCGGCCAGATGCCGTTGGCATTCGGGACCGGCGCGAGGAACCACGCCATCCAGACCCGGCCCACATGGATGCCCGGGAAAATGCCCGCGCAAATAACTGCGAAGAGCGTCATCGCTTCCGCGGCACGGTTAATCGAAGTGCGCCACTTCTGCCGGGTCAGGAAAAGAATCGCCGAGATGAGCGTTCCGGCATGGCCGATGCCGATCCAGAACACGAAATTGGTAATATCCCATGCCCAGCCGACGGTCTTGTTTTCTCCCCAAACGCCAACGCCGTTGGAGATTTGGAATCCGATGCAGACCAAGCCGATGAGCGCGATGAGCGAGCAAGGCAGGAACATCGCCCACCACCACAGCGGGGTCGGAGCCTCGACAATGTCGGATACCCGGTCGGTGATCCAGGTGAACTTGCGGTCGTTTGAGACCAGCGGCGCACGCTGGAGTTCCGCGGGCGTTTCGAGAGTAACAGCGGATTCAGCCATTAGTGATGGTCTCCGGTTGGCGTCTCGGCTTTCTCACCGTGAGGGTGACCGTGATGAGGGGATTTCATCGCGGCTCCGATTTTTTCCACGCCGGGCATTTTCGGATTGGGGTTGCGGATGCGCGCGAGGTAGTGGACGCGCGTTTGAATATTGAGGTATTCGAGGAGCCGGTAGCCACGCTCGCTCTGCTTGAGTTTGGCGACGGCGGTGTCCGGATTCGACTGGTCGCCAAAGGTGATGGCGTCCGCCGGACAAACCTGCGCACAAGCGCTGGTAAAGGAATCAGTCGGGATCCGCACGTCTCCGGAATCGCGCACCGCGACCTTGGTCGCGATCTTCGCTTCCTGGATGCGCTGGACGCAGAAGGTGCATTTTTCCATGACGCCACGCATGCGCACGGTGACATTCGGGTTCTTCGAGAGCTTGATGGTGTCCTCCGTGCCTTTCGGCGCGACGAGGTTCCACTTGTAGAGACCGGAAAAGTAGCTGCCTTTCTCGCGACCGAGGACGTCGCGCTGGTTGTAATCGAAGAAATTGAACCGGCGCACCTTGAAGGGACAGTTGTTCGCGCAGTAACGCGTCCCAATGCACCGATTGTAGGCCATGACATTGAGGCCGTCCTCGCTGTGCACCGTGGCATTGACCGGGCAAACGGTCTCGCACGGCGCATTCTCGCAGTGCTGACACATCATCGGCTGCGAGATCATCTCGGGCTCGGAATCGTTTTCGTCCACGCTGGCGAAATAGCGATCGGTGCGAATCCAATGCATCTCGCGGCCCTCGATCACCTGTTCCTTGCCAACGATCGGAATATTGTTTTCCGCCTGGCAGGCGACCATGCACGCGGAACAACCGATGCAGGCGTTAAGATCGACAACCATGCCCCACTGGTGAATGTCGTTGAGGGGCGGATGCGAGTAGAGGGAGACGTTGGGCGGGATGTGGGCGTCCATGCCCATGGTCTTCGCGAACTCCGGTTCGGCTTTGTATTCGTCGATGGTGGCTTCGCGGGTCAGGTCTCCGCCGCGGCCTTCCAGGGCGCCATGTTCCTGGGTGAGCGCCAGCTTGTAATTCTTGCCCGTGACGCGAACTTTCGCGCCGACCGCAAAATATGGCTGGCTCGTGGTGCGCAGCGGATAAACGTTGAAGCCGGTCGCCTTGCCGACACGTCCGACCACGCTGCGCCCGTAACCGAGTTGGATCGAAATCGAGCCGTCGGCATGGCCAGGGGCGAGGAGGACGGGGATCGAAATCGAACTATTTTGGACGGAGACCTCAATGATGTCGCCATCTTCCACTTTCAGCTTGCGGGCCGTGGCGGGACTGATCTGCGCGCAGTTATCCCACGTGACCTTGGTAATCGGATCCGGGATCTCCTGGAGCCAGCCGTTGTTCGTATAGCGGCCATCGTCCACCTTCGAGCAGGCGGTAAAGACCACCTCGTAGGCATCTTCGCTCGGGCTGGATTCGCTGAGCCTTTGGGCGAGCAATTGCGCCGTCGACACCGAATCGAAAGCCAACGGTTCGGGCTTGGCGCCACTTTCCGCGAGGAACCCGTCATGCAGGAATTTCGCCCAAGCCGTGACGAAATCCGCCGGCTTGGCGATCTGCTTGAAGGTTTCCTGAACCAGTTCCGGGCCGTGCGGTTTCGGACGGCCGGCGACTTTCGCGAGCAGATCGAGTTCGCTCCACGCGCCAAAAAGGGGCAGGATCATCGGCTGCACGGAAACGTAGCTGCCATCGGCAGCGCGCCCGTCGCCCCAGAATTCGAGATAGTGGGCGAGCGGCACGTTCCAATGCGACAGGCCCGAGGTTTCATCCTCGTCGACACCGAAGCGAACGACGGTTTCCACCGCTTTTTGTGAATCCGCCCAGGCGAGATCGGCAGGCGCGTTGTAAACCGGATTGCCGCCGACAATGAAAAGCGTCTTGATTTTCTTGTCGGTGATCGCGCGATTCAGGTCCGCAATCGACGCGGCAGGCTTGCCGGCCGCGCGACCCACTATCGTCTTGCCCACGTTCCCGAGAGCGGAATTCAGAGCGGCGACGAGCGCCTGGACCGCTGCCGGTTGACGGCCACCCACGGTAACGAGGCTGCGCCCCTTGGCTGATACTAGATCCGCCGCGCAGTACTTGATCCACTCGGCATTAAATCTCACCGGCGAGGGCGGCAAATCCTTGATGACCTTGGCGAGCGCGGCATCGTTGGAGGTGCTGGCGATTTCCGCGGCCAGTGCCAGCGCGAAAGCCCCGACCTGGCTCGCCGGCAAACGCAGGCGATGATCGGCAATTCCACCCGTGATCGTGTAACGATTCTCCACCACATACAGCCGGTTCATCACGGAAGCCGTGCCGGTGACTTTGCGCCGTGAGGAGAATTTGCGGATGCTGTTCACATCCCCTTCCACGCCGAGGAAATCGTGATCGAGCGCCAAAATAACGTCGGCCTTGTCGAGCAGGGGCACTGCCTCCACGGCAGGGCCATAGGCAGCTTCGGAGGTCTCACTGCCGAGAGGTTCGTAGACCGCCCACATGACGTTGGGGAATTTCTTCTCGATCTCTCCACGAAGGCGTTCCCGGGTCGGAGAGTTGTCCTTCTGGAGCAGAAAGGCGAGGCTGGCTCCATCTCCGGCGCTCTTCAAAATCTCGTCGAGGGCCTTCTCGAAATCGGCGACGCCAACGGGCTTGCCATTGAACATGATCACGCGAGCGCGATCCGGGTCGTAAAGGTCAAGGAGCGATGATTGCGAAAAGACGTCCGTCGCGCCTTTGCTAACTGGATGGAGCGGATTGCCGTCCATCTTGGTCGGCCGCCCATCGTGCGTGGTCGCGACGAGTGGCGCGTAGCCGTGGCGCGATGGCCGCGCCGTGGTGAAGAACAGAGCCTTGCCCGGAATGGACCATTCCGCCCCGCGCGTGAATGGGACGAGATGTTTTTCAGGCCGGCGGCAGCCACTGAGCCCCAGTCCGGCGAGCGCGGTGGAGGCGCCCATGAGCTTGAGAAAATTGCGGCGAGACACGTCGCCACCGCTCAATTCCGAGGCGCCCTGCGGGAATTCCCGCTCGAGCCAGCCGCGAAACTCTGGCGTGTCGGACAATTGCCCGAGAGAACGCCAATACTTTTTGCCGTTCAACGGCTCCGAGGGATGCTGAAAAATTCGTTTCATCGATGACAGCCTGCGCAGTTCTTATCCGGCGGATTGATGTGCCACTTGTCGCGCAGGGTGAGGCCGATGTCCTCCTGCGTCAGGGCGGTGACCTTGGAAAAATCCTTTGTTCCCGAGCCGGGAGGGTTTCCGTATTTGGCCAGAAATGCCGCGACCTCGTCCGGCTTCATTTGTTCCGCCTTCCAGTTCAAATCCGTGATTTTGTCGAGCGGGCGGAGCGCGGTTTCCGGGTTGCGATGGCAATCGAGGCACCAGGACATCGATTGCGATTCGTGCTGATACACGACCGGCATTTCGTTGACCTTGCCGTGGCAGCTCACGCAGCTCACGCCGCGGTTCACGTGAGCCGAGTGGTTGAAATAGACGTAGTCCGGGGTCTTATGGATTTGCACCCATTCGACGGGCAATCCCTTGGCCCAGGACTAGCGCACCGGCGCGAGTTTCGGGTTATCCCTCTGCACCTGCGAGTGGCAGTTCATGCACATCTGCGTGGTCGGAATATTGGAGTGGGCGGCCACCTCGACGAAGCTGTGGCAGTAGCGGCAATCCATGCCGAGCTGCGCGACGTGCACATCGTGAGGGAAGGGCACCGGCTGCGCGGGCTGATACCCGACGCGGGTGTACTTCGGCGTGAAATAGTACCACATCCCCAGCGAAACGGCGTTCCCGAGAACGAAGAGGCAGATGATGATTTTTAAGGGGAGGATGTTGCTCCCGCGCGGAAAGATATTCGCCATGCCTAGAGTGGGTCGGAGCTTCGGGACTTGAGAAAATCAGCGATCTGCATGCGGCGGGAAAGAAATCGGTGAGGAGTTTGTGACTTCGTGCGAGGCATTGCAAGCGTAGTTTGTGAAATATTTCACAAGCCCCGGAAAGCACCACTTTAAAATGATGCGGCGGGTCGGAAAGGGGTGGCACTTTTTTGCTTTTCGACGGGCGAAGCAAGGCCAAAAAACGCCGACAGAAGAAAGAACTCCGGCCTCCAGGTAGCACGCGCCATTTTGGAGCGGGCGCTTTTGCGCTGATCGATCGCCTCGAAAGTTCGCGTCCCGCGCCATGCCTGCCCCAGCGAGGGTGGGCCCGCGGACATTGTTCGCGGCCTCATCCGTTAACCTCTCCAGTTCAAGGATTTCGCAACTCGCGCAGAAACGGCTCGATATTGTGGTGAGCCAGTTCCCGGCCTCGCCGGTAAGCTTCCTCCGCCTCGTCCGCCCTTCCAGCCTTCTCCAGGTGCACCCCGTACATGAGGTGAACGAAGGAAAGATTCGGGTCGTTCTTCCACGCCTCGAGATAGACAGGCTCGGCTTCATCAAATTTTTTCTGCGCGTCGAGGCACTGGCCGAGTCGTAAGAGCAGTTGAATGTCCTGTGGGAAGAGTGCGAGTCCCGAACGATAGGCTTTGATGGCGGCGTCGAAACGGGCGGCCTTGAGATTCTGAAGGGCAGGCCGAATCAATCGCAAAGCGAGCGCGCGGTTGGCTTCACCGAGGTAAAAGTACAAGTTCGGATTCTTCGTTTCGTAGCGAATCCCGGTCTCGGCCAACGCCGCTGCCTGTTCATACCTTCCGTCTCGCAGAGCGATGCGCGCTTCCTCGGCATGATATTCGCCTGGAAATGAAGGCAGGACCATCGCGAGGGTCCACGCCCCACGCGCGGTCAACGGGAGTCCCGAGCGCCAGGCGTGGAAGGTCTGAATCAGACCCATGACGAGCAGCCACAGACCCAAGGCCGGCAGTGCGAGACGGAATCCACGTGTCCACGCAGGCGGCGATTCCAGAACTGCCGTCTTGTCGGATCCGGGACTGGCCAGAATGGCAAACAAGAATGCGCAAACGAGCGCGTTGCCAGGGATGTGCAGATTGAAATCGACGACCGAGTGCGCCAGGATGGCGGCGATTCCGGAAAGTGCACCAATCTGGAGTGCCAACTCCGTGCTTCCGTGCTCGTGCGTGGCGATGAACCCACGCGCAAGCCCGGACGCGGTGCACCATCCGGTGACCACGTGCGTCAGCAGGAGGGCGAACATCCCAATTGCTCCCACCACTCCGTATTCCGCGAGCAATTCGAGGTAATCGTTGTGGGGATGCACCGGATCGGATTCGACCTCCGGGCGGCGAAAGAGGCGACCGTAGTAAAGATGAGTCCCAGCTCCCGTGCCGATCGTCGGGCTCGTGCGAAATTGATCCCACGCAGCCTCCCTGAGCGACGTGCGAACGTCAGCGACGATAAGTTTCTGCAATTTTTCACTAAGTTGAGAACTGTCCCACATTGCCCGGACCGCAATCGTTCCGGCAAGGGCCAGGACCACGGCAGTTCCGATCGTGCCGAGAATGGCTTTGTCCCGGCCCGTCACGGACGCGATGCAAATGCTGAGCGCGCCGAAAACCACGAGGGAAGCGACCGTGCTAAGATACCCTCCCCGGCTCCCGGCGATGGCGACCCCTCCATAACAGACGACCGCGAGGTAGCCGACCAGGATTCTGACCGAGGGTTTCGTCTTGCTCCAAAGAGCCAGGCTCAAGGCCATGGCGCCGACCATCTCGAGGTAGCCCGCGAGGTGGTTGTGACTGACGAACATCCCACTCGCCCAGGAACCCGACGGTCCACGCTGAAAACCAAACAGCATGAAATTGGCATCTCGCTGGAATTGGACCAACCCGACAGCAACTTCGACCCCAGCGATGGCGATCATGACGCCAACAATGGCCACCCGGTGCCAGGTCCTGGTAAGATAAATGGTCACCAGCAAGTAGACCGTGACGCAGCCAATGATGGAATAGATATCCAGACGGGCCAGATAGGCGATGGGTGAACACACCGCGCGAATGAGGAGGTAGCTGAAGCAAAGCCCCGCCCCAATCAGACAAGCACGGCGCGGAACGGTTCCCGGCCGGCGAAACGATGAGACAGACAGGGCGGCGGCGAGAGCGAGAAGACCGTAGGCCGGGAGGCTAAAGAGCAAGCGGGTCCCACCCACCATGCATTGGATCGCCACCAATGCGGCACTCAGGAGGGCGAGATAGACGTATGGCACCGGGAGGGGACTGGCTCCAAAAAAAAGGCAGCCCTTGCAATTACTTGCAAGGGCTGTCTCGAATGACGTGACCTACGACCTCAGGGGAAAGGTGTGACCAAGGTTGTCGTGCTCAGAATCTCCCCGATCTGGCCGAGGCCCTTGGTTGGGCCAAATTGATTGTAGATGCTGGTGTAAGCGGTGTTAGGAATAGCAATACCGGTTGCTGTGTTTGATGCACCCGCAATGCCGTAGATGGAGTTAACGACGCTGACTGGGATGACGGCCAGATTCGTTGTCAATGCCGTTCGCAAAACGTAGAGGAAGGTCCCAGGTGCCACACTCGAGTCGACTCCCCGAGCGAGCAGTTCACCGACCAGATAGCCGACGATGTCGGTGGAGGCCGTATTGACGTTGCTACTATTGTTGTAAACGACGGTGGCCACATTTTTCGCCACCGAAGCGAGCACGCCGGCATTGGCCGTGATGTTGGCTGCGCTCGAAGCGTCGATCGACAGCGCCTCGGCCAGGCCAGCCACGATACCCGCCATTTGTTCATAGACGTGCGCAGTCGAATAAGAAACTGTCGCCAAATTAGTGGCAATCGTTGGGGCACTCGTCTTGAAATTCGACGGATTCAAATTGCCGTTTCCGACCTGCGGACCACTGAGATTGGCCGCCACGGCGAACTTGTCAGCAATGCCACCCACGGCGAAATGGCTGAGGTGATTGTAGATCTCGGTGGCGACCGTGGTCGCAACGACGGGCACGTTCGCCGTGGTGACGCCCGGCGAGGTCGCGATGGAGACGGCGATATCTCCCGCGCGCCTTGTCGAAGAAGGGTTAGCCCCGAGATAGATGGCGAGATCGTCGGTAGTCGCCGTAGCGATGTAGATGTACTGGGCGGGAATCTGCGTAGTAAACGCACCGGCAATCACATCCTGACTGATCGTGACGTTATTCAGACTCAGCGAGGTAGCCAAAACCGTGGACAACACATTCGACGCTTGCGCGGGGACTGCCGTCGAGACGAGTTTGGCGATGAAAGCCTGCTGGCTGTAGGTGACTCCGGTGACGTGCGCGACCCCATCAGCGATGGTCGGCGCCGCAGTCGCGAGTGTGGTCGCGTATTTCATCGCGACGGCTGCTGCGATGGCGCCCGCATTATTCAGACTCGTGTTAGGCCCCCCTGCTCCAGTGACTGCAACGGCGATCGCCGTGATCTGGGCGGTCGCACCCGCGCCGACTCCGATCTGGCCGGCAACCTTCGCGGCGACCGCGGCTGCACCCACCACGGCCGAGTTTTGATTGAGCGCAGGGATCGCGTTCGTGATCGCCGCAGCGAGCGTGGCTTTATCGGCGGGGGACGCGGGTAGCGCGACCTTGTCCGCAATATCAACGACCTGCAACGGGTCGACGAGCACCACCGCGGCGGCAATATTGCCCTTGGTGGCGACGGTATTGCCCGTCACGGTGTTGGCCAACGCAGCGGCGACCGGGCCGGCGGTTGTGGAATTTGCCGTCAACCCCGTCACAATACCAGTGGCCAGGAGAACACGACCGGCAGCATCCAGCCCTGGGCCAACGGTCGTCGCGACCAATACGGCTTGGGTCGGCGCGGAAAGCACGACTCCATGAGCGACGTCCGCCTTGCTCTGGTTCCCCGTCACCAAGGGAACGATGGCGTTCAGAACGCCAACCACGGAAGTGGTTCCGGCGGCGAGCACCACCTTCTGGGCGACCGCGGCTTTCAGAGCGTCACTCAATGCGAGAGGGGAACCAAGGGTGCCCGCTCCACGAGAGGCCACCGCCGTGGCGATATTGACCGCCTGGCCAAGACTCGCTTTGGTGGCGGCATACGCCACTCCGGCGGGATCGGTCGAGAGTTGCGCGATGGAACTGGCGATATTGCCAGGGATGGTGGTAAGGCCGACCACTTGGGCGGCGTACGTAGGAACCGCAGTAATGAGGGTGTTCGCGATGTTGGCGAGAGAAGCCTGTGAAGATTGCAATGGCCCCATCCCCTGGCCGATCGCAATAGCCACATCGTTGACATGGGCCGCATTGGTTCCGTTCACCGTAGTGGGCAGAGCGCTTTTCAGAGCCGCAGAAGCGATTCCCTGCCGAACCACGTCCGCATTGGTGACCCCCGCAGTCGTGGTGTTGCCGGTGGAGGTAACGTGGGCTGAGACACTGGTCGCCACACTTGCAACGGTGGCGGCGTCGGCATAGACGACCTTGGCCACCGCAGTGGTGAGCGCCGCCTTGCTGGCGTCGATTTCGATGTTGGCAATGGCACCCGCCACGGCCGCCGCCGCGGCGAATTGTGCCATGCTCGGCATCGCCGGGAATTGGGCGGCGATCACGGAGTTGGCGATCGTCGTCTTGAGCGCATCGGTAACCGGCTGACTGAGGCTGACCGTCGCAACCGCGACCGCGATCTCATCCGCCGTGGACGGATCCGCGACCCGCGCCACTTCGGCGGCGATCGTGGCCAGCTTGGTGAGCGCACCCGCGTTGGTTGCCACCTGCGAAGCCAGGCTGGGAGCCGTGGTCGCCAGCGTACCTACGTCCAACTGCGTCGCAACGCCACCCGTGATCAATCCGATCGTCGCGATCGCCGAGGTCGTAGCGGTTGCCGTGGTAAAAGTCTTGGCGAAGGAAATCTTCTCGGCGTCGCTGGAATAGTTGCTGGCCAGACCGGCGGCGATCAACTTCGGTGAATTGGTGACTCCGCTGGTAGCGGGCAGCAACGCAATCAGAGCCGATCCGAAGGCGCTCTTGGTCGCCTCCGTGTTCAGCGCGGTCGAGGTGCCGATCGCAGCCGCGACGCTTTGGGTCGCTGTCGGCACCGCCTTGCTCACTGCCGCCGCGATGGCCGCTCGCGAAGCCGCCGTCGGGGTGGGTGAGGCGGTGGAAAATAGCGGGAGGTCCGCAATCGTCTTCGCCACGGTCCCTTCCTGCCCGGTGAAAGCGAACGCCGCGCCGCGCGCGATGAGCGCCTTGGTGGCATCCGACACATTCGCCAACCCGGAAGAGTTCCCGGCGACCTGCGTCGCGAAAGTCGAGGCGAGAGTCGCCTTGGCCGCGTCGCTCAATGCACCGTAGTTCGCCTCAGTGCTGGAACTGAGCTGAAGAGCGACTTGCTTGACGGTCTCCTCCGCGAACGTGCTGACAGCCACGACGACGGCGCGCGTGATCCCCGTCTTTCTGGCAAAGTCGATATCTGCAACATCGCTCGCGACATACTTTCCGGTCACCGCCGTGGTCGTGAGCGCGAAGTCATCGCGATTGGAATTATTGACGACGACAGGGAGCGATTTAACCACCGTGACCGCAAAGACCGGAGCCTTGCTTGGATCAAATATCGGTAGCGCCGTAAGGTACTGGGTCGTGATCGCAGGCGCGCTGGTCGGGACAACTTTCGTGACGCCTGCCAGAACGGTGGCACGACGCAAATCGATGGCATTTGCGGCCAAATTCAATTGTGCGGAAGTCAGATTAAGATCAGACATCGTTCCGGCGACAGCCGCAGCGATGTCACCCTCGCCAAGTGGAGAGGCTTGGGCGATCCCCGCGGCGAGCAGAGCCTTGGTGGTGTCGAGCAGCACGATGCCCCCCGCATTGGCGCCCCCGGTTCCGTTCGGAAACGTGAAGAAACCCGCCGTTCCTGAGGCATACGTGACCCTCGCCGCATTGTCAACAAGGTTGGCGGCGATGGTCTTCGCGAACGTCTGGATCGTCGTGGTCGACGCCTTGGCGATTCTCGCCGTAAACTCATTGCGATTCACCATCGAACTCCTGACCGCGGTTGCCACCGACGCGATCGCCGCATCCCGCTCGGCCTGCAGAAAGGTCACCGCTACCACAGATGGAATCGCGATCAGAACCTTTGCGGCAATGGCGCTGTTGCGAGTGTCGTCAGCAGAACCGTAGAGACCGATGATGCCAGACGCAACCGTAGGGGCCACGGCAGCAGCAACGTCCGGGTCTTTTGTCAGACTGGTCGCTGAAGACCCGCTCAGGATGACAACGACCGTTGTATTCAACTGAGTCACGATCGTTCCAGCGAGCGTCGCACGAGTGGCATTCGTGGCAGCAATCTGGGTCGCCGTGGCACCCGACGTCGGCTGGAGAGCGGCACTCGCAGCCCCCGTCGCCAACGAAGTATAGGCCGTGCTATCCGTAATTCCCTTGCCTCTCATTCCCTGAATCGCGCCAGTGAAAAGCATCGCGGCGTTGGCGTTTCGGTTTGTGTAGGCGGTGGTGGTGCCTGAGGCAATCTGCGCGGCCGTGCCCGTCGTAGGAATAGGATATCGAAGAGCCAGAACTTCCTGAACGTAGGTCGCCGCGATCGACGCCGTGGCGGCGGGGGTCGTGGCGCCAGGGTTGCTCGTGATGGCGCGAATAATGGCCCGCCGCAAGTCGTCGGCAGTCGCGTTCGTCACGTCCTTACCCGAAGCCCCGCTCACCTGGGTCAGCGCAGCGTTGATGTCTTGCGCCGTGGTGGTCGCGTGAGCAACACAGATTTGCAGGAACAACGCGACGACAGCCGTCAGAAGGAAACCGAGTTTTGAGGTGACGCGGAAGTTCACAGTCATCCCCGCAATCCAATCCAAAATCCCCCCCGAAGACGAAGAAGACAACTTTATCGGTGCAGTTTTCAGAGAGAACATCGGCAGTGTATGACTTTCGCGGTATGAATTCATGATCGAAGAGGGCTTCGGGACGTTACAGTGGAGTCGTTTTATGGGGACGATTGGGCAGCACTCAAGGCGACGCAGATATACGGATATTGGGCAACCCGTGTCAATGATATTGTTTTTCTCAATTTGGTGACAATTCGGTGACGAGAACCGCTTTTCGGCGGCGGCAGGGAGAAGGGATGCAGCCTGGTCAAACGGCGGTTTCCGGTCAAGAGGGGTGGAGCGGGATTGCCACCCGAAAAAATCGCGATACGCTGGCGGTCACTTTTCCCGGCAATCGCGATCGCGAGCCGAGTCTTCCGCTTCCACTGATGCCCCTCGCCACTCGACTGAGAGAACTCACCGATCGCCTCCTTCGGCTCAACCCCGCTTCTGCACGCCCGCCGCGGATGCCATCTGGCATTTCCCAGTTTTTGACGCGCATCAAATCGAAGCACGATATCCGGACGGTCTTCGACGTGGGCGCGAACCACGGCCGGATGGCTTATTTCTTTGCGGTCAGCTTCCCTGACGCGACGATCCATGCATTCGAGCCCCTGCCCGGTTGCCGGATCTACCTGGAGAGACTCGTGGCGCAATACCCGAAAGTGACCATTCACGCCGTGGCCATCGGGGAAAAATCTGGACAGGTGAAAATGTTTGAAAATGCCTACGACCAAGCGAGCAGCCTGATGCCGATGATGGAGCGCCACAAGGAACTATGGCCCGAAACCACGCGGGCGAAAGAGATCGAAGTGCAGGTCGAGCCGCTCGACAAACTGGCTCCAGGGCTGTGCGTCGAGTCTCCCGCCTTTATGAAAATTGACACGCAAGGCTATGAGATGAGCGTCCTCAAAGGCGCGGTGGAAACGCTGCGCGGCTGTGTGGCGGTGATGGCGGAGGTGCTGTTCGAGCCGCTTTACGAAGGCCAGCCGGACTTTCGCGCGCTGCTCAATTTCATGGCGGGGCAAGGTTTTCATTTCGTCGAATTCGTTGACGAACACCGCGCGGACGGGAAGCTGATCTATGCCGACGCGCTCTTTGAGAACGAGCGTTTCACTTGAGGGCGGCGGAATCGATTCCGCAGGCCGCGGCGAAACGAGGCGCGACAATTCTTAAATCGTAAACCGACTCCACCGTGGCGCGGGCGCACCGAACCAGCCGTTCGCGCACCGCCGCATCCTCCAGCAGATGCGTCATGGCGCGAGCCAGGGAACTCTCATCCGGTTCGCCGACGAGCCAAGCGTACCCGTGTTTGCAGATGTGATGCGCAAAAAAGCTGTCCGGCGGCGCATGGGCAAGGATTGGCACGCCGGCGGCCATGTATTCGACGACCTTCGTGGGAAACGCGGTCCGCTGATAGGCGTCAATGACCCCTTCGAACGGGAGTACCGCCACCAGCAAATCCGCGGCGCGTTGCAGGGCGCACACTTCAGCGGATGCGAATGTGCCGATCTCGACACAGGGCAAATCGAAACCGCCCGCACGGAGGTCGGAGTGGGAATTCGGCGTGGAGAGGACCAGGCGCGCGTTCCACTCGGGGTGGGCATGGATGGTTCGGGCGAGTCGCAGCAGCCCTTCCCGCTGCAGGCCTTCGACGACGCCCGTATGAACGATCAGCTTTTTTTTTGTCAACGAACCCAGCAGCGCGGGCAGTGGTGGTGCCGTCGGTAACGCGGCGAGGTCGATCGTGTGCGGAATCACCACACTATCGAGGCCAAACCGCGCCCGGAAATCATCGCCTATGGCATCGGAAAGCACGATCCTCTGCGAAGCGGCGCGCAGGATTTTCTGTTCGTAATGCTTCACCATGGGCCGGTCCGGCCACGCCAACCGGGAAGCGTCGGCACTGACGTCCATGTAGTAAGTGACCAACGGGACGCCACGGAGTACATGTGCGCGATAGGCGGCGACAAGGAATGGCCAGGACGGATAAACCGCGACGATCAAATCCGGTTTTGCGGCGACAATTTTCTGCTGGATGAGGGGAATCATGCCGAAGCGCAGCCAGCGGACCAGCCGAGTCCCGTAGGGAACTTTGTGCACGACGAACGGCGGAACGCCGACACGCGCCACCCGCACGTTCTCCGGCACCGGAGCGTTGTGTTTCCCATCGAAGGAGCCCGGAGACTCGGCGACGACCTGGAAGGACTCAGGGCGAAACGCGCCCAGCAAGTTCCGAACGACCGTCGCCGTGCCTCCGACAATCGGTGGATAGTAGCCTGAGACGACGATAAACCGCCGAACTGGCTGTTTCAACATACGCAGCGCGACCCACAAAGAATGAAGCGGGGACAAATCCGCCGGCGGCCATGGAGCAGCGCTCGCATGCCGCGGATACGACTGGCGCGAGGCCTTCCTCTGGTCGCAAACGCGGGGTTCATGCGAGGCGCCAGCGATGCGGGGTGACGATCAACGAACGATCAGCGGCCGGCGCGTAGCCCGAATCGTAAACATCGTGCAGCGCGACCGTGAGGGAACACAGATCGGGCGACCAGCAAAGATACTCGACCCACGGGATGGCCAGTCCGGCGCCGATGATAAACTGGCCGGCGGCGAGCGGCAACTGGTCGATCACGCACTCCACGGCGTGCTCACCCGGTTCCAGAGACATGGAGAAACCGCTGTCGGGCTCCGTCGAGAGGTTGAGAATTTTCGAGCCGTCGAAGCCGGCGAATTGAAGCTGAACACTGCCCCGCGCCGCTTCGCGCTTCGCGAAATAAGTCACTCGAAAAACAACGGCATCACCGCTTGAGACGCATGATTTCGGACTTCCGGCGGGATCGAACATTTCGATCCGCGTAATGGAGAAATTTCCGGGCGCATCTTCGCCGGGGCGGGCGTAAATGACGTTCGCCGCGCCGCCGGACGAGGCGCCGGCGGAGAGCGTGCTGGTGTTGTAGATCTGCAGGGCGTCTTTCGCGCTTCCATCGAATTTGACGCATCCACGCTCGAGGACGATCCCGCGCTGGCAGAGGTTCGAGACGGCAGCCATATTGTGGCTCACGAACAGGACGGTGCGGCCCTGGCCCGCCACGTCGTGCATCTTTCCGAGACATTTTTTCTGAAAGGCCGAATCCCCGACCGCGAGGACTTCATCGACGACCAAAATCTCCGGCTCGAGATGCGCCGCAACGGCGAACGCCAGCCGCACATACATGCCCGAGGAGTAGCGCTTGACGGGGGTATCGAGAAATCTCTCGACCTCGGCGAACGCCACGATTTCATCGAACTTGCGTTTGATCTCGGCCTTGCTCATGCCGAGGATGGCGCCATTGAGAAACACGTTTTCACGCCCGGATAACTCGGGGTGAAAACCGGTGCCAACCTCCAGCAAACTGGCGACACGGCCGCGGACCCGCACTTCCCCTTCGGTGGGTTCGGTGATCTGGCTGAGGACTTTCAGGAGGGTCGATTTACCAGCACCGTTCCGGCCGATGATGCCAACGACCTCTCCTTGTTTGACAGCGAATGACACGCCTCTGAGCGCCCAAAAATCTTCGCCGGCAAGGTCGGGTCCTTCTTTCGTCCGCCTGAACAGCCAGCGAAAGCCATGCGCAATGTGGTCGCGCAGGGTGTCGTGACCCGCTCCCGATCCCAGCCGATACTGCTTGCCCAGATTAGAGACGGAAATGATCGGCCGGTCCATTTCAGATCAAGTCGGCGAACGTCTTCTCCATGCTCCGAAAATAGACCACCCCCGTCACCGTGATGACGGCAATCATGGCGATGCTCACGCCAACGCCCGGCCAATACGGAACGAACTTCTCGCCGAGAACGCACCAGCGGAATCCTTCAATCACGCCAACCATCGGGTTGAGCCAGTATGCGAAAAAGACTCGCGGGCCGAATTTATCAAGAATGAGGGTGGACAGAAATCCGACGGGGCTCACGTAGAGCCCGATCCGCGTGAAAAATGGGACGATGTATTTGACGTCGCGATATTTCACGTTCAACGCACTGAGCCAGACTCCGGCGGCCAGAGCGGTCGCAAAAGCGATGAACCAGAAGACCGGCAGCAAGAGCAGCTGCGGCAGGAATTTCACCCGGTAAAAGAGCATCATCGCCACGAGGATCACCGCGCCGATCAAGAAATCAGCGAGACCGCTCAGGACGGCGCTGGCCGGGACGATAAGACGTGGAAAATAGATCTTCGAGATCATGTTCGACGAAGCGACCAGCGAATTGCTGCTTTCGCTGAGCGCATTGGCAAAGAACTGCCACGGGAGCAAAGCGGCCAAAGTCATGACGGCGTAAGGCGCACCCTTGCTATCGAAGCGTCCGAGCTTTTCGAAGACGAGAACGAAGACCACCGTCGTCAGGACCGGCTGCAATACCGCCCACGCGACGCCGAGATAGGTCTGTTTGTAGCGGATGAGAATGTCGCGCCACACGAGAAATCCAAACAGTTCGCGGTAGCGCCAAAGCTCCGCGAAATTGACGGCGACCAGCCCGCGCTGAGGCCGAATGACACGCTCGGCGGGCAGGGGTGCTTTATCGGACACGAGAAAGGAGAGGCGAACGCAAGAGCGTGCGAAGCCAATGGGAACCAATCGCCAAACGATCCGAGGAGTCCTTGGATGCGCGGCCGCCCACTTCAGTCGGGACCGCGCCAGCGACCTGCACCGCTTTCCCCGGGTCACCGTGGCGCGCGGGTTTTCGGCCTACGACGACCGTCGAGAGGCCGCTCGTCGGAAGGATGCTATCAAGCACCCGGAAGATCGGGGTCAGCAGGCCGTAGAGCTTGAGTTGCCAGGGTTTGAGCGCCTTCTGGCCGCCGAGGGTATTGGCCAGATACCACGCAAAAACACCGACTTTGTTGAAGAAAAACTGCTTTTCCACTTCGAAGCCCGCCTCGCGCATCTTGCCCTCCAGTTCCCATTCACCATAGCGCCGGAAGTGGCCCAGTGCCTTGTCAAACTCGCTGTAGAGTTTCATGTTATACGGGACCAGCACGACCACACGGCATCCGCCCGGCACCGTTTCGAAGAGAAAACGCAGCACGGCCCGGTCGTCCTCAATGTGCTCCAGAACGTTCAGGAAAACGACGCTGTCCGGGGCAAACTCGCGCAGTTGCTCATAGTCCTCACGCACCTGCATGTCGAGTTTGCCGATGCGCAGGTGCCGCTCTCTGGCCCACCGGGTCCGCAGCCCGGTCAGGTAGTCGAGACGGTAATCGGTGAGCAGGACATGCTCATGCCGCCGGATGTAATTGCTCATGTTCCCCCGCCCCACGCCGAGTTCCGCCACGCGCGCCCCGAGCCAGGGTTTCACGCTCTCATACATCCATTCGTTGAACTGCGGCGCCGCCTCGATGGCGTCGAGCGTGACTTTTCCCGGGTCGGAATAGTTGCTGGAGAAGCGATACTTGACGATGAACCAGAGTGCCGCGAGGCCGTCGCGCCAGGTGATCTTCTTGCCCTCGTCGTAGCGGCGTCCATTGTAGCTGATCGGCACCTCAAACATGCGCAGGCGATTCCGCGCGACCTTGGCGGAGATTTCCGGCTCGATGCCAAAGCGGTTCGATTCCAGTGGGATCGCCTTCAACGCCGAACCCACGAAAGCCTTGTAGCACGTCTCCATGTCGGTGAAGTTCGTGTCGTTCAACATGTTCGAGAGCAGGGTCAGGAGATTATTGGCCATGGTATGCCAAAAATAGAGGACCTTGCGTTCTTCGCCGATGAACCGGCTGCCGAAAACCACGTCGGCCTTGTTCTCCAGAATGGGACGCAGCATCCGCGGGTAATCCGCGGGGTCGTACTCGAGATCGGCATCCTGGAAGATGGCGAGGTCACCGGTCATCTCCTCGATCGCGCGGCGCAAGGCGGCGCCTTTGCCCATGTTGTGAGGCTGCTGGTAAATGCGGATCTCGGGATGCTCCGCCGCGAGTTTTTGGGCGACTTCCCACGTGCGGTCCTTCGACCCGTCCTCCACGAGGACGATCTCCCGCTCCAGACCCGCCGGGAGCGGGGCGAGGCGGACGGCCTCCAGGCATGTGGCAAGCGTGTCCTCCTCGTTGTAGGCCGCAACGAGAATGGAGAGTTTGCGAAAGTTGGTGGGCGAAGACATCGCGGGCGCGACACCATGCGCAAAACTGCGCAAGGAAAAAGTCAATTTTTGCGGGTGATCTTGTAGAGCCTGATCGGGGTGGGCCCGATCTCGCCGGCTCGCGAGGACTCGGCTTCCGCCACGGGAAAGAACCGCTCGGCATGGCTCGCGACGACACGCTTGATCTGTTCGTGGTGCTCGCGCCGTTTGGCGTCGGGCACAGAATCGTCCACCACCAGGTAGCGGATCTCTCCGCTGGTCAGAAAGGCAAACACTTCATCGTCGTTCTTGAAGGCCGGGGTATAACCACTCCCGCTCCACGTGCTGGTGGCGAGCGATTTGCTCGCCCGCTGAATGGCATGGCCGGGACGCTTCTCCCGCAGGGCTACCTCGGCAATGAACATTCCCTCCCCGGTGGCGTCGGACGAGACGAGTGTAACCTCCGCCGGCGCGACCTCCGCGAGCATGGCTTCCGCGATCGGAGCGAAACCGGAGCAAGCCTTGGCGGCACGCGGCGAACTGATGAACGGGGGAACCAGCAGCAGAATGGCGCCCACCCAAAAAACCACGCCCACGCGAGGGACGGGATTCGGCGCATCGGCCGGCGGACCGCCGGCGCGCTTCTGCCGCCACCACGCATCCAGGACACACAACCCGGCGACAGCGAGGACGCACGCGGCAGGGAGCGCGGGAACAAGATGGCGTGCTTCGCGGCCTACCGGCGCAAGGGACTGGAAAACGACGACGGCCACGATCAGCGCTCCGCAAGCCACCCACCGCCCTCGGTGGGCCGAACGCCGACCCGCTGTGATCGCCATCCCCAATCCAAACAGCGGAACCGCCCCCAGCCCCAGCGCGAGGCCGAGCTTCCAGACGTAGTAGGGCAGCGCTTCCCGGGTGAAATTCCACGACGGGGTCGGCTGTTCCCAACCGCCCGCGCCGAGATGACGCGTGGCCCACGTCCAGGGGCCCGCCACGATCACGATGATCAGCACAGCGGCCCATAAGGCAGGCCGCTTGAGCAGGTGGAATTTGCGCATCCACAGAAGGGCAAGCGGCGCAGCGAGAGCGAGGGCCAGACCAGTGCCCTTGGTGAGAATCGCCAACGTGGCGAGAACCCCGAACCAGAGCGCATCCTTCCGCTGCTCCCGATCCAGAAAGGCGCCGAAGGCGAGCGTCGCTCCAAACATGAGCAGCGCGCTCAATGTCTCTGCCATCACCATGTCGTACAAGCTGCGCACCAGCGGCAGCGAAAGCACCAGGATCACACCCAAACCGGCGGCGGCGACGCCATACTCCTCTCGCAAGGCGCGAAAGACCAGCACGCCAACTCCTCCGGCAAGCGCGGCCATGAGCAACAATAGCGTGGTCGTGGAAGCGCCGAGGACAAGTGTCCACGCAGCCTGCACCAGGTAGAAAAACGGCGGCCAAACGCCGAGACCGATCTTCGGGTAATGGGAATAGTAGTCATTGGCAAATTGCTTGCCAATGGTGACTGGCGAGCCGTGGAAGCCTTCCATCCCGTAGTGGGCGGCCTCCACGAGCGCGTCCCGGATAAACAGCCCCGTCACCACATGCGCCGCTTCGTCCGGGTGACCGCCGAACTCGCTTCGGTAGGCATCCGCCGCGTGCTGCCAGAAAAATGCCAGGTCGAAGGCCAGGACGAACACAATCATTCCGACCACCCACAGCGGCGTTTTTCCAGAAAAGCGGAGCGAGGATTTCATGGGTCAATGCATCGTGAGCGGTTCAAAGCGCGCCAGAACAGCCTTGTGCTGCGATCTCTGACCGGGCTCGGGGCGACAGTCGATGACCTTCCATCCCGGCCCGACAAAAAAATAATCGAGCCGCAGCCAGGGACCGTAGAACGACACGGGATTGTGGGTCGAGCCGGGAAATGTCAGTCCCCATCCCCGACCCGCCCGCGGAAAGGCGTCTGTCATTTCTCCGGCGAATAGGTGGTAGATATACCCGTGATCGGGAGTGTTGAAATCACCGCCGACGATCATGGGAAGCGGTTCCTCCGCGAAGACCCGGGCAACGCCCCGGGCCAGTTGAATCCGGTCGTCAAGCCACTCGCGGTAATTGCCAAATCCCGGTTCACGGTGCGGCCGGCCGACGAGATCGCCGAGGATGCGCCTTCCTCCCAGGAAGCGTGAAAGCTCACTGCGCGGAGTGGGCAGGTGGACGCTGTAAAGCGCCGTGGGACGGCCGGCGACGACCGTTTCACAACGGGCCATCACGGCTTGTCCGTGCGATGTCACCGATTGAACAAGAGCGGCTTTGGCGAGGGGGAGTTTGCTGATGAAACAGAACTGGCCGAGATTGATCACTGAACTCCCGGGAAGCTTGGCGGCGATGGCGGGCCCGCGCCCGCCCGTGTCCTGGAGGAAGACGATGTCAGGCTTTTCCCGCGCGACAAAATCCATGAACTGGAACCGGTTGCTTTCACCCGCGTTGAAGGTGACGGCGGTGAAGGTCGCGGCACTGGGCTGGACCCGTCGCGACCAGGAGAAATTCATGTAGCCAAAGAGAAGGAAAACCACCGCCGCGAGATGCCATCCGATGAGGCGCCAGCGAAAGAAAAAGCAAGCCGGCGTCAGCAGGAGCAGAGGCAGGAGCAGCATCTGCGGAGGAGCGTAGAGCAGGACGGCGACGAGCCAGTTCCGTTCCCCCCACCGTTCCAACGCCAGCAGGGCGATGGCCAGAAAGGCCACATAACCGAGGGTCAGCCAGCCAAGGACACGACGAACCCACGTGATCAGATGAACGATCTGGCCGGCGGTAATCCGGAGTAACACCGGATCCGTGGGACGGGACGCGTGAGGATCTGGAACTCCTGGAGTGGGGCTGGGGCGCCCCGATCCAGTCGCATGGGCCGAGTCTGTCATGGATGCGGAATTACACCGGGCAATCCCAGGCCATTAGAGGCGTAAATACTTGAGAGGCCGCGATTCAGTCCGTTCAAGGATCAAAACTGGCGGCGCAAAAGTCAATGAATCTCTCTCGCGGCGTTTCGGAGATCCCAGCTGAAACCGGCGCCCGCCAACGACACCTAAAGTCGACGATAAACACTTACGGGGGAGCGGCCGATCAAAAAGCTTTTCCTTTCGTTCGTGTCACAGGACTTTTGCTTGGCTATGTCGCTCCGTCAGGCATAAATGGGCTGCTCCACGCCTGACCGCACGACCCATCGCCGCGGCCACCGCCCCCACCCCGTATGCGCGAACTTCTTAATCGATTCAGCCTCGAAGCGGCAAAATTCAACGGCCAGGTCTTCATTTGTCTGCTCCTCATTTGGGCAGTCCTGGTCGGGTGCGCCATGGTGAGCATCCGAACGCAGGGGTTCAGCGCGCGTCAGCAACGGATGTGGATTTGGGTGGTGGCCTGTGTGCCGCTCGTGGGATTGCTGGTCTATCTTCCGTTCTCGGTTCGGCGCGAAGACCTCCCGCAGATTCTTGTTCTGATGTTGCAGAAGGATCGATTGGCGAAGAGGGCGAGGAAGTCCACTCCACCAAAGGGAGAGCGCTCCGCTTGAAATCCGAGCGAAAACGAATCCTGTTTATTTTCCAGCCTCGTGACAGACTCGGGCGCGGGAAAAGGATTATTATCCTTAGTGGGTTCGTGGCGGGATGGCTGTGTCTCGGGGCATCGATGGCATTGGCCGCAGATCGACCGCCATTTCGTAACAATGGCCCGCCCCCTGTCCGCGATCAAGTGACCAACGACGGATCGAATCCGACTGGGACCGAAGGGGTGACGGTCATCCCGCGCGGCGGATACCAGTCCGACCAGGTTGGGGTCCCGTCCTCCACGCTTTTTCGCAATACGCGTTTTCCCAACGGCAGCCCCATCACTCTCCCGGCTGTCGAACCCTCGGCGCGAACGGAGTCGGTCAAGGCTGGCGTCTCCCTCCATCTTCCGACCCTCTCGGCGAATCTGCCTTTTTTGCAACGAAGCTTCGAACCCCGGGATGCCGACCTGAAACTCGGTCCATTTTTCTTTAAACTGACCGCCATCCAAGGTGCCGTCCTCCACAGCGACAACATCAACCAGACCCCGGATGACCAGCGGGAATCGGGAACCATCGCCATCGCCAGCGCCACGGTCAATATCATCGCGCAACTGACCGAGGGACTGCACATTGCCACCTCTGCAACTTTGATCTACCTGCCCTTGGAGGGAGAAGTCGGCCTCGCAGGTTTCCAGTTCGCGGATCTTTATTCTCTCGGATTATTCGCCGGACCGACAACGCGTGCGCAAGTAGCGTGGGACACGCAGATCGGGGGATGGAACGTGGTCTTTGTCGATGAATTCATGGTCGGATTGGGGACGTACTCTAATGATTATCGCAGCGACAACGAGCTATTCGATAACGGGCGGTTCGATGGAGAGTCCCGGGCCGGACGCTATAGCTTTCGTGCGCCCGGCGGTGGTGGCGGGTCTTCCAGCCACAATCAACACCGACAGGGCGATTTTCGAACCGACTATGTCGTTTACAGCAACGAAATCAGCGCAGACACCCAGCGACTGCTGCCGGGCTCGGTCCGGCTTCATGCACGGGTCTACCACGAGGATCTCTGGTACAACCAAGGAAATCGAGGCCTGCCTGGACTGAGAGAAGGGGCCTACGTCGTCCTGGCATCGGAGCGCGCCAATACCCGGTTCAAGCCCTTCGTCAGCTACGAGGCGTTTCGGTCAAATCAGGATCTTGGCTACCAGAGCATTTTTCGCGTCGGAATCGCCGGGCCCATTACCGAACAGCTCTTTTTGCACGCCGAAGCCGGCTATTATTTCGGCGGCGGCACGGGGTCGGGCGAGTTGTGGAAAGTCACTTTGGATCACACTCCGAGCCCCTATACGCGGCATTCGCTCATTTACACGCGGACTTTTGACGACTTTCACCAGGAGATCGACGAAGGCATCGGTTACAATTTTCACCAGATTCTCGGCCCAAAGCTCAACGCCGATCTCTACATTTACGACTTGGATGTCCAAAACCAGGGAGATTCCGGAGCGGACAGTTTCAGCCGGCATGAATTGCGGACCGGAGTCCGTTTCACCCTCGCTGCCGGGCCGAAAACAGCCATCCGTCTAAGCGGCACCTACTCCGCCGAGGACCCCACCGAAACGAAATTTTGGACGGGGAGGCTCGAAATCGGCTATGACTTTACCGAAACTTTGCACGGCCGCATCGCGTATCAGTACCGGCGCGAGTCGTCCGGCATCGAAACTGATAATTTTTCAGAAAACCTTTTCTTCCTAAGTCTGACCAAGTATTTTCAGTAAAAGTGATTACCTTTAAGAGTCAATTCGACGCGTTTTCCCCATCATTTTACCTTCGCGCCCCGTGATACCGTCTTCGCACGCCCCTGATAAAAAGAGCACTTTCGCGTCCCAATGGATCCGGCCATTCCTGCTTGGGGGACTTTGCTTCATGCCGCTGGCAAGCAATGCCGCTGACGCGGAACGCGATGGGGGGACGAAAGATAAGATCGAGTTTCGAAAGCCGCAACTTGCCCTTTCAGCCAGTCCAGTTTCCGATGTGACTCCTGCGAAGACATCCACTCTTTTCAGCGATGCGGAAGATTTGACGGAAAAGAAGCAGACCCTTCAGGCGGAGGTCCGTTATGCCAAGGCGAAACTGGAAGCGGCGCAAAAGCAACTGGCCTTGCAAACGGCTGCTGGCGATCTGGAAAAAGCGGGGCGAATCGATCAAGAAGTCAAGGACTGGCAAGCCCGCTACTCGTCGAGCAAAGCACAGCTCGACCAGATCGAAAAAGAGCTGACCGACTCGACCAGAGGGGGTATGCAGAACACTCCGGGGGACGAAATCGTTGTCCCAGGGGAAAATCTTGAAGTCTTTGTCAACGAAGACCCTTCATTCAATGGGATTTATCAGGTGCGGCGCGGCGGTTACATTATCATGCCGCAAGTGGGGCGGATCGCGGTGGCCGGCAAATCGCTCTCCGCGGCTGAAGCGGCCGTCAAACGCGCGCTCCAGAGTTCTCAGCTCCAAAACGCCTCGGTAATGATCGAACGCAAACAGGGAGCGGACCTGGAAAATGGTCCCCTGATCTATCTCTCGGGAGAGTTCACGCAGCCGCGCCCGTGGCGCATCCCCGCCGGAGTGACGCCCACTCTGGTCAATGTCATCCTGAGTGCCGGGGGGGTGACAGGCAAAGCCGACTTGACGCGCGTCCGGGTCATGCGCATCGCTGCCAACAAAGGAGTGGTCGAAGAAGTAAACGTCGCCAAGATCCTCGATGGTGGAGGGCTCACCTCCGACCTCACTCTGGGGGAGGGAGACGTGATCACCATTCCCGCCGGCCCCTCGAATCTCGTTTACGTCACAGGCAACGTCGTCCGTCAGGGCAGTTTCCCGCTCAAACAAGGCGAAAAAATCAGCGCCTACGGTGCGATCCTGCAAAACGGTGGATTTGCCCGTTTCGCGGACCAGCGCAAGGTCTACGTGCTCCGGGCGCTGCCCGACGGGACCAAGGCCAAACTGCCGGTGGATATCAACGCAATCAAGACCGGTCACCGCCCCGACGTGCAGCTCCAAAGCAACGACATTCTCGTCGTGCCGGAGAAGTTCTTTAGCTTCTGAGCCTTCGCGGAGCTTCGACTCCGATGTCCGCGCTGCCTCCTGTGTGATTGCGGATTCTTTATTTGGCGGTTTGCGCGTTTCTGCTAACTTCGCCAAAATCGGTCGCACTTTCTCCTAAGCCCCATGATCCCAGGATCCAAGAAGTCCGCCTTCACCCTGCACAACGTATTTCAGTACGTTGCCATTGCGGCAAAGCACGCCCGGCTCATGGCGCTCCTGGTCTGCTTCTCTCTCACGACGGTGCTCACCTACTATGTCTTCGCGCGGCCCGTTTATTTTTCGCGCGCCATGGTGCATGTCGATTATATGGCCCTCCCGATGGACACGGATAGACTTTATCGGGACGGTCAGATCAATTCCATGGCCGCTCAATTGACGGCGTCGCACATCCAGATGCGCACGGCCCGCAAGCTCGGCGTGGACGTCGGGTCGACCGAACTGGCGCGGAAGTATCTTTTCAAACTCCGCGCGGGGATGACCGCCGACAAGAATATCGAAGTGCAGGTCTGGCCTGGCTCGGTGGATTGGGCCCGCCGGTGGACAGAAACGATGGTCGGTGAGTTTCTCGCCGATCGAAAAGAGAAGCGCGTTGAAAGCAAGAACCACTTAATCAACGGCTATTCAGAGGAGTTAAAAGAGGTTGTCGGCAAGCTGGACCAACAGTTTTCCGAAAAGCTCGATTTCGAGAACCAACAGGATTTTACCCATTCGCTCATCCTGATTAATGCGATCAACGACCTTCCGCGGCGACTCACGAGTATTCAGATCCGTCTCGATGAACTCGGGCGGGTCCGAGTCCGCCTGCAAGACCCGGGACTTGATGCCGTCTCCAAACTGTCGTTGATCTCGACCGCGGATAAGACGGACTCGCGTTTGACCATCGGCCAGACGGTGGACACACCGTTGGAAGCTGAACCCAAAAACCCAAAAGACGCAAAGGGCAAATCCCCAGTCGAGAGCGTGGTAGTGGTTCCTGCCTTGCTCAACAACGTCCATCCCTGGGATTCGCTCGCCCAGGATCAGCAGCAGGTCAAATCGCTCCTCGATGCGGCGTCGCGCACCTACCTGCCGGGACATCGGAAAATGATTGAACTGAACAAGCGATTGTCCGCCATCAACGAGCAACTGGACGCGGAGGTGGAAGTCGCCAAAAGCCGCTTCGACCTGCAATACCAGGAGCTCCTGAACCAAAAACATGAGCTCGAAGGGAAACTGCCTGAGTATCAGGAACTGACAAAAAAGCACTCGAAGCTCCTGACTCAATTAACCATCTTCGACATGTCGCGTCTTCCGTATGACACGTACCTGGCGGACATGAAGAAGCAGATCAATTCGGTGGAATTCGCGGGCGAAAAAGAACGAATCAATTTGAAATACGCAGGTATCATCGAAATGCGGGACGATCCTGTTTCCCCTAATCGATTGAAGCTCGCACTCCTCGCCCTCGCCGCGGGGGTCGCCCTTGCCATCGGGGTTCCCTTCCTCATTGAATATCTGGATCACACCATGACGAACGTCGGCGATATCGAATCGACGTTCCAGTTGCGGGGCCTTGGTGTCGTGCCGCAAACCCCAGCCACGGGGATCCTCGCGACCAACATGGACAAGGAGAACGAAAGCCACGGCTTGGTCGAGAATTTCCGGGTCATTCGCACGAACATGCTCTCCATGGGCCTGCTGACCAAGCCCCCTCACGTCGTGATGGTCACCAGCGCGGTGCCAAAGGAGGGAAAGACGGTTGTCTCGTCCAATCTCGCGGCTTCCTTTGCACTGACCGGAGCGAACACCCTGCTGGTCGATACCGACCTGCGCCGGGGCCGCTTGCATCGGCTCTTCGGCTACCGAAAGGAGCCGGGGCTGAGCAACGTCCTGCTCGGGGATTGCACCCTCCAACAGGCTTTGCGTCCGACTGCCCAGAAAAATCTCACCATCCTCAGCGCCGGAGGCCACCTCCCGAGCGGCACGGAGCTACTCGGGTCTCCGGAATTTGCTGAACTCATGAAGGGGCTGCGCGGTCAATTCGAACGGATTGTCATCGATACCCCTCCCGTTCTCGGTCTCTCGGAAACGTCCATTTTGCAAAGTCATGTGGACGGAGTTCTTTTTGTCATCTGGACTGGGCACACGCCGAAGAGCGGTGTGCAAACCGCCATCGAGATGCTTCGCGCGAACGGGGCTAATTTCTACGGCTTCGTCCTCAATCGACTGGATCTGAGCGCTACGGAGAATTATTATCAATACTACTACTACTCGCATGATTACTACTATCAGCGGGCCATCGAGACCACCTAAACGGCGGGCGCCAGCAATCGCCCATTCCGAACCGCCGCCCCACTTTTCGGGCCTGCCTGCATGGCCATCTTGTCTCCGGTTTCAGTCATCATCCCTGCTTACAATCATGCCGATTTCCTCGCTTTGGCGATTCAGTCGGTCCTCGCGCAGGACCATGCGGAGTTGGAGATCCTCGTGGTCGACGATGGTTCCACAGATGGAACCGCGGCGCTCGTAGCGAGCCTCTCAGATCGCCGGATCCGCTACGTTCATCAGACCAATGCGGGCCTTTCCGCCGCTCGTAATACCGGAATCCAACTGGCCCGGCATCCACTGATCGCCTTTCTCGATGCGGACGACGAATGGTTTCCCACCCATCTGTCATCGGCCGCCGCCCAATTTCTCCGCCTCGACCCGTCTTTCGCGCTGGTCGCCACCGGTTGCGTCCGGATCGATCGGAACGGCAATTCTTTGCCGGAATACCCCGGCGCGCTCCGTGATCGCGAAGTGCAAATCTCCGACATCATCATCAAGACCCGTTTCATGCCATCCACCGTCGTCGTGCGGCGGGAGGTTTTCGATGAGTGCGGCCTCTTTGACACGACGCTTCGCAGTTCCGAGGATCGCGAAATGTGGATTCGCGTTGGCCAACGCCATCGGATATTTCAGCAAGCTGCCGCCACGGTACGCATCCGCAAACACGCGGGGAATATGAGCAAGCAGACCGACCGGATGCGCACATCGATGAGTATCGTGCTCCGCCGCGCCTACGCGCAACGTGCCGTTCCGCGCCGGCGCTATTCGTGTTGGCTCCAAGCCTGGGCACTCTACTTCGTCCAAAGCGCGTGGATGCTCCACGACGCCGGGCGCAACATCGAGGCCGTGCGCGACGCGTGTCTCGCCGTCGTCGTGTGCCCATGGCCTCTCTCCGCCGGCGCGCTCAATGAACATCCACTCTTTCGGGTTCGCGCGCTCGCGCGCTTCACCGCCCGGCTGCTGACCTCCGGTTGACCGACGCCCTTCAACGCCTCTTCCTGTCCCCCTGATCACCGAATTACGTCTTCGATGACTTCCTCATTCCTCAGTCGTCCTCCACGGACGATGATCCATTACCGAGGCGTAGCCAAAACGCCGGCGGATCAAACCCCAAACGCGCGATGACGGCGATGTCGAGCAGGCGTTTCACGGTTCTTCACGTGGTCAATTCACTCGATCCTGGCGGCATGGAAAACGGAATTGTGAATCTCGCCCGCGGACTCGAGCCGCGCGGTTTTGAAATCCATGTCGCCTGCCTCGAGCGGCGCGGTGTATTTGCCGATCGTTTGCCGGTTCCCTCACGCGTCGTGGTTCTGGGCAAGCGCAACGGATTCTCCCCCGCCGCGGTGTGGCGGCTGGGACGATCCCTCGCGCGCCTGCAGCCCGATATCGTGCACAGCCACAATCTGGGTGCGCTCATCTACAGCGGCCTCGCCACATTCGGCGGCCGGTGCTGGGTGCTCGTCCAGGGCGAACACAGCCAACTCACAAACACCGAGCACCAGCCCCGCCGCCTGCGCCAGCGACGCTGGCTCTATCGCGGGTGCCGCGCCATCCATACCGTCTCGGAGGCCATGCGCCGCGAATTGGTAACGTGCGGTTTCCCGGGGTCGAAGATCTCTTCGATTGCCAACGGCGTCGATACCGCGCGTTTCACCCCGGGCGACCGGAGCGCGGCCCGGCGGTCCCTCGGATTGCCGGCGGAGGCGATTTGCATCGGGATTGTCGGGCGGTTTGGCCCACATAAGGGTCACATCGAGTTGATTTCGGCCTTTGAGAAAATTGCCCATCAATTCCCGGCCTCGCACCTGCTCATCGCGGGCGGGGGTGGGAGCGAGGAAGCGTCTGTCGCCGGCCGGGTGCAAAGCAGCGCGATTCGAGAACGCATCCATCTCGCGGGATTTCAGAGCGATCCACGCAGCTGTTACCACGCGCTCGATCTGCTCGCCGTTCCCTCGACCAACGAGGGGCTCTCCAATGCCGTTCTCGAAGCGATGGCCTGCGCCGTGCCGGCCTTGGTCCGCACCGACTGCGGCCACGAGCAGATCATCACTTCGGGCGCCGACGGCTGGATCGCGACGCTGGACACTCCAGACACATTGGCGAATCGCCTGGCCGAGCTTCTCCAGAATCCCGCGCACCTTGTTTCCTGCGGTATCAACGCCCGGGAAAAGGTGAAAGCCCACTTCTCCCTCGACTCGATGATCGACGCCTACGAAAGCCTCTATCGCGCCTGCGCGCCGCCGCCCCGCTAATGGATCTCGTCACCGTCATTCTCTTTTTGGTCTTGTACTACATCCGGCCACAGGAGTGGTCCGGCGCATTTTCGACGATTCATTTTGTCCAAATTGTCATGCTGACGGCGCTGGCGACGCTGTTTACCCGCTCGCGGAGCCTGCGCGTCGCGGATCTCTTTCGCACCCCGCACGACTGGATGATTGTCGGCTTCTTGCTCTGGCTGATTCTTTCCGCACCAAGCCCGTGGAATACGTTCAAGGATAACTTCAATCTCTACGTCTTCTACATCGTCATCGTGCAAACCCTTTATTCGATTCCGAGAATGATCAGGTTTATCAGTTGGTGGGCGTTTCTCATTGTCGCCGTGGCCTTGCTGGCGCTCGCCAGCAACTGGGGCATCGATCCCCTCGGCAGCCACGATTTGACAGAATCCATGAAAGGGAGGCTGTCCCTCAACCTTTCCATTTTTAACAATCCAAACGCGCTCGGGCACAGCGTCGTCCCGGCCATCCCCATGCTCTATTACTACTGCATCTGGAAACGCCCGGTCATTCCCCGGGTGGCCGGGATGGCCCTCCTCGCCATCCCCATCGGCTGCATTTTCCTCACGGAATCGAAAGGCGCCTTTCTCTCTGGAGGAATTACCATCGTCGCCACACTCCTGTTTGGCCGCCCAAAAACAGTCCAGGTGCTCATTCTCGCCACGGCGCTCGTGTTCGGGACGAGCGCCATCTATTTGCTGCCGCGCATGAATGAAATGAGCAAATCGAAGGGAGACCCCGCGATTCAGGGGCGGGTCGTCGCGTTCAAGCACGGCTACAAAGTCCTTCACGACACAACGTGGGGCGTGGGCAAGGGACAATGGTACCAAAGTTTTTTTGCAACCCACCATTTTCTCAAAGCATCGCACTCCAGCTACGTCATCATTGGCGCGGAGCTCGGTTATCCCGGCCTGTTTTTTCTCTGCGGCGTTTTCTTTTGCAACCTGCGCACCCTGGTCACAGCCAGGACGGAAACGCCGGATGAAGAACGAATGCGGCGAATGCTCTTCGTGCTGGTTGTCTCGTACATGGTTTCGTCGTGGATGGTAAACTTTGAATACCGGCCCACCTTTTTCATGTTCACCGGGGCGATCGCCGCTCTCCATCGCCACCTGCACGGCCTGATGGGCAAAACAGAGGAGCCGAACGAAGAAGGAAACGCGGACATCCCGCTGCCCGCCTGGCGGGTAGCGCTCCTGCCGCAACCTGCAACGGCTGGAGCGATCGCCTCAACCCATCCGTCGCCACCCGTCATGACTCTCACCGAGGAGTCCCCGGCCACCTCCCAAGAGCCGGCCGAACCACCATCCAGAATCGGACGCTCATGGAATCGCATCGGGTGGTTCGATCTTGCCGTGACCTGGCTCATGGTGGCGGCGCTGGTGCGATTCTGGGGCTACGTCATGATGCGAATGTAGCCAGGGCAGTTTTCCTTTCCCAGAGATGCATTTTCACGGCCTGCTTGTCTTGCTTTTTATGATTTCGTTTGGAGTGCTGGCCTACACTTTTCTTGGCTACGGCCTGCACATCGGCTGGCTCGCGCGGCGACGGGCACGCCCCCTTTCGAGACCTCAGGAGGGCGCGCCTCTACCGGCCGTATGCGTGGTCGTGGCGACTCACAATGGGGAAAAGAATATCGTCGCGCGGCTGCAAAATCTTCTCGCCGCCGAGTATCCTCCGGAGAAGGTCCGCGTGGTGCTCGTCTCCGACGGTTCCACCGACGCGACCGTAGCGCGCGCAGAAACCGTCAAGGATAGCCGGGTCACCATTCTCTCGCGCCCCAAGCGTGCCGGCAAGGCGGCCGCGCTGAACTTCGCTCTCACGTGCGCCACCGAAGAAATCATCGCCTTCACGGACGTCCGCCAACACTTCGCCGCCGACACCCTCGCCCGCCTCGCCGCACATTTCAGCGATCCCGAAATCGGCGCGGTCAGCGGTTCGCTGGAGATCGCGCCCGCAGGGAGCACCACCGGCTCCGGCGTTGACGCCTACTGGCGCTATGAAAAGACGATGCGGGCCAACGAGTCGCGTTATGATTCGTGCATCGGCTGCACCGGCGCGGTCTACGCCATCCGACGCGAACTCTTCGTTCCCATCCCGGAAGACACTTTACTCGATGATGTCGTCATCCCCATGCAGATTGCGATTTGCGGAAAGCGCGTCATTCACGACCCGGATGCGCACGCCTATGACCCTCAGCCCCTCGAACCCGCTGCCGAACTCCTTCGAAAGCAGCGCACGCTCGCTGGGAATTTTCAGATCCTCTTCCGCTATCCCGCGTGGCTCTCCCCATTCCGCAACCACCTCTGGTGGCAACTCCTGGCCCATAAGTATCTTCGCCTTGTCGCTCCGCTATTTCTCCTCTCCAGCTTCGTGGCCAACGCCGGGCTCATGGGCCATCCATTCTATGCGGCCTGCTTCGCGGCGCAGCTCTTGTTTTACCTCCTCGCGGCTCTTGGCTGCGCGGGGTCACGGGCGCGCTGGCTGGCTCTGCCGGCGGCCTTCCTTTTCCTGAATCTGATGACCGTGCGCGGACTCGGATACTACCTCGCGCGGAAGAGCCAGTCGGGATGGAAGTGATTCGGACCTGCTCCCGGTGAATTTCTCCGCCGTACATTCTACTT
The DNA here is from genome assembly GCA_038228205.1 of Chthoniobacterales bacterium. Taxonomy (GTDB): domain Bacteria; phylum Verrucomicrobiota; class Verrucomicrobiia; order Chthoniobacterales; family Chthoniobacteraceae; genus Chthoniobacter. The sequence continues at coordinate 31,321 of JBBRPL010000041.1, forward strand.
GCCGCGCTCTTTGGCCGGGGGGCATCGTCTGGGAAAAATTCGTGCCGCCAAGCATCCCAACAACGTCGTGAGTATCGCCTTGGTCACCGGCTCGGCTGGTTTGATTGGCTCTGAAACGTGCCGGCGCTTCCACGCCGAAGGGCTCGATATCGTCGGACTGGACAACGATATGCGGGCGCGCTTTTTCGGGGTCGACGCCTCGACCGCGCCCACCCGGGCGCGCCTGGAGAAATCGCTCAGGAACTATCACCACGAGTCCATCGACATTCGCGATTTCGACGCGGTCGACGCCGTGTTCGCGAAGTCTGGTTCCGCGATCAAAGTCATCGTCCATACCGCCGCACAACCGTCTCACGACTGGGCCGCGCGCGATCCGCACACGGATTTCGGAGTCAACGCCACCGGCACTTTGAATGTGCTCGAAGCGGCGCGCCGGAATTGCCCGGCGGCGGTTTTCATTTTCACCAGCACCAACAAGGTTTACGGGGACACACCCAACCGCCTGCCGCTGCGCGAACTGGAGACGCGCTGGGAAATCGACCCCGTGCACCTATATCGCGACGGCATTGACGAGACGATGTCCATTGACCAGACCAAGCATTCGCTCTTCGGCGCGAGCAAGGTGGCGGCGGATGTGCTGGTGCAGGAATACAGCCGCTACTTCGGATTGCAGACGGTGTGCTTTCGCGGCGGGTGTCTCACCGGACCGGCCCACGCGGGAACCGAGTTACACGGTTTTCTCGCCTACCTGATGAAATGTGCTGCCAAGGGCCAGCCTTACCGAGTCTTCGGCTACAAAGGCAAGCAGGTGCGCGACAACATCCACAGCCACGATCTCGTAGAGGCGTTCTGGCAATTCTTCCAAGCCCCGCGGTCCGGCGAAGTATACAATCTCGGCGGCAGCCGCCATTCACACGGCTCGATGCTCGAATCGATTGCCCTCTGCGAACAGATCAGCGGTCGGAAACTCGACTGGACCTACATCGAGGACAACCGCATCGGCGACCACATGTGGTGGGTGAGCGACGTGCGCAAGTTCCAGGCGCATTACCCGCGCTGGAGTTATTCCTATGGAATTCAGGAAATCCTGGAGGAAATTCATGCGGCTTGCGTGGCCTGATCCAATGAACCGGCATCCCCACCTATGAAGCTCCTCATCAGCGGCATCTGCGGCTTTGCGGGCTCGACGATCGCCACGACCCTCCGAGCGAATGATCCCACCCTGGAGATCAGCGGGTTTGACAATTTCGTCCGCTCCGGCAGCGAATCCAACAGGCGCAAGCTGCAAAGCCTCGGCGTCAAGGTTCAGCACGCCGATCTGCGTCTCGCCAGTGACGTCGAAGCTCTCCCTTCCGCCGACTGGGTTCTTGACGCTGCCGCCCTCCCGAGCGTGCTCGCAGGTGTGGATGGAAAATCGAGCAGCCGGCAACTGCTCGAGCACAACCTCCTGGGGACCATCAATCTCCTTGAATACTGCAAGGCTCGCCGCGCCGGATTCATCCTGCTCAGCACCAGCCGTGTCTACTCGATTCCGCCCCTCGCGACGTTGCCCCTGGTCGTGGTCGGCGATGCATTCCGGCCTGATCCGGGCAGGCCGCTTCCGGAGGGAATCAGTCCGCAAGGCATCGGCGAAAGCTTTAGTTCAAATCCTCCCCTCTCACTTTATGGCGCCACGAAACTCGCCTCGGAGGTCCTCGCCCTCGAATACGCGGCCACCTACGGCTTCCCGGTTCACATCAATCGTTGCGGGGTCCTCGCCGGCGCCGGCCAGTTTGGCCAGGCCGAACAGGGAATTTTCAGTTTTTGGGTGCATTCGTGGCGCCGTCGCCGGCCCCTTCGGTATATCGGCTACGAGGGCCGTGGCTTCCAGGTGCGCGACTGCCTTCACCCGAGGGACCTCGCCCCGTTGTTGATTAAACAGCTAGCCCGAGATTCAGGCGGCATCATGAACGTCGCCGGGGGCACGGCCAACTCGATGTCCCTCGCACAACTCAGCACATGGTGCCGCGACCGCTTCGGACCGCATCAGGTCACTTCAGATCCACGGCCCCGCCCATTCGATGTTCCCTGGATGGTCCTGGACGCCGCACACTGCCGGCAGGCGTGGGACTGGCTCCCCATCACTTCGTGGACCGATATCCTTGAAGAAATTGCCCGCCACGCCGAGGCGGAGCCAGCGTGGCTCGATCTATGTGATTCGTGAAGTCCCGGAACGCTTGCCAGTTCCCGGCTACGTTTGCAGATTCAGCGGGATGCTCACGATCATGACTCCTCTGAAATGAGCTTCCTCTACACGTTCCTGCAAAGATTGTGGCGCATCGTGCCGCCCACGACCAAAGAGTGGGTGCGCACTTCAGCCGTCCTCAATACGATAAAGCGCAGTATCGGACGCCAGGCAGGTCGCCTTGACCCCCATAACGTCATTTACAACGATTCCTACTACGTCGGCATCGAAAGAAATGCCCAAAGGAGCAAGCGGGTGATCGTCGAACATGTCGTTCGCTACTTTCACCCCAAATGCGTGCTCGACGTCGGCTGCGGTTCCGGCGCATTCCTCGAAGAACTGCAAGCGCGAGACATCGAAGTGCTCGGTCTCGAATACTCGGAGGCCGCGGTTGCCATCTGCCGCGCCAAGAAAATTCCCGTTCTCCGCTGCGATCTTGAAAACGAGCAGCCAAGTCTAGCCCGTGTTTTCGACGTTGTCCTCAGCACCGAGGTGGCCGAGCACTTGCCTGAATCCTGTGCTTCCAGATACATCGATCTCCTTTGCTCAGCCGGACGACACATCGTTTTTACCGCAGCCGTGCCCGGACAAACTGGCGACGATCATGTCAATCCGCAGCCCAACGAATACTGGATCCAGATGTTCACGGAACGAGGTTTCGACTATCTGGCGCCGCTCTCGCTCGAATGGCGCAAGTCGTGGGAGGCCCAAGGGGTATGCGATTTCTATTGCGCAAATCTCATGCTTTTCCAACCGAAGCCTGAGTTGTGATGCAGCTCCTTCTCGGTACGCATTACCATCCCGGCTCGCCAGAAACGCTCGGACGGCAACGGCGGGCCAGCGAAGCATTGCGGCAACTCGAGGGCGTTCGTCTCGTAAACCTGCAGTTCCGGGACGCCATCATCGAAGTGGAGGGCTTCCGCACCGTACCTCGGTTACTGGACGACTCCGTCCGGGCAAGCGGGTGCGCAGGCCCTCGCAAGCCGATCGGCAGGGAAGCCTTCGACCGCCTCGCCGAGTGCGCGCGTGAGGAGAACATCCCTCGTTTCGGCTGGGTGAATTCGGACATCATTGTCACCCCCGCAGCCGTCGAGCTTGCCCTGGCGAACGATGATGATGCGGTGATATTTTCGCGGATGGATTTTGAAGGCGGCACGGGACGCGACCTCGGCATTCTGCTCGGTGGGCTGGATGCGTTTGTCTTTTCGGCGCACTGGTGGGGGGAAAATTGTCAGCGCTTCCGGCCCTACGTGAACAGCGAGGCGTTTTGGGACCCGATTTACGCGACCATCGCTCTTTGCCACGGTCGCGCCCGTCTCCTCAACCGCACCGGTTTTATCCGGCACGAAGCGCACCCCAAGGTTTGGAGCGAAAGCCCCTTCGCCGCCTACAATCGTTATTTCGCTACGCTCGACTCGCTCTATCTAAACCAGTGGTACCGCTATCGAGACCACCTGGCGGAGGTGCGCCAGGCGGGGGCGACCGAAGAGGAGGAATTTGCCTGGCAGCGTGCAGCCTTCCACTGGCCGCCCTCACGAGCCCAGCGGCTGTGGCACTTGGGTCGCTGTGCGAAGGCATGGGCACGCCGCCAGCTCAGGAGCAAGCCGCATTGAGTGTCTTTATCGCATCCCAATCGGCTGCTGCATTTCGGGAGCATGCACCCTCATCCACGCTGCCATATCGCTCCCAACGACGCTTTCGAGTTCCGCGTTGTAGTGACCGTTCTCGAATGATCGCAAGATCGGCTTTCCGCCGCACGCAGCGAGCAGTGCCGCCTCGGTCGAGATGACGGGGGCCATCTCGTGCAGGGCGCGATAGAAATCGTCGAAGGCGAACCGCCCGGTGCGCTGCATCTCGGTGAGGTCGGCGTGGTGCGGCATGTGCGCGATCACAAAGTGGCTGCCGGAGGCCTCGACCTCGTCGCGGAAACGACGGATGATCCGCAAGGCCAACTGTATATTCTCGGAATTCATCCGGTACATATCCCGTTCCGGGGCCTCAGCCCCAGAATGGCCGGTTTTGGCCTCGACGAGGGCCAGCACGCGCGAACTCCGCCACCAGCGCGGTTGGAAGTTATCCGGCACCCAAAACCGCTCGAAAGGCAGTAACGGCGAGGCCGCTACGTCGCGGAGGATTCCCGGCACAGCCTCCGGAGGCGGAGTGGGAGAATTCACAAGTCGCAGGCCGTCCCCATCCAGCAGGAAGCGCGGCTTGGTAAATGGGATGCCCGTTTCCGGGTCACGCAGTTGCCGGATGACATTCAAGTCGTTCAAGCTAATGCCCGCGGTGAAACAAAACACCACCACATGCGGGTGAAAGCCGGCGATGTCACGCTTCCAGCGAAGGTAAATCTGATCCATCCCGTAGCCGTTGACCCCAAAATTCAGAACCTCCGCGGGGATGTCGTTCATGTTCAGATCGTGCTCGAGCACGCGCCACCAGCCAAAAGCTTCCGCTCCTCGTGTATACGAACTGCCGGCGAGCGCGATCCGCAGCCGGTCCGGCGGGCGGGCGGGTTCGACCACGCGACGGATACTGAGAAATCCGTGCGCATTGTGGGGCGGCAGCCCGGGGCGCGGAGACCAGCCAAGTTCGCTGTCGTAAATGAGCTTCGAGTTCGAAGCCCGGCGGTACTGAGCGATCTCTTCCGCGACGAATTCGGGAGACAACCGGTACGGCTTCACAATGGTGCTGCCGATATGGATGCTCCCCATCGGATCGCGCCGGCTCATGACGCGCAAGATCGCCTCACAAGCCAATAGGCACACAGCCACAGCCACTGCAGTGACAACAAGGCGGCTGCGTCTGGAATATCTCGGCATACGTCCACTGACCAGAGTTCTTCAGCGACCGCAAATGTAAATCCGCCGGCCCATGTCACCGTTCCGCCAATTGTCATGTCGAGGAAAACGCTACCAGCGATTCCACCGGGACGCGCGCTGGATTTTCCTTTCGCGGGCGCGGCGATCATTGTATCTCCCGCGCGTGCCGCGCGCGGCGTGGACCTTCCCCGGTCCATCCCACCGCCGCCGGCTTCCATCCATGCCCAAGAAACGCGTATTTCTCGCTGGCGTCGTCGTCACACTTCTCGCCACGCTCATCACCATCGCCCTCGGCGAGGGTGTGGTGCGAGTGATCGCGAGCCGGAAGCTCATCTACAACATCGAGATGGTGAATTACGCGCGCGAGCTCAAGCAGCGGGACCCGCGCGGCGTGGTCAGCCACGTGCACCGGCCCATGCACCGGGCCAGGCTGATGGGGGTCGAAGTCGAGCTGAACTCGCTCGGGAATCGCGGTCCGGAGCTGGTCGATCCCAAGCCCTCCGGCACAAAGCGCGTGCTGGTTTTGGGCAGTTCCATCACCATGGGTTGGGGCGTGCCTTTCGATGCCGTCTTTACCTCGGTCGCACAAAGACGGCTCAATGGAGAGAAGCCCTTTGGGCCGGAAATCCGGTTCGAGTTCGTCAATGCCGGCATCGGCAATTACAACACGGTTTTTCACCGCGAGCTATTCCGCGCCCAATATCCGCAGATCAAACCGGACGCCGTGGTGCTAAACTACTTCATCAGCGACGTGCAGCCGCGGACCATGGGCCGCGACAATCCGGTGCTGAAGCACTCTTACCTGGCCGCCTGGATCTTCGATCGATTCAGCCAATGGCAGTTTTCGCGGAAGGGTCAGGATCTTTTTACCTTTTACGCCGATCTCTACGCCGATGGTTCGGATCCGTGGCGGATCACCCAGGAGAAAATCCGCGAGATGCGCGACATCTGCGCCGCCGACCACCGGCCGTTCATCGTGATGATCATCCCCGACATCCACGACCTCTCCGCCGGCACCCCTTATCGCGCGCTTTACGACAAGATGGAGAGCACCTTCCGCGGCGCCGGCTTCGAGGTGGTCAATACGTTCGACGCCTTCCAGCAGCGCTTCGGAGACGACGTCACCAAGCTCTGGATTCAAAGCGACGATCCGCATCCGAACGCCGCCGGCCACGCCCTTCTGGCCGACCAATTGGTCGAGTACCTGGTGCGCGCCGATCCGCTCCAGCTCCCGCGCTGACCCTGCGCGATGCTTTTCAACTCGCTCGACTTCGCGGTCTTCTTTCCGGTCGTCACGCTGCTGTATTTCCTGCTGCCGCACCGGGCGCGCGTGCCCCTGCTGGTCGCGGCGAGTTGCTGGTTCTACATGGCCTTCGTCCCGAAGTATCTCCTGATCCTCTTCGGGGTCATCCTCATTGACTACACCGCGGGCCGCATGATCGAGCCGGCGCAAGGCGCTCGCCGCCGGTGGTTCCTCGCGCTCAGCGTCATCGCGAATGTCGGGCTGCTCGCATTCTTTAAGTACTTCACCTTCTTCCAGGTCAACGTGGCCGCCGTCTCCGCGTGGCTCGGCCAGCCCGCGCCCTTTCCCGTCCTGAATATCCTGCTGCCCATCGGCCTTTCTTTTCACACCTTCCAATCGATGAGCTATACCATCGAGGTGTATCGCGGACGCACCCGGGCGGAGCGCTCGCTGCTCCACTTCGCGTGCTACGTCCTTTTCTATCCGCAGCTCGTTGCGGGGCCGATTGAGCGGCCGCAAAATCTGCTCCCCCAGTTTCATGCCACGCACCGCTTCGACGGCGACCGGCTCTTTTCCGGCCTGCGGCTGATGATCACAGGACTGTTCAAAAAAATCATCATCGCCGATCGCCTCGCACCCTTCGCCGACGCGGCCTACACCGTGCCTGCGAACTACTCCGGCGCCGATCTTCTGATCGCCACCTATTTTTTTGCGGTGCAAATCTACTGCGACTTTTCCGGCTATTCCGACATCGCCCGAGGGGCGGCGCGCGTGATGGGCATCGATCTGATGGAGAATTTCAACAAGCCGTACCTCGCGGCCAGTTTCGCGGATTTCTGGCGGCGCTGGCACATTTCACTGTCCACGTGGTTCCGCGACTATCTCTACATCCCGCTCGGCGGCAATCGACTCGGCACGGGCCGCCGGACCCTCAACCTCCTCGCCGTCTTCGCGGTCAGTGGCATCTGGCATGGCGCGAGTTGGACCTTCGTGATCTGGGGGCTGCTCCACGGCGTCTTCCTCATCATCGAAATTGCCCTCACCCGCGGCAAACAATCCACGCCCGGCTTCTTCGGCGCGGTCTTGCGCTTCCTGCTCGTCTTCAATCTCACCAGTCTCGCGTGGGTCTTCTTCCGCGCCGCGGATGTCTCCACCGCGTGGTTCGTCCTCACGCGCATCGCCACCGCCTTCACGGCGTCGTCTTTAGCGTCCTTGCCCGGTCCCGATGCGCTAAATTTCTGGCTCGCGCTGGGCCTCGCGCTGGCGCTTTTTCTCGTGGAAGCCATCAGCCGCCACCGCTCCGTGTGGGCCGTGCTCGATGAAAAACCCCGTTGGCAGCGGTGGACTGCCTACTATCTGTTCGCAGTGGCTTTCGCCATCCTCGCGCTCACCGCGCCGCAGCGCATCGCGAGGCCGTTCATTTACTTTCAGTTTTAGCCGCGACGCGCAAAGCGCGAGCCATTTCCTCACCGATCACGGTATGGAATTGCGCCCGGTAGTGACCATCGAAGAATAAATCTGCAAACTTCCGCCCGCCAGCGGCGGCTTCGAGAGCGGTTTCCAACGCGATCACAGTGTTTTCTGCTCTCAGCGCGGCATAAAGCGGGTCGTAGGGAAACCGGCCCGTTTGGCGGAAGGTTTCGAGGTCCGTCCTGCCGGGCAGGTGCGCGACATAGAATTTCGCCCCCGAGCCCTCCGCCTCCGTGCGCATCTGGCGGACGATTCGCAACGCGAGTTGCGTCGCTTCTCCATCGAGCCGGAAAAACTCTTTTCCCCGTGAAGCCTCCCCCACCAGTTCCAGCTTCGCCTCGACCAGGGCCGCCAACCGGCTTCGGCGCCACCCGTTCCATCGGAAATCATCCGTGCGGAAAAAGTATTCCATCGATCGGAGCGGCCCCGATTCGAAGTCGCGCAAGATCGCTGGCACCAGGGCCGGGTCTGGCGTCGGTGAATTCACCAGCCGCAGGCCCTCGCCTTGGGTTACGAAGCGTGGTTTCAGGAACGGGATGCCGCTGTCCGGGTCGCGCAACAAGCGCAGGACATTCACGTTCCGATAACAGTCCTCGGCAAAAAAACCCATCACCACGACCTGGGGCTGCCACTGCTTTCCATCGCGTTGCCAGCGCAAATACGCCTGATCCATGCCATAGCCCCCCACCCCAAAATTCAACACCTCGCACATTACGCCCGAGGCGTTGAGTTGCGCCTCGAAGCTACGCCACCAGCCATTTTCATAACCTCCCTCCGTAAAAGAATCGCCGAAAAGGGCAATGCGCAGCCGATCCGGGGACCGTTCACGCGTGGGCGTGGGACCGGAAGTGATGAAGCCCGCCGTATTGTGACCCGCCAGACCGGGACGTGGAGACCAGCCGAGTTCCGGATCGTAAATGACTGTGCTGCCCCGGGGGGCAAAATATGCGGCGATATCCCGCTCCGCTCCGCGCACCGGCAAGGCATACGGCTTCAGCCGGGTCGAGCGAAAGCGGAGCGCTCCGTCGGCGTTGGTCTGGCAAAGCAGGCGCACCGCGCCTTCCAGCACGAGCAAACACAGCAGTGTCGCGATGGCGAGAATGAGCAATTGGGGAGGTATTCGGCGGAGCACGGGCCGCCCATGTAACAGTTGTGTGTCGCGGTGGCAGTGGAAATCGCGTGACACCCCGGAGGCCCTCTACCAAGTTGCGTCTTTTGCGCTCTCCGTTCCGTCCATGCCCGACCGTATCCTCGGCCTTTCCGCATTCTACCACGACAGCGCCGCCGCGCTTGTCATCGATGGCGAGATCGTGGCTGCGGCGCAGGAAGAGCGTTTTACGCGGATCAAACACGATCACAATTTTCCGACGCACGCGGTGGACTTCTGCCTGCGCGAAGCCGGTCTTGCGCCGGAAGACCTCGACTATGTGGTGTTCTACGACAAGCCGCTGCTGAAGTTCGATCGACTGCTCGAAACCTACCTGGCTTACGCGCCGGGCGGGTTGCGCTCCTTCATGATGGCGATGCCGCTCTGGCTGAAGACAAAGTTGCATCTGCCGCGTGAAATCCGCCGGGCGCTCGGCGGGCGCTATCGGCGGCGGATCGCGTTCACCGGGCACCACGAGAGTCACGCGGCCAGCGCCTTTTTCCCCTCGCCGTTCGACGAAGCGGCCATCCTCACGATGGATGGCGTGGGAGAGTGGGACACGGCCTCGATCGGTCACGGACGCCACAACAAGATCGAGTTGCTCAAGACACTGACCTTTCCCCACTCCCTCGGACTGCTCTACTCGGCGGTCACGTATTTCTGCGGCTTCAAAGTGAACTCCGGCGAATACAAATTGATGGGCCTCGCCCCGTACGGCGAGCCGCGCTATGCCGACACGATCCGCTCGAAGCTGATGGACCTGCGTGAGGACGGCTCCTTCCGGCTGGACATGCGGTACTTCAATTATTGCCAGGGGCTCACGATGACCTCACCGGAACTCGATCGGGTCTTCGACGGCCCACCGCGCCCGGCAGAGTCGCGGATTACGCAGCGCGAGATGGATCTCGCGGCATCGGTCCAAAAGGTCACAGAGGAGATCGTGCTGCGGATGGCGCGCACCGCGAAAAAGCTGACCGGCGCGAAGAACGTGGTCCTCGCCGGCGGGGTGGCGCTCAACTGTGTCGCCAATGGCGTCCTGCTGCGCGAAGGCATTTTCGACGAGGTGTGGATTCCTGCTCCAGCCGGCGACGCCGGCGGCGCACTCGGGGCGGCGCTTTTTACGCACTACCAGTTGCTCGGTCGCGAACGGACCGCGCAGGCCGGCGACTCGCTCAAGGGCGCGCTCCTGGGACCGCAATACAGCAATGAAGAAATCCGCGCGTTCCTCGAGTCCAGGAACATCAAGCATCATTACCATGCCGACGAGGCCGAACTGCTCCAGCGCGTGGTGGCCGCGATGCTCGACAGCAAGGTCGTTGGCTGGTTTCAAGGCCGCATGGAATTCGGCCCCCGCGCACTCGGCAGCCGTTCGATCATCGGCGACGCGCGCAGCGCGGAGATGCAGAGCCAGATGAACCTCCGGATCAAATATCGCGAGAGCTTCCGCCCGTTCGCCCCCAGCGCGCTGGCCGAAGATGCGAGCGAGCTCTTCGACCTCGATCGTGAATCGCCCTACATGCTGCTGGTCGCGCCCGTCGCGAAAAAGCACTGGCTCCCGCTGACAAACGAGCAAAGCCAGTCCATGAAGGATCCCGACCTGTGCAAACGCGTGAACGTCCCGCGCTCGACTGTCCCCGCCATCACTCACGTCGATATGAGTGCGCGTGTTCAGACCGTCACCGAGGAGCGCAATGGCCGTTATTACCGCCTCATCCGCGAATTCAAGCGCCAGACCGGCTGCGGGACGATCATCAACACCAGCTTTAACATCCGCGGCGAACCCATCGTCTGCACCCCGCAGGACGCCTATCGATGCTTCATGGGCTGCGATATGGATGTGCTCGTCCTGGAAAACTGCATCCTCTCCAAGGCCGAGCAACCGCAACTCACCGAAGCTGAAAAGCAAAGTTACGTGGGAAGCTTTTCGCTCGACTAGCGCCCCATGGTCAACCCTTTCAAAGATACCAACTGGAATCCCGGCATCGCCGAGCGGCGCAGCTTCGCCAGGTCACTCGTCATCGGTTTTCCCGCGCTCGCGGTGCTTTTTGCGCTCGTCGGCTGGCTGAAGTCCCACACCTTTCCCGCCTGGACTCCCTGGCTGGCCGTGATCGGAGCGAGCGCGGGCCTGGTCCTCTGGCTGCTCCCCCAGATCGCGAAGCCCTTTTACCTTGTCTGGTACTTTCTCGCGTGCTGCATGGGTATCGTCGTGAGCAATCTGCTCATCGCGACCTTCTTTTATCTGGTGATTACACCGTTTGCGATCGTCATGCGCGCGCTCGGCCGTGACCCGATGCAGCGAAGCTGGGATCCCTCCGCCACGACGTATTGGCGCGAAGCCGAAAAGTCGATTGATCCCAAGCGCTACTTCCGCCAATTTTGAGCGAGTTCCCTTCATCCCATGAGTGACGATCCCAAGAAATCCTTCGAACAAGCCTCCGGTGAAAAGCAGGAGAGCCTCGTCACCGAAATTATTCAGATGCTTCGCCATAACAAGAAGTGGTGGCTCATTCCGATGATCGTCGTGTTGTTATTTTTCGGGCTGCTGCTCGTCCTTGGTTCGTCCAGCGCGGCTCCGTTTATCTACACGTTGTTTTAGGTTCACAGGCACTCCTTCATGTTCAAGGCGCTGGACCTCTGGCTCCCGGCCTGGGCGCGGCGCAGCCGCGAATCCTTCGGGCTCGGTTCGCGCCACGTCATCCTTGCCGTTTGCGATCACTTCGAGCCGTGGCAACGCGGCGACAAAGCCGGCGCGCTGGAATGTATCGCAACCTGGCGACGTGAGTTTGCAAAATCGATCGACGGCGTGACCGACTCCGGCGGGCAGGCACCGCGCCACACTTTTTTTTACCCGGTCGAGAAGTACGATCCGGAGATCGTGGGCCAGGTCGCCGCGCTCTGCTCGGAATCTGCCTGCGAACTCGAGGTCCATCTGCACCACCACGACGATACCGCGGAAAACCTCCGGCGCACCTTGCAAGAAGCGGTCCAGCGGCTCGCCGGCCATGGCGCCCTGGCCCGCGACAAATCCGGCGCGTTTCGCTACGGCTTCATCCACGGGAACTGGGCGCTCGACAATTCCCATCCAGAAGGTCGCCATTGCGGCGTGCGCGACGAACTCGCCGTCCTCCGTGACACAGGTTGTTACGCCGATTTCACCCTGCCATCCGCGCCGGAACGCACCCAGACGCGAACGATCAATTCGCTCTATTATGCCCGCCCGACCGGCCGGCCAAAATCGCATGACCATGGGCGGCGCGTTCGCGCCGCCCGGGAGCCGCAATCGGCGCCTGAAAATGAATTGTTGATGATTCAGGGCCCGCTCGCGCTCAACTGGCGGCGGAAGAAATTCGGCTTCCTACCGCGGATCGAAAACAGCGACCTGACGGCCGCCAATCCGCCCACGCGGGAGCGCCTGGACCTGTGGCTTCAGTGCCACATCACCGTAGAGAATCGGCCAAACTGGCTCTTTGTGAAGCTCCACGCCCATGGCGCAAAGCCGGAGAACACGCGCATGTTGCTCGGAGAACCGATGCGCAATTTTCATCGGTCTCTGTCGGAGATGGCGGCCGAAGACCATTCCCTTCACTTTCACTACGTCTCCGCCCGCGAATTGGTGAACATCGTGCACGCCGCCGAGGCCGGGCACTCCGGCGACCCCGGGCAGTTCAGGGACTTTTGCTATCGGCGCCATTCCGCCACGCAGGCCGCGCAATCCTCCGTGGAACCAAGCCGTTGAAACTGCTCTTCTGCTCCAATTTATTTCCCGACAGCGGCGAACCATGGCGCGGGCTCGACAATGCCACGCTCCTCCATCGGCTCGCTGAACACTGGCAGATTCGAGTCCTTGCGCTGCGACCCGTGCTGCCCTGGCATTCCCGGCACTGGACCAGCCGAAAGCAGGATACGACCTTCGATCCACAGTATATTCCCACGCCATATCTGCCCAAATTCGGCAGCCGTTGGAACCATCGACTGATGGCAGGCGCGCTCCGTGAGCCGTTCGGCAAATTGCGGAAACACTTTTCGTTCGACGCCGTGCTCGGGTCCTGGCTTTTCCCAGATTGCTGTGCTCTCGCCGACCTCGTCGAGGAAGCCGACGTTCCCTTGGTGGCCATCGCCCAGGGGACGGACGCTCACCAGTATCTGCGTATTCCCGCGCGGCGCCGGATCATTTTGGAGAAACTACCGCGCGCCTCAGCGATCGTCACCCGCAGCGGTGAGCTCGCGCGCTTGCTGGCGGCATCCGGACTCCCATCCGATAGGCTCCACCCCATTTACAATGGAGTCGACTTCACGCAATTCACTCTCGCGGAGCAAGCGGGCGCGCGGCGGGCGTTGGGCCTTCCATCCGAGGGCAAGATCATTCTGTTCGTCGGGAATTTCTATCCGATCAAAAATCCGTTGTTGCTCGTGGAGGCGCACGCCCGATTGAGCCGCGAGGCGGAATTCGCCGGCTGCCACCTCGTGCTGATGGGTGGTGGATCCCTGGAGGGAAAGATGCGCGACCTCGCCGGGTGTCTCGGCACGAGTGCCCGCGTGATCTTCGCCGGGAGGCAGGAGGCCGCCGCGGTTGCCCGATATATGCAGGCATCCGATGTCCTGGCCATGCCCAGTTGGAACGAAGGTGTCCCGAATGCCATCCTGGAGGCCTTTGCGTGTGGTTTACCTGTGGTCGCCAGTCGGGTGGGCGGCATTCCGGAAGTTCACACCGATGGTTTTCTCGGCCAGCTATTTGCCGCCGGAGACCGCGACGCACTTGCGCAGTCCTTGCGCGATGTCCTGCTGGCACCGCCCGACCGGCAGCGCATCCACGGGCATGCCCGCCAGTTTTCGTGGGAACACACCACGAGCGCGTACCAAAAGCTTCTGATCGGAGCCACGCGATGAGGATTCTCTACCATTTTCGCACGCAGGGAACCGGCGCGGAAGGCGTGCATATCGCCGGCATGGCCACCGCGTTCGCCCAGTTGGGACACACCGTCGTTTTCTCCAGCCCGACGGGTGTTGATCCGCGGGCCAAAGCTGGCGCGGATCCCTTTGGGTCAAATCGGCGGCGTTCGCTGCTCGCCCGTCTGGCCGCCCGTGCGCCCGCCCTCGTTTTTGAACTCCTCGAAGTCGCCTACAATTTTGTGTGCTACCCGCGCCTCCGCACCCTCCTCGCGAGTTCGCCCTGTGATTTCATTTATGAACGCCATGCGTTCTTTCTCAGCGCCACGGCTTTTCTCGCGCAGCGCTGGAGAATACCCTTGGTGGTCGAGGTCAATGAACTCGCCGGCGATGAGCGGGTCCGCGCCACTCCCTGGCTGACTCCCCTGGCACGCGTCGCGGACCGTCTCACGTTCCAGCGGGCGCAGCTGATCGTGGTCGTTTCTCCACATCTTCGGCGCCGTATCGCCGCCATGGGCATTCCGGCGGAAAAGATTCTCGTCCTGCCGAACGCTGTCGATGAGGCAACCCTCGATGCCCATGCGGATGGTGGGGCGGTGCGCCAACGGCACCATTGCGGCGAGGCCGTCGTGATCGGCTTCGTCGGATGGTTTGTCCCATGGCACCGGTTGGACGTGCTCCTGGCGCTCTTTGCGGGACTGGCCAAAGCCGACCCGCAACTGCGCCTCCTGCTGGTCGGTGACGGCCCGCTCGCCCAGACGCTCGCCGCACAGGCCACGGTGCTCGGAGTTCGCGACCGGGTCATTTTCACCGGGCCGGTGCCGCATGCCGAAGTGCCGGATTATATCGCGGCGATGGACATCTGTGTCGTGCCTCATAGCAACGAGTATCGCTCACCGATCAAACTCTTCGAATATCTCGCCTGCGGGCGAGCCGTGGTCGCGCCGCGCACGGAGCCGATCGCCGCCGTCCTCCATGACGGGGAAAACGGGCTGCTCTTTGACCCAGAGAAGCCCGGTGACCTCGCGACACAAATCGCCCGATTGGTCTCCGCTCCGAGGGATCGCGAGCGCCTCGGGATGGCCGCACGGCGCGATGTCGGGGAGCGTCACACGTGGCGTCGCAATGCGGAACGCGTCCTCGCCGCTCTGCGTCCGGTCTGACGGGACCAGGCTTTGCCACTGCATCGGCTTCCTTTCCTGGCGCGGTCCTCATCCTGGGGCACCCCTGAAAGTCACCGAATAGTCGCTTGCAACCTCACCCATTTTCACGCTATAGATGAGGCTCGCTGATTCGTATTTTCAGGTTAAAATCTTACGTGAAAATACGCCAGTCACCCCAGCACTTTCAATGAACAGCAACGGACTCCTGCGCAAGCATTGGTTCCACGTGTCGATGCACTTCGTCACGGATGCTCTGCTTTTCATCGCCGCGTTCGTGGTCGCCATGTTGGTGCGGTTCGGGGGAGAAGGTACGGAGGGGCTGTGGGTTTACTGGCCGTTTTTCGCCCTGGGTGGGCTGTGTTTTTCCTCCGCCACCTACATCGCGGGTTTATATTCCACCCACAGCGTCAATCGTGGGGCGTTCGAGCGGTCGCTCGTTCTCATTGGATGCGTCACCGTGGCGGTGCTCGTTGTCATCGGTGGCACCTACTTGAATTCGGCCCGTCCCTTGGGCCGCGGCATCATGCTCCTCGGGGCGGCCGCGTCGTACCTCGTCACCCTCTTGCACCACATCATTCTGTTGCATGGCCTGCGGAATTCCAAGGAACGAGTGGTCTACGTTGTCACCTCTGCGTTCGACGAAGCGGAAACGCGGCTGATCATGAACTTCGGCGGGCGCAATCTCGAGTTCGTCGGCGTTGTCACCTTCAATGGCTACCGGCCATCGGGCAATGCGCGACTCCTCGGCAAAATTGAGGATCTCGCCGGGATCGTGGACCGGGAAAAAATCCACCGGGTGCTATGCACCAACAATAGCCTCCGCGACGGCACTCTCACGCGCCACTTCTGCAAGCTCCGGTATTCCGGCATTTCCGTCATGCCGCTCGTCAGTCTGTGCGAGGAAATCGAGCAGTACGTTCCGCTGGAATTGATCAATTCGGAGTGGTTGCTCAACGCCAGTGGAGAACCGCAGCACATCTACATCAAGAAAGTGAAGCGCCTCTTCGATATTGTGTGTTCGGCGGTCGGCCTGGCCTTGGGGACTCCGATCGTGCTGCTTGCCGCCCTCGCGATTCGTCTCTCCTCCAAGGGCCCCATCTTTTATCGGCAGACCCGCTCCGGAAGATTTGGACGGACTTTCGACATGACCAAGCTGCGGACGATGTGCGTGAACGCGGAGAAAGACGGCGCCGTCTGGAGCACCAAGGACGATCCCCGCGTCACCTTCGTCGGGCGTTTTCTCCGCCGTTACCGCATCGATGAAATCCCCCAGCTTTGGCACGTGCTCAGCGGTCACATGTCTTTCGTAGGCCCGCGTCCGGAGCGCCCGGAGATCATCCGCCAACTGGCGCAACAGGTGCCCTTCTACGAAGAGCGGCTCATGGTTCAGCCAGGCATTACCGGTTGGGCGCAAGTGAGCTATCCCTATGGCGCGTCGGCGGCTGACGCGCGTCACAAGCTGGAGTACGACCTTTACTACATGAAACACATGAGCCTGTTTCTCGATGTGTTCATCCTGCTCGATACCGTGCGCATCATCCTCCTGGGCGGGGCGAATGCTCCCCGGCGGCTGGCTCCCGGCCCCGGTGACATGCAGCAGTGGGAGGACCTCAAGGTCAAGAATTCCCTGCCTTCCGAGGCCGTCAAGCTGGGTGCCGCTTGACCGAACCGGCGCGCTTGAAGATCGCTTTCATCAAGCGGAAGCGATTCTCCCATATCAACGCCGCCTTGCGCGCCCAATTGGAGCGGTGCTTCCCCGCGCTCGAACTCGAGGAGATCGACATCTTTCGCGATTTCATTCGCCGCCGGCCCGACGTCGTCCTGCGCAATCTTCTCGCTGTCCTGCGCCTCTACGGAAAAGACATCGCCCGAGGCCGGCGAACGCTTTCGCTCTGTTTCTACCGCACTCCATACATCTTTCAGGCAATCCGCCGCTGGTTGCGCTCCCGACTCGGACCACGCCGCAATGAGTTCGCCTTCTCATTCGCCACCCAATCGCTCTACGACGCCAGCATTCCCGGGCTGCCGCATTTCCTCTACACAGACCATACTCACCTCGCGAATCTCTCCTACCCGCACTTCACCGAGCAATCGTTGTTTGCCGCGGAGTGGATCGCGCTCGAACGCGAAATCTACAGCAATGCGGCGTGCGTCTTCGTCCCCGGTGAGCACGTCCTCGAGTCGCTCCGCACGCAGTACCTCTGCGCGCCCGGGCGGGCCCAGTGCGTGCATGCCGGGATCAATTTTTCCGAGAAAAAACCGCCTGCACTGCACAACAACGGTTTCGCCAATCAAACGGTCGCATTCGTCGGCGTGGACTGGCCACGCAAGGGAGGCCCCGAGCTGATCGAGTCCTTTCATCAGGTCCGCCAGCGTCTGCCGGCATCCCGCCTCATCATCATCGGCTGTTCGCCGTCTGTCCGCGGCCCCGGCATTCAAGTCGCCGGCCGCGTCCCGATCAAAGAGGTCTCGCGCCTCCTCGCCGGCGCCTCGGTTTTCTGCCTGCCCAGCCGCATCGAGCCGTTCGGCATCGCCGTCCTCGAGGCCTTCGCCTGTGGACTTCCCGCCGTCGTGACCCGGATCGGCGCACTGGCCAGCCTCGTCCATGATGGCGAAACGGGACGCGTCGTGGAGCCCGCCAATCCCACCGCCCTGGCCGAGGCGCTCGTGGAACTGCTGTCCGATCCGGACAAATGCCGCCGCTACGGCGAGGCCGGACGCCGCTTCGCCGAGGAAAACGGCACCTGGGACGCCGTGGGAGATAAACTTCGCGCGACGATCACGGAACAGGTGCCATCGGTGGATCAATAGACTTCGACCGGCGAACGCTTCCCATCCTCAGGGCTGCGCTGGTCCGCGGCCGCTTCGCCCAGCACCATAGCACGCAAGTCGCGCACCTCCATGTCCCGGCGCACGAATTCGGCCTCATCCCAAGGGTCCGGAGGGGTCTGTTTCGCCTTGAATTTCGCCACGTTTTCCAGCGCTCGGTCAAGGTCGGCGACCGGCAGGCGGGCCAGGTGGCCAAAGGCTTCCTCCACCACGTTCACCCGATGGCAGATCATCGCGAGATCGTTGCCAGCCGTGATCGCCAGGCGGATCGTTTCCTCGAGTCCGTAGTGATTGAGGATGGCTCCCATGTCGAGATCGTCCGTCATCACCAAACCGGTGAAACCCTGCTCGCCCCGGAGCAAATCCGTGATCACCTGCCGCGACAGTGACGATGGCGTTCTGCTGCTTTCCAGCGCGGGGTAAAACGCATGCCCGATCATCATGGAATCAACCTTGTCCGCAAAATGCCGGAAGACCGCGAGTTCGTGGGCGTCCATCTCTTCCCGGCTCAGCGTGATCTCCGGCAGCTCATGATGCGCATCCAGCGGCGCCCGGGAATAGCCGGGGAAATGCTTGCCGCAACTCAGGATTCCTTCGGCTTGCAATGCCTCGTTGAACACCCCCGCATTGCGGATCACTTGGGCGACGTCGTTGCCGTAGCACCGCCCGCGAAGCGAATTGTCCGCCTCGTCGTCGAACGAAATATCGAGCACCGGGCAAAGATCGAGGTTGAAGCCGAACATCCGCAAGAGCCGCCCCGTGATCGCGCCGTGGCGGCGGATGAGCGCGGGATCGTTCCGGTCCCTCAATTGGTTGGCGTTGGGCGGTTCGTGACCGATGAGTTTCAACCGCGACACGCGGCCGCCTTCCTGATCGATGGTGATGATCGGTTCGACAGCACTCAGCCCACGCAGGTCGTCGATGAGTTTGCGCAGTTGCGCCGGCGATTGGACATTGCGCCCGAAAAGGATGAAGCCGCCCGGCTGGAGGCGGCGAAAGATCGCCGCCGTCGCAGGATCGAGTTCGGTGCCGGGGACGCCGGTGAGGAGTAATTGACCGAGGGAAGATCGTTCCATATAGCCAGTACAGCCTAGCGCGTCGCCGCGCCAAACCCACCATTTTTCGATGACCTCTTCGCCAAATCCCAGACGCGGCGCGCTGCCGCCCCCCGCCACGCCAAGGTAACCATGCGCCTCGCCCTCTACGGGGGAACCTTCGATCCCATCCACCACGGCCACCTGCTCCTCGCGCGCGATGCGCTGGAAACGCTGGCCGTGGATCGCGTCCTCTTCATCCCCGCGGCACTTTCTCCGCACAAGCTCTCGACCTGCCCGGCGCCCGCGGAGGTCCGGCGCGAGATGCTCGCCGCCGCGCTCGCCGACGAGCCGGGTTTCGTGCTCGACGACTCGGAACTGTCGTGCCCCGGCCCGAGCTTCGCCATTGAGACCGTGGAGCGCATTCGCTCCATCCACTCGGGTGCGGAGCTGTATTACCTGATCGGAGCCGACAATGTCCCCGAGCTGCACACCTGGCGGCGGATCGATGACCTGCGCAAGCTCGCGGAGTTTGTCGTTTTCGGGCGCGGCACAGGTGGGCCAGACGACACGGGAGGCTTCCGCTTCCTGCCCCGGCGCGTCGACATTTCGGCCACGGAAGTTCGCCGCCGGGTTGCGCAGGGGGCTTCGATCCGCTATCTCGTTCCTGAACCGGTGCGTTCACTGATCACCACCCATCACCTCTACCAGGCCCCATCCCATCGACTCTGAAAAACTCGCCCGCCTCTGCGCCCACTACGCCGCGGAAAAAAAAGCCGAGGAAATCCTCGCCATCGACCTCCGCGGTATTTCCGGTTTCACGGATTTTTTCGTCATCTGCTCCGGCACTTCCGAACCTCATCTGAAAGCCATTGCGGGTGAATTGCATGACCGTTTGAAGGTCGATCACGGAGTCAAGCCCATGGCCATCGACGGATTCCCCACCAGCCAGTGGATCGTGGCGGATTACTCCGATGTGGTGGTCCACATCTTTCACCACGAGAAGCGCTCGTTCTACAGCCTCGAGGATCTTTGGAGCGATGCGCCGCGGCTCAAGTTGAAGCTGTGAGCCTGCTCATCGAGACCGATGTGGCCTGCCCGTGGTGCGGTGAGTATTTCACGACGACCGTGGATACCTCGCAGGGGGACTATACGACCATCGAAGACTGTGCGGTGTGCTGCCGTCCCATCAATCTGACCGTGAACTGCGAGCCGGGGGAGCTGTCCGAAGTACAGGCCGAGCGCGGCTGATCTCGAAGATGCGCGTCGAAGTCCTCAATACCGGCACCGAGCTGCTTCTGGGAAGCGTCCTCAACACGCACCCCCGCATTTTTGCCGAGGCGCTCTGGCCACTCGGGCTCCGGCTCGACCGGCAGGTCACGGTGCCCGATGGAGGCCCGGGCATCCGGGACGCCCTCGCGGATGCCTTTGGACGCGCGGAAATCGTCTTGATGACGGGAGGCCTCGGTCCGACGACTGATGACATCTCGCGCGAGGCGGTGGCCGATTTGCTCGGATTGGAAATGATCCACGACGAGACGGTCATGCGGGCGATCCGGGCGCGATTTGCCCGGCGCGGGCTGGAGATGAGCGAGCGTAATGCCCGCCAGGCGCAACGCCCGCGGGAGGCGATCGTCCTGCCCAACCATCATGGCACGGCCCCGGGTCTCTACCTGCCACCACAGCCGTGGCGCGACGGACATACGCCGCATCTATTTCTTCTGCCGGGCCCCCCGCGTGAATTGCAGCCGATGTTCATCGAAGGGGTCCTGCCCATTTTGCAAAAGTTCGTGCCGCAGCGTTCGACGGTGGAAATGCGCGTGTTCCGCACCGCTGGGCTCGGGGAATCGAATGTCGAGCAAATGGTGGGTGAGCCGCTGCTCGCCCTCGGGATCGAACTGGGCTACTGCGCGCGACCCGGTGAGGTCGACCTCCGAACGATCGGCGCACCAGCGGTGCTGGACGAAGCGGCTCGCATCATCGAGGAAAAGCTCGGGCCGCACATCGTCACCCGCGACCAGCGGACGCTGGAAAAAGTCGTGGTCGACGACCTGACGGCCCGCCACGAAACGCTGGCCGTGGCGGAGTCGTGCACCGGAGGCTTCCTGGCGCATCGCGTGACGAACGTGCCAGGTGCGTCGGCGGTGTTTATCGAGGGCTTCGTGACCTACGCCAACGCCGCCAAGACGCGGTCCCTCGGGGTCGATCCGGCGCTCATCGCGGCCCATGGCGCCGTGAGCGAGCCCGTGGCCCGCGCCATGGCGGAAGGAGCCCGCCATGCGGCCCAGACAGATCATGCGCTATCGACCACCGGCATCGCCGGGCCGGATGGCGGGAGTGAAGAGAAACCCGTCGGCACCGTCTTTATCGCCCTGGCGACGAAGCTCGGACCGACCGTGGTCGAGCGGCATCGCTTTGGCAGCACCCGGGAGAATTTCAAGGACCACGCCACGCAAGCGGCGCTAAATCTCCTGCGCCGCGCCATGGTGGAGAAGGCCGGATAGGCAAATCAGATCCCAGTCTCGGAATCCGAAATTCGAGACGACTTCCTCTACGGTTCGATGACCGCCGACGTCCCGACCCTCACCTTTTGGTAAATCAACGGCGCGATTTCCGCAGGCAAGCGGATGCACCCGTGCGACGCCGGGTAGCCCGGCAGGATGCCGATGTGGAATCCCACCCCTTGGCTGGTCAACCGGCAAAACCACTTCATGGATGCGCCAGAATAGTGCGTTCCGCTCGGGGCGGAATCGATCTGGCTGCTGATTCCCGAGCGGACGACTCGTCCGGTCTTGTCCACGAAATCGCCGTAGATGCTCGATTTGTGGTCGGGATCCTTTTCCTGGATACGAAATGATCCCGTCGGCGATTCATGCCCTTTCCGGCCCGACGAGATCGGCGTATCGATGTAAATCTGCTCGCCGACCATCAGATACGCGCGTTGCTTGCTGAGGGAGATGATGACGTGGGAGTTTTCCGGCGTAATCACGGACTCGAGGCTCTTTTCGATCCTGGGTCCCGGCTGACCGCGGTGGATCAAGTCGGTGGCCTTTTTCATGGGCGGATTGCCCTTGCCGAAAAAGAACTGCGCCGAGGCGGGCTGACCGAGCACGCCGAGCAGGATCAAAAAGGCGGCTAAAAGCGTGGAAGTGTGGCCTACGGATCTCATGCGGCGGAAAAAGTTGTTGTTACATACGGAGCCCGCTGCATGGCGGCAATCACATAATCGGCCCGCGGCGGTCACTGCGGGAAAGATTGGACGCGCCCGCCCGCAGCGCGCAACTTCTGACCTCTGTGCAGAGCATGATTCCCCGTCCGGCCTGGCTGATCGCCCTCATCTGCGGCGTGTTGCTTGCGCCCGCGCTCGCGGAGCGCAAGCCGCCTCCGGTCGGTGTCATCCCGCCCCAGCCTGTCCCGTTGAACGTCAAGGTCCGGCGCGAGGGGAAGACGGAAATCCCCCTGAGCGTTTATGGCGTGGCTGGCGAACCCTTGAAGTTCCTCATTCGGACCCCGCCCGTTCAGGGGCGTCTTGCCGAACCTCGCCCGACCGGACGCGAGACCGCCGTCGCCGTCTATGAGCCGCCGGCCGACCTGTCCATCACGACGGACCACTTTTTTTACGCGGCCAAGAGCGCCGCCGGAGTTTCGGCGGCCGTCGAGGTCTTGTTAACCATCGTGGACCAACCGCCCCAGTTGACCATTCCTGATGCCCTGGACTTTCCGACCGCCAGGACCGGGGACACGAGCAGCAAGCTCCTCGAGATCAGCAATCGCGGCGGCGGCCTCGCCGTCGGCGAAGTCCTCGTGGAAGCGCCCTGGCGCATCGAAGGAAAAACCGGCTATCGCCTGGGCGCGGGCGACATGGCGATTTACAAACTCATCTTCGCACCGGCTGTCGGAGGGACTTTCGAAAGCGTCGCTCGCTTCACCTCCGACCCCACCCACAGCACGACTTTGCGGGGCACCGGGGAGACCTCCGTCACCGCCAGCCCCGCGGAAATCATTTTGCAACAGGCCTCGGGGGATCCCGTTCGCACCGGCACTCTCGAACTGACCAATCAAACAGACGAAGTGCGCAATCTTCAGTTCAAGGCAGACGACCGGCTGCGATTGCCTCCCCCGATCACCCTTCCCCCGCGAGGCCGGGTGAGCGTCCCCATCCAAATAGCCGCCAACGACGTCCGCCCGCTCCTAGGGGAAATTCGGATCGTCGCTCCTGATCTGGAACTTCGCGTTCCCGTGAAGGCCGCCGCCCCCGCCGCCGTCCTGCGCGTGGTGCAGCCGGCCATCTCGTTTGGCCGGGTCCCCCTAAAGCCGGCGAGCAGCGTCCGATTCGAACTGGAGAATATCGGCGGCACGACGGGTGAAATGCAATGGACGATCGGGGATCCATTCCGGACCCGTCAGAACTCCGTCTTGTTGCTTCCGGGAGAAAGGCGCGCTTTTGAGCTCGAGATCGAGGGAAAGGCGCCCGGCAAGTATCGGGCGTGGCTGCAGTGCAAGGCAGGCCCACAAACTTTCGATATCCCGGTGGAAGCGGAAATCATCGCCGGAACAGGCCCCCAGAAAACTCCGATCGTAACTTCGGGCGTTCCCTCTTCCGACGCGCCGGAGCCAGCCGCTCCCAGTGCACCCGTGGAATCACACCATGATCCCATCGTCCCCCTCGATTGGCTCGCCGACCGTCAACTGCCGGCTGGCGTGAGGGTGACAAAGACGACCCCGACCACTGCGACACTGGAGTGGCCGGTGAGCCTGTCCGCTGCGCCACAGTTCCGCGTCGATCTGCGGCAACTGTCATTCGCCGAGAATCACACTCTGGTGGCGACGTGGCTGGAATTGGATGCGCTCGTGATCAAACAGGAAGGATCCAACCTCGTGACCACGATTCGCGACCTGCAACCCGGGCAGCCCTGGACGGTGCGAGTCCAGCCGCTGAAAGCCGACGGAGTTCCGGACACGCGCCTCTTCGCCATCGATTTTACGACCCCGCCGAAACGATCGTATTTACCGAAAGTCTCCCCTCTCCGCGGCCTGCTCGCCACCCTGGGCCTCCTGCTCGCATGGCAGGTCGCATCGCGGTGGCGAGTGCGAATTGCCACACGGTAAATCGCAAATCCCGCTAGACGCCGGGGAGCGCCCTGACGAATTCTGCGCCGATGCAAGTCCCACTCCTCGATCTCAAGCTCCAGTACGCGCCGCTCAAACAGCAGATGCTGGCCGAGATGGAGGCCGTCGCGGATTCGCAGGCCTTGATCCTCGGTCCGAAAACGGAGCAACTCGAGCAGGCGGTGGCGAAATACTGCGGGGCGGGGCACGCCATCGGCGTCTCGTCCGGAACCGACGCGCAACTGGTCCTCTTGATGGCCATGGGGATCGGCCCTGGGGACAAGGTCATCACCACACCGTACACTTTCTTCTCCACCGCGAGTTGCATCGCGCGACTCGGGGCCACGCCCGTCTTCGTGGACATCGACCCGGCCACCTACAACATCGATCCCGCAAAGCTGGCCGAGACGCTCAACCAGACCACCAACGTCAAGGCAATCAGTCCCGTCCACCTCTACGGGCAGTGCGCGGATATGGCGGCCATCCTGGACCTCGGCAGGACGCACGGCGTGCCCGTGCTCGAGGATGCGGCGCAGGCGCTCGGGGCGCAGCATCCCCTCGGCCACGCGGGCGCCATCGGCGAAGCCGGCTGGTTCTCCTTTTACCCGACGAAGAACCTCGGGGCGTTCGGCGACGCGGGGATGGTGGTGTGCCGCGACGCCACGCTCGCGGCGAAGATCAAGGCGTTGCGCAATCACGGCATGGAGGTGCGGTATTACCATCAATGGATCGGCGGCAACTTCCGGATCGATGCCATTCAGTCCGCCGTGCTCGGCGTGAAGCTGCCTCACCTTGACGCGTGGAGCGCCGGCCGCCGGGCCCGCGCGGCCCATTATCGTACCGCCCTGGCTACCCACTCCTTGCCGATCAGCCTGCCCGCCGAGGTCTTCGCCGCCAGTGGGCTCACCAATCACCACATCTACAATCAGTTCATCATCCGCGCGCCACGACGCGATGCTCTGCGCGCCCATCTCTCCGCGGCCAATATCGGCAGCGAGATTTACTACCCCCTGTCGCTGCACCAGCAGGAATGCTTCCTCTACCTGGGATATCGCGAAGGTGATTTCCCCGAGGCCGAACGCGCCGCCCGCGAAACCCTGGCCCTGCCCATCTTTCCCGAACTCACCGAGGCCCAGCAGGATTACGTGGTCGCGCAGATCGCGGCATTCTATCGCTAGCCAACGATTTCGGTCCCGACTCCGGTATTCGTAAAAATCTCCAGGAGGAGGGAGTGCGGGGTGCGGCCATCGATGAAATGCACCTTCTCCACGCCTTTTGAGAGGGCATGGAGGGCGCTCTCCACCTTGGGGATCATGCCGCCGGAAATGATTTCATCCTCGCGCAATTGGTCGATCTCTTCGCGCGTGACGGACGGGATGAGCGAATCCTTGTCCGTCGGATCACGCATGATGCCCGGCACATCGCTGAGATAGATGAACTTCGAGGCCCGGAGCTGGCCGGCGAGGGTGCCGGCCGCGAGGTCGGCATTGATATTGAGAACGCTTCCGGCCGCGTCGCGAGCGAGCGGCGAAATGACGGGCACCATCTCCGCGGCCATCGCCTGCTCGATGATGGCGTTCCGCACGTCAATGACTTCGCCGACGAACCCCAGATCGATACGCGTCGCTTTCCCTTCGGTCTGCGGGGGCAATTTTTTGCCCACGAGCACGTCCTTTCCACAAATGCCCACGGCCTTCCCGCCAAAGCCCTGGAGCATCTTCACGATGGCCGGATTGATCACCCCATCGAGAACTTCTTCGACGATCCGGATCGACTGCTCGTCGGTCACGCGCAACCCATTGACGAAACGCGGCTTCAGCCCCGCGTCGCGCATGCGCTGGGTGATCGCCTTGCCCCCGCCGTGGATGAGCACGGGATTGATGCCGACGGCTTCGAGAAAGACGACGTCGCGCAGAAAGCGCTCGACCACATTCTCATCCTCCATCGCGCTGCCCCCATACTTGATGACAAAAAGCTGGCCTCGAAATTTCTGGATGTAGGGCAGCGCCTCGATCAGGGCCTCGGCGCGGATGGTGGGTGGTTGAGCCATTGGGGAAAGGTGAGACGATCGGCCGGGTTACTCGCCCATATTGAGCTTTACGTAATCGGTGCTCAGGTCGGTCGTGAAGACGGTGTATTCCGCCTTGCCGAGATGGAGGTCGATCATGATCGTAAATCTCTTCTGGGCCACGATCTCCTGGAGCTTGGCGAATGGTGTCTTGCTGGGCATGCCGCCCTTTACCGCGATGATGCCGTCGTAATAGATGTCCACGGTCTCCTCGCGCATTTTCGCCGTCGAGTAGCCCAGGGCATCCATGATGCGCCCCCAGTTCGGGTCACCGCCGAACCATGCGCATTTCGTCAAGGTGGAGTTGGCCACGGCTTCCGCCGCCTTGCGCGCGTCGCTCAAGGTCGTGGCGCCGTTGACGTGCACTTCCACAAACTTTGTCACGCCCTCCCCGTCTTCGACGATCATCCGGGCCAGATTCCGCGTCACGTGGTCGAGCGCACGCTGAAACTCCTTGAAGGCGGCTGTGCCGTGGCGCAGCGCCTTGTTCCGGGCGAGCCCATTCGCGAGCATGATGACCGTGTCGTTGGTGCTCATGTCCCCGTCGACGGTGATGCGGTTAAAGGATTGTTCGACGGAAACCGACAGCGCGTGCTGGAGTTGTTTCTTGTCGATCTTGGCGTCGGTGGTGATGAAGCAGAGCATGGTCGCCATATTCGGGTCGATCATGCCCGCGCCTTTCGCGATCCCGCCCAGCCGCACCGGCTTTCCATCGATCTCAAACTCGACGGCGACCTCCTTGGCAAACGTATCGCTGGTCATAATCGCCTCCGCGGCGTGCCGGCCGCCTTGGGGTGTCGACGCCGCGGGCAGCTCCGCGATGGACGCTTCGATCTTCTCGATCGGAAGCGGCACGCCGATCCGCCCAGTCGAACACACCATCACCTGTCGCGCCCGCAGTCCCAATGCGACGGCCGTCGCTTCGGCCATGCGTTTGGCCGTCTCAATCCCGGCCACGCCGGTGCAGGCATTGGCGTTGCCGGCATTGGCCACGATGGCCCTCACATCGCCCGTGCGGAGGTGGGCCATCGAGACACGCACCGGGGCGGCCTTCACCCGATTCGTCGTAAATGTCCCTGCCGCCACCGTCTCCTGTGGAGAGTGGATGAGGGCCAAATCAGGCTTGGATTTATTGGCTGCCTTGATTCCGCAATAGACGCTCCCCGCGAGGAAGCCTTGGGCGGCGGTAACTCCGCCGGGGATTTCTGTGTACGACATGGCTGCTGGGAAACTTTTTCGAAACGCGACGCGAGGTGAGAGAAAAGCGCATTTCGCGCCGCGGGACGAGACTCTTTCAGAAAAAAATATGCGCTTGCCGCCGCCTCGGTTTCAACGACCTGTTCGCCACTGTGCCACCTGCTCACCCGACGATCGGAGGGCGGTCCGACCTCCTTACATCAACGCCGTGGTCTCCGGCCAGCCGCACATGACATTCAGCGACTGGACCGCCTGCCCAGCCGCGCCTTTCACCAGGTTGTCTTCGGCGCTCAGGAGCACGATGTGGCCTGTGCGCGGGTCGTGCCGCCATGCGACATCCACGAAATTCGTCAAAGTGACGTTCTTCGTATCCGGCGTGCCCTTTTCACCCAGCAGTCGGATGAACGGTTCGTCGGCGTAGGCCGCAATCAGCGCGTCCGCAATCTCGGCCAGGCCGATGCCATCGGCGGGCCGAGCGTGGATGGTCGTGCAAATCCCACGGTTTATCGGGACGAGATGCGGCGTAAAGCTCACGTTGAGCGCTTCGCCATACGCATTGCTTAATTCCTGCTCGATCTCGCCGAGATGCCGGTGCTTGGGCACACTGTAGGCGCGGACGCTCTCATTGCACTCCACGTAGAGGTATTCCAGTTTGGCATTCCGGCCCGCGCCGCTGACCCCACTCATGCTGTGAACCACGATGCTCGCCGGGTCGAGCAGGCGGCGTTTCAGCAGCGGATACAGGGGGACGATAACGCTCGTGGGATAGCAGCCGGGCGAGGCGACGAGCTGGGCGGTCCGGATCTGCTCCCGATAGATCTCGGGCAACCCGTAAACGCTGATCGCGCAGAGCTCTGGGGCATGCGGCGCTTCGCCATAAAACTCCTCATAAACGGCCGGGTCCTTGATGCGGAAATCCGCGCTGAGATCAATCACGCGAAGGCCCGCGGCGACGAGCGGCTTGGCAAATTCGGCCGCCACCCCATGCGGCAGGGCCAGGAAAACGAACTTCGCGCCGGTGGCGACGATCTTGTCCACGTCGCTTTCGATGAAGGCGAGATCGGAATAGCGCAACCCCGCGAACTTTGGGAAAACGGTGGCCATCGTCTGCCCGGCCAGTTGCCGCGAAGTGAGCGCCACGAGGCTCACGCCCGGATGCCGGGTCAGGAGGCGCACGAGTTCTTCACCAGAGTAGCCGCTGGCGCCGACGACGGCGACGGGTTCGAGATTCATGCGGCGCAGCTTACGAAGGGCGCGCGCCTTGGAAATGGGAAATGCGTAAAAACCGCTTCCCTTTTCAACCGGGGCGGTTAGCTTGCCGCCCTCCAAAAAACGGGCCGTAGCACAGCTTGGTAGTGCGCTTGAATGGGGTTCAAGAGGTCGCGAGTTCAAATCTCGCCGGCCCGATTTTCTGAAGATGCTGATAGAATCAGCCTCTCCGGGCGATTTACGCCCTTTCGTCGAAACCTCGAAAAAAGTGGTGGTAGCCCCCGGTGGTAGCCCCTA
>JBBRPL010000042.1:0-59643 GCA_038228205.1 Chthoniobacterales bacterium
GCGCGCGCCCGGATCAGCCGAGAGGCTGTCGCCGGTGGTGATGGGCGGCTGCCCCTCCTCCGCGCTGGGGCCGATGCCGTGGAGCAGCAGGTTCATCGCGCAGAGGCGCGTGACGCTGTCCACCAGTTCGATGCCGAACAAGGTGCCGATCTTGAGCTTCTTCTTTTGCGCCCGGTCGAGTGGAAACCGCTTGGGGTCCGAAAGGTAAGTGTAGGCCGCCAACAGGAAGCCGCCCGTGCCGCAGGCCGGATCGCAGATGGCCTGCCCCGGTTGCGGGGCGACCACATCCACCATGGCGGCGATGAGCGAGCGCGGTGTGAAGTACTGGCCCGCGCCGCCTTTCACGTCCTCGGCGTTCTTTTGCAGCAGCCCCTCGTAAGCGTCGCCCTTCACGTCGGCGGAAAGCGAAGACCACTGCTCCTTGTCGATCAGGTCCACAATGAGCCGCCGCAGCTTGGCCGGGTCCTGGATCTTGTTCTGCGCCTTGCGGAAGATGACGCCGAGCATGCCTGTGCACTGGCCCAGTGTCTCCAGCACACGCCGGTACTGCTTCTCCAGCTTTTCGCCATCCTCCGCCAGCAGGCTCGGCCAATCGTAGCCTTTCGGGATGACGGACGGCTTGTTGAAGGGCGACCTGCTCTGCTCGTCTGCCATTTTCAGGAACAGGAGGAACGTCAACTGCTCGACGTAATCGCCATAGGACAGGCCGTCATCCCGGAGGATGTTGCAGTAGTTCCAGAGCTTTGAGACGAGGCCGGTGGGATTGTTCATCAAACTCAAGCAAAGGCACCCTGCCGAGTCTGGTAAATCATTTCCCAGATCACGTCTCGCTCGCCTTTCTGAATCAGTGTCCAGGGTCTCTGACCTCCGAAACCGGGATTCGGCGCATGAAGCCATCCCGGGAGTTCGTTGACCGGGATAATTTCCAACAAAGCATCCACCAAGCGCAGCGCTTCATTGACTTGGGGGCGGATGGGAGCGGGAAGGTCTTTGCGCTTTTCGTAAGTCGCCAGAGTGCGCTCCGAGCAATTCGCCAGGCGGGCGAACGTTTCGCGGTTCACCCCGACGGAGCGCCGCCACGTGAAAAGAGCGGTGCCGCTCCTTTTCGCGCTCTGAATCGTCACTGGCTTTGCCTTGGCTATCGTGGACATGAAGCAATTACGGCCTCCTGGCTATACTTTGCAACACAATCCTGCAAAATTGCAGGTTCCTTTTCAAGTCCATTTTACCTCGGTGACCACCGTGAACTGGCCGCCGGCCAGCAGATTTTGCGGAAAGACCAGCACGTTGGACCCATGAGAATCTGCCGCGCTGGGCACAATCGCCGCCTCGAATCCCCCGCGGGCCAAAACAAATCCCCACGCTTGAGTCACGGCTTCCGCACCGTGCTGATTCTCCGCTCTCCAATCCAATCTCCGAATGATATTCTCAGAAAGGATCAATGCCTTGCGCACCTGGCCGTCCCGGAGATCCAATACGCGTGACGCCTTCAAACGCAGCGCCACCAACACCCGTGGAAGCGCCTTGCTTGTGGGAAGGTTGAAGTATTTCGTATGGGCCAGCGCTTCCGCCAGCGCGGTAACTGGGCCTTGGGCCGTATAGCTCAATGGAGCAGCTCCCGCCAGATTCCATCTCCCGGCGGCGTGGAGCGCACCCGCGCCATTGATGATGTCTGTTGCCTTGGAATACTTCGGGTTGATGAACCGGTAGAGTTCTCCGTGAAAATGTACGTCGCTCAGTCTTCCCAACACCGCCAGGCGCGCCGCGAATTTCGCCCGATCCGGGTGCAGGTGAACAGCCATGCACTATGGGTATTCTTCCCCCGACATCTTCCGCAAGGTGGATCGGCGGTGGTAAAGCAGTTCCGCTGTTCGAACGCTCATCGGATGTCGAACAGGATGCTGGCCAGTGCCGGCAAGTCCACCTTCCGAAAGTCTGCGTCCTTGATCCTGATATTCCGATAACCCGCTCGCGGAACCTTCCTACCGCTCTTCCGTTTCGTCGCCCCTGGAAAAAGTGTCAGGTCGCGCATCGGCGCATTGCCGCGCCCGCCCATCAGATGGTAGTGCGTCGGCTTGAGGGTCGCTCGATCGTAGCAGATCCAGATCACGCAGCCACCGATAATGCCGCTCAACGATTCCGCAATGGAGTACGGGTTCGGGGTCGTGGCCTTGGACAAGGTCTTCATCTGGATCTGGCGCGTGACCGTGCCGAGCGTCATCACGAGGTCGATCCCAGAATCGTCCACCTCCGACCGCAACACAGTTACCTGTTCCGGTTCAGGGCGCAGCAGGAGAAGGCGCGAGACGTCGTAGATGAAGCGGTGCCGCATCAAGTTCTCGATGTAGGACGAGTTTTCGGCGAGGAAGCTGGAGGATATCAATTGGTCAGTTTTTCGGTGAAGGCTATGTGGAGGACGGATTGGCGGAATCGTGCAAAGCGCTAAACCAGCCGGAGAGTCCGGGCCTCTTCGGCCACGTTGCGTGGCACGTTGACGCAATTGGTGAGACCCAGAGATTTTGCCGTGGGATGAACTTCATCGGGGCAAAGTGCGTAGTAACGAGATCGGCTGAGCCGTTCGAATCCGAGTTGCTCATAGTAGCTGCGAAGCTTGCGAAATGCCACACCTTCCGAGTTTGAGAATCCGTCCAGTCCCAGTCGTTTGTTCCGCTCCTTCTTGTTCTCGGCGGCCTCAAATTGAAGTGGAAACGGCTTCATCAAAACCAATGCGCAGCCGCTCGACCAATCGCGGATGGCCCTCTCCAGCACGGCCAGGCCGAGACGCTGCCCGCGGGCAAAGGGCTCGATCGTCAGATAGTGGAGGAGCATGATATCATTGCTCGGGTAGGCGGAGTCGTATCTTCTTTGCACCGCAGGAAGAAATTCCCGAAAGGATGGCCTATAGATCGCGCAGCCGGCGTCGTGGGTTTCCTGGAAGGTGTCGAAGACATCAAAAATACGGGCGCCATCGTTCACGGCATTGCCGACGCGGATCAAATAGAAGTGGAGTTCGCCTAAAACGATTTCTGAATCAGGGGGCGCATTTGGCCCCCAGTCGGCTACCCCCGAGATTTGTGCCACCATCGACAATATGTAGTTCCTGGAATCAAAGGTATTTTCGCCGATCGAACTGTCCGTTCGGTAGTTAAGGGAAACGGAAACTTCAACCTCGTCATTTTCCATATCAGGTCACGCAGCGGGTCGGTTGACCGAAGCCGGTGGGTGCGAATCCTTCCCTCCTCATCCAACCAATGGCCTTGCGCCATCGGTCTTCGGGAATTCGCTTCTTCCGTTCGTGCCAACGTTCGAGAATTTCGCGGAGGATCGCATCGTCCGACGGTTCCTGCTTCCACAGAATCAGGTCGTTCCATGCGGCGTAGGTAGTCGAAAAGATTTCACATCGGTCGGTGTCCCAAGTGCGCATCCGCTCGATCAGCCTTTCTACGGTGGCGAGCTGTTCCGGCCAGCTTTCTTCCAGGTAGCGGCGGTGAACACCCGCCTTGGCGAGAGGCCGGTAAGCGTGGCCGTAGCCCTCGCGTGGAATTTCCTCATACCACTTCTGTTTCTTGAGTTCGGCCTCGTTGGCGTGGATGAGGCGATTGTCGAGGGGGCCGGCGGCTTCGCGATGGTAATGGCCTTCGATTTCTTGCAACTGCGCAATGTGCTCGCAAAGATGGAAAATTTTCTGGTGCTTGATACGTCCGAAGGTTGGCTCGGCATGCAGCCGATGGACAATCTCCGCCGACAGCAGGGCGCGGGCAAAATGTCGGTTCAGGCGGACCGGCGCCGCTATGGAGGCGATTGGCGTTGCTGGCGCCGCCGAGATGACGGTTTGTTGCGCTACGAGTTCGCCGCTGAAGGCGCGCTGGAGGATAGACTGGCGAAGGCGAGTGGCACGCTGGAGGTTGGCGGTCACCACCGCTTCCAACTCCTCGACCAGGCTCAATCGCCGCTCAACTTCAGCCACGATCCGCGCTTGTTCGGCGAGCGATGGGACTGCAATTAGCAGATTGCCGACCTTGTTTACACTTAGGGTGAACAGTCCCGAAGTAGAACTGGCTACGAGTTCGACGAATTGACGCCCACCTGGCGATTGCAACCAGTGCAGAATCCACTTCGACATTCGCGACTCTACGGGACGGACCTTGATGAGATGGTTTTGATGAACACACGATTCAATTGACCCATCCCAAATCGCGAGACGACCGATTTGATCTTTGCTTCCGTTTCCTTCGACGATGAGCAGGTCTCCGCTACGCACCAACAGTTTCGGGAGTTCTGAGTCTGCGACACCAATGCATTCAATATCATCAAGTCGAAGTTCGTTGGCGTAGACATTCGCGACTCGCAGATATGGAAGTTGGCGCGCCAATGTTGCCCGCTTTGGATTCTTGGTCAGTCCGCCATAAGTAACACCAAGTTGTTCAAGACGCGCCCACGTCCAGCCTTCAGGGAGCGGCGTAAGACCGACAGTGTCGGGTGTGGCGGGTTCTGTGTATTGGCCACGGCCCTGCCAGTTTTTGCGGCGCTCGATAAGGATGCGGGCTAGCAGGGCTTCGCCTGTTTCAAAGGTCGCCTTCCGGTTTTCGGATTTGGCGAGTTCGGCTTCGGTGGGGACGAGGCGGCCTTCGCAGGCGGCTTTAAGGACGGCGGCGCGGTAGCGTTTGAGGTTGGCCTGCACCCGCCGCAAGGCTGCCACCCCTGCGTCCAGTCGCGTGTATTGCTTCTCAATTTCCTTCACTATCCGCCTCTGCTCGGCGATGGGCGGAACGGGAATGGGAAGCGCTTTAATCTCTCCCAGATTCAGCCGAGGTCGCCCCACGCCGTGAATGATCCCCTTAGCTTGTTGCCGGAGCTTCGGACCATTCAGGACGTAGTTGAGAAACTTGGGGAGAACCTGCGGACCTGCTTTGAAGCGAATGCAATCGGCTTTAACGATGGCCAACCCGAGTGATTCCGGGACGACGCAAGCGCGCGGCGGATTCTCTCCGAGGGCGGCAATGACGATATCGCCGGGAAACACGCGATGCTTTTGGAGCGTCGCGAAATGAGCCTCGGAGATATGGGCCTTTGCATCGACGAATTCACCATCCCCAATGTTCTTTAGCCGAATGACGCGAGGACCTGCACTGGTGTAGTGTTCGGTCTTGAGCTTCGATCCGAATGGCCCGTCGGTGATTGAATTTCGTTCGCTCGCGGCGAGTTCGGCGAGTGGAACGACCGGCCAGCCACCTTCGTTCGTCCATTCAGGGTTCGGCGAATTCTTGGATGCGCGAATGTTGCGCCCACTGCGCTGGGGCGGAGACTTGCCAGAGACGTGATAAACGGCGGGGGCTTCTTGCACCCTTTCAGGGTGCTGCTCGTGGGGTGGGGTCGGTTCCGGGGGTGTCGCTCGTTCCTCGCTCGACCCCCGGCTAATGGCTGTGAACCCTCCGGGTTCCGCGGTTGCGGGACCGTTGATGGGGGCTGATTTCTTTCGGGGCGCTGGGGCGGGGGTTCCGCGATTCGCAGTCATGCGTGCCTTCCTCCCGCGGCTTTTTTTCACGGTTCCCCATTCCCTCTGATCTCGCCTTCTTCGGGCGGTTCCTCGCGGACCAGCGCTGAATGGCCGGAAATCGCGGGCGATGCGCCGCGGATGGCCACGGCGCGTTCACGCATGGCGTCGAGCATGCGCAATTTCTCCGCCACGGGACGCGTTGCAAGGTGCCGGCGCAGGGCGCGTTTGCTTTCGAGAATGCGTTGCAGGTCAAAACTCATGAGTCGAGGAACTGTCGTTGAAACTGCTGCCAGGGAGCAACCAAAGTGTGGCGGGCTAGAATCTCCTGAAAGCGCACCGCGTCGAGGGCGCCTTCCTCGACAAACTGAAGCAGGCGAGCTTTGTCCTTGGCCCGGCCGGTCTGGAGCGCGATCGCGGCGAGGTGTTCGGCGGTGAAGACACGAGCGGAGACTCCTTCGACATTCATCTCGATGGCGGATTCCAAGGCTTCTTCGACCAAAGGGCCTGTCGGCGGGAGGAACTGAACAGGCCATCCGCCGATCATGACGTATTCTCCCTGGAGCGAGGCGCCGCGAGCGGTGAGGTAATCAAAGATCGGGCGTGGACTCACGATGAGATTTCCTGGCTCGGGATGGAAGGCGACGAAGATATCCACGTCGAGCGTGTCGACGGGTTCCAAGTAAAAGGTCGCGCCAACGGCTCCGCCGATGGCATACCGCTCTACAATGCCGTCGGCCTGCATCTGGTTGATGGCGATGATGACTTCGTGGATTTTCATGCGGTTCCGCCTTCGCCAAGGCTTCGGCGGGACAGGTCCTGATTACGCGGCGAGCGTTTCATTTAACTCCTCCAATAAACTGTTGAGACCGTCGCCAAAGAGTTGATGGGCTTTCCCGAGGCCGCCGTGCTGGCTGAACGGGGAGAGTTCGAGGTCCTCCGGCTCGATGCTGATGGCGGTGGCGATGTGTTCGCGGATGAGGTGCAGCCAGGAGAGTTGCTCGGGGGTGAAGACGGTGCCGGCCTGCGCCTTGTCCATGAGCCATTCCTGGAAACGCTCGGAGACGGAATCGGCGAAGGGGGCGAGGACGGGTTGTTGCTCCAAGGCGAAGCGGACGAGGGCGACGAGATCGGCGAAGCGGCCGGCTTGGGAGCGGCCTTTCACCTTGGTGGGGACGGTGACGGCGAAGGCGTCCCAGAGGCGGTCCTCGGTCCACGTGGCGTGGTTGTCGCGGAGCTTCTTTTCCAATTCCTTGAGCATCTGCTCGGTGAGGCGCTGCTGGTAGGGGCGGCTGTAGAGGATCTGGAGGGCGTCGATCTCGGCCTGGTGTTGCGTGAGGTAATCGCGGAAGGCCTGGACGAGGCCGGCGGCTTTGGCCCGGGCGGCGGCATCGAAGCCTTGGCTGAGCACTTCGTCGGGCGTGTAGATGTCGAGGGCCTGCTCGGTTTCCCGCTTCAGCGCTTCGAGCGTTTCGCGGAGCTTCGGTTTATCGAAGGGCGCGCAGGCTTCGGTGATGAGTTGCTGGCGGGTGGCCTCGTAGTGTTCCGGGGCGACTTCCTCGGGCGAGGCGCCCGGCTTGCCGGTGGCGCGTTCGGCGATGGCGTCGGGATCGGAGGCGCGGAGCAGCGCACCGGCGAGTGTGGCGGGGGTGTGTCCGCCGGCGGCGTCGATGATCTGCTGGCGTTGGGCGGGCTCGAGTTCGCGATCGAGCCGGGCGAGCCGCGCGGCGAGGGTCGTGAGGGTGTCTTCATCGCGGCCCGCGGGAAAGAGGACGCGCTGGAGCAGGCTCTTGAGCGGCACGGTGGGCTGGCGGTCGAGCGGGCGGGACTCGGTCTTGTCGCTCTCGCAGACGCCGATGGCATCGACGATGATGAAGCGGGTCTTGGCGCGGGCGTCTTCGCCGGAGACGGATTGCAGATCGGTGGAGGTGAGCACGCGCGTGCCGCGCCCTTTCATCTGCTCGAAATAGACCCGGCTGCGGACGTCGCGGAGGAAAATGAGGACTTCGAGCGGCTTGATGTCCGTGCCGGTGGCGATCATGTCCACGGTGACGGCGATGCGGAGCGTGGGCGAGAGGCAGAATTCCTTGATGAGTTCCTTGGATTTGGCGGGCTTGCCGGTGACGGGGTGTTTGGCTTGATAGGTGATCTTCTTGCAGAAGTCGTTGCCCTTGCCAAAGACTTCGCGGCAGATGCCGACGATATCTTCCGCGTGGGAATCGTCCTTGGCGAAGATGAGCGTCTTCGGCACGAGCGTGCGGCCGGGGAAAAGTTCGGTGAAGACGGCGTCGCGGTAGGTGCGCAGGACGGTGCGGATCTGGTCGGGCACGACGACGGAACGGTCGAGGTCGGCGGGGGTGTAATCGAGATCATCGGCGAGCACGGCCTGGCGGGCGGCGCGGGAGGCCTTGCTGCGGTGATCGATGAGGAAACCTTTCTCGACTTTGCCGCCCGCCTCGGTGACGCGGGTCTTGATGCGATAGACGTCGTAGCCGACATTCACGCCATCGGAGACCGCGCGCTCGTGGTTGTATTCGGCGACGCGGTTCTGGTGGAAATAGGCGATGGTCTGTGGCGCGGGCGTGGCGGTGAGACCGATGAGAAAGCCGTCGAAGTATTCGAGGACCTGCCGCCACAGATTGTAGATGGAGCGGTGGCACTCATCCGTGACGATGAAATCGAATTTCTCGATGGGCACGGCGGGATTGTAGGCGACGTCGCGAGTGCGCGTGCCGCCGAGGGCGGCGGCGAATTCCGCACCGGAGAGATCGTCGGCGCCTTCCGCGAGTTCTTCGCCGCGCAGGATCGAGTAGAGGCGCTGGATGGTGCAGATGGTGACGCGGCAGACATCGTCGAGGTGGGGCGAGGTGAGGTGCTGGACGTTGTAGAGCTCGGTAAAGAGGCGGCCGGTATCCGGTGTGCGAAAACGGTGGAACTCGTCGCGGGCCTGTTCGCCGAGATTCGCGCGGTCCACGAGGAAGAGGATGCGCCGCGCGCCGGCGTATTTGATGAGGCGATAGGTGAAGGCGCACGCGGTGAAGGTCTTGCCCGCGCCGGTGGCCATGTGGATGAGGGCGCGCGGGCGGTTTTCGGCGAAGGAGGTTTCGAGGCCGGTGATGGCTTCGATCTGGCATTCGCGCATGCCATGGGTGGCGAGCAAGTGCGCGGCAGGCATGGCCCGGAGACGGGTGCGCAGGGTGTCGGGCTCGGCGCTCCAGGCGGCGAGCGTCTCCGGACGGTGAAAGGCAAAGACGCGGCGCGAGCGCGGGTCGGGGTCGCGTTCGTCGCGGAAGTAGGTTTCGACGCCAGTGGATTCGTAGAGAAACGGGAGGCGACCGGTGCGGCCGGCGGCGAGGAGGTCGGGGAGGCTGGACGCGTAGCGGCCGGACTGGTCGGCGACGGTGGAGAGCGTGGTGCCTTCTTTCTTGGCTTCGATCACGCCGAGAGCCTGGCGGTCGACGAGGAGGAGATAGTCGCAGGGGCCGGTCTTGAGCGGGACTTCGCGGAGCGCGATGCCGCGTCCGGCGGAGAAATCCACGGCCTTGTAATCCTGAACCAGCCAGCCGCCCGCCAGGAGTTGCGCGTCGATCTGCTGGCGGGCTTTTTCTTCGGGGGTCATCGGCGGGATGGTCGGCGTGAAGCCGCCGATCAGAACCTCAATTCCGACGGCAGCCGTTGCACGTCGGGGTCTCACCTATCAGCAGAGATGAAAAATGGAAGGATGAAGGATGGAGAGGTGAGGGGGGTTCTTGGTTCCTGGTTCTTGGTTCTTTGTTCGGAACCTGCCGGGGGCGCCCCCGTATTCGTGCAGATGCGTCATCTTAGGCGTGCCATGCTTCTGCAGAGGGACTTTGGCGGTGGCTCCGCACGAGAACCCACGGAAGTTGGAGGTCGTAGCCAGCGCCCGCATTCGCGGGGGGGGCTGCAATGAGGCCGCTTCCGCGGCGCGATCATTCTTTGAGCAGCGGCGTTTCCTTCCGCCGGCGTCGAAAGAGGCCCCGCGCATCCTTGATCGAGACGCCTTCGATGAAATAGCCAACAGCCGCCCGGCCCACGGCATACGCGCCGGCGGCGGCGACCGCTCCGGAGATGGCATTGCCCCAGATAGGGACGAGCTTGACGGCCGCCCGGGAGCCTTCGCGCAGGGCGAGACCCAAGCCCACGTTGGCGCCGACCGCCGCGAGGAATTCGCCGGCCAGCTTCACGCTCATCTCCCGTCCGCTGATATGCATGATTCCCGCCACCATGCTCGCCTGCAGTGACGTGAGAATGGGAAAATCGGCCAGCGGAATGGGCTGTGTGCCGATGGCGCCGCACATCGCGGTGACCGACTTCACGACGACCTGCGCGATTTGCTTTTGCAGGCCGCGATTGCCCGAGAGGCGCGCCATCTCGAGCTGCGCCTCACCCGGAAGTTCCAGGGCGATGAGTTCGATCAGGCGTTCGGTCTCGGCGCCTGGCCGGAGGGCTAATGTGCCGACCATGTGGTCGCTCGACTCCTGGCGGCCATGCAGCGCGGAGTGGAGTTCCAGACGGAGGTGCTCGATATCGATTTGCGTATCGGCGAGCAGCAAGCCAAGCAGGCGCGGCCGTGTGGCGTGACGGGTCTCCGCGAAAGTCAGGAGCTCGGCGGCATGCGCAAGATCCGCGGCGAACGCCTCATCGATCCCGCGCGCCGGCCTGGCGAAGATGAAAAGATCCGGTGCATCCGCGGCCAGCGCGTCCTTGAGTAGCGGGAGCGAGGCGGGGCGGCGGGCATCGAGCAGGCGCAGAACGCCATGAGCGGGGCGGCCAAAGGATTGCCACGTACTATCGCTGAAGTTCTCCTCCCCGGATGGCACCAGTTCCTCGCCGAAGAGCGAGTTGATCAACTCCCTCTTGCCGGCGCCCGCTGGCCCGAGGAGGACGAGGCGCGGTGCTCGCTGCAGCAGGAACAGGGTCTTGATC
This sequence comes from Chthoniobacterales bacterium, assembly GCA_038228205.1. GTDB lineage: Bacteria > Verrucomicrobiota > Verrucomicrobiia > Chthoniobacterales > Chthoniobacteraceae > Chthoniobacter. The sequence goes on from JBBRPL010000042.1 coordinate 10,442, forward strand.
GGTGTGATTTCGCGAAGGATGGGCGCCTGGAGCGCCTCGGGGAGCCGCTGCACCAGCTTTTCGAGTTTTTCGTAGAGGGCAAGAAAGGAGGAGGGTTTCATCAGTAGGGTAATCGGCGACCGTTCGGCCGGTGCTCGCCCTAATATGGCCCGAAGCGCGCGTTCCTGCCAGTGGCACTGGGATCGAGAAGTGCGGGCTGGGCGACTGGGGAAGGCGGACATTACTTTCCGAGCGACTTTCTGGCTGGCGCTCGCTTGTATTTGGCGGCATGCCGTCGGAAATGCCCGCCTTTGCCCGGATGTCTGATCCCTGGAGAATCGCCGCGTGGATCGTGCTTGCGATTCTCACGGTGGCCATGGTGCTGCTGGTGCCGAGGCACGAGCCCTGGTTTGACGAAGCGCAGGCGTGGTTGCTCGCCCGGGATGCCTCCTGGTGGCAAGTGGTGTGGACCTATGCCCGCTACGAAGGGTCGCCTTCCCTTTGGCATTCCGTGCTCATGTTGCCGGCCGGCGCCGGACTTCCGCCGCTGGCGCTCAATGTCATTTCCGGCGGGCTGGCCTTGGTCGGCGCCGCGTTGATTCTATTCCGAAGCCCGATCCCTCCCGCGCTGCGCCTCCTGCTTCCGGCGGGATTCTTCCTCTTCTACCAGTACGGCGTTGTCGCCCGTAGTTACGCTTTGCTCATGCCGTTGCTGTGGCTCACGGCACTCGCCCATCCCCGGCGTTTTGAGCGGCCCTGGCGATTTGTGGGTGTGCTCATCCTCGTCAGTCAGGTCAGCCTGCACGCCGCCTGGATCGCCGGGGTGCTGATGGCTGTCTTTGTGGGGGAAGCAGCGTGGTTTCGGCGCTTTCCCATGAGGCGGTGGTGGGGCCTGGTCGTGGCCTTTGGGGCCAACACGGCTTTCATCGTGGGGCAACTTTGGCCGCCGCCGGATCTTTTCGCCCCCCCGCACGGGCCGGCCGCCTTGCCCACATGGCCGGCGCTACGGGAAATGAGCCTCGATGCCTTTTCCCCGTGGCCCTGGCTTTCGGGGCTCGTGCTGCTCGGGATGATGTTCTTCTTTTTCACGCGGGGGTTGCTGCTTTCCTACGTGATGACCAGCGCCGGCTTGCTGGCCATCTTCGCGTTCAAGTTTTTCAGCATCTGGCATCAAGGACTGCTTTTTGCCCTGATCGTGCTGCATTTTTGGCTGGCCTGGGCGAGCCCGATCCGGCGGCGTGTCGGGCAGGTTTCCGAACGTTTTTGGCCCTGCCTGGCGACGGGAGCGCTGGCGCCGATCGCGGCCATTCACGTGTGGTGGGCGGCGATGGCCAGTTGGCACGACTGGGAGTTTCCCTACTCCGGCAGCCGGGATGCCGCAGCCTATTTGCAGGCTCATCACATCGACCGCGAGCGCATCCACATTTTCAAATTCTCGACCTGCGCGGTGCTTCTGTATCTCGACCACAATCCCTTTGCGAATGTGGCGCCTTCCATGCCCGGTTCATTCTGGATCTGGACGCGGGAGGTTTTTGCCGGCCAGACGCTGGCCGCGATCACGCAAGGCGATCCCCCCTGGATTTTGGTGGGCGCCCAGTTGCGCCCTGCGATCGAACCGACTCCACCGCCATTGGCAGGCTATGCCATCGAGCGGGTTTTCCCCGGTCGGATTGCCTGGAAGGAGGGCTTCTATCGCACCGAATCGTACTACCTTTACCGGCGAACGGCGCCCGCTGCGGCCCGCTGAATTACGCGAGGCTGGCCAGGACCTTCGCGGCGTGTTCGTCGGGTTTCACCTTGCGAAAGATGGCTTTGATCTTCCCATCCGGCCCGATGACGAAGGTGCTCCGCTCTGTGCCCATGTAGGTCCTGCCGTACATGCTCTTCTCCACCCATACGCCGTAATCCGCGACGATCTTTTGTTCCTCATCGCTGAGGAGCGGGAACGGGAGGGAGTATTTGGCGATGAACTTTTGGTGGCTCTTTGCCGGGTCGATGCTGACGCCGAAAACGGCGGCCTGGCCGGCAAAGTCCTTCCACGCATCGCGCAGCGCGCAGGCCTGCGTCGTGCAACCCGGCGTGTCGTCCTTGTGGTAGAAGTAGAGGACGACCGTCTGGCCTTTCAGGTCGCCGAGGCTCACGGTCTTTCCCTCTCCGTAGGCTCCGCCGACGGCGATGGTCTTAAATCCCGGCGCTTTGTCGCCGATCTCGAGTTCTTTGCTCATGGGTGGTGGTGGTTCGAACGTGGCGGTGAAACGTGGGCGCGGGCTATTTACTCTTCATCTCGAAGACGCCCGTCCAATTGCCGTCCGGCGGCTCTTTTTGCAACTCCGCACAGCGGGCGAGGAAGACCTCGGCCAGGCCGTCCCCAGGAGCCTCTTCCAGGACCTGGCGCCAGCGAGCGGCGGCGCCGGCAAAATCGGCGGTGCGATAGAGGCGCATCGCTTCCTCGTGCTTCGGGATCCACGGCGGGGCGGTTTCACCCCGTTTGCCCAGGACAGTGAAGATTTCCACGGGCTTCGTCTTGCCCTTGACGACGATGAGATCGACGGAGCGCAGCGGGAAATGGTCGCGGATCAGCGCGGCCACGGTTTCCCCGATGCAAAGGTCGAGGTGGTATTGCTTCGTCGTGCCTTCGAGGCGCGAGGCGAGATTCACGGCGTCTCCCACGACGGTGAATTCAAATTTCTCGTGCGCTCCCGCGGCGCCGATATTGCCGGTGATGGGTTCGCCGTGGTTCAGTCCGATGCCGATCGCCCACTCCTTGATGCCACGCTGCTTCCAATCGGCGTTGAGGCGCGCGAGGGCTTCACGCATCTCCAGCGCGGCCGTCACGGCGTGGGCGGCGTCGGCCGCCGCTCCCTCGGTAACAATGCTGCCCCAGTGCGCCATGACGGCGTCGCCGATGAATTTGTCGAGCGTGCCCTGATGAGCGAAGACGATGGCCACCATCTCGCCGAAATACTCGTTGAGTTGGGTCACGAGATCATGAGCGTCGGCGCTTTCGGTGAGGGTCGTAAAGCCGCGGATATCCGAGAAGAGGATGGTGATTGGCTTGCGGACGCCGCCGAGGGAATTGAGGTACCCGGTCGGGTTGTCGAGCACTTCACCAGCGACATCCTGCCCCACGTAGCGCTCCAGGGCACGGCGGGTCCGCTGCCGCTCGACACGGTCGGCGATCTGTTCCCATGCTGCCCAAGTGATGCCGGAAGTAGTTAAGGCGAGAAGCGGGCTGAGAAGAATCGGAATAATTCCGGTATTATTTGCCAGATTCTGAGCAAACGCCCAAATGGCGAACACTGCCAATGCAAGGAAAACGAGGCGGTGGATCGGCCGGCGCACGCAAGCGCCCAGCAGCCATGCGATCACACCTCCCCCGATAATGGACAGGATATTTGTCGGCGGTCTCGTGTGGCGCATGAATTCGCGATTGATTGCCGCGTTGAGAGCGCACAGATGAATCTGCGCCCCTAGAGACACTCCCTCGGGCGTCTGCACGCGATCCTCCGAGGACGCTCCAATCGCGCCGACGAGGACGATCTTGTTCCGGAAGTACTCTCCGCGATTGTACATCGCCGGGGAATTCCACTGTTCATCGACAAAGATCTGATGGATCGAATGGGGTCGCACCTCATGCTCAAAGCGGAACATCACTGGGTGGTGTCCATTCGGGATTCGATCCTTGAGGCCCGCTTTCTCAAGGCCGCGCGCGGCGAGTGACAGGAGTTCCTCACGTCCCTCATCTGCGGGAATTCCTGCGAATTCCAATTGTGTTGTCCGATACGAAATGCGCCGGACCAGGCCATCGTCGTCGGCCCGGACATTCACGAACCCCATCCAGGATGGACTTCCGACCGGAGGTTGCAGTTTTGGTGTCGGAAGTTCGTAGCTGGGCACCCCGGCTCCGACCTCTTTGTTGTCGTCAAACCTGGTCCCGATCACGACGTGATCCGCATACTTGATGAGCGCTTCTCGAAAGGCATCGTCGCCCTCTCGTTCACCGGGAAAAACCATGTCGAAAATGACGGCCTTCGCCCCTGCCCCGATCAGTCTCCCGATGACATCTGCGTAAACCGCCCGGTTCCAAGGAAACCCCTTTTTCATGATCTGGAGAGTCGGCGATCGCTCGTAGTCATCCGCGAAGACGGTGTCCAACGATCGCGAATCCTCATCGATCGCGAGGAAAACGAGATCGGGGTTGGGTGCGACGCGTCGGGCCGAGGTATTCGTGATCAACCAATCGCGGGCGGCCCCTTCGAGGTCACTCAGGTACCAGCCAGTCCAATATAGCAGGCAAAAAAGAGCCGTCAGACTCACGCAGATCACCGTCAGGATGGTGTGGCGGGGGTTGAGCCTCAGAGACATGCCGCTCCTAGATAGCGGACGCCCCGCCCGGGACAACGCTGGAGTTCGACCATATTTTCGAGACTTGACGCCCCGCGCACCTCAGACCACTCTCCCGCGCCGTGCCCAGACTCCACTTTTCCGCACTCCCGGCTTCTCGCCTAGCCTTGCTGGCGGCTTTCGCCTTGTCCCTGGCCACCTCCCAAGCGGCCGAACCGCTGGCTTCAGCCACTGTGTCGCGGGTGGAAAATCAGGTCAGCTACGGCAAGATCGTGGGCGACAAGAGCGAGACGCGTCCGGCGGCCCCGAACGATGTCGTCAAGACGAACAACTACCTCCTGTCGGAGACCGATTCCCGCGCCGAACTGCGCTACGAGGACGGCACGATCGTCCGCATCGGTCAGAATACGATCTTCACTTTCGAGGCGAATACCAGGACCCTGAACCTCAAGAAGGGCACCTTTGTCTTCTACGTGCCCAAGGGAAAGGGCGGGGGAACGATCAAGACGCCCAGCTTCACCGCGGCAATCACTGGAACCATCGGCAAAGTCTCGGACAACATCATCGCGGTCATCGAAGGTGAGATTACCCTGATTCCATCCGGGAAAAAGGTTCCCGAAGGTTTCTTCGCGCGGATCAATTCCGATGGTTCGATCGAGATCAAGCCATTTGACAAGACCAAACAATTCGATGGCAAGCTGATGACCTTCAACGGACCGCTTCCCGGATTGCCTGAGTCTTCCTTCGGCTCGCTGCTCACCTTCTTCTCGGAATTGGGCATCCTCGATGCCCAGGACGCGGCTCACAATATGCCCGGCTCAATCGGACGTGATCATCCGAATCCCCCGACGCACACGCCGAAACACACGCCAAGGTCTACGCGGACCCCCGAACCAACAACGCCCACGCCCACACCGCAGCCGTCTCCAACGCCGATTATCGGTTTCCGCACCGACGGCTGATGATATGAATCCCGCCTGTGTCCACCGGTCCATGCGAACGAAGCCTGCGTCTTACCGATCCGTTGCGATGAAATTACGCGCCTTCCCTTCATTCCTCGTTCTCTTGCTGGGCGTCTCGGGCTCCCTTTTTGCGCAGAGCGCCGCTCCCAAGGATTCCACGTTTCAAACCTCGGCCAGAGGCGCGAAGCAAAGCGCGCAGGAGGTGGAGGACATCGGTGAGATCGACGACAAGGAAGGCTATAAATCGCTCCGTGACAAGTTGCGCTTCAACGTCAGCGCGCGTGCCGCGTACACGACGAATGCCAAGCTCGAAGGGAGCCACGGCAGCAGCGACCTGCTTTTCCTGCCGACGATTGAGGCTGGCTTTCACTCGCCGCTGGGCAAGCACTTCACGTTTGACCTTTCCACCAAGGTGGAATCGGCGAACTACGTGAAATACGACGAAAAGGGATTCATCGGTTACAGTGCTCTGGCCACGCTCGATTATCGGATTAAGAATGGCCTGCCGCGTGCCTACATCAGCATCGAGCCGTATCGCTACGATAGCTACGACACCGGTAGTTTGCTCAGCGAGGCCATCGGGTTCACGGGCGGCACTGATTGGGGTTTTGCTTTCAACGGTGGACGCACCTTGGGCTTCGTCGGTTATAGCTTTACGAATTACGTGGCCGACCCGGGGATCGACAGCCGCAACGTGCACCGCGCCGTCATCGGCATGGCGCATCAGATCCGTTCCAATATCACGGGGCAGCTTTACGGCGTTTACCAGTTTAGCGACTACACGAACTTCGATCGCGAAGACTCGAAGTTCACCGTGGCCGGAAATATCATTTACCAGTTTAACCAAAACTGGTTCGGCAGCCTCACGACCGCGTGGGTGTCCAATAACTCCGATCAGGAGCACGCCAGCTACGAGAGCTTCAGCACTTCGCTCGGATTTACTTTTCAGTTCTAGGGGGAAGTCATCTGTAGGCGGTAGTCAGTGATCGCCGGCGGCGGTGGAACGCAGAAGAGCGATTCACAACAGCACGGTTCGCTGATCCAGAAAGGGGCGGATGCCCAGGGAGGAGTGACCCGATAGCAGTATCGATGATTCCCCACGAGCCAGCGTGGCGGTGGGACACTGATTACCGCAAACTGATTACTGATTACTTCCCCGCACATGACGACCGCCAACAAAGTGACGATCGCGCGCATCCTCATGATCCCCTTTTTCGTGATGATGGCCATCTACTATGGGCGCGATAAGGATGATTGGCAGCGCTGGTGCGCCATTGGCATCTTCCTCGTCGCCGCGGCGAGCGATGGTGTGGATGGCTACATCGCCCGGCACTACAATCAAAAGAGCCGCCTTGGCGTCATCCTCGACCCCATCGCGGATAAAGGCCTGCTGCTCGCCGGGATCATCACCCTGAGCTTCTCCAATTGGGCCTACGAATTTCCCTTGTGGTTTCCTGTCCTCGTGGTCACCCGGGACATCGTGATCGTCTCTGGAACCCTCACGCTGCATTACCTCAATGGCACGGTGCTCGTGCGGCCGAGCTGGACGGGCAAGACGGCCACCGTCATGCAAATGATCGCCATCGCGCTTTGCATGCTCCAACTGAACCTCTTTCACACCACTTTCCCGGTGGGTTCGTGGCAGATTCCCGTCAATTTCCTCGATCTTCCCGTCTGCCTTGCAGGATTTTTCACCCTCATCTCGGGATTCGGCTATGTTGCGGAAGGCATCCGTCAATTGCACACCCACGGACACGCCGATCCCAAGCCTGCCAACGAACTCCAAGAATGACCCGCACCGTCGCCATCGTCGGCCGTCCCAATGTCGGCAAATCCGCGCTCTTCAACCGCCTCGCCGGGCGCAAGATTTCCATCGTCCACGATATGCCCGGCGTCACCCGCGACCGCATCGTCTCGGTGTGCAAACTCGGCAATGACGCCTTCGAGATCATCGACACCGGCGGCATCGGGGCCAATGTGGATGCCAGCTTCACCGGGCAGGTGCGCGCGGAAGTCGAGATCGCCCTGGCGGCGGCGGATGTCCTCGTCTTTGTCGTCGATGGACAGGACGGGTTGACCCCCCTGGACCAGGATCTCGCGCAACTCATGCGCCGCACGGCCAAACCGCTTCTCCTCGCGATCAACAAGATCGACGTCGACCAGCACGTGCCGCGCGCGGCCGAGTTCAGCCGCCTCGGTTTTGAGAATCATCTCGCGATCAGTGCCGAGCACAATCGCGGCATCCTCCCGCTGGTCGCGTGGATCGAGCGTCTCCTGCCGCCGGCCGTTTACGACGAGACCGCCGGTTCCGGGGCCGCGCCGATCAAGATCGCCATCGTCGGCCGTCCCAACGTAGGAAAGTCATCGCTGACCAACGCCATGCTGCGCGACGCGCGCACGCTCGTCAGCCCAATCAGCGGCACCACCCGCGATGCCATCGATATTCCCTACGAGCGCCACGGGAATCGCTATGTTCTGATCGACACCGCCGGCATCCGCCCACGGGGCAAGGTGGACAATTCCGTCGAGGTCTTCAGCGTGATGCGCAGCGAGGGGAGCATCCGGCGCGCGGACCTGTGCTGTCTGGTGATTGACGCCACGATGGGCGTGACCGCGCAGGACAAGAAGATCGCCGGGATGATCCAGGAGGCGCACAAGCCGTGCGTGGTCGCCATCAACAAGTGGGATCTCATCAAGGAGCGCACCGAGGACAAGGAAGCGCTCACCGCGGTCCTCGACGAGATGCGGTCGGAACTGTTCTTCCTCGACTATGCGCCGACGATGCTCGTCTCCGCCAAGACCGGCGCCGAACTAACGCGCGTCTTCAAGACCATCGAGCGCGTCCAGAAGGAAGCGCAGACCCGCATCGGCACCGGCGTCCTGAATCGGCTCTTTCAGTCCGCGATCGCCGCCCAACCGCCCCCTTCGCGTGGCGGCAAGCGCCTGAAAATCCTTTTCGTGACGCAACCCGATTCCATCAGCGCGCAGCGTTTCAACGTCCCGAAATTTGTGCTCTTCGTGAATGACGAAAAGCTGCTGGATGACGGTTATCGGCGCTACCTGGAATCCCAACTGCGGGTGCACACCCCGTACACCGGGTTGCCGCTGCTTTTCCACATGCGTGCGCGCGAAGCGCGGGACACGAGCAACGACACCCGCGGCCAGAAATTTGGCCGGCGTCCCGAGACGGGCGGCAAGCCCGGGCCCCGAGGCCCCCGCAAGCCGTCAAACCGCAAAGCCGACAAGCCGAGACGCCGGCTGGGCGGCTGACTACGGAGCGGCGAATTCATTCGCCGAACCGATTCGAAATGTCTCCAACTCGGACTCGCGGCTGACGAGCGCTTTGACGGGAGACCGGCATTTCGAACAGGCAGGTTTTAGCGTGTTGTTGGCGACATAACCCACCTGGGCAAAAAATCGAACGAACTTTGTCTTGCAAAGCGATACTTTGCCACGCAAAGTGAGTCCCATGCCCACCAGCACCGAAGCCGAGGAACACCTGCGCGTCATTCGCTCGCTCATGGAAAGAGCGACGATTTACCGGGCGATCTCGGCGCCCGCGGCTCTGCTCGGGGGGACGGTGTCGGTGGCGGTCGCGGCTGTGGCGTGGTTTCTTTCGGGATATCGGGCGCTGGGTGCCGGCCTGCCATTTACGAACACCTGGCTGGTGGTGCTGGCGATGACGAGCGTGGCCAATCTGTGGTTGCTGCGGCGCGACGCGCTCCGGCGCGGGGAGATCTTTGTCTCGCCGGGCATGCGCCTTGCCTTGCGGGCCATGATGCCGGCGTTGCTCGCGGGCGGTCTTTGTGTGTTTTTGAAAGTGGATGGCGGGGGCCTGACGCTGGCGACGCTCTGGCTGCTGCTCTACGGCGTCAGCCTCCTGGCCGCCGCGCATTTCGCGCCGCGTTCGATCCGTTTCCTGGGACGTATCTTCTTCTGCACCGGCGCATTGCTGTTGGTCGGCGGCGTCTTGATCTTCGATCGGTGGCAGGGCGCCCAACTGGAGTTGCTCGCGCATCTGTTGATGGGTGCGACCTTCGGCGTTTTTCACCTCGTTTATGCCGCCTGCATCTGGCCGCGCAAGTCCGTGGGCGGAGCATGACCAATGTTCGACTTCGATAAGATCGACAAAATCATCCATGAAAAAGGTCGCCTCGGCATCATGACGCTGCTCGCCACCCGTCCGAGTTGGTCGTTTCAGGATCTCAAGGCCGAGCTCGAACTGAGCGACGGCAACCTGATCACGCACCTGCGCACCCTGCACGAGCACGGGTACGTCGCCGTCACCAAGGAAATCCTCGATCGTCCGCAGACCAGCTACTCCCTGACGACCAAGGGACGGACCTCGTTCCAGGACTACCTGACGATTCTCGAACAGATCGTCAAAACCGGCCGGCAGTAATTTTTTTGATACCGAACTTTGTAACACAAAGCTGACACGAAATTCACCATGAAAATTCAACTCGCAGAACACTATGGCCTTTGTTTCGGCGTCCGCGACGCCATCGCTCGCGCGGAGCAACTGGCCCGCGAAGGCCCGCTAACGATTCTCGGGGAACTCGTCCATAATCCCGTCGTCCTGGAACGGCTGGCCCGGCAGGGCGTGAACGAAGGAGCGCTCCAGCAGCGCGAGTCCGCCAAGACGCCGCAAGTGATGATCACCGCCCACGGTGCGTCGGATCGCGCCCGCGGAGAGTGGCGCGACGCCGGCTTCGGGGTGGCGGACGGCACCTGCCCTCTGGTGAAGCATGCGCACGATCAACTGCGGCTGCTGGTATCTCTCGGGTATCAGCCGGTCGTGATTGGCAAACCCGGACATGTCGAAGTGGAGGGATTGATCGGTGATTTTCCCGGCGCGGCCGTGATCGAGAAATTGGACGACATCGCGCGATTGCCGCAGGCGGGTCGATACGGGGTCATCTCGCAAACCACACAACCGCTCGACAAAGTGCACGCGCTGGTCGCGGCCATCCGTGAAGCGCGGCCCGGGGCGGAGGTCCGCTTCAGCGACACCGTGTGCCAGCCGACCAAGAACCGGCAGAACGCGCTGCGCAAGCTCATCGCCGAATGCGACACGCTTGTTGTGGTCGGCGGGCGCAACAGCAACAACACCCTGCAACTCGTCGCCGCTGCCACCTTGGCGGGCCTGGCAACCCACCATGTCGAAAGAGCCGAGGAACTCGACCGATCGTGGTTCCATCACGCCGGGACCGTCGGCGTGACGGCGGGGACCTCCACTCTGAAAGAGACCGTGGCGGCCGTGACCGAACGACTGCACCAGATTGCCGGCGAAATTGCCGAAGACCCGGAGCCGGTGGCTGCCATCTCTCCCATCCGCAAAGCGCCCAGTTTATGAATGATTCCCTCCCTGCTCGATGAATCCGTCCACACCCCCTCCCGTCCCGTCGCCCAAGGTCCTGCCGATGGTCACGCCCCCGGTTCTTCTTCCAGGTGAGAAGCTGTTGCCCACCTGTGCTGGCGTGGCTGCGGCAGTGGTCCTCGGAGATTTCCTTTTTGGCATCACAGCCCCGGACTTTCCGTGGCCATTTTTGTGGTGGCCCTTGCCGCGCTGGTGATCGCGCGGAACTGGAGTGCAACGCGGAACACGCGTGTGGGCCTCACCTGCCTGCTGCTGGTTGCCTCCGCCTGGCAAACCGCGGTCGAGATCTCGTTCACCAACATTGTCGTGGAGATCGCGCTTTTGGCCGTGCTTCTCGCGGAATTTCGTTTTTATGAATTGCCCGCGGGTTGGGCGCGATGGTCGGAGTCGATTGTCGCGTGGAGCGCGGCCTTGGGGCGATGGATGTGGCTGGTGCAGGCGCTCAATGAACGCCCCAGGGAGGTCACGAGTGGCCGGCCGGTCGGAGAGCGCATCGGCCGGCTGCTTCGCATGGCCCTGCCCGCGATCATCCTGCTGGTCGTCTTCATCTCCATCTTCGCGGCCGGAAATCGCATTTTTCACGATTTCTTCAATCGCGGCGCGAATCACTTCTACGATTGGTTCGCGGGCTTCAACTTCGACCTCGGGCGGTCGATTCTGTGGTTCCTGTTCGCGACCCTCGGTCTTGTTTTCCTCCGCCCGCCGGAGGGCGCGCGGGCGCCGCGTTTGTGGGCGCGATCGCTGGGTGAATGGAGGAGGGCCGACGCCAGCATGGCGTTTGGCCAAAGCGCGCTCATCCTGCTGGCGCTGAACGTCCTGTTCTTTGCCGTCAATACGATCGACGTCATCTATCTCTGGCAGCGGGCCGCGCCGCCGGCTGGAGTGCTGGCCCGTGACTATCTCTACGAAGGCGTCTACAGCCTGATCACGGCGACCGTGCTCGCCGGGGTGATCCTGACCTTCCTCTTCCAGCAGCCGGCGGAAGTGACCGGCCGCCGGACTCTGCGCCTGCTCGCCTTTGCCTGGATCGCGCAAAACTTCGTTCTGATCGCCGGTGTCTTTCTGCGGTTGAAGCTCTTCATGGACCTCTCGGATGTGACGGAAAAACGCGTCTATGTGGCCTGCTTTCTCCTGCTCGTCGCCGTGGGCTTTGCCCTGCTTTGCGGCCATGTGCTCCGAGGCCGGCTGGCCAGCCGGTTGCTCTGGCGCAATGTGGTGGCGACGTTTTCGCTCTTCTTTGTCCTCCAGTTTCTCAACGTCTCCGGTTGGGTCGCACGGCAAAACTTTTCCCGGGTGGAGCGCGCACCGGGTTCCGGAGTGAATGTCCCTTACAATGTGAATCTTGGCCCCGGTGCGTGGCCGGCGCTGATCGAGATTGCCGGGCGTTTGCCCGCTGGCCCGGTCCGCGATGAAATGACGCTCGATCTGCGCGCGCGCGCGCAGATCGAGCGCCCGCGGTCGGCAGCCGTGGACTGGCGCGAGCGGCAACGGCGCCGCGACCAAAACACCACCGCGCTTTTGAACTGGGCTGCGCCCTCCGGCGAATTGACGAGCGAAGAACTCAGTTCGACCGCCGTTAAGGACCTGCATTCCGCCGAACGCGCGCCGCGTTCGTCAGACTGAGTATCGGCTGCAAGGTGCGCCCACCCGGCTTCATGTCTTCTTCAGCAGATCGAGGCTTCCAGTCGGCTTCCCGCGGTGCTCTGACTTACGGCACGCGAGTGCCCTTGGGCCAATTCAGAATATCCAGCTCCGGCTCCACCTTGGTTTCCGGCGGCCACGTGAAGTGGCACGCTTCGCAGTAAAACTCCTGCGCGATGACGCCGGTGGCCGCGAGGGCCGCAGGCAGCGCGCCCATGAGCGTGCGACGGGAGAATTGCGGGAATTCGATGCGCGATGATCCGCATTCCGGGCACTTGACGGCGTGGGCCAGCGCTGGCTCCGTGCCTTGGGCCTCGACCAGGACGGCGTGCGCCCGCTCCTCTTCCGTGGAGTGCACGCGCACTCGCATGTGGGCCCGCGGGTGCAGGTTGAAGAGCTTCCATTTCTGCTCGTGGGATTCGTCGTAAACCTCGGCGTCGATTCCGGCTTCCTTGAGTCGGGCGGCGACTTGATCGGCGGGCTGGCGTTCGTTGAACGTTGCGACAGTGATAAGCTGTTCCATAGTTTAATGCAGGGGATTCGTTTCTGCGGGCCTTGGCGTCCGTGTTTAAATTCTCCACCCTTTGAGGCGGCAGAGCAAGGATTTCCGAAGCTCATCGCTAAGCTTGTGCTCCGGCCGCGGGTTGTGGAATGTGCCTCCATCACCCCGCCAGACTCCCGCCCATGAAACCCAACTCCTTCCGTACTAATCGTCGTTCCTTCCTCAAAGGCCTCTCGGCCACCACCGCCGGCGGCATGTTCCTGCCGCACATTCTGCGCTCGCAGGACGCCGCCGCGGGCCGCAAGCTCGGCATCGCCTGTATCGGTGTCGGCGGCAAGGGCGCTTCGGACATGGCGGGCGCCGCGAAAGACAACGAAATCGTGGCGATCTGCGACGTCGACGAAAATACTCTCAACAAGGCGGGCGAGAAATACCCCAACGCCAAGCGCTACCGCGATTTCCGCAAGATGCTCGACGAGGTGAAGGAGATCGAGGCGGTGACCGTTTCCACGCCGGATCATGCGCATTATCCCGCCGCGATGCATGCCATCGGAATGGGCAAGCACGTGTGCGTGCAGAAGCCGCTCGTGAACACTTTGTGGGAGGCGCGTCAGTTGCACCTCGCGGCGAAGAAAAAGGGCGTCATCACCCAGATGGGCAACCAGGGCCACACCTACGACGACAACCGCGTGGTCAAGGAGTGGATCGCCGCCGGGGTCATCGGCAAGGTCAAGGAAGTCCACGTCTGGACGAACCGCCCGATCTGGCCGCAAGGAAAAGCAGTTTCCTTCAAGCCGGGCGACGTGCCTCCGAATCTCGATTGGGAATTGTGGCTCGCGGCGACGCCGGACCACGCCTTTTCGCCCGACATTCACCCCTTCAAATGGCGCGGGTTCCTCGAGTGGGGCGCCGGCGCCTTCGGCGACATGGGCTGCCATCTCATCGATGCGGCTTCCTGGGCGCTCGACCTCGGCGTGCCGCGCTACGTCACGGCCGTGCAGACCGATGATATTACCGGCGTCGCGTGGCCCACGGGCGCTGTCGTGAAAATGGAATTCCCGGATGTGAAGGGACACGGCAACGTGGCCTTGACCTGGTACGAGGGCAAGAAGCCCGATGGCTCGCCGTACCTGCCGGAGTTTCCGGCGGATATCGACCTCGTGGAGGCCTTCCCGGACAAGGACCCGAAGAAGGCTGGCAAGCCTTCGGCTGGGGGATGGTTCATCGTCGGCAGCGAGGGCGTGATTTTCAATCCGCACGATCAAGCAAAGGATCCGCAGATCTGGCCCAAGGCCAAGCGCGAGGCGGTCATCGCCAACCCGATCGCCAAGACGTTGGAACGCAGCCCCAAGGCGGGCAACCCGCAGGAGGAATGGGCGCAGGCGATCAAGAACGGCAAGCCGTTTCCGTTCATGTCGCAGTTCGATTACTCGATTCCGCTCACGGAACTCACGCTGGTCGGTGGCCTGGCCATGCACTACGCCGGAAAGCGCCTCGAGTGGAATCAGGACAAACTCGAAGTCGTCGGGATGCCCGAGGCCGAGCATTTCATCAAACGAGCCGCCTATCGCAAGGGCTGGGAGTATTCCGCCGATAAGATCTAGCGTGTCTCACGCCACCAACGTCCTCGGCGGTCCTCTCCAGCCGTGCAGCTTTGAACCGCTCACCGGCTTCTTTCGCGACGGGTGTTGTCACACCGGTCCGGGCGATCACGGTCTGCACACGGTCTGCATCGAGGCGACCGCTGAGTTCCTGCGCTTTTCGCGCGCGGCCGGCAACGACCTCTCGACGCCCGTCCCGGAATATGAGTTCCCCGGGGTAAAACCCGGCGATCACTGGTGCCTGTGCGTGACGCGTTGGGTGGAAGCCTTTGAGGCGGGTTGCGCCCCTCGCGTTGTGCTGGCCGCGACGCATCTTTCCGCTCTCGAATATATCGAGCTTGCCGATCTCCAGGCTCACGCCGCGGATTGATCCAATTCCTTCAGGCTCGCGGAATTCCTGCCATGGGCGCTTGAGCGTGTTCCGCACTTTGGGGGTGAGCGGAAGCGCCTGCGCTGAAGGCGTTCAATAGTGCGCCTGAAAGCGCACACCAACCGAGGAGTGAAAGTCTCCTTCGGACAGAGCACTGGCTGTCCGTAGCCGGAGGAAACTGCGTCGTCGAGAGATGGGTGGCGAGCAACCCCAGGCGAAGAGCCAGTCCATAAATACAACCATGGTTTCCCACGGGCGACGGGGTGATTTGCACGCCGCTGACCATCACCGATGGCTTCAGTCACTACATTCTGCGCTGTCAGGGATTGAGCAAGGGAACGGGGCAGATGGTGGTCAAACCGATCTTCGAAACAGTCATGCGGGAGTTTTGGGTGCCGGAGGCCATCCGGACGGAAAAGCGTGGCTAGTCATTTTGGCAGATCGAGACAGCCACGGATGCGCCGACCGCCGATTTACACCGCTTAACTCATTCTCGCACTCGTCCAAATCGATCTGGCGTTAGCGCCACCCTCACAACACCCGCAGTTTACACGATGACCTTACATTCTCTTGCAAGAACCACCCTGACTTTAGCACTCAGCGCCATAATCGCCGCGACCGCCGCCGCGCAAAGCTCAACCAAAGAGAGGGAGCTTCAGAAGAAAGAAATCGAACTCGACAAAAAGGCGGCCGACCTGGAGCGCCAACGTCTGGATCTCGACGCGGCACGGAAACAATTAAAGGTCGAGGAGACCGCGCAACGTGTAACCATGCGTCTCGAAGGAGACGCCCTTTTTGACTCGGGACAGGCCATGCTCCGCCCCGAAGCCGAAACATCCCTCGCCAAGATCGCTATCGTGCTCGCGCAGTTTCCCAGCGCCGCTGTGTTGATCGAGGGCCACACCGACTCGAAAGGCAAACCGTCCATCAACCTCGAGCTTTCCGAAAAGCGCGCAATGGCAGTGCGCGAATATCTGAAAAAGCAGGCTGGCCTTACTGGAATTAACTTTACCACGCGCGGCCTTGGCGAGACCAAGCCGATTTCACCGAACGACACGGAGGCCGGACGTCAGCAGAACCGCCGCGTCGAGGTTGTCGTCGAAAAGGCCAAATAGATGGCTGCTCCTTTGCTTTTCTCACTTCTACGGCGTCCTAGTCGCCGTAACGGGTTATGGCAGCGACGAAGATGATAGATCGCGCTGCCGAGTGAGAGCGGGGGTTGCCGTGCGATTGCACATAGTTTCCGGCTATGAGGTTCTCTCCTGAAAGATATTGGACGGATCAAGGCGGAGCGCCGACACGCGCGGTAGAAAGAGCTAATCTGATCAACCCATCGAACTTGAAAAATGTCCCTCCGAACCAAGTTCCAAACTCCTCCGCTCCATCACAGTCGCCACCGGACCGCCCAGGCGCTGGCCTGTTTGCTCTTCTCCGGATTCCTGGCCCTCTCCTTTTCCGCGGGGGCACAAACCATTCCTCCGTTGGGTGGCGCTCAGGGGTTTAGCGTCCTCGGCGGTTCGACGGTCACGAACACTGGCCCGACGGTCGTCACCGGCCAACTCGGGGTGAGTCCCGGCACCGCGATCACCGGATTCCCGCCGGGCGCGGTGATTGGTGGAACCATCCACAGCAACGACGGCGTGGCGGCCCTGGCGCATACCGATGCATCCACCGTTTTCACGCAACTCGGCCTCGAATTGGCGACGGTCAATCTGACGGGTCAAAATTTGGGCGGCCTGACGCTCACCCCCGGCATCTACCGTTTCGATACCACCGCGCAACTGACTGGCACGCTGAGCCTGAATACCCAGAACGATGTCAACGCTGTCTTCCATTTCCTCATCGGCGACGCCCTGACGACCGCCAGCAACTCTTCGGTCCTGGTGCTCAATGGCGGTTCGAACAATATCTTCTGGCAAATCGGCTCCTCCGCCACCCTCGGCACCGGCTCCTCCTTTGCTGGCACGATCATCGCCGATCAAAGCATCACCTTGAACACTGGGGCCAATCTGGCCGGTCGGGCGTTGGCCATCAATGGCGCCGTCACCTTGGACACAAACGTCGTCACCGTTCCGCCTTTCCTCATCGGACCACCACCTCCTCCGCCGTTCGCCGGAACGGGCAGTGTCTGGAATGGCGGCGCCAGCAATCTATGGTCGGGCGTGAACTGGTCGCCCAATCTCAGCGGAGCCACCACTTCGACCCTCGCCCCCGCGGCCGATGTCATCTTCTCGGTCACCGGGATCGTTCCGCAAAATCAAAATACCATTCTCGATGCCAACGCCACGATCTCCAGCCTCACGGTGAATGATCCCGTGCCGGTGACGATCTCCGGTCCCGGCCTTCTCTCCATCGACGGCAGCGGCGCCACGACGGGCATCACGATCAATGCGGGTGCGGGACTGACGACCATCGATAGCAATGTGGCGCTCCTCGGCACGGCTGAACCGATCACCGTGCAAAACGCCGCCGGCCTGCTCGTGAACGGCGTGATCAGTGGAGCGACCGGACTGACCAAAGCCGGCGTGGGCCAGCTCACGCTGACGGGAGCGAATACCTACACGGGAGGCACGACGGTGCTCGGCGGCGTCTTGGAAGTGGATGGCTCGATCGCCGGCGACGCCCTGGTTTCCGGCGGCCTGCTCGGCGGCACCGGCACCATCGCTGGCAACGTGATCAACAATGCGCTCGTCAATCCCGGCCGCGCCGGTGCACCGGGGGCCTTGCACATTGGCGGGAATTTCACACAAAACCCCGCGGGTATGCTGAGCATCCGGCTCGGCTCGCCCTCGAGTTTCGACAGCCTGACCATCGGCGGCGCGGCCGTGCTCAGCGGCGCGTTGAATGTCTCCTATCTCGGCGGCTTCAACGCCCAGCCGGGTGATTCCTTTCAAATCCTGTCCGCAGCGGGCGGCGTCTCGGGCCGCTTCTCGATCTTCGATGACGCCCACGCCACCGGAACCCTATTGAGTTTGCAGATCGTCTATCTCAAAAACGCCGTCCTGCTGGAATTCGTCCAAGGATCCTTTGCCGGCGTGCTGCCCGTCGAGGCGAGTCCCAACGTGGTCGCCGTGGCCCGCGCGCTGGATCGCCTCGCCGCCCGGAAGCCCGGCGCCGCGCTCATCCGGCAGCTTGATCTGCTGCAACTCTCCGCTCTGCCCGGCGCGATCGCTTTGCTCTCGCCCGAGGATTTCGCGGCCATCTTCACCACCGGCTTCGCCGTCTCGCAAGTGTAGGTCGGCAATCTCGAGCGCCGCCTCTCCGATGTCCGTCAGGGCGCCACCGGCTTCAACGACTCCGCGTTCGCCGTCACCGATTCCCACGGCGCCGTCAACTACGACGGCAAAAGCATGGTGCAGCCAGGCGGCAAGAGCATCGCCGCACCGGATGGCAAGACGACCAAGGAAACCATCACTCCGTATGTGCCAGAGGAAGAACACCGCTGGGGTGTCTTCATCTCCGGCAACGGCGAGATCGGCGATCTCGAAAGCACCGGCGATAGCCGCGGGTCCAGCTTCAAGACCGGCGGCGTCACCCTCGGCGCCGATTATCGCATTGACCGCCACTTCGTCGTTGGCGCCGCCTTTGGCTACGCCAATACCTCCTCGGACCTGAGCCGCGGCGGCAACCTCGATATCGACAGCGGCAAAGGCAGCCTTTACGCAACCGAGCAATTCGGCGGC
The DNA here is from genome assembly GCA_038228205.1 of Chthoniobacterales bacterium. Classification (GTDB taxonomy): domain Bacteria; phylum Verrucomicrobiota; class Verrucomicrobiia; order Chthoniobacterales; family Chthoniobacteraceae; genus Chthoniobacter. The sequence goes on from JBBRPL010000042.1 coordinate 28,904, forward strand.
TTTTATCTCAACCAAATCGTCGGCGCCGGCTTCAGTTCCTTCGACACCAAGCGCCGGACCTTTGGCGGATTTGCCCGCGGGCAGACTGATGCCACCAACTTCAATGGCCTCCTCGGCACCGGCTACGACTTCCACTCCGGCCCTTTCACCTATGGCCCCGTCGCCTCGCTGCAATACACCACCGTCGGCATCGACGGCTTCACCGAGCGCGGTGCCGTCGGCGCCCTGCGCATCGATGAACAGCGCCAGGATTCACTCAGATCCGCCGTCGGCGCCCGCGTCGCCTACGCAAAAAAGGTCGGCCACGTCGTCTTCACTCCCGAAATCCGCGCGCAATGGCAGCACGAGTACTTCGACGACCGTTCCAGCATCGACGCGGGCTTTACCGCCGGCAATTCTTTCACCGTCCACGGCCCGACGATCGGCCGCGACGCTCTCCTCCTCGACGCCGGCCTCGCCGTCCAACTCAACTCCACCGTCGCCCTCTTCGCCTACTACACCGGCGAGCTGGGCCGCGAAAACTACACCGTCCACAGCGTCAATACTGGCGTCCAGGTGATTTTCTAACCAGCCATGGTACCTGCCGCGCCGTGAAAATCTACGGGGCTGGGGAGGAGGTGGCCAGCGCGCCAGCAGTCCACTTCGGATGTGGAACGGCATACCACTGTCAGAATTTCCACGCGCTGCCGGTTCCGTTACGTAGCGTCTGCCGGCGGAGCGAGTTGGCAGGCGTCCTCAGCCCGCCGAACAAGGGATGGCACGCCGTTTCTCGTGCTCGCAGATCATGCGTCCGCAGCCTGGACGAAGTCCTCTCCGGATCGTCGCTGCTTCACCGCCGTTTTCACGCGCGGCATACTCCTCCATTCCCGTTTTTAGGTTTAATGCCTTCGGCATATTCCGAATTGTGTCCTGCCCTAAAATCCAGAACACGCTCCAAGTCGCAAACGAGTGATTCGTGCTCAACCCCGAGCTGAATTGGCGGAAAAATGGCCCAAGTAAACCCGCTGGCGGCGGAAAAGTTGCAAAAATTTCATTCGCCCGCCTTGGCTTTTGGAAGTTTTGGTGGCAATCTGGGGTTATGAAACCCCTCCAGTCGCTTATCACCACGTGCGCCGTGCTGCTCCTCGTTACTGTCGCATGCGCCGGGCCGCAGTTATTTCCATCGGCGACCCCCGGTTCGTTATTGGGCACGCCCGCCCCGACTTCGCCGGAGGTGACGGCGCTGATCACGGAAGGGCAGACGGCCTATCAGCGCGGCGACCTGGACGGCGCCAGGAAGGCCTTTGATATGGCCTATAGCATGGACACGCGGAATGTGATCGTGATCGGCTTCCTGCGCCGCATCAAGGTGGACGAGCTGAGCAAGCCAAAGAAGATCGATCGCGAGCGGCAATTGGCAGCGGTCATCATCCCGCAGATTCAATTCCGGGAGGCGACGCTGGGTTCCGCGCTGGATTTCGTGAAGAGGGCGGTGGACAAGCAGACGGGTGGAAAAGTGGGGGTGAGCTTCGTCGTCCAATTGCCCGCGGAGCAGGTGAACGCGGGGAGCTTGACCCTGAGTCTGTCGAACATTCCCGCGACCGAGGCGCTGCGCTACCTGGCCGACCTGGCGAACGCCACCGTCTCCTACGAGAATTACGCAGTCGTGCTGAAGCCAAAGCCCAGCGCGGTCGTCCCCACGGCATCATCGACCGCGCCGCCGCCGGCCCAATAGGGTCGTCAATAAATCACACGGGTGAGATAGAGTCCCTCGGCGGGCGCGGCAAAACTCGTCTTCCGTGCGCCCTTGGCCACGAGAAGGCCGCGAATAAAATCCAATTCGGCGCGTCCTTGCGCGCAACGGACCAGGGTGCCGGTGAGCAGGCGGATCATCTTGTAAAGAAAACCGTCGCCCTCGAAGCGCAACGTGAGCAAAGCGCCGCGATGGGTGATGGCGATGTGATGGATGGTGCGCACGGTGACTTCGGCGGCATAACCGGGGGCGCGATTGGCGGCAAATCCTGCGAAATCGTGCTGGCCGAGAAACAGGTCGGCTCCCGCGCGCAGAATCTCCAGATCGAGAGGACTCGGCATGTGCCACGCCCGGCCGATTTCCAGAGGGTGGAAGTAGCTCTCGTTCCAGATGCGATAGGTGTAGACCTTCCCGCGGGCGTCGAAGCGGGCGTGAAACTCCGGAGCCGCGCGCGTGACGCGCATCACTCGAATCTCGGGTGGCAGGAAATTATTGAGGGCGCCCCGCCATGCCTCGACGGATAGGCGCTCCGAGGCCACATCCGCATGGGCGACCTGGGCGAGCGCATGCACGCCGGAGTCGGTCCGTCCGCTGCCCTGGACGCTCACCTTTTCGCCGATCGTGTTGGCAAAAGCGGCTTCCAGGTGATCCTGCACCGCGTCCTTGGTTGCCTGGCTCTGCCATCCTCGGAAGGGACGACCGTCGTAGGAGATAACGAGGCGCAAGCGGAGGATTGGAGAAGACACGGTGACGGCTATCCCAGCATCGCCTGCGAATCGAGCCATCCTTGCAGGATCATCTGCGCGGCGACCTGGTCGATGACGTTGCGGCTATTCTTGATCGTGCGGCCGGCTTCGTGCAGGGATTTCTGGGCGGCGACCGAGGTGAGGCGTTCGTCCCACAGCTTTACCTCGCACGGGCACGCGGCTCTCAGCTTTTCGGCAAAGGCGCGCACTTTCTCCGAGGCGGGCCCGTAGCTGCCATCCATGTTGCGCGGCAGGCCGAGGACGATCATGCAGATCTTGTCCCGCGCGACGATGGCAGCGATGCGGGCGAGGGGATCGGCGACATCCTTGAGGTGGATGGTCTCCAGGGGATGCGCCAGCATCCCGAGTTCGTCGGAGACGGCGAGGCCGATCCGCGCGTCCCCGTGGTCGATGCCGAGCGCGCGGGCCTTCATTGGAGTTCCGGCGGGATGAGCGCGACGAGCTGTTTGATCTTTTCCGCTTCATGCCGATTGCAGACGAGCAGGGCATCGGGGGTTTCCACCACGATGAGGTCATTGACCCCGAGCAGCGCGATGGTGCGGGCCGACTTGCTGAAGACGATATTATTCCCGGCGTCCAGCGTCTTCAGGGTGCAGTTGCCTTGATTGCCGGCGGAGTCGCTTGTCAGGTACTTGGCCACGGCTGTCCACCCCCCCACGTCGTCCCAATCGAAGGCCGATTCCACGACGAGCACCCGTCCCGCCTTTTCCATGATGGCATAGTCTATGGAGATTTTCGGCAGCGTGGGGAAAACATCGCGCAGGAGGCCGGCGAGATCGTCGCCCCCATGCAGCCGGGCGATGAATTCACCGAGTTCCGGCGCGTGCCGGTTGAAGGCGCCGACGATGGCGTGGACGGTCCAGATGAACATGCCCGCGTTCCACCGGAAATGTCCTTGGGCGAGAAAGCTCTCCGCCAGTTCGGCATTGGGTTTTTCGCGAAAGCGAACGACTTCAAAGATCGGTGGTTCGCCGGGGCCCTCGGCGAGGTGAAAAGGGGCGCCCTGCTCGATATAGCCGAAGCCGGGGCAGGCCCAGGTCGGCTTGATGCCGATGGTCACCAATTCGCCTGTCTGCTCAGCCGCGGCGGTGGCCGCCCGCAGCGTGCGCTGGAAGCCCGCGGCATCCCGGATGACGTGATCCGCCGGGAGGACCATCATGGTGGCATCGGGCGCGCGCCGGGCAATCCAGCCGGCGCCCAGCGCGATCGCCGCCGCAGTGTCGCGCTTGGCGGGTTCGGCGATGATGTTTTCCGGAGGCAGGCCGGGACAGAGGGCGCGCACGCTGCTTTCCTGGTCCGTGTTCGTAAGAATCAGGATTTGCTCCGAGGGGACGAGACCCTCGAGTCGGCGCAGGGTCGCTTCGAGCAGCGTCTCCTCAGAAAAGAGGGAAAGAAGCTGCTTGGGTTTGGCTTTGCGGCTGAGCGGCCAGAAGCGTTCGCCACTGCCGCCGGCGAGAATAAGGGCGTAACAAGGGTTGGACATGCGCGTTTTCAAGTTTCCTTTTGGCATGCGCATTGCATATTGCGAGCACCATGTCGAAGTCGTCTGACCCTTTGCAAACCAGCCTCCTCGCGATTACCCAGACCGCAGTGGGTTGCGGCATCGGCCTGCTCATCGCCGGCAAGCTGGGCCGGCCCGCGCAAAAGACGACGGCCACGACCATGATTTCGGTCGGCGCCCTGCTCGCACTGCCGGTGGTGGTGATGGCGGTGATTCGCACCATGAACCGGCCGGAATCGGCCCGCGGCATGCGCCGCCGCCTCGATTCGATCCGGCGGGACTCCGGGTTCCCGGACGAAGCCGAAATCCTGTAACGGAAATACAGGGATCCATCCGGAGGGGCGGGCACGGGCGATGCTCAATAAAAGGCATGAAGCTCCCCCATCTCCACCGTCCAAAAATCGACCTCCATTCCGTGGCGGTCCAGACCACGCTTGAACTCGCCGCCGGCGGGCTCGTCTTCGCCGCGTTGATGCACTGGCTGGAGATGTGAGGGAGTGGATAGGGGAGAATTGAATATCGATCAATTTCCCCTCACGCCCCGATCCGCACGCTCATTCCCATTGACTGGAAGATCTCGTCGCGGGTGTGCAAATAGCCAGGGGAATCGAGATCGCGGGGGCGGGGAAGATTGACGGGCACGACTTTCTGGATGGTCGCGGGACGCCGGCTCATAATAATCACGCGATCAGCAAGTTGGACGGCTTCCTCGATGTCGTGTGTCACGAAGAGAATGGTCTTTTTCTCCGTTTGCCAGATCCGCACGAGGTCTGCCCTCATCTTCAGACGCGTGATGAAGTCGAGCGCTCCGAACGGTTCATCCATGTAGATGATGTCTGGATTGGCGGCGAGGGCCCGGGCGATTTCCACCCGCTGCCGCATGCCGCCGGACAGTTCTCGCGGGTAGTTGTTCTCGAATCCCGTGAGTCCGACCATTTCGATGTAGTGCGCGACGGTCTTCTCGCGTTCTGCCTCGGGTATGGCCAACAGGCCAAAGCCGATGTTTTCTCGAACGGTGAGCCATGGAAACACGCCATTTTCCTGAAAGACGAAAATACGTCGGGGGTCGGGGCCTGTGACGGGACGATTTTCAACGAGTGCTTCCCCCCGCGTTTGGGAGAGAAAGCCGCCGACGATATTGAGCAGCGTGGATTTGCCGCAACCGGAAGGACCGACAATGCAGACGAATTCACCGGGCGCGACTTCCAGATTGATTCGCTCGAGAACGTGAATGAGCTGCCCCGCCCGTTTTCCAGGGAAGCTCATCCAGACGTCGCGGATATCGATCGCAGAGGCGGCACTCATTGGCGATTGGCGTAACCCCAGCGAACTTCGTCGAAGTTTTCCAGGCGGCGAACCAGCAGGTCAAGGACGAGGCCGATCAGGCCGATCATGACCATGCCCGCGACCACGAGGTCGTAGCGCTTGCCCGCGTTGCGTGCGTCGATGATCAGATAGCCGAGGCCGGAATTGACCGCGATCATTTCCGCCGCGACGACGACCAGCCAGGCGATTCCCAGCGCGATGCGCAAGCCGGTGATGATCTGGGGCAGGCACGACGGCAGGATGACCCGGCAGAATAGCTGCAAACGGGAGAGCCCGAAATTTTGCGCGGCCCGCAGATACACGGGTTGCATATTCTGAACCGCCGCCGAGGCGGAAACGGTGATCGGGAACACGCTTGCCAGGAAAATAAGAAATATCGGCGCAATGTCGGTGATGCCGAACCACAGGATCGCCACCGGAATCCAGGCGATCGGCGAGATCGGCCGGAAAATCTGAATCATCGGATTGAATGCCTGGTAGGCCCGCCCGAACCAGCCGAGGAACAGGCCAAACGGCACGCCCACGAGGACCGCGAGTCCGAATCCCCAAGTGACCCGAAAGAGCGAAGCGACAATGTACCGCCCGAGCAATCCTTTCCGCGCCAATTCGCCAATGCCGCGCAGCACGTCCATTGGGCGGGGAAAAACCTCACTGGCCGAAACCCGGACGGCGGAATCCCAGGCAAGGAGAAAGATCGCGGCGACGGCCAGCGGCAAGGCAAAATTCAACCAGGCATGCGCGTCCTTGCGGCGCTCCGGTGGCGAGGCGGGGTCGTCCTGATTTTGTGCGGGTGATTCGTCTACGGTGGCTGTGCTCATGGCTTCGGTCCTTCGAAATTCCACGCCTCGATCTTGTCCGTCGCCACCTCTGAAAACGAAGGATCGACATAGTCCGTAAAATGGGCGGTGCCCTTGAGGATGCCAGACTCGATTCCCAAGGCCTCGATTTCTTCGAAGTCGGGCCGGAGCGGGGATAGACGGGTGTACTTCACGCGATCCGGCGGTTTGCTGAGCACGAAACTCAGCAACCGCGGATCCTGCATATAGTAATTCTTCGACACGAACTGAGCCGCGCTCATGCGGTTATCCATACTCTTGTCGAGCCACTTCCCGCTCTTCGCGATGCCATCCACCAGGGATTGCACGTCGGTGCGGCGGGTCTGGATGATGTCGTCCCGCACGGCGAGCACGCAGGAGATGAAGTTCGGCCACACGTCTTTGGTTAGCCACAAGACGCGTCCGTAGCCGTCGAGTTCCGTTTGCCCCATGAAAGGCTCGCCCGAGCAGATGGCATCCACGGACTTCGAGTAGAGCGCGGCCGGCATGTCGGGCGGCGGCATCTCGATGAGGTTGATCTGGTCGATGGTCATGCCGGCCAGCTTCAGGGCGCGGAAAAAGATCAGGCGCTGATTCGAGTAGCGGTTGGGCACGGCGATGCGTTTCCCCCGTAAATCCTCCATTCGAAAAATCTGTGAGTCCTTGTGGACCATCACCGCGGTTCCGTCGCGATGGCCGAGATAGACGATCTTGATTGGCACGCCTTGCTCACGCAACGCGATGGCCATGGGCGCCAGAATGAATGTCGCCGGCGTATGTCCGGCGAGGTAGGATTCCTTCAACTCGGGCCAACTATTGAACCGCACCGGTTCGAATGAACTCTGCCCGGTCATCTGCCGGTTGATGAAATCCGTCACCGGGCAGGTGAGGTGGCAGGTCACCGGGAGAAAGCCGATCTTGAACTTCTGCGAGCCTGCCTCCTTGTGCCCCCGCATACGCGCAAAATACTCCTGCAGTCCGCGGATGGAGTCGGGATTCAACCGCGCTTGGAGGACAGTGATCGCCACGAACCATCCGAGAAAGAAAAGGATGAGTGTTTTGCGAAGAGACATCGGCGGGAAGGAAAGTCACCCCAGTCAATAGCGGGCGGGCCGCTTGTCATGGAAATAGAAGTTTGCTATCACGGTCATGCCAGAATGTTATCAGTGCGGATCGCGACCCCAACCCATGGACCTGAGACATCTCCGTTACTTCCAGGCCGTTGCCGAGGAACTCAGCTATTCGCGCGCGGCGGAGCGGCTCCGGATCGCCCAGCCGGCACTCAGTCGCGCTGTCCAGGAGATTGAAGCGGAATTGGGCGGCCCCGTGCTCGACCGCAATCGCCGCCGCGTGAGCCTCACGCCGGCGGGCAGGGTGTTGCTGCGCGAGACGGCGATTCTTTTTGAGCGCTGGGAGGAAGCGATGCGCCGGGTCAAACGGACGTCGGCTGGCGAAGAAGGTGAACTGCGCCTCGGCTACATCGGGCCGCCCACCCAACCCTTCCTCGGGCGGTTGCTTGCCGAATATCGGCGGCTCTTTCCGCGGGTCGCCGTCCATCTCGAGGAACGTACTCCGGAGCGCGTCTGGGAGATGCTCGCCAAAGGGCGCCTTTCCGCTGCGTTCACCCGCCCGGTTTCCGCCACCCCCGCGTCCGGGTTGCGCACGCTGCTGCTGCGCAACGAGCGTTTCGGGGCCGTTGTGCCGGAGTCCCATCCACTCGCCACGCGCAAGACGCTCTCGTGGCGGGCGCTGGCGGGAGAACCTCTGGTCGTGCTCGCCCGGCGCGAGGGTGTCGGTTCGCACGACGGCATCCTCACCGCCTGCCGGCAGGCGGGCTTTGCCCCGCGCCTGGCCTACACCCCGAGCCTGATCGGGACGGTGCTCAGCTACGTCGAGGCCGGGGCCGGAATCGGGATTGTGCCCGAATCCGTGAAGTCGCCCGAACTCCCTGTGGTTTTCATCCTCCTCCAACCGGTGGTGACCATCCCGCTCGTGCTCGTCTGGCAGGAGGACGACGATACCCCGGCCGTGCAGCGCTTCCGGGAACTCGTCATCGAGTGGCAGAAGGCAGGCCGCCTCTGGAAGACGTGACGGCATATTTGGCATTTGCCCGCGCCGTCCTCCGCCGCTAGACCTCCCGCGCATGTTGCACGAACTCCTTCATACCTGGCTCGGCTGGGTCGAAAATTGGGGCTACCTTGGCGTCATCATTCTGATGGCCATGGAAAGCTCGATCTTTCCGGTCCCCAGCGAAGTGGTCATCCCGCCTGCTGCGATCCTTGCTGCCTCGACGGGGAAAATGTCGATCCTCGGGGTCATTCTCGCCGGGACCTTTGGCTCGTGGCTGGGTTCCGCGATCACCTACTGGGTTGCGCTGGCCGTGGGACGTCCGGTCGTTGAGCGCTGGGGTAAATATTTCTTCATCCCGCCGGACAAACTCGCTCGCGCCGAGCGTTTCATGCATCGCTACGAATCCGGTGGCATCTTCTTCGCCCGGTTGCTGCCGGTCATCCGGCACCTGATCTCGATTCCCGCGGGCATCATCCGCATGGGCTTCGTGAAATTCAGCGTTCTCACGATCGTCGGCGCGGGCATCTGGTGCACCGTTCTTGCCTGGCTCGGCGGCAAGGTGGGCAACAAGCTTTCCGCCGAGGGCAAGGACCCGCTCGACCCCGAAGCGCTCGTCGCCGCCGTCAAACACGAATCCCATCTCGTCATCGGGATCGTCCTCCTCGTGTGCGTTCTCTACTTTGTGGGGATGAAAATCACGGCGCCAAAAACCCAAAACGCCGCGTAAGCTGAAGGCGCCTCGCCCCTTGACGTGATCTTAATCCCGCGAATGAGCACATGCGTCTGCCGTGTTGCGGTCAGCGCGAGCGTCGTCCAAAACTTTGTCATCCTGAGCGAAGCGGGGATTCGAGGCTTTGCGAGAAGTCTGCGGTGCCGTGGAGACAATCATGGGCGCAGTCGAAGGACCTCCAATATCCATGGGTTCTCGCGCGGAGCCACTGCGAAGACCGTTGCAGACGTAAAGCCCGCCCAAGTTGACGCATCGGCGCGAATGCAGGAGTAAGTCCACTGATCCCCATGCCCGGCACCCACACCCTCACCCTCGGCCATTCCCCCGACCCTGACGACGCGTTCATGTTCTTCGCCCTCGCCGAAGGAAAGATCGAGACCCACGGCTGGCGCTTCGAGCACATCCTTCAGGACATCCAGACGCTCAACGAGCGGGCCACCCGCGGCGAACTTCACATCTCGGCCATCTCCATTCATGCCTACGCCTATGTGCTCGACAAGTATGCGCTCCTGCCGTGCGGAGCCAGCATGGGTGACGGCTATGGCCCGATGCTCGTCGCCCGCAATCGGGATGGGCTGAGCGACAACCCGCGCCTCGGCGAAGTCCGTGACTGGCTCAAGCCCAAACGCATCGCCATCCCGGGAAAGATGACGAGTGCCTATCTCGCGCTCCGCCTGGCGATGGCGGAAGAATCCAATCCTTCGGGCGAATGCGACATCATCGTGGTCCCTTTCGACGAGATCTTCCACGCGGTGAAAAGCGGGCGCGCGGATGTGGGGCTCATCATCCACGAAGGTCAACTCACCTACGCGCACGAGAATCTCGCGCTCATCCTCGATCTCGGGGTCTGGTGGAAGATCAAGACCGGGCTCCCATTGCCGCTGGGCGGGAATGTCATCCGCAAGGACATCGCCCCCGCGGATCGCAGCGCGATCAACGTTGTCCTGCGGGAGAGCATCCGCTACGGCCTCGAGCATCGGGCCGCGGGCGTCGCCCACGCCATGCCCCTCGCGCGTGGGCTCGATACTCAATTGGCCGACAAATTCATCAGCATGTATGTCAACGACTACACGCTCGACTATGGTGATGCTGGCCGCCGCGCCATTCGGGAGTTCCTCAGCATGGCCCACGCGGCTGGGCTGATCCCAGCGCCGGTCGAGTTGGAGTTTGTCAGTTAAGTTTTCCGCCATGAGTCATCTCCACGGCGCCCGGTTGAAGCTGCGCGGTGAATTGGAGGCGCCGCCTGCCCTGCGCCGATTCGGCAGCGGATGGATCAGCGGTGTTCTGGGCCTCTGCTTCGGTGTGGCGGGTTTTCTCCAGGGAGCCTAGCATGGATGGGCATGGCAGCGAAGAGCTCAAGGTTTTCATCTCGAGTCGCGATTCGACCTGTGACGAATGCCATGAAAAGCTCGGAACGGGCGCATGGATTACGTTGCAGGGCGAAAAAGGCGCTCTTTGCCTGGCATGCGCGGACCTTGATCGCCTGGTATTTCTGCCTTCCGGCAACACCGCCTTGACCCGTCGCGCCCGCAAGCACTCACCGCTTTGTGCCGTCGTGCTCAAATGGAGCCGGGCGCGGAAGCGTTACGAGCGCCAGGGTCTGCTCGTCCAGCCGGAAGCGCTGGAGCAGGCGGAAGCGGAGTGTCTGGACGACGGCGAGCGGCGTGCGGCGCAACGCGAACGGAATCAAGTCCGTCGCGAGGAACTCGATAGCAAGTATGTCGAAGCGTTCGCTGCCCAGGTGCGGACGCATTTTCCGCACTGTCCGCCGGGGCGGGAAATCGAGATCGCCGAGCACGCGTGCCAAAAATACAGCGGGCGTATTGGACGGACCGCGGGAGCAAAATCGTTGGACGGAGAGGCGGTGCGTCTGGCGGTCATCGCCCATATCCGGCATCGGGAAACGAACTACGATGCGCTTCTCGCGCGGGGCGTGATGAGAAGCGACGCGCGCCGGGAGGTCGCAGGGCGCGTCGATGCAGTCTTGCTCCTGTGGAAAGGCTGAAATGATCGTCCGACGCTAGAAAGCCGCCGCTTCGCTCGGCACCCTCGGCTCGCTCGCGGCGGTGAATCGCCCGTCGGACCACGCGACTCCATTGCTCGCGCCCATTCCCGGGACGGTCTCAACGTGATGCCCGAGCTTCGCCAGGTGTTCGCGCACGGCGGCGGGGGCGCGGGTTTCGATCCGCACTTCATCGGGCTGCCATTGGTGATGGAACCGAAACTGCGCCAGGGCGGCATCGAGGCTGAGCCCGAGATCGAGGGTCCCGACGAGCGCCAGCACGACCTGGCTGATGATCGTGGGGCCACCGGCCGCGCCGATGGCGAGGACCGGTTTTCCGTCGCGCAGGACGATGGTCGGCGACATGCTCGAAAGGGGGCGTTTTCCCGGCGAAATCGCATTGGCCTCGGCGCCGATGAGGTGGAAGGCATTGGGCACACCGGGCTCGATGGAAAAGTCGTCCATCTGATTGTTGAGAAAAATGCCCGTCCCCGGAACCATGACCTTGGAACCGAACGAGGTGTTGATCGTGGAAGTGCATGCCACCCAGTTCCCCTCCGCATCGGCGACGGAGAAATGCGTTGTGTGCTTCATCTGGAAAGTGTCGGTCAGGTTGTCGGGCGGCTCGCCATGGCTGGTCACGGCCAGGACGGCGTCGGCTTTGATCCGCGCCGCGAGCCCTTGCGCGTAGTCCTTGCGCATGAGTCCTCGCGGGACGGCCGCAAAATCCGGGTCACCGAGCCAGTAGGCTCGATCGGCGAAGGCGAGCTTCATCGCCTCGGCGATGACATGGGTGCGGGCCGATTCGTCGAGTTTTGCCAGGTCGAACGATTCGAGAATATTGAGAATTTCGAGGACGTGAACACCGCCGGAACTGGGAGGCGGGAAGCTCACGACCTCCGCTCCGCGGTACGTGCCCCGGACCGGTTCCCGGAGAACGAGATGGTAATCGGTAAAATCGTCCGCAGCGATCAACCCGCCGTTCGCCTTCATCCACTCCGCGACCTTCGCGGCGTATGGGCCGCGATAGAACCAGTCGGGGCCGTGTTCCGCGATGGCCCGGTAACTGGCCGCGAGGTCTGGCTGGCGAAGCACTTCTCCCTCGACGAGCGGTGTGCCGTCGCCGTGGAAGAGCAGGGCCAGGGGAGCCTCGAAGGATCGGAGATCGGCGGCGGCGGACCGGAGCGCCGCGGCGTAGGGACGATCGATCGGAAAGCCGTCTTCGGCGATTTTCGCCGCGGGCGCGAGCAACTCGGCAAACTTTTTGCGACCAAAGTGCTCCACCGCATAGCTGTAAGCCGCGACTGACCCGGGCACGCCGCTGGCCAGCGCGCCCGTCTGACTCAGGCGCGTATCGGCCTGACCTTTGCGGAGAAACATGTCGCGCGTAGCCGCCGCGGGAGCCATCTCGCGCCCATCGATCGCGACAATCTCGCCATTCGCCCGGCGGATGAGGAGGAAACACCCGCCCCCGAATCCGGAGTTGTGCCCATCCACGACTCCAAGCGTGACGGCGACAGCCACCGCCGCGTCGATGGCATTGCCGCCATTCTTCAACACTTCGAGGCCGGCGCGTGTGGCCAGCGGATTCACGGAAGCCACCGCTCCGTGCGTGCCGTGGGCGACGTTCTCGGCCCGCGCGTAGAAAGTGCACGCCAGGAGCACCAGTGCGGGGAGAAGGCAGGATCTGAAGAGGGAGATTTTCATGGAACCGGGAAGATCCGGACTTCGAATTCCGCATCCGCAGCCTCGCGCAACCTTGCGCGCCCCGCTACGGCTTGGGCACAGGCAGTGGGGCGCCCGAGGTGACCTTCTGCTTTGCCGCCTCGATCTTGTCCGACACCTTCTTATTCTCCTGGTCGAGGGCGAGGGACTTCTGCCAATAGCTCAGCGCCTCGGCATTCTTGCCTTGCTTGGCATAGGCGTCGCCGATGTGCTCGAGAACCGTCGGATCATCCTTCTTGTCTTCGCGCAGGATGCTTTCCTGGGCGCGCAGCAGCTCGGTCAAGGCTCGCTCCGGGTCGCCTTTCTTGTAATAGTACCACCCGAGACTGTCGAGATACTCACCCTTCTCGGGATCCATCGACACGGCCTTCTTGATCATTTCGCCGGCTTCCTCGAGGTGTTCCCCGCGGTCCACCCACATGTAGCCGAGGTAGTTCAGGGTCTGGGCATTGTTGGGTTCGAGGTCGAGGCTGCGCTTGAGCAGTTCGGTGGCCTTGTCGAAAAGCTGGGCCTGCTCCGCGGCCGCTCCATAGGTAAAGTAGAACCCAGCCGTCAGCATTTCCTCACGGCTTACTTCCGCTTCGGCCTGGGCATCCGAAAAAGCGGCCATCGCCTGCGGGTGGCGCTTGGCCTGGCTGAGCGAGACGGCCAGACTGTAGGTGATGTAGGGGACGTCCGGGAACTTTTTGCGGGCCGCCTGCATGATCTCCACGGCGCGGTCATAGCGCTTCGCACGGATCAGAAGGTCCGCCAGGCGGAGATGGTTTTTCGCTTCGCTCGCGTCGAGGAGGAGGCTGTGCTCGTAATTGGTCAGCGCTTTATCGAGATCGCCCTTTTGCTCGTAGAGTTCTCCCAGCAGTTCATAGGTCTCGAAGCGCAGGGGACTGTCCTTGATGATCTCTTCCAGAAAGCCGATGGCCTGGTCGCGCTGCCCGGTGTCCTCGCGCTGCACATCAATGAGCAGGCTGCGCGCGAGCTTGTCGCGAACGTTATTGAGCGGCGGATCGTTCGGCCCCGGCGGCAGCTTGAGGATCGCGAGGTAGTAGGGGATCGCGTCCTTGATCTGCTTGGAGAGAACAAAATAGTCGCCCACCTTGGTGAGGATGGTCGCGTCCGCTGCGCCCAACTCGCCGGCTTTGCGATAGACGGCGTTCATCTTCTGCAATTGCGCCGGGTCCGCCGTCCCGTCTTCCTTCAGATACAGGCGGCTGTAGAGGTCCGCGAGTTGCACCCAGTATCTGGCATCCGCGCGTTCGGTCTTGGCCGCGCGCTCCAGCACCCCCTCGGCCTTCTTCGTCTGCCCGCTGGAGAGGTAGAGCTCGTAAAGCGCGAGATGTGCGGCGAAATTATCCGGGGCCAGGGCCAGGGCCTGCTCGGCGTATTTCAGCGCGAGGTCCGGCTTGTTCAGGTTCTTCGAGTAGAGCTGCGACAGGTAGATATACGGCAGCGGCTCCTTCGGAGCAGCCTTGATCGTGTCCTTCAGGACCTGAATTCCGCCCGAGGCATCATTGCGGCGCGCCAACTCGTAGGCCACTTTGACGGCCAATTCGGCATAGCTGGGGTCGAGTTCGAGGGCCTTGCGATAGGCCGCGAGCATCTTGTCCTGATCCGCGTTGTCCTCGGCGACCAAGCCCTGGGAAAACGCCACGAAGGCGTCCGCCTTCTGTTCGTCTTCCTTCTTAAGGAGGAGGTCGGGAGCTACCGGGCGCGCCGAGGGGAAGGCATCCGCGAACTCATGCGTCGGATGAGCCGGCGGCGCGGGGACAGCGAGTTCCGCAGGGGTGGGCGCCTTGAACGGCGTCTTACGCGGATTCGCCTTGCCGGGCGCCTGCGCAAAGACCGGGGCGCAGGTCGCAAGGGCGAGTGTCGCGACGAAAAGACTCCGGAATCCTGTGTGTGGCCAAGCCAGTCGGAGCGGTTTCATGCCGCGCAATTTAGCGGCTAGCTCTTGTAGCGCAAACGCTTCTTGTGGCGGTTTTCTTTCATCCGCTTCCGGCGTTTGTGTTTTGCGATTTTTGCCTTCCGGCGCTTTTTGAGTGAACCCATGTGGTCTTAAATTTTCGTTGAGGGGTGGCGAGGAAATCACGGTTGCCCATGGGGCGCAATGGGAATCTTCCTCAATAGACGACTTTGTTGAGCGGATACTCGATGATGCCCTCCGCCCCCAGGGCCTTGAGTTGGGGAATGATTTCGCGAACCACCGACTCATCGATGATTGTTTCCACGGCGATCCAGCCTTCTGTGGCGAGCTGGGCGATGGTGGGATTGCGCAGGGCCGGCAGCGCCTTGAGCAGGTCCGCCAGTCTGCCCTCCGGCAGGTTCATCTTCAGCCCCACCTTGTCGCGGGCCGCATAAGCCCCCTGAAGAAGAAGCACGAGCTTTTCGATCTTCGACTTCTTCCACGGGTCCTGGAGCGCCGTTTTGTTGGCGATGAATTGTGGGACCGACTCCATGATCGTCTCCAGGATGCGCAACTTGTTGGCGCGCAACGATGAACCCGTCTCCGTGACATCCACGATCGCGTCCACGAGGTCCGGCACTTTGACCTCCGTGGCCCCCCAGGAAAATTCCACGGCCGCCGTGACCCCGTGCTGGGCGAGATAGCGCCGCGTCATTTCCACCGCCTCCGTGGCGATCACCTTGCCCTGGAGATCCTGGACCGTCTTGATGGCGGAATCCTCCGGGACGGCGATCACCCAGCGGGTGGGTTTATTGCTCACCTTGGAAAAGACCATCTCGGCCAGCACCGCCACGTCGGAGTCGTTGTTGGCGATCCAATCTTTGCCCGTGAGTCCACAATCGAGAAAGCCGTGCTCGACGTAGCGGGAAATTTCCTGCGCCCGCAGCAGCCGGATGGTCATTTCGGGATCATCGACCGCCGGTTTGTAGGAGCGGCTCGCGCCGGAAATGTTGAACCCGGCCTTGGCGAAGAGGGCAAAGGTCGGCTCCTGGAGGCTGCCGGAGGGCAGGCCGAGGCGGAGAGTGGGAGTCGCGGCAGTCATGGCGAAAAGGGCGGGCAAACTAGGGGCCGGGCGCGTCGGGCGCGAGCAAAAAGTCAGTCCGCGGCGCCTTGCCAAGGCCATTGGCCCATGCCACCCTCCTCCGATGAACGCTCACGCGGAACTCCGCCGTTTTACGGTGGAAGAATACGAAAAACTCGGCGAGACGGGTTTCTTTCAGCCGGACGAGCGCGTGGAATTACTGGATGGAGAAATCGTCACCATGGCCCCCATCGGAAAGTGGATCGTGAATCTGGCGGACGCCTGCGTGGAGGTCTATCGGCAACCGCAAGGCGATGATTACGCCGAGCATTTCCGCAGGACGCCCGGTCAGACGCTGGTCTCCCTGGCATTCCCGGAGCGAGCGATGCCGGTGGCCGAACTCCTGGCCTGAAGCCGCCTGATCCGCCGGGTTCAGCCGCCTCGCGTGGTGCGTGTTGATTGATACAGCTCCCCCGTGCAAAACTCCCCCATGCCGCGCCTCCTCCTGATCTTCATGGCTGCCGTCCTCGCGCTGCCACTGCGCGCCGCCGAGAAAAACATCGTGTTCATCATCGCCGACGACCTGAGCCCGACCCTCGGTTGCTACGGTGACAAAGTGATCAAGACACCGGCCATCGATGCGCTGGCCCGCGACGGTCTGTTGTTTCGCCAGGCCTTCGCCACCACCGCGAGCTGCTCGGCGAGCCGTTCGGTCATTCTCTCCGGACTGCAAAATCACGCCAACGCCCAGTACGGCCATCAGCATAGCTATCATCACTTCGCGGCTTATCAGAACGTGGCCGATCTCGCTCTGCCGCGGGTCCTTGCGCAGGCGGGATATCGCACCGGGCAGGTCGGCAAGTTTCACGTCGCCCCGGAGGAGGTTTTCCACTTTGAACAATATTTCAAAGCGAACCTGCGCAGTCCCGTCGAGATGGCCGAGGCTGCGGCGGGATTCATGCGCGACACCACGGATCAACGTCCGTTTTTTCTCTATTACGCGACCGGCGATCCGCACCGCGGCGGGGGTGAAGACCAGGCTTCGCCCGAGCATCCCAATCTCTTCGGCAACAAGCCGAACCGCGGCGCCTGGCCGCAGATCAACGAGCTCTTTTATCGCCCCGAGGAAATGGTCGTGCCCACGTTTTTGCCCGATACGCCCGCCTGCCGCGCGGAACTGGCGCAATACGCCCAAAGCGTCTCGCGCATCGATCAGGGCGTGGCGCGGCTCGTGCAGATATTGAAGGATGCCGGCCTCTACGAGAAGACGCTCATCGTCGTGACGAGCGACCACGGCATGGCCATGCCGGGCGCGAAGACGACCGTCTATGAACCGGGCCTGCGCGTGCCGTTCATCGTGCGCAACCCGTACGCGCAGAAGCGCGGGCTGGAGTCCGATGCCATGATTTCCCACGTGGACGTGACGCCGTCTCTGCTCGATTTCGCCGGCGGTCTGGATACGACGGCGAACGCGCCGAAGCCGCTGGCCCGGAAGCCGCCCGTGAAGAAAAAACGCGGCGGCGATGGGGAAATGGAGAATCCCGGGCCGCTGCTCACGCATTACCAGGGCCATTCGTGGGCATCCATTCTCGAGCAGGACAAGCCGGCGGGCTGGGATGTGATCTACGCCTCGCACACCTTCCACGAGATTCAAATGTATTACCCCATGCGAGTGGTGCGCGACCGCGACTTCAAGCTCATCTGGAATATCGCCCACCCGCTCCCGTTCCCTTTTGCCAGCGATCTTTGGGAGGCGCCCACGTGGCAGGCCCAGTGGAAGCTGGGGGAGAGTGCGCCCTACGGCGTGCGGACGGTCGGGACCTACATTCATCGGCCTCCCTTCGAGCTCTATGACATGAAAGGCGATCCCGACGAGCGGGTGAACCTCGCCGCCGATCCGCGCTACAGGACGACGCTCGAGGCCTACATCGTCAAGCTGAAGGAATTTCAGAAACGCACCGACGATCCGTGGGCCTTGAAGTGGCAGTACGAGTAATTTCGCGCAGTTTTCCTCGCCAGCGGGCCGCCGCCCGTTAAGCTCGCGACCCCGAATGGGTCATCCAGGGTTTTGCCGGTGAGAGCCGGCCTTTTTAGCAAGCTTCGGAACAGCCTCCTTTACATGGCGGCGATGTTCACCGTCTGCGTCTCCGGCTATCTGCTCTTCGGCTGGTCGCTCATCGACTCGGTCTACATGGTCGTCATCACGTTCTTCGGCGTGGGCTTCGAGGAAGTGCACCCGATCACGACGGTCGTCGGAAAGCTTTTCGCCATGTTCGTCATCATCGGCGGGACCAGTTCCGTGGTCTTCGTCATCGGGGAAGTCATTCGTTTCGTTACGGAAGGAGAAATCATGAAAGCCATCGGAGAACTCAAGAAATCGCGCCAGGTCGAGACCATCGATCAGCACGCCGTCATCTGCGGCTACGGGCGCATCGGCCAGATCCTCGCCCACGAACTTGCCGCCTCGAAGTTTCCCTTCGTCGTGGTGGACCTGGACGATGCCCGTCTGGCCCTCGCGGAGGAAAGCGGCTACCTTTTCGTCAAAGGCAGCGCCACGGAGGAGGAAACGCTCCAGCGCGCCCACGTCGAGCGGGCGGTGGTCCTGGCCACCGTGCTTCCGCAGGACACGCTCAACGTCTTCATCACGCTCACTGCGCGAAACCTGAATCGCCGTTTGCGCATCATCGCCCGCGGCGAACAGCCTTCCACCGAGAAGAAGCTCATCCAGGCAGGAGCCGACGAGGTCGTCCTGCCGGCGAGCATCGGAGGCACGCGCATCGCCCACAGCATCACCCGCCCGGCGACCATGAATTTCCTGGGCGACAAGCGGGGCCTCATCAGCCAGGACCTCAAGCAACTCGGCGTGGAGATCGACGAACTGCGCCTGCACAAACACACCCAACTCGTAGGCCGGACGATCCTCGAACTGCAAAACATGTCCGAAGGTCACTTGCTCGTCATTGCCCTTCAGCGCGCTGACGGCAGCGTGCTGCGATCCGGCTTTCTCGAGGAGAAACTGCAAGCCGGCGACTCGGTGATCATCATCGGCCGCGTCCACGCGTTGCCGCCGGCGCTGGTGGGAGAAGTGGACCGCGAGGAATTACTTTAGAGCGTGTCCTGGACTTTGGCAGCGGCGGCAGTGATTGCGCCTTCGGCATATTCCCAACCAAGCCGTGCCTTAAAGTTCAGAAGACGCTCTAGAAAAGCCGCATCTGAGGCTTCATCGCCGCCAGCGCT
The DNA here is from genome assembly GCA_038228205.1 of Chthoniobacterales bacterium. Lineage (GTDB taxonomy): Bacteria > Verrucomicrobiota > Verrucomicrobiia > Chthoniobacterales > Chthoniobacteraceae > Chthoniobacter. Next base: position 47,790 of record JBBRPL010000042.1, read on the forward strand.
TCCTCGGCTCGTTTCTTGTTCCGCGGCTTGCCGTGTTTTGGCGGGGGTGGCGCCTCCGCGAGGGTCGGTTTGCCGTCGGCGTTGAGTTCGTGTTGTTCGAGGTTGCTGAGGATTTCCTTGGCGCGCGCGATGATCTGGCCCGGGAGGCCGGCGAGACGCGCGACCTGGATGCCGTAGCTCTTGTCCGCGCCGCCTTTCACGATTTTGCGCAGGAAGATGATCTGGTCGTTCCATTCGCGGACGGCGATATTGTAATTGCGCACGCCGGTGCGGGTCAGTTCGAGTTCCGTGAGTTCGTGGTAGTGGGTGGCGAAAAGGGTGCGCGCCTTGGTCTCGTCGTGCAGATATTCCGCGACACTCCACGCAATGGAGAGACCGTCGAAGGTCGAGGTGCCGCGGCCGATTTCGTCGAGGATGATCAGCGAACGCGCCGTGGCGTTATTCGTGATGTTCGCGGTCTCGTTCATCTCGACCATAAAGGTCGATTGGCCCCGCGAGAGATCGTCGCTCGCCCCCACGCGCGTGAAGATGCGATCGGCGAGCCCGATCTCGGCGTCCTTCGCGGGCACCCACGAGCCGATCTGCGCGAGCAGGACGAGTAACGCGACCTGCCGAATGTAGGTGCTCTTTCCCGCCATATTCGGGCCGGTCAGGATCAGGAGCCGGTTCTTGTCGCCATCGAGCAGGATGTCGTTGGGCACGAATTTCTCTTCCACGAGCGACTGGTCGAGGACCGGGTGCCGGCCGTCGGTCACCGTGAGGCGCAAGTCATCGCTGAGGACCGGCCGGCAGTATCCGAAAAGACGCGCCGTCTCGGCCAGCGCCCCGAGCACGTCGAGCGTGGCGATGGCGGCGGCGGTACTTTGCAACGCCGTCAGTTCCTTCATCACCTCGTCGCGGAGCTGGACGAAAAGCTCCTGCTCCAGCGCCTTCGCGCGCTCATCGGCCCCGAGGATCTTGCCTTCCACCTCCTTGAGTTCCGCGGTGATGAAACGCTCGCCGGTCGCCACGGTCTGCTTGCGATGCCAGTGCGCGGGCACCGCGCCGAGATTGGATTTGGTGACCTCGATGAAATAGCCGAAGACCGAGGTAAAGCGGACCTTGAGCGACTTGATGCCGGTTTCCTCGATCGCCTTCTGCTGGAGCTGGGCGATCCAATCCTTGCCTTCGCGCCCGGCGTTGCGGAGCTCATCGAGCGGAGCGTAGTAACCGTCGCGAAACATGCCACCCTCGCGGGTCAAGGCCGGGGGTTCGTCGACGATCGCCTTCGCGAGCAGATCGACGAGATGGGGCAGGGGATGCAGGTCGGCGAGGATCTGCGGGATCAACCCCGTGAGAGGCGTCCCCTCGGCCACGTCGACGAGTGGTATCGACGAAGTGCTGGGCCGCGCTCCACCGAGGGCTTCGAGATCGTTTTTCAGTTGCGGGATTTGCTCGAGGCTCGTGCGCAGCACCTGGAGGTCGCGCGCATTGCCGCCCGTCTGCGTCAGCCGGCCCACCGTGCGTTCCATGTCGCGGATCGACTTGAGGGTCTCCCGCAGATTGCCGAGGAGAAATGGTTCGGCGAGCAGGTCGCCGATCGTCTGCTGGCGCAGGTTCAGCGGCGCCAGATCGCAGAGGGGATGCAGGACCCAGTCGCGCAATTTGCGCGCGCCCATTGGCGTGACGGTGCGGTCGAGCGCGCCGAGCAGGGAGGTGTCGCGCCCGCCCCCCCGGGCCTGGACGAGTTCGAGGTTCGCCTGCGTGGCGGCGTCCACGACCATGAACTGCGAATTGCGATACACTACGAGCCTCGAGATGTGCCCGAGCGAGCGGCGCAGCTCCGTCTTCAGGTAGTGCAGGATCGCGCCAGCCGCGCCGATCGCCTCCGGCATTTGCTCGCAGCCGAAGCCGTCGAGCGACTGCACTTTGAAGTGCTCGCGGAGGGTGAAGTAGGCCTGGTCGAGCAGGAACGTGTACCCGTCGCGCGCCACCAGTCCGCGCACTTCCCGGAACAGCGCGGCTTGCTCCTCGCTCACCAGCACTTCGGCGGGCTGCACCCGGGCGAGTTCATCGGCGAGTTCCTTGTCGTCCGCCAGTTCGGTGACGCGGAAGTCGCCGGTTGTCAGGTCCACGAAGGCAAAGCCGTAGCCTCCCTTGGCCCCGGCATGGATCGAGGCAAGGAAGTTGTTCCGCTTCGCGTCGAGCATGTGCAGGTCGGCCACCGTCCCGGGGCTCACGATATGCGAGATCTCCCGGTGCACGATCTGCCCTTTTTGGGGCTCGCCGACCTGGTCGCAGATTGCCACGCGGCGGCCAGCCTTGAGCAGGCGCCTGATGTAATTCTCCGCGGCGTGATGCGGGATGCCGCACATCGGCACCAGGTTGCGTTTGGTCAGCGCGACATTCAGGATGGAGGACGCCTCCTTGGCGTCCTCGAAAAACATCTCGTAAAAATCCCCGAGCCGGAAAAGCAGCAGCGTGTCCGCCGGCAGCGACCGGCGGATGCCTTGGTACTGCTGCATCATAGGGGTCAGGGCGTCGGACATTCGGGGAGGGTACGAGCGCGCGGCAGCGCGTTCAAGCCTGCTGCCAAGGTTGAATGGGAGGTATTCTCACGGATCACGGCCCAGTGTGCAGAGAATCTCCGCTAACCTGCCTGGGCCGCTTCCGCCGCCTCCGCCCTGGCCGTGTCGTGCGCGAGATAGCGGACCCCGATCAGCCAGAAGGCGCTGGCGACGATCATGACGAGCGAGACGACGTAAAAGGCCGTGTTCATGGACGACCTTCCGGCGATCCAGCCAATGAGCGGCGGGGAGATCGCATCACCGAGTGCGTGAATGACGAAAATATTCATCGCGAAAGCGGTCGACCGGACGGCCGGCGTGGTCACATTGGCGAGCGCCGTGTTGGCGGGACCCGTATTGAAGAAGAGGAAGAATACCGCGAGAAACACGAAGGCCCATGCTCCCGGAAAAGGCGTCCTTAGCATCATCACCGTGCAGGGAAACGCTCCGAAGATCGCGATTCCGGAAACGAGGAAATACGCCCCGCCGAAGCGCTTGCGCAGCTTGTCCCCCATCCATCCGCCGAGGATCGTTCCGAGCAGGCCACCCACCACGGCGACAATCCCAAAGGTAGTGTTGATCTCCGCCAGCAACATTTCATCCGGCACGAGCGGCGGCGGCATGAACTCCGCGCCGCGCACCTCGTAGATGTAGCTGGGAATCCAAAACGAAATCCCCCCGATCGCAAAAGTCATCGCCGTCATCGCCGCGGTATTCAGCACGTAAGACGGAATTTTTAGCAGGCCGAGGTAGTCGTGAATGGACGCCTTGCGCACGGCGACCGCGGGCTTCGATTCCCGGGGATCGCGCTGAAAAAAACACATCGCCGCCAGGGCCAGGCCCGGCGGCACCACGAGGTAAAATGCCCAGCGCCAGCCGAGATGCCCCGCGGCCCAGCCACCAAAAACATAGCCCATGGCCGAGCCCACCGGGATCGCGAGATAGAAGATCGACATCACCCTTCCGCGCTTCGCCACGGGAAAGAGATCCGAGAGGATCGTCGGCGCCGAAGGCCCGTAGCCGGCTTCACCCACACCGACAAACATGCGCGTGATGAGCAGCACGACGAACGAACCCGCCAGCCCCGACCACCCGCTCGCCAGGGTCCAGAGAGCTACGCTCACACCCACGAGCACCCAGCGCGAAACCCTATCCGCCAGCCACCCAAAAAGCGGGGCGAGCAGCATGTAGCTGAGAAGGAAGGCTGTCGCCAGCGAACCCGTCTTCGCTTTGGCCGATAGATCGCCGACGGCAAAAAAATCGTGCCGCAGGGTTGGTTCCACCGCCGCGAGGATGGAACGATCGATGTAGTTGAAGAGATTGATGCCCAGCAATAGGGCAAGAGCGCGCTTCGCGACGGGAGTGGTGGAAGATGAATGGTCCTGCATGCCCTGAATTCGCGCGGCATCCCACGCGTTTCGCCTTTCAATGGAAAGCTGATTCTCAATACTCGCCCGCCGTGGAATCCGCCCCAACATCGTCCTTTGCCGGCAGCCTCGTCCGTGGCCTCGGCATTCTGCTCGCGAGTATCATCTACCGGGTCACCACGTTTGGTCGGGAAAAATTGCCGGAGGGTGGATTCCTCCTCCTCCCCAATCACCTGACGTGGGTCGATGCTGTCGTCCTGCAACTCGCCTGTCCCCGGCAGATCCGCTTCATCGTTTACGAGGACATCTATAAGATTCGCTGGCTGAACCCGATCTTCCGGGCCGCGGGCGCCCTGCCGATTTCCAGCAAACGGGCCAAGGATTCCGTGCGCGCGGCCAGCGAAGCGATCCGCGCGGGGGACGTCGTGTGCATCTTTCCCGAGGGAGAACTGTCGCGCACGGGCATGCTGCTGCGGCTCAAGCGGGGCTATGAGTTGATCGCGCGGGCGGCGGATGCGCCGGTTGTCCCCGTGTGGCTGGACCGGCTGTGGGGCTCGATTTTTTCGTTCGAGCGCGGCAAATATTTCTTCAAGTGGCCACGCCGGTTTCCCTACCCAGTCGTGGTGGCATTTGGCGATCCCATCGCGCCCGGTGAGGCGGATATCGCCCTGGTGCGCGAGCGGATGCTTGCGCTCGGGGAGCACTGCTACCAGCAGCGGCCCGATCTCGAGGGCCATCTTGCCGGGGCCTGCCTGCGTGGTTTGCGCAAGAACCAGTGGCATACCGCCATCATTGACGGTATGGACCACAGCTCGCTCTCCTACGGCATGCTGCTCGCCGCCGCCCTGGCGCTGGCGAGTCGCGTGCGTCGCGAATGCCCCGGGCAGCGAATCGGCATCGTGCTCCCGCCGGGCAAGGCTGCCGTTATCGCGAATCTCGCGGTCACCCTCGCCGGCAAGGTCCCGGTGAACCTTAATTTCACGGCGGGGCGCTCCTCGGTCGAGGCCGCGTTGCGCATCGGTCAGGTGCGCGAATGCCTCACGGCGCACGCCGTGGTGAAACGCCTGGCTGATTTCCCGTGGCCCGCGCGTCTGCTGCACCTCGACGCCATTCTGCCGCCGCTCAAGCCGATGATTCTCCTGTGGCGCGTCGCCGTGGCGGTGACCCCGACGTGGGTGCTGGCGCGGCTGGTGGGTATCCCCCGCGTCGGCGATCGCGACGAGGCGGTGGTGCTCTTCACCAGCGGTTCCAGCGGGGAACCCAAGGGCGTCGTCCTCAGTCACCGCAACCTCCTCGGGAACGTCTCGCAATTCGCGTTGATGCTCAACCTCGCCCACACGGACACCGTGCTCGCCTGCCTCCCGTTTTTCCACAGCTTTGGCAGCACCGTCACGCTGTGGTATCCGCTCATCGAGGGCGTGCGTTCGGTCACGTATCCGAACCCGCTGGAGATCGCGAAAAACGCCGAACTCATCGAGCGCTACAAGGTCACGCTTTTCTGCACCACGCCGACTTTTCTCCGCGGCTACCTGCGCAAGGCCGAACCCGCGCAACTCGCATCGCTCGAATTCCTCGTCACGGGCGCCGAGAAATTGCCGGGCGAACTCGCCGCCACCTTCAAGGAGCGCTTTGGCAAGGAAGTGTTGCAGGGCTACGGCCTGACCGAGACGTCGCCCGTCGCGGCCGTCAACCTTCCCGAGCCCAAGCCCAGCCATCCCACCGACAACGTCCAGCCCAGCAATCGCCCAGGCTCCGTCGGCAAGCTCGCGCCAGGGATGGCCGCGGAAATCCGCCATCCGGAAACCGACGCCAAGCTTTCGCTGCACGACACTGGCATGCTGTGGCTGCGCGGGCCGAACATCTTCGAGGGCTATCTCGACGATCCCAAGCGCACCGCTGACGTGCTCGTGGATCGCTGGTTCAAGACGGGCGACCTCGCGCGTTTCGACGAGGACGGCTTCTGTTTCATCGAGGGCCGCCTCTCCCGCTTTTCAAAGATCGGCGGTGAGATGGTGCCGCACGAGACCGTGGAGTCGAAAATCGCCGAGGCGCTCGCGCTGCCCAAAGACGAGCGCGTGATCGCCATCGCCGGCATCCCCGACGAGGCCAAAGGGGAGGCCCTGGTGCTGCTCACCGCTTGCGATCTCGACCCCGGCGAAGTGCGCAAGCGACTCGCGGCAGCTGGTGTGCCCAACCTGTGGATTCCGCGCATCGTGAAACGGATCGACGCGATCCCGATCCTCGCCTCCGGCAAGCTCGATCTTCAGCGGTGCAAGGAACTCGCGCTCGGGACTACGGTTCCATAAAATCCGACGCCCGCGGCCCGGCGGGACGCTGAGCCTGAATCCGGAAATAGAAATCACGGATGGGGGAGAGTTCCTGGTTCTTGGTTCTTCGTTCCCAAGCTCCAGCTTGGGCACGAGGAGGTGAATGGAGCGAAGCGACCACGGCGCGGAGCCAACCAAGAACCAGGAACCAAGAACTCCCCCCATCCGTGGTAGTTCCCATCTCCGTTCTTACGCCCAGACGAACCTTTTGATTTCCACTTGGTTCTCGCGGAAAATGCGGGCACTTTCCCCGCGTCATGCGCTCCATTTGCCTGCTCCTTCTCGCTTGTTTTACACTGGTCTCTACCCCGGTCCGGGCCGATATCGTGCCGCCGGCAAACGGCGAGTACATCATTCTCACGGGCGGAGTTTCGATGTGGATCTGGGAGAAATGGAAGGCCAGTCCGCACGACAACTGGTGGATGAATTTCGTCCGGGCTTCCCGCATTCGTATGGAGGAAATCAAAGCGGCGCAGCCGGAGGCGCAGATCACGTGGCTGGTCTATCGGCCTGCCTACGAGCATCGGGCCAAGCAGGATAGCAACGACTTGATCAGTCACATCACCAGCGTTCGCGATGCGTTTGGGGTGAAACTGATGTGGTTCGACAAGACCGCGCAGGTCATCAACTACCTCAACGCCGGCCAGTCGAGGGACAAGGTGAAGATTGCGGACTTCGAGTACTTCGGCCACAGCAACAAGGCCTGCTGGATGTTCGATTATTCCAACAACATCGACAGCGCCTCGAAGTCCTGGCTGCACCAGGACGATCTCAAGCAAATCAACCGCGGCATTTTTACCCGCGACGCTTTCGTCAAGGCCTGGGGCTGCTACACGGGCGAGAGTATGAGCAAATACTTCAAGGCGCAGACCGGCGTGACGATGATCGGCGCGGCCGGAAAGACGCAGTACATGACCGACGAATTGCCCGTCCTGGCCAGCCCTACCGGACGCTGGATCCGCTGATCCGAATCTACTTCACCTCGAAGACCGTATTCTTGTTCAGCCGCAGGGCTGATTCGGCGCTCTCGTATAGTTTGGTCAGCGAATCCTTGTCGGTGACGCGGTACTCGATGGTGTGCGCATGCGTCGTCGTTGGGTAGTTCTTGACGACTTTCTTCCACACATCCTGGCCGGTGCGCTCAGCGCCTTCCTGGAGGAGCTGCTGCGCTTTTTCGATGGTGGAAGTGCCGAGCCCGATCGGGGAGGCCGGGGTATTGGGTTCGATGTAGTAGAAGCGGGCCAGGGAGTTTCCGGTGGTGTCGATATTCACCTCCGTGACCCGCACGGCGCCATCCACCATGTATTCATGGGTGCTCACGGAGACAATGCTGCGCAAAGCCACGGAATACGATCCGCCCGGCAGGTTGCAGCGCCACATTTGAATATTGGTCGGCGGCGGCGTCGCGGAAGGATTGGGCGTGGCCTGGGCGTGCAGCAGTGGGGTGGAAAGCACGAGGAAAAGGAATGGGAGGAATTTCATGGTAGAGGGAGTGTGTACGCGGAATGGGTGTTTTCCAATGAGGAACCTGCTTGCCGCTAAAATCCTCCCAACCGATCCGTACTCAATTCCGGCTGATCCACGCTCTCCAACTCCCAGTCCCACGGCTTCCAGCTCGCCTTGTGCCAGGTGAAGGTGAATGGGCCGTTGAGGGTGTTCACTCTCTCCATGACGAGTTGAGCCACCGGGCCGCCACTGCCGCTGATCTTGATGACCGTGCGCGTCGTCGCATGATCGCCCGAAATGTCGCAGGAGTCGGTCCGGTTTTCGACCGTCACGAACAGGAATTGGCGGAAGGCCTCCTGGGCATCGGCCACGGCGGAGTCCCCGTTGTGTTTCCAGCGGTCCGAATAATTGGCGGCCAGGAAATTTCGCGCCGCCGCCCAGTTCCGCCGCTCGACTTTCTTGAGAAAATGTGAGGTATGCAGGCGGACCTGCCGCTCCGGTTGCCACAGCCAGAGCAGGTAGAGGGCAAGCGCCACGAGGGCGGCTGCCGCTGCCGGTGCATGTTTGCGATTCATCATGAGCGAGATACCAATCAACTATAAGGCCAATGTCGCGGGGATTCTGCGAAATGCCCGCGGGAGCATCCTGATTGCCGAGCGGCTCGGGGTGCGCGACGGCTGGCAATTCCCCCAGGGCGGAATCGATGAGGGCGAGACCCCCGAGCAAGCGCTCGTCCGCGAATTGTGGGAGGAGGTCGGCGTCGAGGCCCACCACATTTCCATCGTCGAGCGCAAGGGACCGTATCGCTATCTCTACGGCAATGGCCGCATCAAACGCGGCTTTCACGGCAAGGAGCAGATCTATTTTCTCTGCGACTTTGCGGGGCCGGACGAAGCGATCCACGTCGAGACCCGTGATCCCGAGTTTCAGGACTACCGCTGGATCGCCCCCGCCGAGTTCCGCCTGAACTGGCTGCCGGAGATGAAACGGGAAGTCTACAGAGCCGTTTTTGCCGACTTTTTCGGCGTCAATTTCTAGTGTCGGGTACGAAACGTGTTGACCATAAGGGTCCAATGCGGCACTACGTCCGCGCTATATGCTGACACTCGGAGCTTTTTCCATCGTTATCGCCGCTTTCCTGGGCTGTGTCTGGTGGGCCTGCCGCGACGAAGGAGCATGACCGCCCTTTCCCGCGACTAGATCATGCCGGATTCTGAGGATATTCACTGGGTCAAAGCGACCGCCAATGAACTGAACAATTTGCTTCAGGTCATTTCCGAATCGAGTCAGGTGCTGGAGAAAATCTGCACCGAGACTACCGATAGTGAGAAATATTTCGCAATTTTGCGGAATGGCGTCGAACGCGCCACCCGCGTCACGCAGATGATGGTGGACCGTGTGGGCGGGCACCGCTCGGAGGCTGCCCCCGTCCCCGCCCCGGTCGTTCCGCCACCGCCCGCCGTCAAACCGACCGTTCCGACCCTGACCTCCGACGTCAAGATCTTCAACCCCACGGGCCCGCGCGAACTGGTGATGATCGTGGATGACGAAGACTTCGTGACCCTGCTCGCGCAACGCGTGCTGACCGATGAAGGCTATCGAGTTATCACCGCCCGGGACGGCTTTCAAGCCATCGACATCTACCGCAAGCTCAAGGACCAGATTTCCCTCACGATCCTCGATTTCACCATGCCCGTCATGGATGGCGCCGATGTCTTCGAGGAACTGCTCCAGATCAATCCCAAGGTCCCCGTGGTCCTGAGCAGCGGGTTCGCCGAGCAGGAGCGCCTGCGCAGCATGCTCTCGCGCGGGTTGCGGGGCTTCATCCCCAAGCCCTACACCCAGCAGAAGCTGCTCACGCAAATCCGATCCGTCCTCGATACCCTCGGTGCGGAGCGGAGTGGCGAGCGCCGGGTGCTCTGAGTTCGAAACGGGCCGGCCTCGGGCGGAACGCGCGAAAGCCCCTGCGTTCCCCGGTCATTTCCCTTCCGCGGCCTTCTTCGCATCGTACTCACGCCAGAATGTTTCGGCGTCTTTGAAGTTATCCCCGCCATTGGCGGTGCGGGTTCCGATCTTCCGGAGGTGGGGCAGCTTTCGCAGGAAGCCGGGATCGGTGAGGTTCTTCGGGAGGATGAAGGCTACGAGGTCGCTCATCTCCGCAAGCACTTCGAGGTGATCGAGCACCGTTCCTTCTGCTGCCAACGACCGGAGCTGACGCGTGCGCAGGTCTGCGAGATTCAGGTGTCCGCAACCGCAGATCCCAAGGTGCACGAGCGGCGCATCCCCCACCGGATCGAGACTATCAATGGAATGGTAGGACACATCAAGATCCTCCAGCGGGTGGCCGCGCAGCGGCTCGAGGTTTTGCACACGGCTACTGTGAGCCGAGAGTTCTTTGAGTCTGGCTTCGCGGATCGGCGAGAGATCGCTCACGGCATCGTCCACGATGTTCAGAACGGACAAATTCTTCATCCCGGCGAGCGGTTGCAGGTCGCGGACGCCGGTATCCCCGATAAGGAGAACTCTCAGGTTTTTGCCTTTCAGCGGAGACAAATCCACGAGCTTGCGGAGATAGAGTGCATAGAGGTTGATGAGGGGACAGTCGGCCAGCGGACTGAGGTCTTCGAGCTCCGGGTTGCTGTCGATGTGCAGGGTGCCCACCGGCATGCCACGGAGCGGCGATAGGTCGGTGACCGAGCGGTTGTTCAAACTGAGGAAGTAAAGACCGTTGGCGCCCGCCGAGAGCCGGGGCGCGCCTTTGCCGAGCCATGCGTCCATCTACGTCTGCCACGCAGGCAGCATTTTCGCGGCGTCAGCGGCCAGGCTGCGTCCGGCGAAGATCGCTTCCGCCCCGCGCCCTTGCTGGGTGAGTGCGTCACGCCAGTCGGTGCGCTGCTTGATGGAGAGGGCCCCGTCCGTTTCTCCAGCGCCGGCGAGCATGCGGGACAGCGCGACGTTTGCTCCGGCGTGCGGCTCTTGCGGGTTCAAGCGCTGCGCGGTCGCGTAGGCCTCGACGGCCTCGGGGAAGCGCTCCATGGATTGGAGGATGTTGCCGCGCTGTGCGTGGAAACGAGGGGCCTCGGGATTGAGCGTCAGGGCGATGTCGATTTTCTCCAGTGCCTCGGGCAGTTTTTCCTGCGCGGTCAGCATCCTCGCCTGCTCGTGGAAAGTCGGCGCGGTCCCGCGAAGATCGGCGAGATTCTTCTCCGCGCGGTTGCGCTCGCGCGTGACGTTGACGACGAACCAGACCGCCAGCGCGGTGATGATGAGCCACGCCGCCGCAGCGGTGCCGAAGATGCCCTTGTGCCGCCGGATGAGCAGCAAGAGTTGCTTGAAAATCCCCGCGTTTTCCGCGCTGGTGGCGAAACCGTTCTGATACGCCTCCACGTCCACGCTGAGGGCGGCGACGTCCTGATAACGATCCTCGCGCTTCACGCGGAGCGCCTGCATCACGACCGCCGACAGCGCGGCGGGCACGCGGCCGCCGGGGCAATGCGGCAGCGGCTGGATCTTCCGGGCCCCCAGCACTTCACCTTTGGCACCGCGCGTACCGTCGGCCGTGCCGGTCCCGAAAGTCGAAGGTGCGGTGATGCTTCCGGTGGCGACCTTTTGCAGTACTTCATCGAGTGTTTTTCCCTCCACCGGCGGGCGCAACGTGAGGACCGCGTAAAGGATCCCGCCGAGGGAGAAGATGTCGGAGCGCGCGTCCATCTCCGCGATGTGTCCCTGTGCCTGCTCGGGGCTCATGTATTGCGGCGTGCCCATGATTTCCCCCTCCATCGTCATCCCGGAATCCCCGCCGGCCTTCTGCGCCAGGAACCGCCGCAGCGGCTCGCGCCCGCCGTTCCCATCCGCCGCGTTGACGACCAGCGTTTCATCGCTGCCCGAACTCGCCGGCGCCGGACGCGGTGTGGAGGTGGGTGCGGGTGGGCCGCCCCCTTCCTCCCGCGGACCGGCCTCCGCATTCCGGAATTGCTTGGCCAGCCCCCAGTCCATGACCAGGACTTCACCGAACTCACCGACCATCACGTTCTCCGGTTTGAGGTCGCGATGAAGGGTCCCGCGCGAGTGCGCAAAGGCGAGTGCATCGCACACTTTGCGGAAGACCGTCAGCAAGCGGTCGAGCGTGTAGTGGCCCGCGGTCTCCGCATCGCCGTCGCGCACGCCA
>JBBRPL010000043.1:0-59537 GCA_038228205.1 Chthoniobacterales bacterium
GATACAACCCGGGCCCCCACAAAATCTCCTGTTGCGGTTTTAAAAATGGTTCCCGGCGGAGGGTTTCTTGGGTTGGGGGGGGGGGGGGGGGTGGGAAATCGTTGACCCGCCTTCCCTCTATCCGCTTCATCCTTCATCCTTCTGCCTTTGCCTGAGCAGCCCGTGGAGTCTGGTGAAGCTTTCCTCTGAAAATCCCATCGCCCGTTTCAATTGATAATCGCGTTCGAGGGCATTGGGGTGGCGCTCCAGGCGGCGATAAGTTTCCCAGTCGATGAATCCACGCAACCACGACCAGACCCCCATGATCGGCACGGGAAAGTCGCTGCCGTAGATCATCCTTGAGGCGAGCGGCTCCCGAATGGTTTGCGGCGTCGGCCAGCCCCGCATCGGGAGATTGAAGGCGCTATTGTCTCCGTACAGATTCGGAAAGCGCGTGGTCATTTCCGCGAAAACGGAAAAATAATCGGGATCGGTAAAGCCGCTGCGCGTGGCGCAATGCGCAGCGATGACCGTGACGCCGCACTGGAGCGGCAGCTCGAGCACCCGCGGGTCGGCCAGTTCCGGGCGGATGACTGGGACCGTGTTCTCGCCCCCCGTGTGCGCCAGGAATGGTAATCGAGCTTCCGCCATCCGTTCCCAAAAGCGCGTGTAGCGGCGATCATTGCAGTCGACGTTATGACAGTTGGGCAGGAGCTTGAGCATCGCGGCTCCGCCTGCGAGGCAGCGTTCCAACTCGTCGAGCGCATCTGGCCGCCCGGGATGGATCGAAACAGCGGGGATGAACTCCGGGTGCTGCCGGGCCAGTGCGAGGACGTGATCGTTCGGCACGTAGAACGACCCCGCGCCTTCCATCAAAACGCCGCGTTCATCATAGACCTGCTCCTGCGCGAGGATCACGGCCGACCCGAGTGAGGACTCCCGCACCAGCCGGAGGAGGCGCTCGACGTAGATCTCATCGAAGTCCGGTTGCGCGACATCCGGCGGGAGCCGCAGGTGCCGGAGCATGAACGCGGCCAGCCAGCGATGCCGCCCCTTGAGCCGCAGCCAGCATCCGCTGCCCCGTGCGCCATTGCCGACGATGTGGATATGGCAGTCGATGGGAGACATTTTTTGAAGGATGACGGATGGACGATGAAGGCGGAAGGCGGAAGGATGAAGGATGAAGAGATTGGTGGGGGTGGGGGAGGCAATCGTCGCCCCGACTTCTCTCAATTCTCTTCATCCTCCTGCCTTCATCCTTTTCTTCGTCCGTGGCACGCTCACTGCGCTGAGTGCGGGATATTCCACTGCCGTGTCCGACTTTCTGAAGCTCACTCATCATCGATTTGCCCCTGGTCGGCAACAGCGCGCCGTCGTCGATACGTAGATGAGCATCTCGCCTCCACCCTGGATGACGACGGAACTCCCGGACATCGCGCCTTCCATTCCAGCCACGGAGGCTGCCGGTCTTGTCATCACCGACGAACAGCGTTACCGCGGCATCTTCGACCATGCCATCGAGGGCATCTTTCAAACCTCTGTCGATGGGCGTTTTCTTGGAGCCAATCCCGCCCTGGCCCGCATTTACGGCTATGCGTCGCCGGTGGAGTTGCAGCGGGGGATGCACGACATCGGGCGGCAACTCTACGTCCAGGCGGGGCGGCGCGCCGAATTTCTCGCCGACGTGGCGCGCGATGGCAAGGTGAGCAACTTCGAATCCCAGGTCTATCGCAAGGACGGCAGCATCATCTGGATTTCGGAGAATGCCGTGGCCGTGCGCGACGATGGCGGGCGCCTGCTCTACTACGAGGGCTTTGTCGTAGACATCACCGCGCGTCATGAGACCGAGGCCGCGCTGGAGGCCGCCCGCGCCGATCTCGAGTGCAGCCTCGCCGAACTCCGTGCCACGCAGCAGCAGGTTGTTCAGCAGGAGCGGTTGCGCGCCCTGGGTGGCATGGTCACGGGCGTGGCGCACGACTTTAACAACGCCCTCTCTCTCATTCTCGGATACGGTGAGCTGCTGCAATACAAGTGCCGCAGCCACCCCGCCGGTGCGGATTTCGCCGATTTCGCCCAGACCATTGTCACAGCCGCGCTCGATGCCGCGGAGATCGTCAATCGCCTGCGCGACTTTCATCGTCCGGCCGAGCCCGGCGAATCGCGCGGTCCGCTTCCGCTCAATGTGATTGTCGAGCAGACCGTGAGCTTCACCCGGCCGCGCTGGTCCGCCGAATCGCACGCCCGCGGGATGCCGATCGAAATCGTCACCGACCTCGGGCCCATCCCGCCCATCGCCGGCAATGGGGCGGCCCTGCGCGAATTGCTGACCAATGTCATCTTCAACGCCGTGGATGCCATGCCGCAAGGCGGCACCCTGACGCTGAGCACGCGCCGGAGCGCCAGGGAGCATGACCGCGTGGAACTCGCGGTGATCGACACGGGGATCGGCATGACCGAGGAAGTGCGGCGGCGCTGTCTTGAGCCGTTCTTCACGACCAAGGGTGACCGTGGCTCCGGCCTCGGGCTTTCGATGGTCTATGGCATCGTTGAACGGCACAATGGGACGGTGAGCATCGAGAGCAGGCAGGGACACGGCACGACCTTCCTCTTCACTTTCCCCGAGGACACTTCGGGCGCTGTGACCCTCGCGCCGGCTCCGGCGCAGACCGTCCGTCCGCTGCGGATCCTCGTTGTCGATGACCAGCCCGTGCAATGCGAACTCATCTCGCACGCGCTCCAGCGCGACTGGCACACCATCGCCGTGGCCAGCAATGGCCGCGAAGCGCTCGCCACCTTTCGGCGGCAGGATTTCGACCTCGTGATCACCGACAAAGCCATGCCAGGGATGAACGGCGATCAACTCGCCGTGGCCGTGAAGGGGCTGGAACCGCAGACTCGCGTCATTCTCCTCACGGGCTTTGGCGGCTCCGTGGACGACGACCCGGACGGTCAATCTGAGTTCGTCGATCTCGTGCTCGCCAAGCCGGCCTCTCTGGCCGAAATGCGCGCGGCGATCGCGAAAGTGATGGCGTGAACCGGACGGTCCGTTCATCCCGCTGACGGTGCGACTTAGAGTATATTCAACACGGCCAAATCGGTGACCCGCTGCGATTCTTCAGATGTTATGAAGATCGGCAATCCTATCAAATCCTTGGTAAAAGTCACCGAGCGGCGGGGGGAGTCTGTGGTCGCCAATGGCACAATGGAAATTGTCACACCAACCCTGCGGGCGGCTCGCCGGATCGGAGTGGTCTTGCGGCGGATCATGGACCGGCACGGTGACGGGGTGCTCTGAGCGGACGACTTAAAGCTTTCTCCCGATTGCGCCGATTAACATTTCTTCATCCTCACGCATGCACATGAAACGTTAGACGTGCTGCGGAGGTGGGTCGGAGAGAGGTGATAAAGTATTGATTGCGAGGGGCGAAATCCGGTGCGAACTTGCGCTATGAAAATCCCGCTCATTGGGAGAAGTCGGCAGCGCCGGTCCACGGCTGTGGACAAGGAACTCATTCAACGCAGCCAGCGGATGTGCGGTCGCCGCCGTTTCTTCTCTCTCTATCGCCACGGAAGATAGTCCGGCTTTCCCTCCTGGGGGTGAGCCCGTTTCTCCGCATTGCAAAAAGCGGGGAGACGGGCTTGGCCGGGTGGGATTGGGAAGTGCGGAAAATGGAAAATCGGATGAAGGTCTGACGACGGAATGCTACGAATCTTCAATAGGACGGGAGGCGTTTCATCGCGGGCTCCAGTTGGCGTAGATCCCGGGAGGACTGCGCGGGTGGTGGCTGCTGCTTTTGTCATCGCCGGCAGTCTCGTGCAGGTTTTCATCGCGGCATTCCTCACGCCTCGATTCGCGACGATCTTCGAGGACATGGGTCGCGGGAGACCCCTTCCTTCATTGACGGTGATCGTGATTGAGGGGCGGTGGGTGCTCGTGGGACTGAGCTGCATTTGGGCACTCGCCGCTGTGTTCATCGTCCCGCAGAAGGCGCCACGACCTTGGCTGTTGGCAATGTTAGCCGCGCTCTTTTTCTCGATTGCGTTTTCGCTCGTCGGATTGTTTCTCGGCCTCGAGAACCTGCACTAAAGGCCACTGGGGACGACGAGGACGGGACAGCGGGCTTCGCCGAGAATTTCGGCGGTGAAGGTGCCGACAAACAGTTTGTAGACCTGGCTGTGATGATGGCTGCCGACGACGATCAGGTCCGGGTTCCAGATGCGACATTCCTCCAGGAGTTTTTCCGAGGTGCCCTCAGAGAGTTGCTCGATGAGCACGTCGACGCCGCGCTGTTTGAGGGCGCCGCTCAGGGATTCCAAACTGACGTAGTCATTTTTGACCACTTGCTCGGACGGCGGTTGCATCATCACGGGTGAGGCGAGGCCGAAGCCGACGACCACGGGTTCCTCGGGAACGAGGTGCAAAATGATGACGCGGGCGCCGAAGGCCACGGCCTGATCGCCGGCCTTTTCGACGACCTGGGCGGTGACGTCCGAGAAATCGACGAGCGCGACGATGGACTTCATCGGCCCGCGTTCACGCCTTCTGCGATGCGATCTCCGACTCGGTGGCGCGGCGGATTTCCGCGGGGCGCAGCCGTTGCCGGCGATTGTGCTCGAAAACGGCGGTGACGATCAGGCCACTGGGATGCGTGCCGACGGATTCCACGGTGAAAAAGTCTGTGCTCAGCGGGGCCACCCCCTCGGCCTTTTGCAGGACCATGATCTTACCACGGTGTTCCGTCATGTATTGCTTGGCGGTGGCGGTGTCCGGCGGATCGATGGGTGGGGTGAGGTTCACATCGATGTACTACAGGCTGTGGGGGAAAGCACAACAGGTATGAATATTTATGATTTACGATTTAGGACACGGAACGCTCCCTATGCGAATGCTAGGTGTTCTTGGCGACTTCAAGCCGCGTCATGGCGGTCAGGACGCTTTGCAGGAATGCGACGACCTGCGCGCGGGTTTGGTCGTCAGGTGGATAAGTGGTGTCGTTCATGACCGAGGAGACCTGGGCGAGGACGACCGGGGTGCGTTTGGCGACGTTTTCCATTTGCTTCTCCCAGGCGAGTTTCTTCTTCGCGCATTTCAGCAGGTCTTCGAGATAGGCAATATCATCGCGGGTGGTCTTGCGATTCTGGTGCCTGACGTTCATGGCGGTCGTCTCCTCGTTGAGTTCGGCGAGCAGGGTTTCGCCTCGCTCGATGGTCTTTACCAGGGATTCCAGTTCGTGAACGATGGCTTGTTGGAGGAGGGCCGTTTTGTGCGCGAGGCGTCGGGATTTTCCGGAACTCATGACGGAAGGATGAAGGAGGAAGGATGAAGGAGGAAGGAGGAAGGAGGAAGAAGAATGATTGGCCGGCGGATGGGAGGAGATGAAAAACTCGAGCGGCGGGGAATGTCGTTTGCGCCTCGGGTGCGAGCTGCGGTAGATGTGGTGCGATGAATTTTTGGATCGGCACGTCTGGTTTCCAATACCCGGAGTGGAAGGGTAAATTTTACCCGGAGAAAATGCCGGCGAGCAAAATGTTGCCGTACTACGCTGAGCATTTTACCAGCACGGAGATCAATTACACGTTTCGCCGTATTCCCGCGGAGACGACGATACGCGCCTGGTCGGGTGCAACTCCGGCGCGCTTCAGGTTCAGCTTCAAGGCGCCACAGCGCGTGACCCATTTTAGCAAGTTGCGCGGTTGTGCGGAGCTATTGCAGGTCTTTCACGCTGCGATTTCAACGGCGGGCGAGAAAACCGGTCCGGTATTATTTCAACTGCCGCCGACCTTTCGTAAGGATGTGGAGGTCTTGCGCGCCTTTTTGGCCGAAGTGCCCGCTGGGATGCGGGCGGCCTTCGAGTTTCGCCACGAGTCGTGGTTTGACGACACGGTCTTCGAGACTTTGCGGGCGGCCAATGCGGCGCTTTGCATCGCGGAAAACGAAGAGCTGGCGACGCCCTCCGTCGTGACTGCGGACTTCGGCTATCTGCGACTTCGGCGCGAGGACTACGCGCGAGCGGGGGTGAAGCGCTGGGCCCGCTGGATCGGCGAACAACAGCCGCGCTGGTCCGAGGCGTTTGTTTATTTCAAGCACGAGGAGCAGGCTGTGGGACCGAAATTTGCGCGGCAACTGCAAGAGGATTTAGGAAACAGCCATTGAATCCTTCAGGCAGTCGCGCTGGAAGATTTCCACGCCATTGTCCGACAGCCGTTGCTGGACTTCGCCGATATGCGCCCGGTCGCGGGTCTCGATCGTGCAAAGGACGTGGACGCGGGACAGATCGGGCCCGGCGAAGGTGCGATTGTGGACGATCTCCGTCACGTTGCTACCGGCTGCGGCGAGCAGGGCGGAGAGATGGGCGAGACCGCCCGGCCGATCGCTGATGAGGGCGTCGAAGCGATAGATGCGCCCGTCGGCGGCGAGCCCGCGTTCGATGACCCGGCTATGGGCGAGTGGATCGATGTTGCCGCCAGTGAGCAGCGTGACGACACGGCGACCGCGGAGTTCCGGCAGGCAGCCGCTCAGCAGTGCCGCCAAACCCGCGGCGCCGGCGCCCTCGATGATGCACTTTTCCATCTCGGCCATCCGGAGCATGGCCAGAGCGAGGTGTTCCTCGCTGACTTGAACCATGTGCCGGACGAGGGGACGCGCGATGGCCAGCGTGTGGCGGCCCGCTTCCGTTACCGCCAATCCATCGGCCAGGGTGAATCGTGTCGGCACGCGAACCGGACCTTCGGTGGATAGTCCCGCGGCAAAACACGCGGCATTCGCGGGTTCCACCCCGATGATTTGCAGTTCCGGTTTGAGGGCGTGCAGGACTGTCGCGACTCCGGCGAGGAGCCCGCCGCCGCCCACGGGGATGAGGATCGCTTCCGCATCGGGGACTTGTTCGAGGATCTCGAAAGCGAGGGTGCCCTGGCCGGCGATGACGTGCGGATCATCGAATGGATGGATGTAGGTGAGTTGACGTTCCCCGGCGAGTCGGTCGGCCTCGCCGCGGGCCTCGTCGAAGGTATCTCCGTGCAGGACGACACATGCGCCAAACTGCCGGCAGCGCGCGACTTTCACCACCGGAGCGAAGCGCGGCATGACGACGGTCACGGGAATTCCGAGCAACCGGCCATGCCAGGCAAGCCCCAGGGCATGGTTGCCGGCTGAAGCGGCGATCACGCCCGTGCGCGCCTGGTCGGACGGGAGTTGGGCGAGGGCATTGCGGGCGCCACGCTCCTTGAAGCTCCCGGTGCGCTGGAGGTGCTCCTGTTTGCAGAATACCTGCGAGCCCGTCAGCTCGCTCAAGGCGGGAGATTCCACGCACGCGGTGCGCGTGATGGCCCCGCTCAGGCGCGAACGCGCGGCGACGATATCGGACAACGAAACGTGGGCAGTGGCTGGGGTGGATTCGGTGAGATGCATGGATTTGGGCACAAAAAAAGCCCTGAGCGGAAAACTCAGGGCGTCGGGATTTTGATTGGCGATCGGTGAGCGCGTCTATCCCTGCCCCGAGTGGGAGGCAATAATAATGATCGCCATGATCAAAATGGATTGGGCGGAGGCGGGACGCATTGGTGAGGTGGATTTGCCATGGATTGAGGCGGAGTCAAGGGGGAATCAGCGATCAGCGCGCTGTGCTCAGTCAGCGGTCAATGGAGTTCCAGGATTTCATCGGGGTGGCGGAAGACGAACGCCGGAGAGTAGTTCCGGAACGCGTCGACATGGGTGTAGCCCCAGGAGACGGCTCCGAACGCAATTCCGGCTTCGCGGGCGGATTCGAGGTCTCGTATCTCGTCGCCGATGGCGAGCGTTTCATACGCCGGGACGCCGGTGCGTTTGAGGACGCGCCGGAACTTCGCCGCTTTGCCGAAAAGGGAGGCACCGCATGCGTAGGCACGGATTCGTTTGGAGTTCTCGGGTCCGAGGATCGCGCGGATGTTTGCTTCCGAGTTGGAACTGACAACAGCGAGGGTAATGTTTTCCGACAGGCGTTGTAACATTTCGGGCACTCGCGCGAAGAGGGGCGTGCGCGAGGTATGGGCAGCCATTAAGCGGCGCATGTAGCGGACGACCAGCGGCACTTTCCAAGCCGGAATACCGAAATCGCTGATCAGTTCGCGCGCGCTGCGAGTTCTCAGCTGATCGAGAGACTGTGGCTCGATTGGGCGGAGACCGAAGTGTTCAATCATCTGCGCCATGTGTTCGAGGAAGACGGGGAAGCTATCGGCGAGCGTGCCGTCGAAATCGAAAATGAGGAGGCGGTACGACACGGGGTTCTTGTGAGCGAGAAGGGTTTTCAGTGCAAGGCGCGTGACGAGATGAGACGGCTTTTGAAAAACCTCGAATGCTTCGTGGGTCGCGGTGAGAATCATCCACTCTCCTCGTTCATGAATCATCTTCTCTCATTTCGTCGCGCGCTTGCGGTCGTCGCCATTTCGCTGTCGCTCGTGTCCGCCATTTCGGCGCAGCCCGCGGAGAGTGGCGTGCGGGTGCTCGACAACAAGAGTCATCATCTCGGATTTGAGGGAGAGCGCGAGTGGCGGGATCTGGATGGCCAGGCGCCGGAAGGCCGCTCGCTGCAAATCCAATTTGATGCCCAGGCCAATGCGCAGGCGGCGACGCTTTTCATTCGCCAGCGCGATGTGAAGCTCAAGTGGCCGGTTCTGCTCAATGGCCGCAAGCTCGGCACTCTCGACCTGATGGAATATCCGGAGATGGCGACTTTTTCGATCCCGCCGGGACTTCTGCGGGACGGCGCGAATTCCCTCTCCATTCTCTCTCCGGAAGCGCCGGACGATATCTATGTGGAGGAGATTCTGCTCGACGCGCGGCCGCCCGGGGAAGCCCGGCACGATGGGGTCTTGCGCGTGCGCGTGACGGATCGCGACAACCACCGTCCGCTGCCGTGCCGCATGACGGTTGCCGACGCGCGGGGCGCGCTCGCGCCGCTGACCGCCAGCCCGGAGCCGAGCCTTGCGGTGCGACCTGGTGTGATCTACTCGCCCGATGGCGTGGCGGAAATCGGCCTGCCCGCGGGTGAATACACACTCTCCGCGACGCGCGGTTTCGAGTATGGTCTTGCCGAGCGGAAGGTGTCTGTGCGACCTGGGAGCGCGGAGGATATTTCGCTCGAGATCGGTCGCGAGGTGGCCACGCCAGGGCTCGCCGCGTGCGACACGCATGTTCACACCTTCACCTACAGCCGGCACGGTGACGCGACCGCCGAGGAACGCGTCGTGACCCTCGCGGGCGAAGGCGTCGAACTGGCCGTGGCGTCCGATCACAACCAGCACGTCGATTACTCGGAGGTGGCGCGCAAGTTGGGTGTCGCGGATTATTTCACTTATGTGGTGGCCAATGAAGTGACGACGACCGTTGGACATTTCATCACGTTTCCCGTGAAAAATGCCGCCGCGCCGCCGGCGGACGCAAAGCCTACCGAATGGCCCGCGCTGATGCGCGCGATGCGGGGCGTGCCGGGAGTGGAGGTCGTCGTGCTGAATCATCCGCGCGACACGCACAATAATTTCATTCCGTTCGCGCCGCTGAATTTCGATCCGGTGACCGGCGATAATTTGCGCGGGTCCGAACCCTTTAGTTTCGACGCGATCGAAGTCTGCAATTCAGGAACCCTCCAGTCGGATTTCATGCAAAGCTTCCGCGATTGGTTTGCGCTGCTCAACCACGGTTACCGTGTCACCGCGGTCGGGTCGAGCGACTCGCACGATGTCTCCCGCTTTATTGTCGGACAGGGCCGCACGTATGTGGCGTGCGACGATCGTGATCCCGGGCACTTGAGCGTCGAGGAAGCGTGCCGGCAACTCAAGGCAGGTCACGCCTATGTGAGCATGGGCCTGCTCGCGCGGCTGACGGTGAACGGCCGATTCGAGGCCGGGGACCTGGCGACCGCCCTCGGCGATGAGATCGACGTGACGGTGCGCGTGCTCGGTCCGAGTTGGACGCAGGCCGATCGGGTTGAGTTATTCGCCAATGGAATCAAGATTCGCGAACAAGCGATCCAAGCGCCGGCTGGGTCGGTGGAGAAGGCTGCTGTCGTGTGGCGTTTGCCTCGGCCGGCACACGACGTGCATCTTGTCGCCATCGCTCACGGCCCCGCGGTGACGGCGCCCTACTGGGCCATCCCGTTCCCGTATCAACCGACCGATCGTAACCGCGACCGTTGCGTGCTCGGGGCCACGAACCCCGTCTGGCTCGATGCGGATGGCGACGGGAAGTTCAGCTCGGCGCGCGACTATGCGAAGCAAGTGATCGAGCGCTCTGGCGGCAATCCTGGGAAGCTCGCTGCCGAACTCACTCGCTACGATGCGGCGGTCGGTGCGCAGGTCAAGGCGCTGCGGCGAACGGTGAATGACACCCCGTGATCTCGCATTTGCCCGGTTCGTTGTTGGTACTCAATGCGTTCCGGGCTTGTGAGGCAAGCGGGGCGGCATTTCCATGAACTTCCAGATGCGAATTCTACCTCAACCCATGCACGAATCAGCGTGTCCCGGCGACGATGCGATGAAGCGTAAGATCGAATCTGATGGTTTTGCGATCGTCCCGGGAATCATTGATATCGGCGGGCTGACGGAATTGCGGGATTCGTTGGGGCTCATCTCCGGAGCGGGGAGACGCGGATTGCTCAGCATGCCTGCCGTGGCGGATTGGGCACGGTCGGACCGGCTGCTCAACGTGGTGCGGCCTCATTTGCCGTGTGAGCCGTTGCCGGGCCGAGCGATCTACTTCGACAAGTCGCCTGAGTCGAACTGGCTGGTTTCGTGGCACCAGGATTTGACTCTGGCTTTGCGCGAGCGGGTGGAGGTCCGCGGCTTCGGTCCGTGGAGCGTCAAGGATGGCATTCCTCACGTGCAACCGCCGGTCGAACTTCTCCAGCGCATGCTGACCATCCGCCTGCATCTCGACGACGCGGATGAAGGAAATGGGGCGTTGCGCGTCCTGCCCGGTTCGCATCTTTTCGGTCGCCTTTCACCGGATCGTATCCGCGAGATGCGGGCGCAGAAGCCCGAGACGGTCTGCGCGGTGTCGGCGGGCGATGCGATGCTGATGCGACCCTTGTTGCTCCACGCCTCCAGTCGTTCCGTCAGTTCCCGGCATCGCCGGGTGCTGCACATCGAGTATGCGGCGTTTGCGCTCCCCTCAGGGTTGCAGTGGCACGAAGCGGCTTGAGGTGGAACACTAAAGGATGAATTGGTTGGCGCACCTCGTTCTCTCGGAACCTTCGTCGGCATTCCGCATCGGCAATTTGCTCCCGGATATTCTCCCGTGGTCGGAATGGGCTGCTCTGCCAGCGAAGTACCAGCGAGGCATGGAGTGCCATCGTGTCATCGATGCCTTTACGGATTCGCACCCCATCTTTCGCAGGAGTGTGCGCCGCGTGGATGGCCCTTTTCGGCGCTACGCCGGAATTTTGATCGATGTGTTTTACGACCATTTCCTGGCGCGCATGTGGAGCCATTACGCGGCGGTGCCGCTGGAGGAGTTTGCCGCGGAGTTCTATGCGTCGCTGCCGGCGCATCGTAACGACCTGCCAGCGACCGCCTATACGCGGCTCCTGCAGATGAAGGCGGGAGACTGGCTGTGTTCCTACCGCGAATTGCACGGAGTCCGTCGTGCATTGGAGGGGATAGGAACGCGCTTTCGGAAGCCGCTGGAGCTTGGTGAAGCCACGGCGGAACTGGAAATGCGCTACCACGCGCTGAGCGATGACTTCGTGGAATTCTTTCCCGCACTGAGGTCACGGGTGGAAAGGATGAAGGATGAAGGATGAAGAAGATGGTGGCAGAGCGTGATCGTTTTCGCGTGGAGGCGCCGACGATTGAATTTCTTTTCGTGTGGGGTTCCTTCCCGTGCTTGCCTTTGGCCCTTCGCGGACTCGACACTGCCCGTCGTGAAAATCTGTTTCCTCCTTCGCTCGACCTTCCTTATTCCGTTCCTGCTCCTCATGGGTGGGAGAATGGCTGGGGCGGAACCTGCCGGCGCAAGGGGTCCTGGCGTGACTCAGGTGCTCAAATGGCAGGACGGCAAGAAGGCGTGTTTCATCCTGGCGTTCGATGATGGAGCGCCGAGCCAGTTGAAGAACGTCATCCCGGAACTCGAGAAGCGAAAGATCGTCGGCACTTTCTATCTCGTGACGGGGAACAGCCTCTACGCGTCGCTCAAGAGCAAGTGGGAAGCGGCGGCGCGGAGCGCGTACATGGTGGTGGCCAATCATACATTCACTCACAAGGGCGTGCTCAACGCGGAGGAACTCGAGCCGGAACTTGCCAGGAACAACGAGGTGCTCCTCGCGCTTTACCCCGAGCGTCCGCGTCCGCGTCTGCTGGCTTTTGGCAAGCCGGGCGGCGTGCCGTGGAATGTGCCGAAGGAGGAACTGGCCGCGGCCCTGGCCCGGCATCAACTCGTCGATCGGCCGCCATTCGCCGGTCCGCCGATTCACTACAAATCCGCCGAGGAAACGGTCGCGGTCGTGGATCGCGCCGTGACCAAAGGTGAGATGGGTCATCTCGATTTTCACGGAGTCGGTGGAGACTGGCTGGTCACGCCGCTGGACTGGTTTGGCGCTTTGCTCGACAAGTTGGAGGCGAATCGTGAGGTGCTCTGGATTACGGATACGGCGTCGTGGCATCAGTATGTGACCGAACGCGACGAGGCGGAGATGAAGACGCTGGAAAGCAACGCGAAGGAGATTCGAGTCGAACTCACCTGCAAGCTGGACCCATCCCTCTACGATTTGCCGCTGACGCTTTCGACCACTGTGCCTGCCGAATGGAAGAACTGCACCGTCACGCAAGGCGCGACGAAGTCGAATCTGCCCGTTCGCGATGGTGCGGTCCAATACGCCGCGACTCCGGGAGGCGGCGTGATTGTCGTTCAGCCGGGCAACCCGTAATCGGGGGGCGGTTCTGAAGACGTGCGGGTCGGCGGTGCCAACGCCGGAGAAATGTCGGCTGGCGTTCTACGTCTCCATGCGCCAACGTGGACCCCGCAATCCGTTGCTGGTGAAGCAATGAGACCGGCCCAATCGATTATATATGTCCTTCCTCCGAAACCTTGCCAAATCAAAGACTGACGTGGTGATTGGTGGGGTGTGCGGTGGTCTCGGAGCGCATACGCCGATTCCCCCGTGGATCTGGCGCGCCGGGTTCCTTGTGGCGCTTCTTGTGTTTGGCACCGGCGGATTGGTCTACATTATTCTCTGGATCGCTTTGCCCGAAGAAAAGCCGACTCCACCTTCGGCGGGCGGTTAATTCAACCAGGGCTGCGGCCCCGCCGGGCGGATGTGATCCGGGGGTATCGCTCAACCTTCCTGCCTTTTGGTTGCGGCTCGGCTGCGCTGGGCTTCTGCGTTTCCTTTCTCTCGCCGCATTTGGCCTCAGTCGTTCCGGAGTTCGTTTTGATCGATCCGGCTTTTTACGGCGTGCGGTGTGCTGGCGCCTATTGGCTCTTTTCCTCGGGCTTCTTTTCGTCCTTGCCCTTGTCTTTGCCGGCGCCTTTTCCCGGTGTCGACTGAGGCGAGGTCGCGTTGGGACCTGGCGGGCGGGACTCGGGTCCCTTCCGCTCGGCACGTGGTTCCGGCTTGGTGGGAGCGCCCTCTTCGGGACGGCGGGCAGCGGGGGCTTCGGTTTTGGGCCGCGCTTCACCCTGGCCAGGGTGCGGATTTTTCCGCGGCGTCTCAGCGCCGGCGGGTGGCGTTGGGTTGCCGGTTGGTTCGGTGGCTTCCTTCGCGCGCTGCGGAATGGGGGCTGGGGGTTTCACCGCGGGACGTTCGGAGGTGCTTTCACCATCGCGGCGCTTTTTCAATTCGCCGGATGGGGGAGTGTTTTCAATGACGGGAGGCGCAGGGGCCACCGCTCCGGTCTGGGGTTTCGACGGTTGGGCGCGGTTCTTTCCCATGCCTGGCCGTGCCTGACCTTTCGGCTCACCGGGCGCTGCCGGCACCGGTGCGTCGACTTCGGCTGCAGCAGTTGGTGCGGGCGGACTCGCCGGTGCGTCGTTGCTTCGTCCTTTGTGCGTGGCGGACTTGTCGCCCGGTTTCGGCGCCGGGACGGCGGAGACGGCGGGTGCTTCGGTCGCTTTTCCCGGTTTGGCGGTGGAAGGCGCAGTCTCGGCGGTCGCGGACTCGGTCTTTATTTTCTCCCGCAGTTTGGTCATCTCCGCCGGTGGGCCGGCGTTCTTCCAGCCGCGATCGATTTCCACTTTGTCCACTTTCGCGACGACTTTCCGCGGAGCGGTGGCGGGCTTGGTGACGAATGGGAGGGCGAGAATGTGCAGGGAGCTCCCATCGACTCTCGCTCGCAGTTGCTCGGCCCGGACCTGACCCGGGTCGCCATCGAATGCCTCGCGGCGCTCGAGCTTCAGATGAGGAATCGGCAGCGCGCTTTCCCGGGAAATGACGTCGTAATGAGGGCCTTGGTTGTAGACGACATCGTTGACGTAGGTGATGCGTGTGATGTTCCTCGTCTGCCGGACGAACGTGATGTTGTTTCGCGGCTCAAGGATGACGGTCCGCAACCGCGGCGCTCCGAAGTCGCGCAAGTCGATGAAGTTATAATTGGATGGACCGATGTCGTAGTCCGAATCCACCCGGGCGTTGAAACCCACGGACCGATTGAATGCGGCATCCGGGGGCAGGGGAGCCCAGCCGATATGCTGCGAGTCGCGGCGCCACGAGACCCAGGCGGGCCCCCATTCGGTGCCCGGAACCCAGACCCAGCCGAGGCGATCGAGGCGAGCCCAGCGGCCATAGTGATAGACGGCCCAGGAGTACGGCTCCTCGGAATCCCACGTCCAGCCGGCATCCGTGAAGAGCCAGCGCCCATCGCTGTAGGGACGCCAGTTTGCGTCCACGTCCCGCGGCTGCCAGCAATAGCCATAGTCGCCGACTTCCCGCCAGTCGCCGTACGATTCAAGATTGTCGTGAAAGAAATCGACAGAGACTTCCATGGCGGCGTGGGTCTGGACCACGGAGGCGCAGAGGCTGATAGCCGCGAGAATAAAGGTGCGAGGTTTCATCGTAGGTAGTGAAGGTGGCGGGGTGAAAACGGGACCGTCGTGATGGTGGGCGAAATGATTGCCATGCCGTCGCCGACGACGGGCAAGTCGGACGCGCGGAACGCACAGTTACTTCCTCTGATCGGTTCTCGTTGCCGCGCCGGTCTTCTTTATCGTCGTTGCCTTCGTCACGATGCGGCCCGCGGCGCTGGCGGCAGGGGCAGCGTGAAGCAAAAGGTACTTCCCTGGCCGGGCGTGCTTTCGACGCCGATGTGGCCGCCATGGGCCTCGACGGCCAGCTTGCAAAAGGTGAGGCCCAGCCCCGTGCTCATCCCGCGGCCTCCGTGCCGCGATTCGACCTGGCCGAATTTTTCGAAGATGTGCGCGAATGCTTCGGATGGAATGCCTTCGCCGGTGTCGCTGACGGAGAATTGGAGTGATATCCCGTCCTGGTCCTGCCGGGCGGCGACTGCCACGGAGCCGCCCCGCGGGGTAAATTTGATCGCATTGCTGAGTAAGTTGACCAGCGTGCGGAGGACCTTGGCCTCATCCGCGATGAGGACCGGTAAGTCAGGTTCCAGGGTGACGGCGAGCGTCACGCTCTTCGCCGCCGCGAGCGGCGTGACTTGCTTCATGGCGTCATCGATGAGCTCCGAAGCGGTGACCTCGCGACGTTCGAGCCGGAGCGCCCCGCTCTCCATTTGGCTGACGTCCAGCAGGTCATTGATGATGCCGACCAATGTCTGTCCGCCGCGGCGAGCGATTTCGATCATCTCTTGCTGGCCCTCATTCATCTCACCCAGGAATTTCAGTTCCTGGATTCCCATCATCATCGCGTTCAGCGGCGTGCGCAGATCGTGGACGATCATGTGCGTGAGGTCGTCCCGTCCTTTTTCGAGTTGCTGCAAGCGCAGGTGACTCGTCTGCAACTGTTCGAATAAATGGGCTTCGCGATCGTGCAGGCGCTTCTTTTCCAGGCAGGCGCCGATGCGGGCTTTGAGCAAAACCGCATTGAATGGTTTGGACAGGTAATCCTCCGCGCCCAACTCGATGCAGCGGACCGCGGACTCCTGTTCGCTCAGGGCCGAAATCATGATGACGGGTATGTGGCGCAATGTTTCATCGGCTTTGAGGATGCGCAGCGTTTCGTAGCCATCCATCTCCGGCATCATGACGTCGAGGAGGACGAGGTCGAAGGGGGCGTCACGCAGCTTGACGAGCGCCAGTCGTCCGTCATTCACCGTGGTCACCGTGCAACCTTGCTCCTGCAGCCGGCGGGAGAGGACGTCGCGGTTGGCTTCGATATCATCCACGACGAGCACGGAGCCCCGCAGCGCGTCGGATGCGAGGTTGCCAATCGCGGGCTCATCCGCGGATGCCTGGGAAACCGCCTCGTGTCCGGACGGCGTCGGCCGAGGCGGGGCGGTGGTTGGCGACATTTCGAGTGCGTGGATCGAATGGGTGTGGTCGTCGAGCAGCGCCAGCATCTGGCGGCCGGCCTGATGAGTGATCCGCAGATCCGGGACGAAGCCGGGCTGCCCTTGTTTCTGCGCCTGCTCCAACAAGATCTCGGAATAGCCAATAATCTGGCTGAGGTGCGTCCGCAGCTCGTGGACCAACGCCCGAGGCAGGGGTTGCGGCGCCAGTTCGAGAATGGGAATCGGCGGCGCGTTCACGGTCCAGGTTCCGTGGCGGAATTCAGTTCGGTCGCGACTTCACCGATCAAGGCCTCGATCTTTCCGATCAAGCGCGGCATTTCCACGGGCTTGGTATCATAGTCGTCGCAGCCCGCTTCGAGCGCTTTTTCCCGATCGCTGGACATGGCGTGCGCCGTGAGGGCGATGACGGGAATGTGCCGGGTGGCCGCATCGGCCTTGAGACGGCGAGTCGCTTCCCAGCCGTCGAGCACCGGCAGGCTCATATCCATCAAGACAATGTCGGGCCCGAGGTTCCTGGCCATCTCCACGCCACTTTGGCCGTCCATCGCGAGCACGACGAGGTAGCCTCTGTCGACCAACCGTCGCGAAAGCATATCGCGATTCATTTCATTGTCTTCGACGAGGAGAATCTTGGCCATGGGGTCAGGAGGATGGTCACGCGGCGGGCGCGGGCGGTTCTGTCGCCATGGGGATTGGCAGGGTGCGGGGCGGCGTGCAGTCGTTCAGCAGATCGCGCACCTGGTTGAGCAAGGCCTCGTGGGAGTCTCCGTCCTTCTGG
This sequence comes from Chthoniobacterales bacterium, assembly GCA_038228205.1. Classification (GTDB taxonomy): domain Bacteria; phylum Verrucomicrobiota; class Verrucomicrobiia; order Chthoniobacterales; family Chthoniobacteraceae; genus Chthoniobacter. The sequence goes on from JBBRPL010000043.1 coordinate 17,195, forward strand.
ATGACGGTCTCGACGAAGCCGTTCAGGCGGTGCCGCTCGTCGGCACTCAAGTCGTGGGCGGTCACGACCACGATGGGAATCAGGCGCCACTCGGGGCGACGGCGGACGCGGGCGGCGAATTCGAATCCATCCATCTCGGGCATCATGAGGTCGAGCAGGATGACCCGGGGGCGCGCCCGCTCGATGCACTCCAGGGCTACGCGCCCGTTTTCCGCCTCGGTCACACTCCAGCCTTCCTTTTCGAGGATGCGGCGCATGGCGGCGCGGGCCGCGGGATCGTCTTCGACGATGAGCACGGGGCACGGTGGGTTTGGGCAACTGTATTTCCTGAGGATGCGGGAGAGGCGCGTGTGATCGACGGGCTTGGTCGCGTAATCCGCGGCGCCCAGGGTGAAGCCTCGCTTGGGGTCGTCCACCATGGTGAGCATGATGACTGGGATGTCGCGCAAGACCATGTCGGCCTTGAGCGCCGTGAGGACGCTCCAGCCGTCCATGCGGGGCATCATCACGTCGAGGGTAATGGCGATCGGGCGCAACTGGCGGGCGAGACGGAGCCCTTCCTCGCCGCTGCTGGCGCTCCGCACGTGAAAACCCTCCCGGACCAGAAACCGATGGATCAAGTCGCGCTGGGTCGGATCGTCATCGATCACCAGCACGCAGTTGGCGGTCGGCGACGATTCGGTGGGATCCCCGGTGCCATCGGTCGGCGCGGCGAGGGCGGCGAGGGCGGCGAGCGCGCTGTCGGCGGCCGTGGCGGCGTCCAGATTCGTTTCGCGGACGATGGCGGGCAGCTTGATGGTGAAAACGCTGCCCTCGCCGGGCACGCTGTGGACGGTCACGTCGCCACTCATGATCTGGCAGAAGCGGCGCGTGAGGGCCAGGCCCAGGCCGGTGCCGCCAAATTTGCGCGTCGTCGAGGGATCGGCCTGGGTGAAGGCCTGGAAGAGTTTGACGATCTGCTCGGAACTGAGGCCGATGCCGGTGTCGGTGATGCGAAAGACGATCCACTCGCTGCCGTCCATGAGTTCGCGCCCAGCCTCGAGCGTGATGTGGCCCTGGTGCGTGAATTTGGCGGCGTTGGAGAGCAGGTTGTAGAGCGCCTGGCGCACCTTGATCTGGTCGGCATGCATGACCCCCAGGTTCGGCGCGCGCTGGATATGCAGCGTATTACCTTCCTTTTCGACGATGGGGTGGATGGTGGAAGCGACTTCCTCGATCATCCCGGAAACGTCGAAACTCTCCAGGAACAGCTCCATCTTTCCGGCTTCGATCTTCGACAAATCGAGGATGTCGTTGATCAGGGCGAGCAGGTGCTTTCCCGCGGCGTGGATTTTTTCAATGTCGGCGCCAAATTCCTCGAGTTTGCGCCGCACCGCCTGCTCGCGGAGCATCTCGGAATACCCCAGGATGGCGTTGAGCGGCGTGCGCAGCTCGTGGCTCATATTCGCGAGAAAGAGACTCTTGGTCTTGTTGGCGGTCTCGGAAGCCTTGGTCGCCTTGGCCACCTCCTCTTCCGCGCGGCGGCGTTGCGTCACATCTTCCATGGCCAGCACGAGCAACTCGGCGTGGCTGCCCGGGCGCAGCTTGCGAGCGTTGAGCAGCATGACGCGGCGCCCGATGACGGGGAAGGTGTGCTCCAGTTCGAAGTCGTTGAAGACGGAACTCGAGCCGATGATGTCCTGAAGCAGCGTGCGCAAGGCCGGGATGTCCCACTGGCCATTGCCCAGCTCGTAGATGAGCTGATTCTCGGTCTCCTGCGCGGTGACTTGAAAGGTTTCGTAGAACGCGCGGTTGGCGCTGCGCACACGCAAGGTGATATCGAGCATCAAGAGCGGCTCGCGCACCGTGTCGACGATGTCCTGGGCGTAGGTTTCGATATCCTCCACCCACGGGATTTGTTTGGTCATAAGCCTGGATCGATGGCCCTCGCGCGCTGCGGTCCCGGGAGCGCCAGCACGGCACTGGTGACGGGGCGCATGCTCATGATGACGCTCGCCGGGGAGAAGCCGCGCAATCGGGTGATCGTGGACTCGACCACCCGATCGAACCCGAAACGGACCCGATGGCGAAAGCGAACCGTCGCGTGCTCCTCGAACCCTTCAATCACATTGAAATAGGCGATGTAGAGGAGCGGCAGGTCCTCTTCGTGAACCAGGTCGAAAACTCGCTTCCCGACCAATTCCTCGGGGTCGTAACCAAGGACGCGTTTGACGGCGCGGGATTGGGACACGATCGCTCCCCCGCGATCCACGACGGTGATCACATCGCCCACGCAGTCGAGGACCGCCTGAAGCCGCTGTTCGTTTCGGCGCAGACTCTCCTGGGCTGGGCGTAGCAGATAGGCGCGGCCATCGGGGTCGATGATCGCATCGACCTGGCCGGAGGTCAGCGCGCGGAGCGCATTTTCAGCGTGAGCCAGGCGCAGGGCGAGTGCCGTCGCTTTTTCCGGCGCGTAAACGGCGGAGGGAGGCGTTGGGTCGGGCGTGGTTGTCATCCGGTTTCTTTTTGGGGCAGCCCGAGCGCGCGGAGGACTTCCTCTTCTTCGCTCAGATTGCCGATGATTAGCTGCTCGGGTGCGGGAGAGATTTTCACCAGCGTGGGCGTGACCAGGATCGCCTCCGCCAGGGCGCGCATCGGTTCCTGGATGACATCGATGATCTCGATCCGATGGCTCTCGGGAAAATGCTTGTGGCAGATCGCGTAGAGGTTCGCGAGGGCGCGGACGGAGTTGGGCGCGCCGCCGGCCAGATAGAGCCGAAAGACATAGGCGCCGTTTGGATGCTGGCCGGCGGGCTTGGCTTCTTTCACGCGGCGTTCTCCTTTTCCAACCGCATGGTGCCCATGAGCACCTGGCCTCCGGCGGTGTAGGGATCGGCGAGGGTGACGCCGGTGTCCTCGAAGATTAATTCGCGCATCTGCGTGGAGTGTTTGGAGCCGCGTGATTTGACGATCGACATGGCGCGGTTGCGTTCGCCGTCCTGCAGGGCGTACGAGATCTGGAGCCACGAGTCCGCGAGCGTGGAAACGTGGAGTGTCGTCGTCTCCAGGTGCGGATCGATTCCTTCGAGCAAGCTCGTGAAGAGCATGGTGATGCCGGCGTTGCGGCAAAGGTAGATGAGTCGCTCGGCGACGGCGCGCGCGGCCAACCCGCCGCCGACGCGGGCGAGGGCCGAGAGGGGGTCGATGGCGACGCAGCGCGGCTGATGCGCGGCGATGAGGTTTTTCATGCGCATGAAATGCTCCTCCGAGGATGCCGCCTCGGTGCGGATGGCTTCCATTTTCAGGAGGCCGTTCGCGAGGTGCGGGGCGAGATCGAGGCTCATCGTGGCGAGATCGCGCACGATGTCGCCGGAGTTTTCGTCGAAGGAGACAAAGAGGCCACGCTCTCCGCGGCGGCAGGCCGCTTGGATAAAGTTGCCCGCGAGCGTCGATTTGCCGCTGCCCGTGCTGCCGGTCAGCAAGGCGTTGGTGCCGCGATAAAAGCCGCCGCCGATCATTTCGTCGAGGCGCTCGATGCCCGTGGAAACCCGCTCGGTGAACGGCTGCGGCTCGGGATGGACGCCATTCGCCGAGCCGACTTCCACGCCCGCGGGCCCGATGACAAACGGTACTTCGTTGAGCACGTGGGCCGAGCCGCGGTATTTGAGGACTCGCATCGACCGCACCGCCACGCGATCCGCGACCCGCTGCCCGAGCAGGACCGCGCAATCGGCCATAAAGGGCATAAAGCCGTAGCGTTGCGCGGTGGAGGGCTGATAGTCCTCGATTTTCGTCGTCAGAATACCCGTCAATTCCTGAAGCTTGAGCCATTCGTGGAGGCGGTGCAGTTCGCAACGTTCCGCCACCGGGTCGTCGAGCAGACTGAGCAACACGTCGATGGCATCGAAAACGACGAGCTTCGCGCCCATCTCCTGCGCCTTGGCCCCGAGGCCCGCGAGCAACCCGGTAAGATCGAACGCGCCGGATTTCACCACGTCGGAACGCATCGCCGCATCGACAAAAAATAGTTGCTTCTTCTCCAACTCGGGGATGTTCCAGCCGAAGGCCTGTCCGTTGGCGGCCACGCGGCGCGCGCCTTCCTCGAAGGCGACGAAGATGCCTGGAGCGCCTTGGTCCCGGGCGGCGCTGACCAACATCTGGAGTGCGACAACGGTCTTGCCGCAACCCGGTCCACCCATGAGCAGCGTGGTGCGCCGGCACGGAAGGCCGCCACCGGTGATGTCGTCAAAGCCCGCGATGCCGCTGGAGATTTTTTCCAGAGGATCCTTCCTGGACTTGGCGCTCATTCGGATTCGAGCCTCCGGCAGGTGGAGCACCGCCGGAGACCGCCGCCCGGCAGATGGGCGATCTCCTCGGGTTGGTGAGCGCAAGGAGCGGGCAGCGGCTGTATCTGCCAGGTAATGTTTCTTTGCGGCTGTCGGGGATGGTGGGTGACGTATTTCATATCTGCTCAGTGAAATCGAGGGACCCAGCGCCGCCGTCGGGATGAACCTCGAACTCGTGAAAGTCTCACGGAAAAACCTCGATGGGGCCAATACCTTGCCTGCGGGGACGCCATAGCTAAAAGCTATACGCCAATGCTCCCGCGGCTGTCTCTCTGAGGCCGGAGTCTCTGGGCGGCATATTGGCGATAGCTTTCGGCTATGAATCCGCGATGGTCCCGTCCATGGAGCTTCGTCACCTACGATATTTCATCGCGGTCGCCGAAGCGCTGAGCTTCACCAAAGCTGCCCAAAAACTTCGGCTGGCCCAGCCGTCGCTGACCCGTCAGGTCCGAAATCTCGAGGACGAAATCGGCGTGCGCTTGCTGAGCCGGGCGAACAATCGGATCACGCTGACGGAGGAAGGCGGCATGTTTCTTTTCGACGCCAAGAAACTGCTCGCGATGTGTGACGAGAGTGTGGCGGCGGTGCAACGGATGCAGCGCGGAGAAAGCACCCAGCTCAACATCGGGTATGTCGCCAATATACACTACGGGCTGCTGCCCGCTACGCTCGGCGCTTTTCGCAAGCTTCGCCCGCTCGTGGCCCTGAACCTTTTCGACCTGACGAGCGCGGAGCAGTTTGATGCGCTGGATGCGCGGAAGATCGACCTCGGTTTTGTCGGCCTTTGTCCCGCGCGCGCCGGCCCCGGATATGAGTTGATCTCGGAGTGCGTCGCGATGGACACCGTTGTCGTCGCCGTGGCGGTCCGGCATCCGTTCGCGAAAAAGGCGAGGGTCAGGCTCAAGGATCTGGCGCCCCAGTTCTTCATCGGAATGTCGGCCAAGACGCAACCCAGGGCACGGGAATGGTTGACCGAGACTTGCCGCGCCGCCGGGTTCGCCGCGAGGATTTTGCAAGAGGCCGACGGCGAGCCGACGGCGATCAAATTTGTGGGCGACGGCCTCGGCGTGGCCTTGATGCCCGAGCAAATCACGGGGCTGCCGCATGAGGGCGTGGTCTTTCGCCCTCTCTCGCCTGTGCTGCGTCGCGAGTCCCATATCGCGTGGCGCGCTGACAATCCTTCCACACCGCTCAAGGACTATATCCGGATCGTGAAGGATCTGTCGCGGAGCATGTGAGGGGGGAGAAGGTGGCCTATAACCACGCCTTGCGGATCAGCCACATCTTCACCGCCTGGGTGAGGACGACGTAGCAGAGCAGCGTCGCGAGCAGGATGGGCCAGTAGAGCGGCGGCAGCGCCGTGAAGCCGAGCGCCGGAGCGAGTGGTGAATACGGCAGCCAGGTGGCGAGAGCCATGATGGCCAGTGTTGTCATGGTGAGTTGCCAGCTCGCACGGGCCTGGAGGAAGGGAATTTTGTTCGTGCGGATGACGTGGACGATCAGCGTCTGGGTGATGAGCGACTCGACGAACCATCCGGTCTGAAAAAGTGAGGCGCGCGCGGGGTCCCAGCAACCGAAGACATACAGCATGACGAAGAACGTCGTGTAATCGAAGATCGAGCTGAGGGGGCCAATGCAGAGGACGAATTTCTTGATATCGCCGATGTGCCACGGGCGCGGCTGTGCGGTCTGCTCGGGCCCGACGGTGTCGGTGGGAATCGGCACTTGGGAGAAGTCGTAGAGCAGGTTGTTCGTCAGGACCTGGATGGGAGCCATCGGCACGAAGGGGAGAAAGGCGCTGGCGCCGAGGACGCTGAACATGTTCCCGAAGTTCGAGCTGGCGCCCATGCGCACGTACTTGAGGATGTTGGCGAAGACCTTGCGGCCTTCGATCACCCCGTCGTCGAGGACCATGAGATCCTTTTCGAGCAGGATGACCGCGGCGGCGGCCTTGGCGATGTCGACGGCGGAATCGACCGAGATGCCCACGTCGGCCACGTGCAACGCGGGGGTGTCATTGATGCCATCGCCCATGAAGCCGACCACATGGCCCCGATGCTGGAGGGCGCGGATGATCCGTTGCTTGTGCGCGGGCGAGAGACGCGCGAAGACGTGCGTGCGCTCCGCGGCGTCCGCGAGTTCATCGTCGCTCATTTTCTCGACTTTGCCGCCGAGGAGGATGTCGTCCGCATTCAAGCCCACCTGGCGGCAGACGGTGCGGGTGACAAGATCGTTGTCACCGGTGAGGACTTTCACGGTGACGCCGTGCTTTTGGAGGGCGCCGATCGCCTTGCCGGCCGTATCCTTCGGAGGGTCGAGGAAGGCGATGTAGCCCTTGAGGATCAGGTTGCACTCGTCGGACTTGGAGATGCGCGAGCGGGTCTCGAGATGTTTGTGGGCCACCGCGAGGACGCGAAAGCCGTCGGCATTGAGTTCCTCGTAGTGCTTGATCAATTCCGCGGCCCGGGCCGCCTCCAGCGGAAAAATCCCGCCATCGAGTTCGTACGATTTGCAGCAGGGGAAGATGGCCTCCGGCGCGCCCTTGGTCAGCAATTGATGATCGTGGTCCGGTTTCTCGACGAGCACGGACATCATGCGGCGGACGAAGTCGAACGGGATTTCGTCCACTTTGCGATAGCCGGTGATGCGCTCCTCGTGGGTGTCGCGGTGTTCGAGGACCGCACGGTCGAGGACGTTCTTCAAGCCAGTCTGAAAATGCGAGATGAGAAACGCGTCGAGCAGGACGGCGTCGTTCTCTTTCTTCATGACATCGCAGTGCCGTTCGAGAATGACCCGGTCCATGGTCAGGGTGCCGGTCTTGTCCGTGCACAGCACGTCCATCGCGCCGAAGTTCTGGATGGCGTTGAGTTGCTTGACGATGACCTTCTTTTTCGACATCGCGAGCGCGCCCTTCGAGAGACAGACGGAGACGATCATGGGCAGCATCTCGGGGGTGAGACCCACGGCGACGGCGATGGAGAAAAAGAAGGCTTCGTGCCAGTTGTGCTTGGTGAATCCGTTGATCAGGAAAACCAGCGGGACCATGACGAGCATGAAGCGCATCATAAGCCAGGTGAACGCCTCGACACCCTTGTCAAAGCTGGTCGGCTCCGGTTGTCCGGTCATGCTTCCCGCCATGCTGCCAAAGTAGGTCCTGCCACCCGTGACGAGGATGATCGCGGTGGCGGCGCCGCTTTCCACGCTGGTCCCCAGGAAACAAATATTTTCCAACTCGAGCGGCGCGACCTCGGTCCGCTTCTCGCGGGTTTCGAGTTTCTCCACGGGCAGGGATTCCCCGGTGAGTGTGGCTTGCGTGATGAACAGGTCTTTCGCCGCCACGAGCCGCACATCGGCGGGAATCATGTCTCCCGCCGAAAGCTTGACCACATCGCCGGGAACCAGTTGCCGCAGGGGAATTTCCGCTTCCTTGCCGGCTCGCACAACGGTAGCCGTGACGTTGATCATCGCTTTCAGTTTTTCCGCGGCGGCGTCCGCGCGAGCCTCCTGCACAAAGCGCAGGAGGACGCCGAGGACGACCATCAAGGCCATGACACTCCCGGCCCGGGCGTCACCCGTGGCGAAGGAAAGAGTCGCGAGCACGACGAGCAGGATGACCAGCGGATTGCGCGCGGCGGTGAACAGCCGCCACAGCCAGCCGCGATGCGGACCCTCGGCCACGACGTTCGGCCCCGATTCCGCCAGGCGGCGCGCGGCTTCGTCGTCGCCCAGTCCTTCCGGCGCAGTGTTCATCCGCGTGAAAACGGCATCCGGCTCCAGGATCGCCGCTTCCGCCAGGATCGGGGAAAAGTGAATGGAATGATCCGCCGTTTTCGCAAGGGCGGCCTGTGGGGCCAGCTTTGGCAGGTGATTCATGGGCAGGGGATTCAGATGGGCTCGCCGCTAGAGCAGGGAGTCCGCAAGACGCGCCAGGTTTTGCGCGACGCGCTGAGTCACGGGGCGCTGACGCCAGGTGGCGAGATCCATTTGGTCGCTTTCCGCGAGGTAGGAGTCCTGCACGGTGCGGAGTTGCGTGACGATGGCGCGGTCGTAAACGATGAGGCTGACTTCGGCATTGAGCGCGAAGGAGCGGATATCGATGTTGGTTGATCCCAGGAGCGCGATGGAATCGTCCACGCTGAGGTGTTTCGCGTGGAGAAAACGCGGGCGATAAAGGTGGAGCTGGACGCCGGCGCTGAGGAGGTCGTCGTAATAGGAGCGCTGCGCAAATTGGGTGAACGGTTGATTCGCATGCAGCGAGACGATCAGGCGGACCTCGACGCCGCGCCGGGCGGCGGAGCGCAACGCGGAGAGAAACGGTTCATCGGGCACAAAGTAGGGCGTGGTGATGACGACGCGCTGCCGGGCCGCGTAGAGAAGCGCGATGAATAGCTCCTCGGCATTTTCACGCTGGTAGCCGGGGCCGCTCGGCAGCAATTGCGCGACGGAGCCCCCCGTGGCCGGCAAGTCCGGGAAGAGCGGTGCAAAGTCGAACGTGGCTCCGGTCTCGATGAAGCGATCCGCAAGGAGCACGGCCTGGATCTGCGCGACAACCGGGCCGGTAATGCGGGCGACCAGTTCCTCGTTGGGATGGTTGGGGACGAACGCGGGATCGACGATGTTTTGCGATCCCGCATAGCCGATGCGTCCATCGATGACCGCGAGCTTGCGATGATTGCGCAGGTCGAAACGTGCCGCGTTGTGGCGGAAAAATCCGACCGCGAGCATCGCAATCACTTCCACGCCGTCGCGCCGCAACTGGGGGCCGAGCCGATCGAGGCCCGCTCGTGAGCCGACGGCATCAGCCATCACGCGGCATTGCACGCCACGCCCCGCCGCACGGCCCAGCGCCGCCGCCACGCGCCGGCCGGTCTCGTCGGGGGCGAGGATGTAGGTCAGCAAATGGACGTGGTCGGTGGCGGCGTCGATATCGGCCACGAGGCGCGCGATCGACTCCGCGTAGTCCGGGAGCAATTCGACCGTATTCCCGGCGAAAGCGCTGAAATCGCCGAGGCGCGCGGCGAGCCCGGGGATGTGTGTGAGGTAATCCGGAAGGTCAGGCTCACAGACGAGGTGCGACTTTTGTTGCACCTGAGCCTGCGTGATCCGTTGCGAGGCGAGCATTTGTTGCTCAATGCGGGCCCGTGGCACCCGGATGCGGCCAAAGAGGGCGTAAATGACGATGCCGGGCCATGGCAGCAGAAAGATCAGCAGGAGCCACGTCCGCGCCGCCGCCGAGGTGCGCTGCTGCGGCACATAAACGAGCATGATAAAGCGGATCGTCCATTCACTCGCGAGATACAGGGTGCTCCAGTAGGGCATGCGAGGTGGAGGATGGAAGAGACGCGCGGCGGTGTCGATCACCGCTCACGCCGCGACTGGAAATGCGCGCTCGCCGGTCTGGCGCAGAGGTCGTTCAAGAGGTCGGTGCCGGGACCTTGAACGCAAAGGCGAAGAACGCGGCCACGCCGAGAAAAGCGAAGGCCACGAGATAGTTCCAGGCGAGCTTCTCTTTCAGGAAGGTGAGCGAAAAGACGAGGAAGACGACGAGCGTGACGATCTCTTGAATGATCTTGAGCTGGAATCCCGAAAACTGGCCGAAACCGAGGCGATTGGCCGGCACGGCCGGAGCCTCGCGTGAGGTCGGCGATAACGAGGACGGAGACGACACCAAAAATTCCGGCTCCCACACCATCGAGGATCTGGATCGCGACCAGAGCCGCTTCGGGGCGCACCTTCGCGTCCACGCCGATGGCGGGGAGCTCTGCGTTTGCGGTCAGGACTTACCTAAGGCTCACTTTGGGTTCGCTCGTGCTTGTGAATCCCCGTTTTCTCGGCGTGTTCCTCCACGGCTTCGTGGATCGCCTCTGCCTCCTGCACTTCCGCAAGCGCCCGCTCGGTGGCTGGGTCGTCGTGCGCGTGAGGGTGGATCAACTCCGGTTTCCTGCCGGGCTGCACCTTCTCCACGGTGCTGGCGGAGGGATCCTCGCCGTGGTGTTTCTTTTCCTGCAGGACTTTCTTATCGTGGGCAACATTGCGTGGGTCGGACATGCTGGGGAATCGGCCCTCGACGCCGGAGTGGCTGGAAAAAGCTAGGGAATTGTCGATTCGACGCTAAGTAGCACGCGCCCTCGCGGGCCCGCCAAATTCCAAATAATCAAATGCAAGATCCCAATTCCATCCGCATCGGTGCCATCGGCGCGGGAGGCTTTGGCCTGTTCGCGCTGCAGCAGTTTCTCCAGATCCCGGGAGTACAGCTCGCCGGGATTGCGGGGACTTTTCGCGACGCGGCCATGGCTGTGGCGCGGCGATTCGGTGTGCCGGATCTGGTCGAGGTGGAGGCGCTGCTGGCCAGTCCCGAAGTCGATCTCGTCTACATTGCCACACCGCCGTCCCTGCACTATCCGCAAGCGCTCGCGGCATTGCAGGCCGGCAAGCACGTCATTTGCGAAAAGCCCCTGGCGCTGAACGTTGGGCAAGCGGACGAGCTCGTGGCGCTGGCCCAGGCCAAAGACCTGCTTTGCGTGGCGAATCTCATGCAGCGCTACAACCCGCTTTTCGAAGCGGTGCGGCGCCTGGTCGAATCGCGGGTCCTGGGCGAATGCCTGCACGGCTGGTTTGAGAACTACGCCAGCGACGAGGGCCTCCGCGCGGAGCACTGGTTCTGGGATCGGGCGATCAGCGGCGGCATCTTCATCGAGCACGGCGTCCATTTTTTTGACCTCTTCGAGGGGTGGTTGGGGCCGGGCAAGGTCGTGGCCGCGCAACGTGGGTTGCGTCCCGGTTCGGACATCGAGGAACAGGTGCAATGCACGGTGCGCTACGGCGGCGACGCGCTCGTGAATTTTCATCATGGCTTTACCCAGCCGTCGCGGCTCGACCGGCAGGAGTTTCGGCTCCTTTTCGAGCACGGCGATCTCACCCTGGAGGAGTGGGTGCCCGTGCGGGCGCGCATTCGCGCCGCGGTGAATGAAGAGCAGACACGCGCCCTGCTGGAATTTTTTCCGGGAGCCCGCCTCGATGTGTTGAAGACGTACGGCGGCAGTGATCGGTCCGCTCGCGGGCGGTTCAAGGATCTCGACATCTCCCAGCAGATCGAGCTGACCTACGGACTCGGCGACGACAAGATGCGCCGTTATTGCGAGCTGTTGCGCGGGATTTTCTCCGATCAGATTGCGTGGGTGCGCGACCGCGCGCATGCGCGGAAAATCACCGAACGCCACGGGCGTGATTCCGTGGCGATGGCGGAGGCGGCGACGCGGCTGGCGGCCGCCTCGCTCTGAATTCAGCGTTTACCCCAGCCGCTTGCGCCACTTGATCAGAAATTCGCGGGCGGAAGCGCGCATGCCTGCGGCGTCGCCCAGGCTGTCGCGATGGACGATCATCGAGACCGGGACCTCGCCGGAATCGTGCCACAGGAAATAGACCATCTCCGGTGCATCGGTAATATCGCCGATGGCCATGCGCCCATCCGCGAGGCCGCCGGTCTTGAGTTCCTCACGCAGGATCGGGATCCGCTCGCGGGATAGGGTGGTCCGTTCCAGTTCGATGATGAGTTCGCTCATGTGCGCCCTGCAAAGTAGCTTTCCGGACTGACGCTGCAATCCGGGAAAACGGACGTCAGGCGAAGCAAGGAAGTTGAAGAATGAGCGGGAGGACGTTATTCCCCGTCGAATCAATGTCTCCCGCAGGCTTTCGCATTTCCCAAGTCGCGTCCGTGTTTCTCGCGGTTTTTGCCGCCTTGTCCGTGCAGGCCGCGGAATTGGAGCTACCCGATTCGCTCGCACTTCAGAGTGGTCAGAGGGTGACCTCCGCGCGGGGGTGGCAGGAGGAGCGCAGGCCCGAGATATTGGAACTCTTCCGCGCCAATGTGTATGGACGGGCGCCGATCGGCCGGCCCGGCGACTTGAAATTTGACGCGACGGAGACCACGCCGGACGCGATGGACGGGATGGCCACGCGCAAGCAGGTGAAGATCAGCTTCAGCGGGCCGGGAGGTCAGGGCGCGATCCACCTCATTCTTTTCGTGCCGAATGGAGCGCACAAACCGGCGCCATGCACGCTCCTGATCTGCAATCGTCCTCCGACGAACATCGACCCGACACGCGCCGTGAAGAGCCCGTTTTGGCCCGCGGAGCAGATCGTCGCGCGGGGGTATTCAGCCGCCACGTTCTACATCGCGGACGTGGCTCCGGATGTTTCCGGCGCCTGGACGAAAGGGGTGCACGCCATGTTCGATCCGCCCCAGAGAGCGGCGGATGCCTGGGGGACGGTTGCCGCGTGGGCCTGGGGCGCGAGCCGCTGCATGGATTACCTCGTGAGCGATCCCGATATCGACGCCCGGCGGGTGGTCGTGGTCGGCCATTCGCGCGGTGGCAAGACCGCGCTGTGGGCCGGCGCTGAAGACGAGCGCTTTGCGATGGTCGTGAGCAATGACTCCGGGTGCACCGGCGCGGCGGTCGCCCGAGGGAAGACTGGGGAGCGCGTGGCGGACATCAACCGGGTTTTTCCGCATTGGTTTTGCAAAAACTACAAGCGCTTCAACGACCGTGAAGCGGAGTTGCCCATCGACCAGCACATGCTCGCCGCCCTCATCGCGCCGCGCTTGCTCTACATCGCCAGCGCCAGCCTGGATCGGGGGGCTGATCCGAGTCACGAGTTCCTCGCCGCGGTGCAGGCGACGCCTGTCTACCGGCTGCTCGGCTTGAGCGGACTTACGGTCACGGAGATGCCCGCGCCGGAGTTCCCACTTCACGACGGCTCGATCGGTTACCATATTCACACGGGCAAGCATGATCTGACCGAGTACGACTGGAAGTGCTTCATGGACTTTGCCGACCGGCATCTGGTGACTCGGCCGAAGTCTGCTCCGTAACCGCTCCCGCCAAGGCTGCCGAATCGACATCCGTGTGCAGCGCCCGGGGATGGGAGCTGTTGACGGTCCCGCTCCCGGCCCGCTACTTTCCGCGCACGCACCTGCCGTGGTTCGATTCCTCGCGCCATCCCCCACGACCTTCATGACCCTTCATCGTTTCCTGCCCGCCATCTGCACCGCCCTGATCGCAATCTCGAGTTCGACGCGTGCCGAATCGCCGGAACTCACCGCCCTCCTGCAACATCAGATCATCGATTCCGATCTCCCTCTTTCCGAGGTGCAGGCTTACACCGAGGCGCACGTGCCGCTCATGCCGCCCGTGAAGTCCCGCGCCGAGTGGGAGAAATTCGCGCAAGACACGCGCCGCGACGCGCTGGATAAGGTCGTCTTTCGCGGGGAAGCCGCGCGGCAATGGCGCGATGCGAAGACCAAGGTGGAATGGCTCGAGACGATCGAGGGCGGGCCGGGCTATCATATCAAAAAGGTCCGATACGAGGTCCTGCCCGGTTTGTGGTCGGTGGGTTTGCTGTACGAGCCCGACCAGCATGCGGACAAGATCCCTGTGCATCTCGCGGTCAATGGCCACGATGGGAATGGCAAGGCGGCGCCCTACAAGCAAATGAGGTGCATCAATCTGGCAAAACGGGGCGTTGCCTCGCTGAACATTGAATGGCTGGGCATGGGCCAGCTACGCACCGGGGGATTCGTTCACAGCCGGATGAACCAGCTCGATCTCTGCGGGGTCAGCGGACTCGCGCCTCACTTCCTCGACATGTCGCGGGCTCTCGACATCCTGCTGGCGCTGCCTTACGCCGATCCGAAGCGCGTGGCGGTGAGCGGGTTGTCGGGTGGCGGTTGGCAGACGATCACGTTCAGTTCGCTCGATCCGCGCGTGACCCTGTGCAATCCGGTCGCCGGCTATTCAAGTTTCCGCACACGCGTGCGTTTCACCTCTGATCTTGGGGATTCGGAGCAGACACCGAACGACCTCGCGACGGTCGCCGATTATGCGCATCTCACGGCCATGCTGGCGGGGCGCGCGGCTCTGCTCACTTTCAATGCCAAGGACAACTGCTGCTTTGCCGCCGATCACGCGATGCAGCCGCTGCTCGACGCGGCCGAACCCATTTTTCAGCTCTACGGCCAGGCCGGGCGACTGCGCACGCATGTGAACTACGATCCGGGCACGCATAACTTCGAGGTGGATAACCGCCAGGCCCTGTATCGCGTGGTGGGCGAGGAGTTCTTTCCCGGGGAGAAGAGCTTCAATCCCGAGGAGATTCCATCTCCCGGTGAGGTAAAGACGAACGCTCAGTTGGACGTCGCGCTGCCCACGGAGAATTCCGATTTTCACAGCCTGGCACTCGCGTTCAGCCAGTCATTGCCGCGCGACCCGCGACTCGCGGAGACCAATCCGGAAGCAGCACGGACGAAGCTGGCGGAAATCGTGAAGTACAAGACGCACGTGGTGACCGCGAAGCGGGTCGGTTCGGAAACGCGCGGCGACGTCCAGGCGACCTTCTGGCAACTGCGCTGCGGCGCGGACTGGACGGTGCCCGCCGTGGAACTGGTCCGCGGGCCGGCGAAGGGGACGGTCATCCTCGTAGCCGACGAGGGCCGCAAGACGGCCGCATCGAACATCGAGACGCTCCTCGCTGGCGGACAGCGCGTGCTCGCGATCGATCCCTTCTATTTCGGCGAATCGAAGATCGCGCAAAAAGACTGGCTCTACGCCATTCTCGCGGCCGCCGTGGGGGACCGCCCGCTCGGCATCCAGGCGAGCGAAGTGGCGGCCGTGGCGCGCTGGTCGGCGGAACAATACAAGGACGGCCCGATTGCCGTGGAAGCGGTCGGCCAGCGCAGCAGCACATTTGCGCTCGTCGCCGCGGCAATGGAACAGAGGGCGATCGCGTCGCTGAAGCTGTCGGACCCCTTGACCAGCTTGCGCCAGGTCATCGATGAAAACCGCACCGTCGACCGGACTCCTGAGTTGTTCTGTTTCGGATTGTTGGAGGCGTTCGATATTCCGCAGTTGAAGCAACTGGTGGGAGCGGGACGGATGCGGTAGATCCGGTCGCTAAAGGTGAGAGAAATCCCGCCCACGAATACATGCCCCGTCTCCATCTATTCACCCTAGCCTTCGTCGTAGCACTGACGATCGCTCGTTTCGCCGCCGCGCAAAGCGCACCGGATCCGTTCGTCGATGGGCGGTTTCATTGGAAGGCGAGCGCCCCCTTGGTCGATGTCGGTCCCGGCCGCGACGCGGCCGATCCGCACGTTGCGATCAAGGATCCCTCGATTGTTTTCCATGACGGTCGCTGGCACCTATTCGCGACGCTGCGGATGAAATCGGGGCGGGTGATCATGGAGTATCTGAGCTTTGCCGATTGGGCGGATGCCAACTCGGCCCCGCGCACATTGATCGACCTGCACGACGAGTATCATTGCGCGCCGCAGGTTTTCTATTTCACGCCGCACAAGCGCTGGTACCTCGTCTATCAGTTCGTGGATTCCAAGCGGTTGCAAGGCATGCAACCGTGCTTTTCCACGACGGAAAATATCGCGGACCCGCACTCGTGGACCAAGCCGGAGCCGATGGTGGACAACGCTCCCCCAAAATCGAAATGGATCGACTTCTGGGTGATCTGCGACGCGGTCAAAGCGCATCTTTTCTACACTTCAGACGATGGTCATATGTGGCGGCGTGAAGCGCGGCTCGCCGATTTTCCTCACGGTTGGTCGGATCCGCAACTGGTGTTGCAAGGCGACATTTTCGAAGCTTCGCACACCTACAAGCTCAAGGGCCGCGACCAGTATCTCACGATCATCGAGGCCCAGGCGCCGGGCCGGCGCTACTACAAGGCCTACCTCGCGGACCGTCTCGAGGGGCCGTGGCGCGGCCTTGCCGACACGCTGGAGAAGCCTTTTGCCGCCCGCGAGAATGTGCGGGCCTCGCCGGAGGCCGCCTGGGCGGCCAGCATTAGCCACGGCGAGTTGCTGCGCACCGGCGTGGACGAACGGTTGGAGGTCGATCCCGCGCATCTGCGCTTCCTCTTACAGGGGGTGAGCGACGATGACTACCGCGCGCAGAAGTACGGCGGCATCCCGTGGCGCCTGGGGATCCTCGATCTCGAATAGGCGGATCGAGGCCCGCCCTCATTCTTCTTCATCCTTCCGCCTTCATCCTTTGCCCCATGCCTTCCCGCTCCATCGCGCCCGACCGCGCTCGCCACGCTCTGTACACTCTCATCTTTGGTAGCGCCGTCTGTTTGGCGATGCTCCTGGTGGGATTCGCAGCGGCCGGATCTCTTCGGTTCACCGGACTCTTTGGGAATCTCCTGTTAGCCTGGATTCCTCTGGTGCTGGCGATCTGCCTTTGGCGCATGCCCCGGGGTGGCAATCGGGTCGCGTTCTGGGGGGCGATGGTGTTGTGGATTCTCTTTTTCCCAAACGCGTTCTACCTCGTCACCGATCTCATCCACATCAAGAAGTTCGGCTCGGATGGCATCTTTCGCTGGTTCGATATGATGATGACGATCAGTTTCGCGAGTGGCGGAATGTTCCTCGGATGCCTGTCGCTCTATTTGCTCCATCTCTTTGTCCGGGAGCGTTTCGGTTGGCGCATGGGGTGGCTATTCGCGGGAGGCATGCTCGCGCTCGGATCGTTCGGCATTTATCTCGGTCGCGTGTTGCGGCTGAACAGTTGGGACGTGGTCACGCGCCCGCTCAAACTGATGGGCGATGTGGTCGGCCTGGTGGAACCGACCAGCGCGAAAGAAGTGATCGCGTTCTCCGTGACGTTTTTCTTTTTCTCTCTCGCCGTCTACAGCTTTGTGGTGTCCATCGCGCGGCTCCATGAAGCGGGAGTCGGCGAGCAGGGATCCTAAGACACCCCGACCGGGACGCTGGTGATGAAATTGCGGAGGATGCCGAGGCCGACGGCTTGACTCTTCTCCGGGTGAAACTGGACGCCGGCGATGCGGCCACGCGACGCGGCAGCGGCGAAGGTCTCGCCGTAGGTCGCCCGTGCCGTGATCGCCGGGGTATCCGTGCAATCGGGAAAGTAGGAGTGGACGAAATACACGTGCGGCTGCGCGGGGAGACCGCGCCAGAGCGGATGGCGTGGGGCGGGGAGGTCGAGCTGATTCCAACCGATTTGCGGGATCTTCAGGCCAGGCGCGGTGAAGCGCTTTACCTTGCCGGGGAAGAATCCAAAGCCACGGACTCCGGGCGATTCCTCGCTGTCTTCGAAGAGCATCTGGTACCCGACGCAGATGCCGAGGAAAGGCTTGTCCGCAGCCAGCCACGCGGCCAGCGGCTCCCACAATCCGCGTGTCTGCAAACCGCGCACGCAATCGCCAAAAGCGCCGACCCCGGGCAGCACGATCGCGTCGGCATCGGCGAGACGGGCCGGGTCGCTGATGAGCTCGACATCCGCCCCTTCATGCCGCAGCGCGTTGATCACGCTGTGGATGTTGCCGGAACCGTAGTCAATGAGCGCTAACATGGGAAAAAGTAATCAGTAATCAGAGGTCAGTAACCAGTGCGGAAACCGTAACCCTATCACAGGTTGCTGAAATCGATTCAGCGGAAAAATTTAATTGGGGATGAAGATGACGCATAGTGCCTGGAATCCAGAATTCTGATTACTGAGCACTGATTACCTGGCCACCCCGCAGCTACAGCGTCCCCTTGGTACTCGGAATTCCCTCCACCCGCGGATCCAACTGGCAGGCTTGATCGACCGCCTTGGCCAGCCCCTTGAAGACGGCCTCGCACATATGGTGGCCATCGCGGCCGTAGAGGATTTCGACGTGCAGATTGGTCCCGGCGTGAATGCTGAAGGCGCGCAGGAATTCCTCGAGCAGGGTAAAGGAGAAAGCCCCGATGGAGGCGATGCCTTCCGGCGCCCGATAGGCGAGGAAGGGGCGCCCGCTGAAGTCCACCACGACCCGGGCGAGGGTTTCATCCATTGGCAGGTAGGCCCAGCCGTAGCGGCGGATGCCGCGCTTGTCGCCGAGCGCCTTGGTAAAGGCCTGGCCGAGGGCGATGCCGGTGTCCTCCACGGTGTGATGCAGATCGACCTCGATGTCGCCATCGGCGGCGACGGTGAGGTCGCACAGGCTGTGGCGCGAGAAAAGCGTGAGCATGTGATCGAGGAAGGGGATCTTCGTCGAAATGCGACTCGTCCCTTTTCCATCGATCACGAGATCGAGTTGGATCTTGGTCTCCGAGGTGCGCCGGTCGATTTGGGCGTGGCGAGTCATCGGATTTCTTCGGCGGCGCTTTTTTTCGCTTTCATTTTCTTAAAGATATTCAAGCCGACTAGGACGAGCGCGATACCGACAACGATGCCGATTGCCCCGGGGATCGTCATGTAGAATGGCGTGTCATCGTCCGCGGCTGCGGGTGCGGGAGTGGCAGTGGCGGCCCGGAGCGCATCCGAGGGCCTGGGTGTGGCGGGTGTGGTTTGGGCGCCTGGCGTCGCGGATGCTGGCGTTGCGGGTGAGGGTTTGCCAGGATCGGCTTTGGGCGGCGTGCCTGTGGCAACTGCTGGTTTTGGGGTCCCCGCCAGGTGTGGCTTGGGTGTCTCGGGCACCGGGGTGACAGGCACAGGCGCAGCCGCAGGCTTGCCAAGACCCGCCTTTTCCGCCACGACATCGGCGGCCATTCGCTTGGCCAGTTCGTTCGCGGACCACAGCGTGGTCGCTTGCAGGAGGGTTTTGGTCGCGGCGTCGAATTCCCGGGCAGTGAGGCTCTGTTTGGCGGCGTTGGTGAGTTCCAACGATTTTCTCATACTGTCCGTGTTAAGGACAGCGAGGCGGGTCGACTCGCGTCCGATTCGCGCGAGCAGGATCGAGAGAGCCTTTTCGTTCGTCGGGATAAAAGGGGGCCATTGCCCCGCTTTGTCGGCGGCCGCGGCCACGGTCTCGGCTTGAGTCATATCTGCTTTGTAGGCAGCCATCATTTCGATGCGCTCCGCCGCTCCTGCATCCTTGAAGCCTTGCTCCTTCTGGGCCTTGAAGAGTTTCTGATCGGGGATTGCACGGTCCACCGCAGGCTTGGTGGCAGCGATCAGTTGCCTCGCCAATTCGACAGCCTCGGGCATGCTCGACGAGCCGCCGTAGCTCTTCTCGATGGTGACGAATGTATTGAGGGCACCGATGTTATCGCCAGCGGCGCTCTGCGATTTCATGTACTCCAGGGCGAGCAGGCCATCGATCTGCACTCTTTCCTTTTCTGCCTGGGCTTTGCTGATCCACTCCCCGTGCAATTTGACCTCGCCGGCCTCCACCCGCTTCTTTTCCGCCAGGAATTCATCGATGGACGCCTGCACCTCAGCCGTGTGCCCTCCATTGGGATACAGCTTGAGATAGTTCTGCAGCGCGCGAATGGAGGGCTCGTATTGCGAGGGAGTGCCGGAATTGGTGCCCGGTTGGATATTCGTGATGGCCTTGTAGGCCTCCATCTCGGGGGTCACTTTGTCGATGTGATCAACGTCCGCGCGACGGATAAATCGCTCGTCGAAGACCCCGGCGGACACCTTGATCTCCACTGTGACCTGCTGGTCGGTTTCCTTGGTGATCTTGCCCTCGACCTTCGTCCCATCCTTCAGTGTCACGACGTCCCCGAAGGACGGGGACACCAGGATCGCGAAGGCGATGGCGCGGATAACACTGTGGCGGATACAGGACATGGGAAGGCTAGTTAAGCAGGGCATATCGGGAAATGAGAAGTATTATCATGTCGCGGGAAGACGCGACGTGCATGCGTTTTCGGCGGACCGCCCTCGAATGGATGGCCCGATCTTTCCCCAGAGGGGCCGTTTACCGCGGGTTGCCGGTGCCGACGGCCGCCCGGCGGTAGTCCGCGATGACCTTGGGCCGGCTCTTCTTTTCCGCGAGCATCCGGTAGTTTTCCACGCCGTCCACGATCGCCTCCGCCACATGCGAACGCCAGGCGGAAGAGCTGATGAGGGTGCTCTCCGCATTATTGCTCACGAAGCCGCACTCCACGAGGATGGCCGGCACAGCGCTCAGGCGCAGCACGGCGAAGCGGGCGTGCTTGATGCCGCGGTCGACCATCGGAACCTGGCCGAGCAGCGCGTGAAAGACGCTTCCCGCCAGGGCGCCGCTCGGGAGGTCCAGGGCGTTGCCGGGCTCTTCGCGCAAGTCGCGTTCGCTGGGCCGGGCATCATTGGTCGCCGGGGCGCCGCGCGGGGCCATGGAATAGATCTCAAATCCGCGGGCATCGGCATTCGAGTTCGACGAATTGAAGTGGATGCTGATGAAGATCGAATTGGCGATGTTATTGGCCACGGCGGGGCGCTGATCGAGCGGGATGAAGACATCCGTCGACCGCGTCATCACGACTTTGTATCCCGCGCTCTCCAGGAGTTTCCTGGCGCGCAAGGCCACATCGAGCGCAAAGTCCTTCTCAAAGCCGAACTTGGATACGGCGCCGCGGTCATGCCCGCCGTGCCCCGGATCGAGGACGATGGTCGTAAAGCCCTGGAGGCCGGGGATCATCTCCGGCCGCAAATGGGGCTCGATGATCTTGCTGAGGTCGAGTCGCGAGACAAAGACCTGCCCCTCATGCCACAGCACCGGAAAGGCGAGCCATTGTTTGACCCCATTGATCTGCACTTCGCGCAGCCCCACGGTCACTTCGAGTTGCGTGTTACCGGAGTCGAGCGTGATCGTTTTCGACGCGGCGACCGCCGCCGGCGGTTCCGCGCCACTGATCGGCGAGGGTTCGTCGGACTTTGCATCCGCTGTCACCACCGGTTCGGCTGGGGCCGGAGCCGGCGGCACGTGCCCGGTCAACTCGACCGCCGGTGGCTTGGGGAAGCCGTAAAATGCGGCGATATTGTCGAGCGAAACGTACTCCCGGCCCTCGAATCGTTGGAGAGTCCACTCCGCGGCATTCGCCGGAATGGTGAGAACGAGGCATGCGAGAAAGAGCCAGTGCCGGAGTTTCATGTCGGAATTATCACACATACCGTAACTTTACGCAAATGGCGTGCCCTCTGGCCGCGTAGTTATTTTTTTGGCTCCGGGGCCGCCTCGCCAGCCTTCTTTTCAAAAAGCGGGAGGAATTCGCTGTAGCCAGACTCCTTGAGTTTGGCCACGGGGATGAAGCGGAGCGACGCGGAATTGATGCAGTAGCGCAAGCCACCCGCCTCCCTGGGGCCGTCGGGGAATACATGGCCGAGATGGGCGTCGCTTTTCGAAGAACGCACCTCGGTGCGCACCATTCCGTAGGAACCGTCCTTTTTCTCCACAATGGCCTCTTTCTTCAGCGACTTGGTGAAGCTCGGCCACCCTGTGCCGGAGTCAAACTTGTCGGTTGACGCGAAAAGCGGCTCGCCACTGATCACGTCCACGTAGATGCCCGGTTCGTGATTGTCCCAGAAGGCGTTATGAAAGGCGGGTTCCGTGCCGCCTTCGCAGGCCACCTTGTACTGGATGGGGGAGAGCTTGGATTTGAGGTCTTCTTTATTCACTTTGGCAGGTTCCTTTGTTTTCTCTTTTTCGCTGGCCGGCGCCGGGTCGGCTGCGTGCACGGGCAGGGCGAGGACAAGAAATGGGGCGAGCAGCAGGGGGAGCAGGGCGGGCTTGATCATGGGTGTGAGATTAGCGTAGTGGGAGAATTGTTCAAAACCGAGTTTCAGTTTACGCGTTTCATGCGCTCGAGATCCACCCGTTCCTGGCGCTCCCGACGAAACCGGGCGCGGGCGTTCTGCCACAATTTCGCGATCGTGACGACGACCATAAAGGCGGGAATGAGGAACAGGACGCGTTGCCTGGTGCCGGGCAGAAACAGGAACGTGCCGAGCAACACGATCGCGACCAGCCAGGTAAGGGCCGACGCCCGAATGGCAAAGAACCGCTCTTGTGCTCCCTGGCTCTGCCGGACGGTGCGCTGCGTCTTGAAGATGCCGAAGATCAGCAAAGCGAGCAGGAGGTAGGTAGCGATTTTCACCGTGGAGGGAAGCTACCGCAATTAACCCGGGAACCAGCGCAAAGTCAGGGCCTTTCGCCCACCTCTGAAGACGAAGCGGATGAACCCCGCAGCTCCGGCTTCAGGGCGCGTAAGCATTCTTGAGCAGGAAATCGACGATCGGCTGCGGGTCCTTGAGACTGTGCGGATGGTGATCGACCCCGGGCTTGAGGATCACTTCGATCCTGCCGCCGAGTGCCTTGTATCGCTGTTCGAGGAGGGCGGAATTCTCGGGGTAGGGGACGACCTTGTCCGCGTCGCCGCAGACGGCGATGATAGGGATGTGGGCCTTGGCCACGGGTTCAATGTGGTCCAGCGGGTTGCCCTTGAAATCGGCGGCGGTTTCTTCGGTGAGTCCGTAGATCTGCAAGGCCTGGTCCCAGCACGCCTTGCTGCCCACGCCCTTTCCTTTGCCTCCGGGCCAACTGCGAAGGTCGAGCACCGCGGCATCCAGGTAGAGGCCAGCGGTCTTGTCAGGATGCGCGGCGGCGAAATTGAAGGCATAAAGCCCGCCGCGACTGAACCCCTCCAGCACAGCCCGTGGATTCAGCCCGTAAGTGCGCGTCACGAATTCGTGGAATTGCGTCATGAGATCGATGGAGGACGGCGCGCCGTACATGTCGCTGACCTTGAAAAATGCGACGTGCCAGCCGGCGCCCAATAAAGCGATGTCCCCTTGGGGCTCGTGGCCGAAGAATTCCGTCCGCCAGATCCACGGCTGGCCGGGGGCCGGGCTCTTGGGCTTGACGATGAGCCCCGGATGGCCGGCGACCGTGAAGTCGAGTTTTTCGTAGCCATTCCATTCCGCGGGCTTGGTGGCTGGTTCGGCCGCGTGGAGGACGGCGGAAACGGCGAAGAGGGCGGCGATGGGGAGACGCATGCTGTGTTTCTACAATGGGGTGCGATGTTTCGGCCATCGCATTTCCGGAATCGATCCGCTAAGGAATGCGGCGTTCCCTTCATTCCCCACTAATCATGAAATCCCTCCTCGCTCCGCTCTTCGCCGCCGTCTTCACTTTTCACGCTTCGGCCGCGCCGCTCAAAGTCTTGATCGTCGATGGGCAAAACAACCATGCTTGGGCGCAGACTACGCCGGAGATCAAGGCGATCCTGGAAGAGAATGGGTTCGCCACCGTGGATGTCGCCACGTCTCCCGCGAAGGGCCAGGATATGAGCGGTTTCGCGCCGAATTTCGCCGCGTATCAAGCGGTCGTGTCGAATTACAATGGCGCGCCCTGGTCCGAGAAAACGCGCTCGGAGTTTGAAAAATACGTGAGCAATGGAGGCGGATTCGTCAGCGTGCACGCGGCGGACAATTCTTTCCCCGAATGGGAAGCCTACAATGTGATGATCGGTGTCGGCGGCTGGGGCGGGCGCAATGAAAAGGCGGGTCCATGGCTGCGGCTGCGGGATGGCAAGTGGGTGGGGGACACCACGGCGGGAAGCGGCGGGCACCACGGGCAACAGCACGAATTCCTGATGGTCACCCGCGCTCCCCAGCACCCGATCATGGCCGGTCTGCCGGCGAAATGGATGCACGCCAAGGACGAGCTCTACGACCGTCTGCGCGGCCCGGCGCAGGGCGTCACGGTCCTGGCCAGCGCCTTCTCCGAACCGGCCAAAGGTGGCAGCGGTGAGGACGAACCGCTCCTCATGGCGATCGACTATGGGAAGGGCCGGGTCTTCCACACCGCGCTGGGACACGCGCTCGATGCGATCAAGGACGTCGGTTTCGCGACCACCCTGCAGCGCGGCACCGAATGGGCTGCGACCGGCCAAGTGACCCAAAAAGTCCCCGCGAATTTTCCGACGGAAACCGCAGTCAGTCCACGGCCGTAAACAGCCGAGGGCGGGGCGCGAGATGACGCTCAAGGGAATGGGTTTTGTGCAATGCCGAATTCGCACCCTTGAAATTCATTCTCAAAGGTGGCATCGAACGCGCTGTAGTCGAATTGCGAATCTGCGACGGTCCGACGTAAGGCGGACATGGGCCGCTTCACCGGGACGTTGAAGTTCAAAACTTCGACTTCTCAGTTCCAGGGTGGGCGGCGCTATTGTCGTAAGATTCTGACCTTCAATTGGTTGCATGCGGCTAAAGGGGTCTGGATCAACCCGCCATTTGGGGACCGGGAGGCTTTTAGTGCCTGTGCTTCATCGCGCTGGGGAACGGGTGAACAAACCCGAAGGCCGGGTACGCCGACGGATGGCATATATCCTGCTATTAGGCTACGTAATGTCCCGTACGCTTCATTTATTTGCCCGCACCTTGCGAGGTCGACAGGCTTTCACGCTGCTCGAAGTGTGCTTCGCGGTCGCGGTATTTTCCCTTTTCGCGGTCACCTCGGTCTATGCCGTTACTCTGGCCAATAAGTTCGCCAGCATTTCCCGCTACCGCACTCTCGCGCTGGCGGCGGCCCAGCAGAAGGTTGATCAAGTGATGACCACCCCGTGGACCGTGCTTGGCACCGTTCCCACCGTGCTGACTGCGGGCACTTCGACCGAGGCTTCACCGACGATCATCCTGCCGCTCAATGGCGACCCTTTCAATTCGGCGAGCGGATTGAGCAGTGCGTTTACGAACTACGACACCCAGGTGCTGGATTCACGGACGACCGTGATCACGAAGCTGACGGATTGCTCAGGACACACCGGGGCCAGTTCGCGTCTGCTGAGAGCCGTCGTGACGGTGACCTACACGTATCGTGGAAAACAGTATACCCTCAGTTTGTCGACGATGCGCAGCACGGACGATTTCTAAGGCATGAACACTTCGCGGAAACAGCACAGCGCGTTCACGGTTGCGGAGTTGATCATCGCAGGCTCGGTGATGGTGATCCTGAGCGTGGGTATCATGAGTTACACGTCTTCGACCATGCGCATGGTCGCGCGCAATCTGGCGACCAATCACAGCCACGAAGCGGCGCGTGGATCGCTGGAGCGGATGCTCTCCGAGGTGCACAACTCCGCCAGTCGGTTTCAGTTGATGAACTTCGATGGCACGACTTACACGGATGTGACCGCGACCGTGACCAGCGATCAAGACGCCTACTCCCGGCAGTACGTTAGCGGGCGCGCCAATGGGGTGCGGTTCATGCGGCTGGCGGGCGGCCCGTACAAGTTGACCGGCAATGGGACCACGACCGCCATCGCTTCGACCGATACGACATTGGAATTCGATTTCAGTGGCGGCACGTACACGCCCGCTGTGGGGGACCAACTCCAGATCCCGTTGATCTCCCGCGATTTTGATATCACGACACCGGCTCCAGTCAGAACGACGGGGAACAAGTGGAAGGTGACTTTGGGCAATGCCATCGGCTTCTCCCTCATCACAGCGACAGGCACGACCACTTCCGGACTGTCCTGGACGAACCCGGTGACGACCGGGTGTTTCTACCAGCGCGTGGGCTACACGGTCTTGAACAATCAATTGCGGTTTCACCCGTACTTAACTGATCCGCCTTACCCCGCGACCGTCGTTTCCTCCGACGTGCCGGTGGCGATTCGCAGCTACGTGACATCGCCGAAACCTTTCGGACTGCTCTTTCCCACCTCGACCTCCACCGTCACCGACGGCACAAGCCTGCGCGTTTCGCTCGAAGCCTACGACACGAACTATAGCGCGCGTCTTTTCATGAATGGAACGACGACCTTGCAGGCTGTCATTCCCTCCCGCAACCAACCCCCCATTCTGAACTCCAACTAATCGCTATGATCCAGGGGCCTTGCCAAAGAAAACATACGGAGTCGGGCGCTGCCTTGATGGCGGTGCTTTTCATCATTGCCGCCATGGCGGCGGCGGTGGCGACCATCTTCTCAGTGACCAGCACGGAGAGTCGCTTCATGCGGCGTTCGGTGGATCGCGCGACGGCTATCGCCTACGGGGATGCCGTCATCCAGAGCCTATTCGATCAATGGCGGATGGCTTCGTCCAACACCCTGGACCCGACTCAGCATTCCAGCGGGTTTACCTATAATGAGCTGATGAGCGGGACGGCCACGACTCCGTCCACGACCGTACCTTCCCCGTTGCCGTTGACGGCGCCTTCTTCGACCCTGATCCCAGTTCCAGCGGGGATCAGCCTCGCCTCGTGGAGCGTCAAGCCGGCGGATCCCTATCTGAGCCCCGTCAGCGGGAATACGACCCGCCCGACGGCGGAAAGCGGCACGAATTCCCGGTTGAGAATCAGGACGTATTATGTCGCCAACGCTACGGTTAATTTCCCCAGGGGGAGTGTGACCGTCCAGCGGGCTTTCGTTCGGGCAGGCCGCAATATTTTCGACAATTTCCTCTTCAGCACGCAGCCGGTGACGGAGATTCACCCCGGCGCCGCGATGTATGTCAATGGGACGATCTACGCCGGCGGCGATCTTTATACCGGGACGAACAATCTGAATCTGCAGCAGGATGTTACTTACACCGGTACCTGGACCCTCGGCTATATGCCTGGCGACCCACACGCCGGCACGCCCAGTACCCCAAACTGGCCTTCCGGCGATACTCCGCATACGGGGGCGCAGCAGAAGCTCCTCGATACTTCATTGTCCAGCCTCGACCCCCACTTTATCGACGGGCTCCTCAGCAATGACGCGGACTCGGATAGCAATCAGAACAATGACGGTTACCACGAAATTCTGGAAGAGCTCAAGACGCCTGTCAGCACCTACGGCACAGACCCGCTGCAAATCGATACGGGGGGCTCCAGCGAACGCCTGTCGGTGAATGCCGACTACCGGATCCTCATCGATTCCAGCAACACGGTGACCGTCTATAAGGGAACGTCCACCACGGCGTTGACCAGTGGCACGGACTACACGGCCATCGTGGGTGCGATCACCACCAACACCACGCTCAAGGACGGACGGGAAAATGATAACGTGCGGGTCGTTAATGTGGATATCGGCAAGATCACGACCGCGGTCAACGCGTCGTCCAGCACCTACGACACGGTGGGAAACAGTGATGGCCTCCTGCTCTACTTTCACGATACGAGCGCCGGCACGAGTGTGACGACGAGAGGCTTTTCCGGATATACCACGACGACCGCCAGCGCGGGAAATCTCACCACCACCGGCGGGACATCGGCCACCAGCGCCAGCCGGCGCGGCATACGACTCGTCAATGGTGGTTCCATCCCCAGCATCGGCCTGACGATTGCCACGCCGAACCCGGTTTACATCCAGGGCGACTTCAACAGCGGCACGACGACCAATTATTCATCGACTGCCGGCGGCACGTCCACGGGGAGCGCGCTGACCGTGAGCAACCAGCCAACCTCCAATGGGAGCACCGCATACCCTTCCGCTACCTCCGCTCCAGACGAATCTTCCGGGAGTTATACGAAGAAGGCGGCAGCCATCGCTGCCGATGCCGTGACCATCCTTTCCAACAGTTGGAGCGATGGAAATTCCACCGCCGCGTTGACTTCTCGGACGCCGACCAACACCACGATCAATAGCGCCATCGTGGCGGGTAATGTGCCCACCACCACGACCGCCTACAGCGGGGGGATCGAGAATTTCCCGCGCCTGCTCGAGAACTGGGGCGCCAGCAGCACCGGGCAATACCTCACCATCCACGGTTCCTTCGGTCTGCTCTACGACAGCGAGCAGGCGACCGGGGTATGGCAGCAGACGGGCAACTATTACAACGCTCCCAGCCGCCGTTGGTTCTTCGACTCGACGCTCCAGGACAAGAACCCGCCAGGCTTCCCGGTGGCCTATGGTTACGGCATGGGCTCGTGGACCCTCAAGTGACCGTGAAAGCTTCCAGCCTGCGTCTGGCGATCCTGGGTCTCTTCGCACTCCGCGTCGCGTTGGCGGCCGCCCGCGCGCTTGACTTGACCCCGCACCAAGGCTTCCGGGAGGGAAACGAGGGCGCCCCCACGGCGGTCGTTCAATTCTTCGACGGAAAAAACAAGATCGACTTCCAGCCTCCCCATGGCTGGCGACCCACCGGCGGCGGCAATTCCGTGACCTTTCTGAGTCAGGATGTGACCCGGGCGTGGATGAAGCTGACGGTCGTCGAAAAAGAGGCCCTGGAGCCACCGGCTGGGGATTTGCAAGCTTGGGCCGCGAAGTTTATCCCCCCCGGCTCGGAAAAAGTGGAATTCGTGAGGACCGTCCCATCGCCGTTTACGATCGGAGCACACGAGAGCACCGAATTCGTATTCACCTTTGCATCCTTCGGTTCGCGAGATTCGATCTCCATCTGCGTCATCGACCTGAGCAAGACGGAAAGGCTCGTCATGCTCGTCTCCTCGGACACCGCAAACTTCATTCGGATTCGCCAGCTAGCGATTGCGAGCATGTTCAGTTGGTCCGCGGGAGGGTAGGGTGGCGGCGGTCTCATTCATTCTTTGCAGATCGGATCGCCCCAAGGCACGCGGATGCGTTTTCGACTCTCGCCGTTGATACTTCGGCGGGCTACCGTGGCGTCTAACAAAACGGCTTGCCGCCGCTTTTCCCTCTGCCCATGCATTTTCCTGTCACAAAATCTCGCCGCTTGTGCTCATTGACGCTATTCGCCTTGTACCTCGCCGCAGCCTCGGCGCTGTCGGCGGACAGGGTCGTGCCCGTTCCATTGCCGGCGAACTTTGTCCCGCCCGCCGGCAAACTGGTTTTCAAGGAAGGCGACACGCTGGTCTTTCTCGGGGATTCGATCACCGGCCAGTGCCTCTACACGCAATATCTCGAAGATTTTTTCTACACGCGTTTTCCGAAACCCCGGGTTCATTTTCACAATGCGGGGACCATGGGCGATCGCGTGGCCGATTCCTTCGAGCGATTCGATGCGGACGTGGCGGCGTTCAAGCCGAATTACGTCTCCCTTCTTTTCGGCATGAACGACGGCAATTTCGCCGATTGGAATCAATCCACATTTGAAGTGTTTCAAAAGGACATGACCACGCTATTCGACCGCGTGGTGGGGCTGGGCGCGACGCCGTTCCTCCTCACGCCGACGACCTTCGACCCGCTGCCGAACAAGCTGAACAATCGCACGGAGGAGCCTCGCGACTCCGCGTACAACAAAGTGCTCGGCACCTACGGCGCCTGGATGAAGGAGCAAGGCAAGCTGCGGAAGTTTCCGGCGGCGGATCTCTACCAGCCGCTCACGGCGGCAACGACTGAACGGCGCCGGACCGAGGCGGATTGGACGGTGATCCCGGATTCAGTCCACCCGACCGCGACGGGCCACGTGGTCATGGCGGCTGCCTTCCTCAACGATGCGGTGTTTTGTCCGTCCGTGTCCGAGATCCTGATTACGAAAAAGAATGACCAGTGGATTGCGAACGTGGGCAATGGCGAGTTGAGTGATCTCCAGGTGGGCAACAAGGTCACCTTTACCTACACCGCGGAGTCGCTGCCCTGGGTTCTGCCCCCGGAGGCCGATGAAGGCCGGAATCTGATCCTGGTGGCATATAAGAACCCGCCCAAATTGAGCAGTGAGAAGCTCGCCGTACGGACACTTCCTCCGGGAAAGTATGAGCTGAAAATCGATGGAGATTCAGTCGGCCAATGGACGGAAGCCGAACTCGCGGCGGGAGTCGATCTCGGTGAGAATCCGAAGACCCCACAATACCAGCAGGCTCTGCGCGTGGCTTTGCTCAACAAGAAGCGCAACGCCATGGGCGAGCATCCGATGCGGATCGATTTTGCCCAACTCAAGGCCAACCGCGCCATTTTGAGACAGGACGAGGCCAGCGACAACCCGAACAAGGTCACCCAGGCGAAAAAGTCATTTGAGAGGTTCTTTGAACCCAATCAGAAATCGATCTCTGATTACGTCGCGAAGTCGCGCGAGATGGAAGAGGCGATCTACCTGATGAGCGAGCCGCAAGCGCGGCAATACGAGCTGTCGCTCGTCGCCGGTGCGAGCGAGTAACACTCACGGCCTTTTACACCATCTCCAGCCCCTTCATCGTCGCCGCGCCGCTGGCAAAACGATCCATCGAGATCCCCATGCGCTGGAGTAGGGAAACGTAGAGATTGGAGAGCGGGTAATTGTTCTTGGTATCGAACGCGAGATGCTGGCCGTGCTTGAAACCGCCACCCGCGACCAGGACCGGGAGGTTCGTATTCGAGTGGGAGTTCGCGCTGCCCATATTCGTCCCGAACACGCACGAAGTGCGGTCGAAGAGGGGAATGCCCTGTTCCTTGCTCTCTTTCAGTCCGGCAAAGAAATCCGCGACGGCTTCGAACTGCGCACCCTCGATCGTCTTCAATTGCGCGATCTTCTCCGGTTGCTGGCCGTGATGGGTCAGCGGGTGGGTGGACGACGTGATGCCGGGAAGTTTGGGTGTGATCGAGGTGGTGCTGAAGGCGACCGTTGCGATCCGCGTCGAATCGGTTTCCAAGGCGAGCCGCACGAGGTCGAGCATGACCTTCGAGTTGAAGACGAGGTCGTTGTGGTCCGCCGTTTCCGCGGGCGCCTTCACGCTGACCTTGGGCTTCGGCTGGCCGACCCAGCCTTCCGCCGCGGCGAGACTCTTCTCCAGATCGCGCACGGCCGTGGCAAACTGATCGAGCCGATCGCGATCCGAGGCGGTGACACTCTGCTGCAATGCCTTGTACTGGTCGCGCAGGCCGTCGAGCAGGCTGCGGTCCTGTTGCAGCCGGCGGATGGAAGCGGCCTTGCCCTCCGCTGTCTCCTCGACAAAGAGCTTGGTGTAGAGCTTGAGCGGGCTGACGACGGCGGGGATCATGGAGCCGCTCCGTGTCCAGGACAGGCTGAGCGATTCCGTGCCGATCATCAGGGTCAGCGTCGGAAAACGCGTGGCGCTGCCGATTTGCTCCGCCATGATCTGGTCGAGCGAGACGCTATTCTTGAACGAACCACGGCTCGCGCCGGGAGCGCCCGTGAGAAACGACCTCTCCGACGCATGCCCGCCATCGACGCCGGGAAACGAGGTCCCGGAAAAGATGGTCATATCATTCCGGTGCGCTTTCAGCAGATCGAGGTAGTACGGCAGGTCGTAGTCCCGCCCTTCGTTTTTTGGGAAAAAGAACTCGGGCAAAATGCCCATGTTCGTCATCATGCCGACAAAGCGGCGGGGCGGCTCCGGTGCGGCGGCCGCGTGCCCGAGTTGCGGCATCATGCTCTCGAGGAAGGGGAGAGCGAGGGTCGCTCCGGCGGCGCGCAGAAAGGTGCGGCGGGAGAGTGGGATGCGGGTCGCGATGTGCATGGGTTGATTTCTTTTATTGTCTGGAGAAGAGAGAGCTGAAAACGGTTTGGACGAGCAGCGTGCGAACACCGTAGCCGCTCGGCTTGGCCCGCGCGAGGATACTTTCGACCTCGGCACGATCGGCGAAACTCACGGTGGCGCCGGTCGCGTAGGTCACGAGTTCGCCGACGAAGGCACGGGCGAGGCTCTCGTCGTCGGCCGCGAGCATGTCCTGCAACTCGGCCACGTTCTTGAACGGACGCCCGTCTGGCAACTGGCCGGTGCAATCCACCGGACGGCCCGGATGATATTCGATGCGCCGGCCTTGCACGATCTTTCGGGAATCCGGCTTTGGGGGGCCGACCTGGGGCGGTCCGGGTGGGGGCGGTGCGTTCAGCGCCCGATAGATATCGCGAGCCCCGCCGATGACATCGAAGCTCTCGAGCGCGAAGCCGTAGGGGTCCATCTTCACGTGGCATGAGGCGCAGATGGCGTTGTTCTTATGCTTCTCGAGTTGCTCGCGGACCGTGGTGGCGCCACGCGTGTCGGGTTCGATGGTGCCGGTGTTCGGTGGTGGCGGCGTGGGGACGATCCCGAGGATCTTGTCCATGACGAAGGCCCCGCGGGTGACCGGCGAGGTCGTCGTCCCATTGGCCGAGATTTTCAAGACACTGCCCTGCGTGATGAAGGGGCCGCGCACACTGCCGGGCGGAAGCGCCACCCGGCGGATATCGTGCCCCCAGACGCCTTCGATGCCGTAGCATTCGGCGAGCGCTTCGTTGAGCATCGCGAAGTCGGATTTCACGAAGTGAGAGACGCCGAGATCGGCATTCAGCAACTCGGCGAAATAAGCCCGGGTTTCCTGGAGCATCGACTCCTGGAGCAGGGGAGTGAATTCCGGATACATCACTTTGTCCGGTTGCGTGGAGTCGATCTCGTGCAAGCGGAGCCATTGGCCGGTGAAATCTTCCACGAAGCGGGCGGCGCGTTTGTCCTGAAGCAGCCGCTGGGTCTGGGCTCGCAGGACGGCGGGCGTGGACAGTTCCCCGTTTTCCGCCAGCGCCAGCAGTTCGTCATCCGGCGGACCTGCCCACAGGAAATAGCTCAGCTTCGACGCCAGGGCGAAGGGCCCGCTGCCGCGCAGCAAGAGGAAGTCCGGCGAGACGAGCGCCGACCGGTAGGCGGCCTTCAACGCGTCCTGGAAATGATCCCCATCCTTCAGCCGGGCGAGGAAAATCCCCTGGTAGTGTTCCACCTCCGCGTCGGTGACAGGCCGGCGAAAAGCCCGGTGGAGGAAGCTCGCGAGCAACCGTCGACCGTCTTTTTCCGGGTCTTCGCTGAGGATCTGGACCCACGGCCGTCCGGCGGCAGGGATCTTGATGATCGGTTTGGGCTGGCCGGTCTCCTTGCTCCATTTCACGAGAGGAAGATCTCCGTAAAGCGCAGTTTGGCTTGGTAACGGCCATGAGGGATAGAACGGACCCGAGACCTCCAGCCACTCGATCGCCACTCCCGAGGCCGGAATGAGCGGGCCGGTCACGTGCCGGCTGTTCCCATAGGCATAGTCACGGATGCGCTCGCACGTCTCGGCGGTAAACATGATCGACTCGTTGATCTGATCCATCCAGGCCGTCACCTCGCCGATGCCGGCCCGGTTGGGCGGGAGGTCCACCATGCCGTAGTTGTACCCCTTGGAGAAAAGTCCGAAGCTTAAGGCTCCGTGCCGCTTCGTCGGCACGATCTGCTGGCCATCCCAGGCCACGCTGTATCCACTCACGCGGATCCGATAAAAGCCATCGTACTTGGGTGAAAACCGCCCCACATTGTAGCGGAAATCGGCATCGCCGTGGCGGAAGACAGCGATTGCCGTGCACTTTGGCTCGTCATCGATCGCCTTCGTGCCGACCGGGACGAACGTCTCGTCGCGGACCATCCCGATGAGCGGGATGGCCGATTTTTCGTTCACCAGGCGAACGATGTTTCCTTCTTCCGTCGAGGCGATGTGGTAGGTGGTGACGGGTGGTTGCTCGATCAGCGTCGGGGTCGCCGCCTGCAAGGCGGTGTCCACGGCCGCGAGATAGGAATCCAGGTGAACAAAGGAAAAATCGAGCGCCTCCGAGGATCGTTCCAGGCCGTGGGCCTTGCCATCGGACGGCAGGCTGCCGAGCACGCGCAGCCCCGGCAGCCCGAGAAGGTCGCGCAGGGTGTTTTCAAATTCCACGCGGCTCAGTCGCCGCACGCCGGCGCGCACGTCCTTCTTCTGACGCTCGGCATCGGCGGCGGAAAGTTCGGAGTTCAGCCAACCGGTGATCGCTTCCAGATCGGTTTGCGGAAGGCGCGCCTTTTTCTTGGGTGGCATCTCGCCGGAGCGCACCCGGTCGTGGACCTTCACCCACTCCGTAAAGTTCGCTGGATCCTGAAGCTGCGTCCCCAGTTTCTCCAGGTCCAGGCCCCCCTTCTTGGTTTCCGAGTCATGGCAGTCCAGGCAATGCGCCTCGATCGACGCGCGGAGGGTTTTAGGGAGTTCCGCGCCTTGAGCCCCCCAAGCGGAGGCGCAAAGGGTGAGGACGAGGGCAGAGTGAACGATTCGCATTACGGGTACTTCAGGGATAAGTTTTCGACGGTGGTTGTTCTTAGCAATTTCTCCATCCGATCTTCGTCCGAGGCGGGTGCGTGGCGACCAGAGAAGACCGGAGATATGGGACCCTACGCCTGTTTGTCCGGTTTTTCACCTGCGGCTTCTTTCCAGCTTCAGGACGTGCGCCTTTGGCGCCATCATGCTTTAAGCGGCTTCTAGCCCCGTCACCGTGCCGGTGCTCGTGCCAAATTTGTCGGTCTCGATGCGCATCTGCTGCAGCATGGAGACGAAGAGATTGCTGAGCGGCGCGCTTTGCTTGAGGTCGCCCTTCGGCGCCACGACCAGATGCTGGCCGTGCTTGAAGCCGCCGCCGGCGAGCAGGATTGGCAACTGCGTGGTGCTGTGGCTGCTCGCGTTTCCGAGGCTGCTGCCGAAGAGGACCGACGTGTTCCGCAAGACGGAATCGCCGCCTTCCTTGTTCGTTTTGAGTTTGCCGATCAGGCCGCCCAAGGACTTCATCATGGCCTCTTCCACGCGGCGAAGCTGCGCGATTTTGTCCGGCTCCTGGCCATGATGGGAAAGGGCGTGGTGGCCCATGCTCACCCCGGGAATCGGCATGACGTAATCGTCGCCGCCGATGTAAATGGTGACGACCCGCGTGCTGTCCGTCTGTAGGGCCAGCGGTACGAGATCGAAAAGCAAATCCATCTTTCCGATGACGTCGGCCGGAGTCTGAATGTCTTGCGGGGCCGCGGCGTTCACCTTCGGCTTCGGCTTGAGTGACCATTCCTGCATCGCGTGAAGCCGCTGTTCCATCTCGCGCACGCTCGTGAAATATTCGTCCAGTTTGCCGCGGTCGCCGGCGCCGACCCGGTTGCCGAGGCGTTTGGCATCGTCGCTGACGGCGTCGAGGATGCTGCGCCCCTCGTTCAGGCGGTCCATCTCGCGCTTGATTTCGTCCGGCGTGCCTTCGAGAAAGAGCTTCGCGAAAATCTTCGACGGCGCGGTGTCCGCGGGCAGCACGACGCCGCTGCGATTGACCGAGATGTTGCTGTTCTCGACGCCGAGGATGAGCGACGGGAAACGCGTGACGGCTCCGAGTTGGCCCGCGATGAACTGGTCGAGCGAAATGCTATTCCGGAACCCGGGGAGCTGCGGATTCGGCGCGGCGGTGAGAAACGTAAGTTCCCCGCTGTGCCCGGCGGATTCATTGCTCGGATGGGCGAAGCCACTGAAGACCGTGAATTCATTGCGGTGCTCTTTGAGCGGTTCGAGATAAGGCGACTCCGTGTACTCGCGCCCGGTGCCCGTGGGAAAGAAGAGCGGGCCGTGCATGCCGAGCGCGGTGCAGATGCCGATCATCCGTTTCGGTGGCGTGGCTGCGGCGCCCGCCCAGGCCCGCGGCATCATTGCGTCGAGAAATGGCAGCGCCAGCGACACGCCGGTGGCGCGGAGAAAGGTGCGGCGGGAGATCGGCTGCGTGATGGTGGTGTTCATGAGATGGACGGACTGCCGTTATTTAGACTGAAAGAGCGGACTTTGCACGATTTCATGAACGAGCGTGCGCAGACCGTAGGTTTCGGGCTTCGCGTGCTGCAGGATCGTCTCCACCCGCGCCCGGTCGGAAAATGTGACCGCGGCTCCCGTGGAATAAGCGACGAGGTTGTTCACCAGATTGCGCGCGACGGCCTCCTGCTGGCCGAGCAGCAGTTTCTTGTAAGCGTCGGAGTCGGCGAACGCGCGGCCATCGGATAGCTCCCCGCTCGGGTCGACCGGCGAGCCCACGCGATACTCGCGGTTCCGGTGCGTGAGAGGATCGATCACCGGCTCGCCCTTCCCCTGCGTGCGATAAGTGGTGCGCCAGCCGCCGATCACATCGTAGCTCTCGAGCGCGAAGCCAGGTGGGTCCATATACTGGTGGCACGCCGCGCAACTGTCCGCGTTGCGGTGTTTGGCCAATTGCTCGCGAATCGTCGTCGCGCCACGCGTGTCCGGTTCGATGGCGCCGACGCCGGCTGGCTGGGGCTGCGGCTCGTGTCCGAGGATGCGCTTCATGACCCACGCGCCCCGTACGACGGGCGAACTCAGCGTGCCGTTGGCCGTCACTTTCAGGATGCCCGCCTGCGTCAGCAAGCCGCCGCGATGGCTGTCCGCGGGCAGCGGGACTCGGCGGAACTCTTCGCCGCTCACACCGGGGATGCCGTAGTGCTCGGCGAGCCTGCGGTTGAGCATTGCAAAATCGGAGTCCAGCAGCGTGGCGACGCCGAGGTTGTGGCGCAGCACTTCCTCGAAAAACGATTCCGTTTCCCGCACCATTGCCTGCTGCAATAGATCGTCGAACTCGGGATACAGGTGCCGGTCGGGCGTGGTCGCTTCGATGGCGCGGAGGTTCAGCCACTGGCCGCAGAAATTTCGCGTCAACGCGTGCGCTTTCGGACTGGCGAGAAGCCGCTCGGTCTGCGCGCGCAACGTTGCGGGGTCGTGCAGCCTTCCGGCGGCGGCGAGTCGCAGCAGTTCGTCGTCGGGCGTGGTGCTCCAGAGGAAATACGACAGGCGCGAAGCCAGCGCGTGGTCGTCCAACGGGCCGGGGCGTTCCTGCAAGAAAAGAAACTCCGGCGCGACGAGGATGGCCTTGTAGGCGCGGCGCAACGCGCTCTCCAGGGTGCCGCCTTGGGCCAGCGCATCGTGGGCAAGCTGGAGATAGCGTGCCGTGTCGTCCGTCGTCACCGGGCGGCGAAAGGCCCGCTCCGCGAAAGCCGCCACCAGTTTGTCCGCTTCCGTGGTCGCGTCCGCCGACATCACTTCGTAGGAAAGCTCGCGGCGTTTCGGCTTTTCCACCGGCCGGATCGGCAGGTCGCCGAATACGCGCTGCACGCTGGGCGGCGGCCACGATTCCAGCAGTGGTCCTTCCATCTCCACCCATTGGATCGCCATGCCCGAGCCCGTGTAGGTTTCCCCGCCGATGTCCTGCACGTGCGTGCCATCCGGCGCGTAATCACAGCCCTGCGCGCTCATGTAAAGCAGCTCGCCTTCGTTCATGCGAAGCGTGGTCTCCATCAGGCGCGGTTGGTTGGGGACGAGGTCAAACGCCGCCCCGAGCCGGTTGCGGATGAAGGTCGTCACCATCAGCCTCGCCACCACCGGCGGCTGCCCGGTGCTCTGATACGCATAGCCCGAGAGGCGGACGCGATACATGCCCGTGATGTTCGCGCGCAAATCGCGGAGGGTCGTTCCGCCAAAAGTTTCGTTGTGGAAGATCACCAGTCCATCCGGCAGCGCGCGATAGCCCTGATGATGACGCTGGCCCTCTTTGCTGATCGATCCCGTCGGCTTCGCGAGCGCGTCCTTGATCTGCTGCAGATCCAGATACGAAACACGCTTCGTCTTTACCTCCGGCTTCGGCCGGAAATCGATGGCGGTGTCGAGCGCCTTGTCGGCGGCGAGGAGGTAGGCCTCGATCTGGGAGGACGAAAGCCGCAGCCCCTCGGACACATTGTCGAAGCCATGCGCCGAGCCGTCTTCCGGCAGCATGGCCACCAGCGGGACGTCAATCGCCAGCAAGTCGTGAATCGTGTTCTCGTATTCCACGCGGTTCAGCCGCCGCCAGAGCACACGTCCCGTCTTCACCTGCCGCGCCGCATCATGCTCGCTGATGAACGCGCCCAGCGATTGCATGAACGCCTCGCGCTCCGCGGCCGGCGGCTGTTCCTTTTTCTTCGGCGGCATCTCACCCCGCCGTACGCGGTCAAAGGCCAGCGTCCACTTCGCTTCCACGGTGGGGTCGTCGAGTTGCGTGGAAAGCGCGTCGAAATCGAGTCCACCCTTCTTGCGGTCCGCATCGTGGCATTCAATGCACCGATCCTCGATGAAGGCCCGTGCCGGCTTTGGCAATTCGGCCGCGTGAGCGCCGACGGAAACAAAGAGCAGGACGATAAAGGTGAAAATTCGGGAAGGCACGGCGATGAATCATTCGTTGCTAAAACAGACCCGGAACCCGACCAGGCTGTGCCGGAGGGCCGGCGCGCTCCCGCCACGATAGGCGGCGCGGCATTCGAGCGGATTATCGATCCACGAGCCGCCCCGCAGCGCGCGATTGGCGCCCGTCTTGCCCAACGGATCGGTCACGGTCTCCGGCGTCGCAGTTTTTGGACGGCGCTCGAACCAGTCCTCACACCA
This sequence comes from Chthoniobacterales bacterium, assembly GCA_038228205.1. Classification (GTDB taxonomy): domain Bacteria; phylum Verrucomicrobiota; class Verrucomicrobiia; order Chthoniobacterales; family Chthoniobacteraceae; genus Chthoniobacter. Next base: position 55,313 of record JBBRPL010000043.1, read on the forward strand.
TTGCCACACGTTGCCGTGCATGTCGTAGAGTCCCCAGGGATTCGGGGAAAAACTCCCCACCGGCGTCGTCTTCTCGCGATAGACGCCCTTCCGGCCGTCCCCATAAAGGTATCCGCCGTTGTAATTCGCCTGCTCCGTGGAGATCGTCTCCCCGCAGTAAAACGGCGTGGTCGTTCCGGCGCGGCAGGCATACTCCCACTCCGCCTCCGTCGGCAGGCGGTAGGGCTTCCCGTCCTTCTCCCGCAGCTTCTGGATGAACTCCTGGCATTCTTTCCAGTTCACCTGCTCTACCGGCAGGTTCGCGGCGCCGGTGAACTTGCTGGGATTTTTCTCCACGAGCGTCATCCACTCCTCCTGCGTCACCGTGAAGACGCCCATGTAAAACCCATTCGTCAGCGTGACCTTCCGCTGGATCTCGTCTTCGTTCCGCGCCAATTCCTCCTTCGGACTTCCCATCATGAAAGTGCCGGGATCGATCCACACGAACTTCATGCCGATGCTGTTGGTCAGCGTCGGTGGCGGGGCAGTCTGGGCTGGAAGACTCGCGCCGAAGAAGCACGCGAGGAAAAGGAAGCGGAGGAAGCTCATACGGTTGTCGGGCCAGAGATAAATGCGGAACCGGCGGACGCAAGAGCGCAAATTGGCTGGTGCTCTCTGTCTTGAGCGACCGCTTGATCTGCTTGCCCCGAATCTTGAAAAGCGCGAAATACGTCCCGCGTTCGTATTTTGTTCCCTGAGGTCAATTGGATTGAGCACTGGTTTTTTAATTTTTCCAGGGCATTTTCGGCCAAAATCGCTCCGAATCCTCCACAGTCGTCCGGAGCTTTTGGCTGCTTGGTTTGAGGGTGATCATCCTCTTCCCGAGTCCTCTCGAAAACTCCCATTTATCCGAATCGGGTTACTTTTTCGAGTTACTATTGAGAGCAGCGGATTCCAATCCTCATGCACTCGGGGAGTTGGCTTTTCATGGCGGCACTGGACCTTTAACATCCAGATTTGGGCGCGTGGCATGAAGTTCTTTGATCGCATCGAAAAGCGCGGCCTCCGCATTCGGATGATCCCAGAGCCTAACAATCTGAAGCTTGGGTGATGCCGCGATCGCGTTCAGACCTTCTGGAGTGATCGGACTCCAGCACAGATCGGCGGCGACCAAATCTTGCATAACGGGAAAACCTCGTCCGGTAAACTGACTCGGAACGAGGGAGATTTGCTGTAAATGAGGGAAGCCCAATAGCGCTTGAGAAATCGCGTCCGTAACTGGCGCATGGAAGCAATGAATATCCGTGAGATGCGGCTGACGTCCGAATCCGGTGAGAAGGGTCATGACCTCCGGGCAATTGTAGTCAACGCTGAATTCTTCAAGACTACCGAGGAATCTCACGGCGGCTGAAAACTCTGCAGCCGCCTGATGGTCGCTTTTGAATGCTGGCCACCCGATGTGTATTTCAGTAAGACGTGCCCCGCAGGCAATTTGCCACAACGATGGGGTTAAGTCGACCTGTTGGCCGTCGACATGCCAGGTGCATGAAACACCATCCATTTTTGATTCACGATCGATTGTCCGTCGAGATGCTTCGACGCACATCCCATAGAATACGGCGATTGCCAGAATGACGAAAAGAGGCAACGCGATCGCGAAAAATCTAGTACGCAGCTTCACGGTTTTGGGAGAGGTGCCGATGTATGCATTTTTGCGCCGATCTCATTCGAGACGATGGCGAATCTCTGCCTCGCCGAAAAGACAATATTGGTGAGGCTGCGGGTTCGAGAGGAGGGCTGCGCGCCCTCCTCAAACCTCCCCGTGTTTGGGGGAAACATGCTCCGCGCTTCGCTTGGCCCTTCGGGCTCAAATCACGAGGGACGGTTCAAAGCCAAAAACGCCTGCACATCGTCGGGGATTTCAGGAGCGACCGGAACCGGGAAAAATTCTTGCTCGCCGCAACGGTCATCCCAAGTCCGCCACCACAGAGGGTCAAGCATCGCATCTTCCGACCAAATCCGCGCCGCTTGCGCAAACTCGATTTCGGAAAGCAGGTGCGCGGATTTGATGAGGTCGGACAAGACGCCCGTCAAACGGAAGGCCCACTTGGCACCCCATGCCTCCTCCGGCGACTCGATTCCGTGCAGCCCAGCAATGGCGCGGACGCGCGTGCGCCATTCGCACGCAGAGGGCGTAAGCCCAACAGAAATCGTGGGGCCACATGCGGCAGAAAGAAAGAAGCGGAGCTGTTCTAAATCCGAAGTCGATTTGCAGCAGGGGCCGGCCGGAGCACGTGCGTATGGCCCGGATTCCTGTCTTGCCGCTTCCGGAAAACCGGCGAAGATTTGCGCCCATATCCGTTCCCTTAGCTCAAGTGGATAGAGCACTGGTTTCCTAAACCGGTTATCCGAGTTCGACTCTCGGAGGGAACACTTCAATGAATCACTCTGGAAGGCTGATAAATACAGGGTTTGCGGGCGATTCACCCTCAGAAATCATTCTGACGGATTCACCCCGGTTCGTTGCCATTGTTGCCCGTTTTGCGTTGACTTTGGGCAACAGATGGCAACGGTTGCCGTATGAAAGCCGCCTATCGCCTCACGCCTTACGACGATCCCGCCCGCCCGCATCTCAAGTTCGTGGTGAACTTCAAGGAGGAAGGAAAACGTGCGCGGAAGTTCTTCGAGACGAAGCGGGAGGCACAGACGTTCGTTGCCCTTGGGAACGTGAAGCACGCGAACCAAGGCCGGGAGGGCGTCGAATTCCCGACCGCGCTCCGCATCATGGCCGGCGAGTGTGCGGACATCCTGGCGCCGTTCGGCAAAACGATCCGCGATGCCACGGACCACTACGCGAAATTTTTGCGCGTCTCTTCCAAAAGCTGCACCGCTGAACAGTTGGTCCCTGAGTTGATCGCCGCGAAAAAGGCCGATGGGGCGAGCCGTCCCTACCTGGAAGACCTTCGCTTGCGCCTCGGACGGTTCGCCAGCGCGTTTAACGGGGCATTGGTGGCGACGATCACGGGTGCGGAGATAGACGACTGGCTACGCTCGCTGAACCTCTCCCCTCAGAGCCGCAATAATTTTCGCCGGGTGGCCATCACGATGTTCAACTTTGCGGCGCAACGCGGGTACGCGACGGACAACCCAGCCGACAAGACGACCAAGGCTAAAAAGGTGGATGAAGCCCCCGGCATCCTCGGAATTTCCGAAGTTGCCCGACTCATGGCCGCAGCTACGCCGGATGTCCTGCCATACCTCGCCATCGGTTGCTTTGCCGGCGTGCGCCCGGCCGAGTTGAAGCGTCTGGATTGGAGCCAAATTCATTTTGACGAGGGGCTTATCGAGGTGACGGCAAAAAAGGCGAAGTCATCGAGTCGCCGCTTTATCAAGATCCAGCCGAACCTCGCCGCGTGGATTGCGCCCTTCCGCGCACAGAAAGGCCGCGTGTGCCGTCCCAACCTTCGCAAGCGCCTGATCGCCGCGCGGACAGCCGCCGCGGTGCAGGAATGGCCGCCCGATGCGTTGCGCCACAGTTTCGCAAGCTATCACATCGCGCATTTTAACGATGTCGCCACCCTGGCCTTGGAAATGGGGCACCGTGACGCCGATATGATCTTCGGCCACTACCGCCAGCTTGTGAAGCCGGCGACTGCCGCGGAGTTCTGGCAGATCGCGCCCGAAAAATAATTCGGGGGGGCTATTTTCGGTCCGATGGGCCAACCGGGGATTGGGCGTGGAATAGTCGGGTTGTGACGAATTCTTAAAAAATCTTCGCCCCATCCAACCAACCGCCCATTTGGTAAGGTATAGTGTCGCACAATAACCCATGAAACTCCTCGACAACAAGGCACTCGCCGCCGAGATCGGTCTCGACGTTCGCACCATCCGCACCCTCACCCAGCATCGGAAAATCCCGGTCATCTCCCTTGGCTACAAGACCAAGCGATATGACTTGGCCAAGGTCCGAGCCGCTCTCGAACGATTCGAGATTAAGGAGATCGGGGCTCGCGCTTAGGGATACTCCAAAGCAACGCGGCGCTCGCAAGATTATGAGCGCCGCGGAGGTAGTGAAAGCACTGAAAACCAATACAATTGTATTGGTTCCTAGTGTAGTGCGGCGCAATTAGCGTAACGTTTTGCGGTTCGCGAGCTTTTTGCGGGCGCGTGTGACCTTGGACAAGATGTCTTTGGCGGTGGCTGTCCAGATGAATGGCTTGGGCTCCTTGTTATGTTGACCAAGGTA
>JBBRPL010000044.1:0-58397 GCA_038228205.1 Chthoniobacterales bacterium
CTGACCGCAACACTCTTTCCCTACACGACGCTCTTCCGATCTGCCCTTCACGTCCACCGTGATCTTGCGCGAAAGGTCGCCGCGCGCCACCGCTGTCGTCACGGCCGCAATATTGCGCACCTGGGCCGTCAAATTTGACGCCATCGCGTTCACCGAATCGGTCAGATCCTTCCACGTCCCGGCCACACCCGGCACCACCGCCTGGCCACCCAGCCGGCCTTCCGTGCCCACTTCGCGCGCCACGCGCGTCACTTCCGACGCAAACGAGCGCAACTGGTCCACCATCGTGTTGATCGCTTCCTTGAGCTGCAAGATTTCTCCGCGCACATCGACCGTGATCTTTTTCGACAGGTCACCCGCCGCCACGGCAATGGTCACGTCCACGATGTTCCGCACCTGCGCCGTCAAGTTGCCCGCCATCTGGTTCACGCTTTCGGTCAAATCCTTCCACACTCCCGAGACGCCTTTCACCTGGGCCTGGCCGCCGAGTTTACCCTCCGTCCCGACCTCGCGCGCCACGCGCGTCACTTCGGACGTGAACACGGAAAGTTGATCAATCATTCGATTCACCAACTTGGCCGAATGCAGAAACTCACCTTCGAGCGGACGACCATCCACCTCCAGCGCCATCGACTGCCCGAGATCGCCCTTCGCCACGCCGCCGATCGCGCGCGTCACTTCAGTCGTCGGCCGCACCAGATCGTCCATCAAGGTATTCAGCGCCTCGACCTCCGCCGCCCAACCGCCGACCATTCCCGTCACGGCCATGCGTTGACGCAAACGTCCCTCCTTGCCCACCACCCGCGACACCCGCTCCGCTTCGCTCGCCCGACGCTCGCTCATGATAAGCACGTCGTTGAAAGCATCGGCGATCTTGCCCTGCACTCCCGTCCAACCCGCGGGCAGCCGCGTCGAAAAGTCACCACTGCGGAACGCCAGCAGAGCGCTCAATAGTTCCAACTCCCTTTGTCCTCCATCCGCATCCTTGGGCTTTTCTTTCCCTTCGGAGTTTTGAGGGACTGCGCTGCGTTGAGCTTCTGGGCGAACGGCGTTGGGAGCGACGGGCTTGGCCATAGTAAGAGAATTTATCCACCGCTGGACTAGGCGGTGCAATTCCAGAATCTATCGCAATTCACCCACGAAGAGGATGCACGCTTGTTTTTCAATCTGTTAGTTTGCGCCGTCTCCCACTTTTGGACGTCCGTATTATTGCGCACAAACGCAACACACCTCGGGACAAAACACCGTAAAAATAATCTGTTGCACCCCCACCGGTTATCGCTTCTTCACCGGACGCACGGCCCACAAAAGTAGAAGCGGCATCCTGCCGCTTTTCCGCCCCCAAGCGGCGGCAAGCCGCTTCCAATCTTCCAGCCGCCGCTCTCTACGGCTCGAAATCAGGATCAGCCGCCGCCATCCGCCGATCCCGCTCCGCCTCATCCGTTCCTTCAAAAACCAACTGTTCCGCGGCAGACGTCTCATCCTCCGGCAGGACCTTCGAGACGGCATGCCCCGTGACCTCCGGCGCCTCGTCCCACTCGACCAGTTCCTTTGTCTCCGGATTCACCTCAGGCGCAGTCATGTCCGTAGGCGTTTCGTCCGTCGCGTCATTCATTTCCTCAGGGGAGATATCGTCATCATCGTTTGGCATGGGAGATTTTGGTCTCATAACTCGGATTCGCACGCCGGGCACAAAATGGTCGCCGCCGCCGGGCGTCTGTCCGGTGCCGCGCCGCGAATTTGTGACGTGAGGAAACACCTGCGCATCGGCATCTCGGCCCGCGAAACTGCGCGGCGCGGCTGGCCCGCGATCAAGCGCCGCTGGCCTTTGGTTCCGCCGGCGCAGGCGGCAGCGTAAACTGAAAGCACGCCCCCTTGTCCAGTTCTGCATCCACCCAGATCCGCCCCCCATGCCGGTGGATGATTCGTTGCACGATGGACAATCCGACCCCCGTTCCTTCGAATTCACTATCCGAGTGCAGCCGCTGAAAGACCCCGAAAAGTCGGCTGGCGTATTTCATGTCGAAGCCGGCGCCGTTGTCCCGCACCGAGCACACCAACTCGCCGGCGCGCTCCTCGCATCCGACTTCGATCAGCGCCCGTTCGCGCTGGCGGGTGAATTTTTGCGCGTTCGACAGCAAGTTGATGAAGACCTGTTTCAAGAGCGCGACGTCCCCGAGGCAATCCGGCAAATCGCCCAGTCGCAGCTCCACCTGCCGGCCTTCGCGCTCGGGTTCGAGTTCGTCCAGGACTGCCTGCACCAACTGGCTCACGCTCACCCTTCTCGCCACGAGCGGCTGTCGGCTGAACCGTGAGAAATTCAGCAATTCATCGATCAAATGTCCGAGCCGCTTCGCCCCGTCGCGCACCTTTTGCAGCAGCCGCTGGGCGGGCGGTGACAGCTCCGCGGCGTGGCCTTCGGCCAGGATTTGCGAAAACCCATCGATGTGCCGCAGCGGCGTTCGCAGGTCATGGGACACCGAATATGAGAACGCTTCGAGTTCCTTGTTCGCCGCTTGAAGTTCCCGGTTGGCCACCTCCAGTTCCGCCGTACGCTCGCGCACGCTGCGCTCGAGTGCGGCGTTTTCCAGGCGCAGCCGGCGCAGGGTCAGCGCCCGCGCCAGCACCGGCAGCACCGCGCTCAGCTTGAAGGGCTTCAGGATATAGTCGAGCGCCCCCGCTTTCATCGCTTCCACGGCGGTGTCGATCGTGCCCTGGCCGGTCATCAAGACTCCCACCAAGTCGGGATCCACTTCGTGCGCGGCCCGCAGCAGCGAGATGCCGTCCATCTCCGGCATCATCAGATCCGTCAGCAGGAGATCGAATTTTTTCCCGCGCAAAGCGGCCAGCGCGGCCGTGCTGCTGGCAAATCCAGTGACGTCGTATTCCTGATCGCGCAGCGTGTCACATAGCGCGGTCATCTGCCGCACTTCGTCGTCCACAATGAGGATGCGCGAGGGGGCCGTGTCAGGCATGGTCCTTCGTCAGTGTGTCGAGCGCTTCCCGAAGTTCTCGCAGCTTGGGCGGCTTGCTCAGCACGTGATCCACGTGCGGCGGAACGTCTCCCTCTGCCACTAGTCGCTGGCCCCAGCCAGTCAGCATGAGCACCGGGGTCGTCGGTGAAAGGGCCTTGACCGCGGCGGACACCTTGCGGCCATCGACGTACGGCATGCCCAGGTCCGTGATCACCACGTCAAAGGGTTCCCCGCGTTCCACCGCACCGCGAAATGCGTCGATGCCGACCTGACCCCCGTCGGCAGCGCTGACCGTGTGCCCCTCTCCGGCGAGCGTGTCGCGCAGCGATTTGATGAGCAGCGGATCGTCGTCCACGATCAGCAGACGCAAGGGCGATGCCACTGCCGCAATATTCGGCGTGAGGATCGACGGACTCGCGGGAGCATCGGTTACCGGAAACATCAGCCGCATCGTCGTTCCCTCGCCGGGGGCGCTTTCGATTTCGATATTCGCCCCGTGGCGCTGCACCATCCCGTAGACCATCGCCAGCCCGAGACCGGTCCCACGCTCTCCCTTGGTCGTGAAAAATGGCTCCAGGCAGCGGCGGCGCGTGTCTTCGTCCATCCCGACGCCGGTATCGGAAACCTCCACAAAGATACTTCGCGACGCGGGCCCTGCCGGACGCCCCTTCTCGTCGCTGGTCATGCTAGAGACCGGGGCCACGCGGGTCCGCAGGGTCAGCGTCCCTTCCGTGGGCATCGCGTCCACCGCGTTCAAGATGAGATTGGTCAGCGCGTCGCGAATCTCGCTTTCCACTCCCAGGATGGACGGCAGATCGGATTCCCACTCCGTCTTCAAATGGATCATCCCTCCACGTTCCTGCGGCATGTCATTCCAGCGGGCCTTCGTCAAATCCAGCACCTGCTGAATCAGCCGGTTCATCGCGACCGGCGTCGTCGCTAGTTGCGGTTCGCGCTGCCGGTTGAATTCTCGCATCCGGCTCACCGTTTCGGCGACGTCATCGATCGCATGTTGAATGGTCTGCAAATAATTGCGCGCCCGCTCGCTGAGGCCCGGCTCCTTCTCCAGCAGCGATTCCGTATAGAGCGCCACGGGAGAAATCGCGTTGTTGATATCGTGGGCAATGCCGCTCGCCATTTGCCCGAGCGCGCGCAACCGCTCCTGCTGCATCACGGCCTGCTGCGACTTGCGCAGGTCGTCGTAAGCCTGCTGGAGCGCGGTCAGCAGTTCCGCCTGGTTCGAGGCCAGCGCCACGTGTTCGCTGAGCTGGCGCAAAAACTCGCATTCCCCGCTGCTGAAGCTGTTCGCCGCGGTGCGGGCGGCCACCAGAACCCCGAAAACCTGCCCCTCCACGAGCAGCGGCGCGGCCACCAGCGAGCGCAGGCCGCCTTGGGCGAGCCGCTGGGGAAATGGAAAGGGCACTTGGGCCGTGTCGGGCTCATACACCAGGTGGCCTTGGATGCAGCGCGCGAGCCCATTTTGATCGATGGCGATTTGCGCGCGGTCGGTCAAGGCCAGTTCCATCGCCAACGGCGCGCTCCGGGCGCCGACGCACGCCACCGTCAGCGCCGCTTCAGGCAGTTCCCGCAGACACACGCAGCAGAAATCGATCGGCATGTCCTCCTCCAGGCTCCGCACGACCACCTGGAAAATACTGCGCAGATCCTGCCGCTCGCTAATCGCCCGCGTCGTCCGGCTGAGCAGATTGAGCCGGGCCAATTGCGCCTGCAGCGTGTCTTCGGCCTGCCGGCGCACCGCGATCTCTTCCTGCAGCGACCGATTCGAGCGAGCCAATTCATCGGTCCGCAATTCCACGCGTTCCTCGAGATCCAGCGTGAGGCCCTGCAACTGCGCGTTCGCTTCCCGCAGTTGCGTCTGCGTGCTGCTCAGTTCCTTGTTCCGTTGGATTGCCGCATCATAGGTGGAAAGCAGCAGGTTCAGGATCTGCAGACGATCGGCGGTGATGAAATGCCTCTGCCCGTTGAAGAAAATCTCCAGCCCCATCCCCGGCTGTTCGGTCTGCCGCATCTCCCGATTCACCAGCACATATTGCAGACGGCCCAGCAGATACCGTTCGTCGTACGGCTTGAGGATGAAGTTGTCCGCCCGGCACTCCAACCCGCGGATCACGTCCTTCGGGTCGGACATGGTCGTCACGAGGATCACCGGGACGTCGGCCAACCCCGGGTCGAACTTGATACTGTGGCATAGTTCGTAGCCGTCCATCTCCGGCATGACCACATCGCTGATCACGAGGGACGGCTTGCGACGTTTCGCCGCCTCCAGGGCCAGCCGGCCGTTCGCCGCGACGGTCACCGCATACCCTTGCTGTTGGAGAATGTGCTGGAGCCGCTGGGCTTGCGTGCGGCTGTCCTCCGCAATCAGAATTTCCAGCGGCGAGCCATCCGGTCGGTTGACGGTGCTCATGTTTCGCTTTCTCTGGCTGTGGCCTGCCGCTGGACCAGCATCGCCAGCGCGCCGGCGATTTTGTCGGTCGCCAGGACGTGCGACGCACCACCCAGGGCGATCGCCTCGCCGGGCATGCCGTGGATCACCGACGATTCGCGCGACTGGGCGATGGTCTCCGCGCCGGCATCGCGCATCAGTTTCAACTCCGTGGCGCCATCCCGTCCCATCCCGGTGAGGATGACGCCCACCGCTTGCGCGCCGCACACTTCGGCCAGCGTGCGAAAGAGGAACGCAACTGCGGGACGCAACCCGCCGATGGCTTCTTCCCGGCTCAGGATAATGCGTCCGCTGGGCGCGACTCCCATGTGAAAATCATCCGGCGCGAGATAGGCATGGCCGGGCAGCGGAATCATCGCATGTCCCGCGATTTGCACCTGCCAGCCGGTCGTCTGGTTCAGCCACTCGACGAGCCCCGGCAGGAATCCGTGCGCGATATGTTGCACGATGAGCACCGGCACGGGAAAACCCTTTGGCAATCCGGCGAGGATCGTTTGCAGCACCGGCGGACCGCCCGTCGACGCGCCCATCCCGATGAGGCGCACGCCGGCCGGCGATGGCTTGGCCGCAATGTCGGCGGACGCCTCTTCGGCGGGTGCCCCAGCGCGCGTCCGCGGCCAGCGCCGCACCACTTTCACCTCGGACATCAGCCTCACGGTTTGCACCAGATTGGCGGCCAGCGCTTCGTAGTCCGGGTGCTGGCGGGACACCGGCTTTTCCACACAAGCCACGGCGCCCGCTTCCAGCGAGCGAAAGGTAAAAGCCACTTCCCGCGCGTTCATCGTCGCCGTGCAGATCACGATCGGCAGCGGGCACGTCTCCATGATGCGCCGCGTGGCCTCGAACCCGTCCAATCCCGGCATGTGGAGGTCCATCAGCAGCACGTCGGGCTTTCGCTCCTGAAGAAAATCGACAGCCGCCTGGCCATCGTTCACCACGCCCAAAATCCGCATCTTCGGATCCGCTTCAAGGAGATGAACGAGGAGCATTCGCGCCACTTTCGAGTCGTCGGCCACCAGCACTTTGATGATGCCATCCTTCATGGGAGCGGATTCATTCTCAGATCAATCGCCGCACGGCCTCCAGGAGGTTGCTTTGATCGAAGTTGCTCTTCACCAGGTAGGCGTTCGCACCGACATCGATGCCGCGTTCGCGGTCTTCGCGCGTTTCCAGCGCCGTCACCAGGATCACCGGCAGATCCGCCAGCTTCCGGTCCCCGCGAATCCGCGCCGTCAGATCAAAACCGTTCAAGCGAGGCATCTCGACGTCGGAGACGAGGAGATCGAATCGCTCCGCGCGCAGCGCCGTAAAGGCTTCCATCCCGTCCACGGTGGTTTTCACCCGGTATCCAGCCGACTCGAGGATCCCCTTCAACAACATGCGCGACGTGATCGAATCCTCGCTGACCAGGATCGACTTTGCCTCCGCGGCGGTCGTCCGTTCCGCGACACTCCGCTCCGGGGGGCGGCCAGCCTTCCGCGCGGACTTGAGCAGATCGAACACGTTCAGGATCGGCGCGACCTGGCCGGATCCGAGCACGGTCGCGCCGGCGATATTGCGCACGCGCGAGCGCGGCTTGCTCAATGGCTTCACCAGCACCTCCTGCTCGCCCCGCACCAGGTCGATGGCAAAGGCCACCCGCTGATCGCCCGTGCCGAGGAGCACCACCGGGGTCGCAGCCGCCGCGTCGCTCGGGCGCTCCGCTTCCGGCAGTTCCAGGACCTCCGCCAACCAGACGAGCGACGTCGCCCGCCCGTCGAGCGCCAGCGTCTCGTGACCCTCCACGGTTTGCACGTCCGCCGCCTTGAATCGCCCCACACGCTCCACCTGCGTCGTCGGAATCACGAATACTCGATTGGCGGCCTCGACGATGATGCCTCGAAATGTGGCCAGAGCGATGGGCAGGGTGATCCGGACCGTTGTGCCCGCCTCAGGCCGGCTTTCCACCGAGACACGTCCGCCAAGTTTTTCCGCTTTCTCCCGCACGATCGCCAGTCCCAGGCCGCGCCCTGAAAGCTGCGTGATGATCGGGCTGGTCGAGACGTCGGATTGAAACACGAGGTCCAGCGCCGCCGCGCCGCTCATTTGCCGCGCCTCCTCGGCGGTGATCCGTCCGTGCTTGATGGCGGATGCTTTCACCTTGTCCGCGTCGATGCCCGCGCCATCGTCGGAGACGAGCAGTTCCACCTTGCTGCCGTTCACGGGCGACACCGCGAGCGTGATCGTCGCCCGGGCCGGCTTGCCCGCACGCTGGCGCTCCGCGGGCAGTTCCACCCCGTGGTCGATGCAATTGCGCAGCAGGTGGATCAGCGGGTCTTTCATCTCCTCCAGGATCCGCTTGTCGATCTCCACCTCTTCCCCGCGAATCACGAGGTCCGCTTCCTTCCGTTGATCCCGGGTGAGGTCCCGCACCAGCTTCGGAAAAAATGAGCCCATGGTCGACAACGGCAGCATGAGCAGCTTCTTGGAATCCTCGAGCAGGTCGTCCACGAGTTTCCCGATCACCAGATGATCCTGCTCCGCCGTGCGCCGCAAGCCAGCCGCTTTGTCTTCCAGCGCGTGCAGGTAGTCGTGGCTCCAGTCGAAAAAATCCAGGAGCCGCGCCAGGCCTGGTGGGGCGGCCACACCGGATGCGCCCGCTCGCTCGAAGGTCTGACGCAGGCTCCGCACATCCGGTTGCACTTTTCCCCATTCCAGGCGCCATTCCTCGAACCGGCCGACCACGGCGGCCAGGTCCGACGCCCTCTCTCCCGTCGTCAATTTCGCCGTGAGCATTTCTTCCGCCTCGAGCAGACGTGCGTCCAGCTTCGCCACCGCGATGCGCACCGTGTCGACCGCCGTCGGCGCGGCTGGCGGAATGACTTCCGCTGGCGCCCCTGCGTCTTCGCGTAGCTCCACGGCAGGTCGAGACGCGGCGGACGCGGCTGGCGGAGTGGTAACCACCGGCGCGGATTGCGAACGCATCGGATCCGGGGACTGCGGGCTGACTGCCGGTCCAGCCATCACCCGCGACGCGGCGTCCAGCGTGCGGTGGAGCGAATCCAGAACCGCGGGTGAAGGCGCCGCATCCTGCCGTTTCCACGAGGCAAAAACATCCTCCATCGATTGGCAGATCGTTTCGATTTCCGAGAAATTGACGGCGCGCGCCGCCCCCTTGAGACTGTGCGCGGCGCGAAAGACCACCTCGACGATCCGGCGCTGCGCGCCCGGCTCGGCCGTCTTTTCCAGCTCCAGCAAGCCGGCCGCGATCGCCTGCAAATGTTCTTCCGCCTCCACCTTAAAGGTAGCTCGCAGGGATTCCAGAAAATCGTCTTCGTCAGGCATCGGCTGCTCAGACTTTGTAGCGCTCGACCATCTGTTTCAGCCGCTGGCCGAGCCCATTGAGGTTGTGCGCCGCGGTCTCCAGTTGCTTGGCGCTCGCCACATTCTGCGAACTCGCTTGCTTGATGTTTTCCATCGCCGTCGCCACCTGATCCACACCGACCAACTGCTGCTGGCTCGACGCGGCGATCTGGGTCGCCGCCTGGGCCGCCTCGCTCACGCTCGCAGTCAGCGCCTGAATCGACTCCGCGGCCGCCTCCGTTTGCCGGGTGCCCGCTTCCACTGCCTTGCTCCCCTGCTCCGTCGCCAGCACCGCTGAAGTCGTGGCCTTTTGGATGTCGCTCAGGATCGTCCGCACCTGGTTGGTCGCCTGCCGGGACTGCTCGGCCAGGCTTTTCACCTCCTGCGCCACCACGCCGAAGCCCCTCCCATGTTCACCCGCCTTGGCCGCCTCGATCGCCGCATTCACCGCCAGCAGATTGGATTGCGCCGCCAGGTCCTCCACCGTCGCGATGATCTGCCCGATCGTCGAACTCTGCTCGCTCAGTCGTCCCATGCTCGTGGCGATGGCGTCCATCTGCTGCCGGATGCGGTTCATACCCGCTCCCACATCTTCGGTGGATTTCCGTCCGCTTTGCGAAATCTGCGCCGCCTTCTGCGCGCTCTCCGAAACGGCCTTCGCCTTCTGGCTCGCCATCTGCGCCGTCTGCCGCACCTCCTCCACGGTCGTCGTCGTCTCGCTCACCGCCGCCGCCGACTCGGTCGCGCTCGTCGCCAGTTGCGACGTCGAGGTCGAGATTTCATTGGCGGACGTGCTCAGGACGTTGACCCCTTCCGTCAGGTCCGCGGTCAGCCGCTGCAAGTTCTCCACCATCGCCGCGAACGCGTTGCCGAGCACATCCTTCGACGATTGCGGCTGCACTTTGCTCCGCAGATCGCCTTCCGCGATTCGTCCCGCCGCTCCAGCAATCCCCCGCAGCGAATCGGTCATCCGCGAGAATGTCTGCGCCAGCACTCCTACCTCATCTCCACGATCGGTGCTGGCCATGGTCACGCTCAGGTCGCCCACCGCGATCCGCTCGGCGTTTGCGGAGATTTCCCGGAGCGGATTGGCGATATTACCGGTGATGATGTAGCCAGCCAGGGCCAGGAAAACAAAGGCGGCGAGTGTCCCGTAGAGGATGGTCAGCGTCGCGTTGCGCGCACTGGTCTCTGCCTCCAACGTTCGTCCTTTCAGGATCGACCCTGCCTCGCTCTTCATTTCGGCGATGGTTTTCCGGATGTCGTCCATGACCTGCTTGCCTCGATCCGTTCGCACAATTTGCAGAGCGGCCTCGATACCCTTCGACGGATCCTTGCGCACCGTAATCGTCTCTTCGAGTTCGGCGAATTTCCCTTCCTTCCCCCGAATGAGAGGTTCCAGAATGTCCAACCGGTGCTGTTGATGCGCGTTGTCGACGGTCAGATCCCGGAGCTGTTTGATTTCCTGGTCGATCAGCTTTTGCGCGGCGAGGTACGGCTCCAGGTAGCGGTCTTCGCCCACGAGCAGGTATCCCCGCTGGCCAGTCTCGGCGTCCTTGATCGTCGAAAGCACGGATTCGAGCAGACTCAGGACTTCGTGACTGCGGGATACCAACCCCGCCGTGGACGTTAGCTTCTCGATGCTCTGGTAGGCCACGGCGCCGATGATCACGAGGATCGCCAGGGCCAGGCCGAATCCGAGCCCGAGCTTCGTTCCGACATTCAGTTTCGTCATAGGGGTGTGTTCTGTGGGTGAGTCGTTGGTGGCGAGGTCTAAATGCCTGCCTCGTCGTGCACGATGATTTTCGGATCGGCGAGGATCCGCCCGAGATCGAGGACCACGAGGCGATCGACGGTCACGCCTTTCAAGTAATCGCTGCGGATTCCGGTCAGGGTCGGCAACGAGGATTGCAGGCTCGCCGCCGGGAGGGCCCGCACGCTCACCACGCCATCCGCGAGCAATCCCAATTCCAGCCCGTGGCCTCGCACGAGAATGATCCGGTGCAGGTCGGTCAATCCCTGTTCCGGCAGGTCGAAAAACTTCTTCAGATCCAGCACCGGCAGAATGCGGCCCCGCACATTGACGATTCCGCGCACGAACGGCGGAGTGCAGGGCAGCGGCGTCAGTTCCTTGAGCGTGCAGACTTCCCGCACGTACCGATTTTCCACCGCGTATCGTTCCTTGGCCAGGTGGAACTCG
Source organism: Chthoniobacterales bacterium (assembly GCA_038228205.1). Classification (GTDB taxonomy): domain Bacteria; phylum Verrucomicrobiota; class Verrucomicrobiia; order Chthoniobacterales; family Chthoniobacteraceae; genus Chthoniobacter. The sequence continues at coordinate 10,985 of JBBRPL010000044.1, forward strand.
AGGACATCGAGCATCGCCCCGGCGTCCGGCACGGTCTCCTGGGTGCGCGCCAGCGCGCGGGCCCGCGCGCGCAGAATCTGCCCGGGATCATCAGTCTCGTTCGTCATGGCGTGGCTTCGATCGCGAGAAGGGAGGTGATGATTTCCGTGAGGCGCCCGGCCGTGAGGCCGTCCGACTCCGGCAGGGCCTCGCCCGCGGGGCGGTCCCGGAGGAGACGCAGGGCATTGGCGAAATGTCGATCCCCTTCCCGGGCTGCTCCGCCGGCCCGGGCGAGATTGCCGAGCGCGAAGTGCGCGAGCACCAGTTCCGGTCGCAAATAGATCGCCCGTTGAAGCGCCAGCCGCGCCTGGCCATCATCGCCGAGTTCCTGCACCACCACAGCCCGCAAATAGTGCCCCGAGGCGTCGAGTTTGTCCGCCGCCAGCCACCGGTCGCACCACGCCAGCGCGTCGCGAAGTTGACCTTGATTCGCCAGCGCTCGGGCCAGGAGCGAGTACTCTTCCGGCGCGCTCGGTGGCGGCGATGCGTTCAGCAACGTATCCGAGGCGTCCGCGTAACGTCCGTCCTGGTAGAACTGCGTCGCGATCGCCGCCGGCGACGAGGACAGGACGCTTCCGGTCGATGCCTCCGCGGTGAAGACGGGCGAAGGCTCCGGAGGCTGCCAGGGGGCGAGTTCTTCGATCGGCGGCGCAATGAAAACCTCTGACTCCGTCACCGAAGGCTGCCAGGCCTGCTGCAAGTGCGCGTTCTCATCGCCCCGCCGGTAGAGAATAACTCCGGGGAAATTCTGGATCTTGAATCCCGGAAACATCGCTTGCGATACCTCGCTGGGACTGACGACCAGCCACCCGCCGTCGACCAGCGAGCGTCGCAAATTGCCCACCACCTTCCGCATCTGCGGCAGCGCGAAATACATCATCACATTCCGGCAGAAGATGAGGTCCATCGCGTTCGTATCCGTCGTCAGCGAAGGGAACACATCCTCCACCAGATTCAGGTGCGCGAAGGTCACGCGCTGCTTGATTTCCGGCAGGATCGCGTAGCGCCCTTCCGGGGTGCGGCGAAAGTACCGCTCCTTGTAACCCGGCGGTGCGTCGCGAAAGGACCACTCGCCATAGACCCCGGCAGCCGCCTTTTTCAGGAATCCATCATTGATATCCGTCGCCAGGATCGTCACTCGCCAGTCCGCCAGGTCCGGGATGACCTGCGAGAGCAGAATCGCGAGCGAGTACGCTTCTTCCCCGGTGCAACAAGCCGCGCTCCACAGCCGCAATCGCCGTTCCCCAGTCCGCCGCCGCAGCAGGATCAGTTCCGGCAGCACGCTGGTCGTGAGCACTTCAAAGGTTTTCGGCTCCCGGAAAAAATAGGTCTCCCCCACGGTCAACTGGCTCGCCAGCACCTGCCATTGCGCCTTGGTCGGCGCGGCCGAGGAAAGCCACTCCCCGCACGTCTCCGCATTGGCAAACCCGAGTTCCGCGGCCGCCCTGGACAAACCCCGCCGCAAATCACTCCAGCGCTCCGGCGGAAAATGAAGCCCCATCGTTTCCACGATCCGCGCACTCACGCGGGAGAGCATCTCGTCCGGCGCCACGCTAGTTCCCATGGCCTTCTCCCTCCTCCTTCTTCATCGCTTCATCGAGCGCCACCGCTTCATCCAGCGACAGAAACTTCTCCAGGTCATGGATCAGCGCCAGCCCATCCGCCAGCGCCGCCACGCCCTCGATGTGCTCGAAGCCAGGCACCACGCCCGCCGCGCGCGTGATCTTGTCCCTGGAAATCTTCCGCACCCCGTGAGCTTCATCCATCACCAGCACCACAGCCCGCCGCTCCGTGCGCGCAATCAAAAACTGATCCGTAATCCTCACCTCCCGCTCGGCAAGCCGGAACCGCCGGCGCATGCTGAGCACCGGCAGGATCGTCCCCTCGACCTCCAACACGCCCAGCACCACCGCGGGCGCCTTTGGCAGCGGCGTGATCTCCGCCGCGCGGACGATCCGTTCGACCACCTGCAACGCCAAACCGTAGCGCTGTCCCTCGAGGGTAAAAATGAGAAGTTCCTGTTCCGTAGCGCCTTCTACGGATGTGGAACAACTGCTGGACGTATGCGCGCCCACGGAAAATGAATCCGCGTCAGGCTGCTTTGGATTCACCGTTCCGCGTTCCGAACTCATTCCTTGATGATGCTTTGGTATTTGCGCCGCTTGTCAAGGTTCTCAACGTGTCAATCGCACTTTCCACGGACCGCTGGCCATGTTGGGATCAGCACACCATGCCGTATCATCCCCCCCGCAGTTTCGTCATCGTCTGGATCTCTGCGATCACCTTCTGGCTTGCCGCGTGCCCAGCGCCCACCGCACGAGCCGAAGCCCGCGCCGAATACCTGCAATTCACGGAGACCAGCCGGGAGCCTCTCCCCTACGGCCATCCCTACGCCCTGCAACTCGTCGGCAATCGCGCCTACCTTGCTAACGGCGAAGGCGGCCTCGTCATCCTGGACATCGGTTCGAGTGCGCCCAAGCAACTCGGTCGCTTCATCACCGGCAACATCGGCCGTGACGCGATCGATCGCGAATCGATCCACGAATACCGCGGCCGCGCCACCGCCATCGCCGTCTCGGGTAATTTCGCGTTTCTTCTCACGCAGAGCAAAGGGTACGACATCAGCCGCCCCAAGATCCTCCGCATCGACATCTCCGCCCCCGCCAAGCCGCTGCTCGCCGGCGAATGTCTGCTCGACGGTGTCGTGTCCGATATCGTTGCGCTGGATGCTTCCCACGTTTGCCTGTTGGGCGGAAAGCACGCCTCGTCCTATCCCGGGAGTGACACTTCCATTGCCATCGTGGATTTTTCCGAACCAGGGCGCGAACACGTCACGGCCACCACCGCGCTCCCGCGCCTTCCCGCTCTGCCGAAGGGAAGGGCGAACAAGTTTACTCCCGCGCATATCGCGATTTCACACGGGCTCGCGTTGGTCACCGGCACCCATGGCGACGCCGCCGGCCACGGAACGGGCACGCTGCACATCTTCAGCCTCGCCGACCCGTCGGCCCCTTCCTACGTCGCCACGTGCGAAGTGGGCGCCACCGCCGGCGCCTTGTCCGTCGATCGCACCGGAGCTTATGCCTATATCGCCAGTGGCAGCGATCTCCACATCATCGATCTCAACGATCCGCTCGTGCCACGTGTCGCGCGAACGTTGCCCGCTGGCGGCGAGATCAGTGCCATCGCCGTCGACGGAAACACCGGATTTCTCGCGACCTCCACGAGCCTCCTGCCGATGGACCTGTCTGATCCCGCCCAGCCCTCGCTGGGCCCACTGGTCAACATCGGCCCCGTCGCCATGGCCGCCGCCGGCGGCCGCCTCGTGCTCACCGACCCCACCCGTGGGATCGCTGCCGCCGCGATCGCGCAGTTCGCGCCCGACAAGCTCTCGTGGTTCGCGACCAGCGGCCCAGAGACGCCCCCGCCTGCCGCGGACCAGGATGTTCTGCTGACGACCGTCCTCGCCGCCGTCGAACCATCGTGGCGCGAGCGCGTAAAACTGCGCGGCGTCCTGATCCAGGAAAACCTGGCCTACCTCGCCACGGGACGCGACGGCCTGCGGATCATGGACGTGTCGGACCCGGCCAAACCCCTCCTTCTTGGCCATTACTATGATCTCGACATCGGACGGATGTCGGTCGCGGACGTCAAAGTGCGCGATCACAAGGCCTACCTCGCCGATCTCGACAATGGGCTCTACATCCTCGACGTCAGCGATCCCAAGCGGCCCACCGCGCTGGCCCACTATCACACCCCCAATGCACACACCGTCGACCTCGCCGGCCAGATCGCCGTCCTCGCCGACGGCGTCTATGGACTGTCCGCCATCGATGTTCGGGATGCCGCGAATCCGCGCCTGGTCGGCCAATATCACGCCCGCGACATTCGCTGCACCAGCGCCACGGTGCTCCCGGGCCCGGCTGATGCGCCGCCCACAATCCGCGTCGCGGATTCCGGTTTTCTCCGCACGATGAAGTTGGTTCCCGGCGAACCCCCGCCGGCGAACGAGGGGCCCATCGAATTGGTTTCCCACGTCAAGGTCCCAATGGGCATTCCCGATGTCGTTCGCGTCTCCGAAGATGGCGCCACCGTCTATCTCGCGGCCGACGAAGGATGGAACTTCACCGCCATCGACGCCCGCGATCCAGCCCACATGCGCATGCGGAGCGTCAGCGCCACCGGTGGCTTTTGCCACGGGGCCGCCCTGCGCGGCACCCACGCCTACGTGACTAATAACTACGAGGCCTGCACCATCTTCGACGTCGCGGATCCATCCAACCCCAAGCTCGCCGGCTCCGTCATCGGGTTGACGCGCTGCACCGCCGCCGCCGTCGAGGGCGACGCGCTGGGCCTGTGCACCAAGGAAGGAATCATCCTCGCTGGACTTGCCGATCCAGCCCATCCCCAAATCGCGGGAAAAGTCCCGGGCATCGGCAGCGAATTCACCCTCCATCGCCACGAGGCGCACCGCTATCTCCTCGGGACCAACGCCGAAGGCCTGGAAGTCTGGGACGCTTCCACTCTTTCCACCCCGCAACGCCTCACCGGCATCCCGATCAAAGGGGCCGTCTCCGTCTGCGCACAGGGTGACCTCGCTTTCGTCACCCGCAACTTCGGCGGAGGCAAGGCTCAGATTCACGAGTTACTCGTCATCCGCCTCGCGGCCCCCCAGCCCACCGTCATCGCCACGCTCGCCATGCCGTCGCCGCTCTGGCGTCTCGCCGCCGCCGGCCGGACCCTCTATGTCGGCGGCGCCCAACTCTCCGTCATCGATATCGCCGATCCCACCCATCCCCGCATCGTCAGTCACGTCGATCCAGCCCGCCACGAAGGCACCTATGGCGGCGAGACCGTCAGCAGCATCGCCGCCTTCACCCGGGATGGACAGGAAAGAGTCGCCATTGCCGACCATTTCTGGGGCGTGAGAATCTTCGACGCGTCCGACAAGGCCGGGCTCAAGGAACTGGGCGAATTTGCCGTTTCCGGCGGCGACTTCACCGGCATCCAGGCCACCAAGGACCGCGTCTATGTCTCCAACAACTGGGGCGGAATCTACTTCGTCGACACCAAGGATCCCCTCCACCCGCAGATCGTCGGCGGCACCCGCCGTCTTTTCTCCGCCGGAAGCGCCACCGGCGAAAAGGCGAACAAAGGTAGCTCCAGCGGCCTGGTCGTTGGCGATCGGCTCTACTACCAGGGTAATACTGATTACGTCCTGCGCATCGCCGATGTCCACGATGCCGCGCACCCGCGCCTCCTCACCGAGTTCCCTCTGCCCAAACAGACGCCCCGCAACTACGACGATCGCCGCTTCGGCGCCGCCTATCCGCAGCTTCGCGACAAGTACCTCTACACCCCCAGCTATGCCCGCGTCTTCGATATCAGCGACCCGGAAAAGCCCGCCCTCGTCGGCGAATGCCGGGAAGCAGGATTTACGAACGGCACATGCCTTCTCACCGACGTCGCCGCTCACCCCTACCTCGTCATCGCCAGCAGCGAGGCCCTGAAAATCGTCGACATTCAAGACCCTGCCAAGCCCGCCCTCGCCGGCACGCTTCCCGGCGATTACGAAGGCGGCTTTTACTTCGGCCGCGGCCTGCGCGCCGATGGCCCGATCATCTACATCCTCAACCGCCATCAGCTCAACACCGTCGACATCTCCGATCCCACCCGCCCCCGCCGCCTCGCAAGCCTGGAGCTCAGCGGCTTCTGCTCCGACATCCAGATCGCCGATGGTCGCGCCTTCATCGCCGCCTATTACGATGGCCTGCAAGTCATCGACATCCGCGATCCAAAAAACCTCCGCCCGATCGACCACTTCCAACAAGGCGTCTACCAGGACGCCGCCGCGTGGGACAACATCGGGTGCTACCAGAGCATCGACATCGCCGGAGACTACGCGTACGTGACGGAGTACTATTCCGGAATGCTCGTTCTGCGGATCCGCCACGCCGCCACCCAGAACAAATCCGCCGCCCCATAGCCCGGCATCGTTCCTCATGCCCACCCGTTTTGGGATCGCTCGAGACGCGGCGTAGAGGCTGTCGTGTCACGGAAAGCGCAAGCGCCGTCCCCCCACTTTGTCATCCTGAGCGGAGCGGGGATTCGAGGCTTTGCGAGAAGTCTGTGGTGCCGTGGAGACAATCACGGGCGCAGTCGAACCGAGCGGAGCGAGATAGCCTGCCGCAGGCAGCCCGCAGGGCAGCACCGGCGGGTGCTGGCAACGACCTCCAATTTCCGTGGGTTCTCGGGCGGAGCGACTGCGAAGACCCTTTCAAATGCACTGCACGCTTAGGTAGACGCATAAGCGCTCCAGTTCACCCCGTTCGGCTCGGTTTCCCAGAAGCGTCCATGCCCAGCCCCCCATGCCTCGGTCGCGGTGGCCCGACGGAAATCCGAATATCACAGACAGCAGAACATGCGCCGCCTTTGACCGCACACCGACATCCGATCTATGATGAGACATGCTCACTGAATATATTCAGGCGGCGATGCGGCAAGCTGAGGCCGCCTAAAACAGTCTGCCTAAGCCGCCTGCGGGTCCCCTCCCCCCGTAAAGACGACAGTGGCGAAGACCCGCAAGGGCGAGGCGGATGACGGAGAGATGATTCGATTCGATCAAGCGTCCCGCTGCCCCATCGCTTTAAGCTTTGCCGCGCCCTCACTCCACGGAACGTCATGTGGGAACCGTTTTGTTAGAGCCGCGAGAGCAGCGATCACCCCCGCGCCTTCCCCCATGCCGACAGCGTTACCCGTGACTCGATAGCTGGAATGGGAAATGAAATCACCGCTGATGCACCTGCCGGCCATCATCAGCCCATCGACATCCTTCGCGATCATCGCCCGCAACGGGATGTCGTACGGCGCTACCTTGATATTCAAATTTGAGGAGTGAGGAGTCGCCGCGGTCCCTTGGTTGAGGTCCGCAGTCGTGGCATGCACATCCACATCGAACGTGGCCCGCACCACCCCGTCTTCGTAGCGCGCGCCCTTTACCAAATCTTCTTTCGTCACGGTAAATCGTCCGGCAATCCGACGACCGTCGCGCACGCCGATCTGCTCGGCCGTAGCGACAATTTGAACGTCCTCCCACGGGCCGCCAAGACTGCGCAACCCCGACACCAATTTGTTCATCTCCGACCGGGCGCGCACTGTCGCCGTCGTGATTTCCGCGGCATCCCACGGTTTGATCCCAAACTCCTGGTTGAGCATGGCAAAGACAAGATTGCCGCGCACATGAAACATCGTGGCACCGGCGTAGGACGGGAAATTCCCCGATTTGACGATCGCATCCTTAATCCGCTTCTTCTTGTCACCCTTGGAATTTTCGCCCGGCTTGGGCGTACCAAAACGCACGTACTCACGCAATGCTTCCACGTCCTTGACCATGAGCAACGCGTTCAGCGACATCGGCTGGCAGGGGCAATCCGCAGCTTCCCCGATCTCGAAGGCGCAACGGGCCAACGCTCCCAGGTCGCCATCCCCGGTGGTGTCGATAAACACGGGCGCCCGCCAGGCCTGCCGTCCAGACTTCGAATCCGTGACGATCGTGGAAAGCCGCCGCCCCTCGCGATAGGCGGCCGACACGCGGGTGTGGAATTGAAACTTCACCCCTGCTTCCACGCACATTTCCTCGAGCAGGAGTTTCAGCGCCTCGGGATCGTAGCAGAAGCTGCTCGCACTCGTAGAGTTTGCCCGCGCATTCCGCTTGTCGAGCTGCACACGCAATTCCTTCGCAAAACCAGGTTTGTCGAAATCGAGAAAATACCCCAACAACCCGGCCGTCCACACACCTCCGAGGCATCCCCGCCACTCGAACAGCCGCACCCGCGCCCCGGCCCTCGCCGCAGTAATGGCAGCGGTTACACCTGCCGGTCCAGCGCCGCAGACGATCACATCGGCATCGTTGATGAGCGGGAGATCGCAGCCAGGCTCGGCAAACTGATCCGCTCGCGCGCCGGTGGAATCTTGAGCCACGAGGGAGCCTTGCAGGACAGTACTGCCGGCGAGAGCAGTGTGAAGAAAGCGACGGCGAGAGACAGCGTGGGGGGTCATGCTTTTTGTTTGGTAATTCGAATGGAGTGGAACGGCAAGTCATCTCCCACCATCGCCCGGCCGCGCGAGGTCAGAGAGAGGTCCGGCGTGGAGCGGGAACCATTGAGCTCCCTGCTGGATCGCGCCCACGTCCTTGAACTGCACCGGAGCATCCGGCACCGCAATGGCGGCACCTATCACCGGACTATCGGAACGCGGCGTAAACTTCTCGGAATCGGGATCCTCCAGGCCAATCTCTGCGAATGACGCAAACACCTTCCCACCCTCACCCGCACAGGCCGTAGCGCCGGGTTTCCCGGGTTCGGTTCCGCCTATGAAATTGCGCGCCTTGAAATACTCGTCTCCCTCCCAAGCCTTCTTCGTAGGAACGTAGGGCAAGTATCCGAATGGAGAGATGAAGATGTTATTGTAGAATTTGAAGCCGAATTGATCGCGCCGATTGGCCCCGATCAATGTGGAGCGTTCCCCCGGCCAGTAGATCGTGTTGTTAAAGACAATGAATCCCGCTCCAGGCACAGTGATGGGTAACAATTTGGTGTCGGCGAGGATCTTAAACACCGCAGGTTTGCGGAACCCGAAGTACTTTAGATGCTCTGGACGGTTGAAAACAATGTTTTGGTAGATGTAGATGGGGCCTGGGTATGGGGGCCCCTTCAGCGGCTGCCAGGAGATCGGTGAAAACGTATCGCTGATGACGTTGCGATAGAAGTGCATGTTACTGGCATGGTCTTCAGCCTCGATCGCGTTATCGAGCAACCGATCGCAAATGTTCTCATACGCGTGGAGGTTGTCGCTGTTCGTGGTGCCGCGCGCGGAGAACGCTTCAAAGGCATCATGAATATAATTGCGCCGAATGATCCAGTCGCGCCCGATGAGGCGGGCGATCCCGATCTCGTAGGTAAACGCCGCGTGGGGCAGGCCCCCGCGGTATCCTTTCGCTGCCAGAAGTGCGGGCCGTGGAGGGCGACGCCATCCTCCTTTGTGGACTGCTCCTCGAACGATAAGCGGATGGTCTCGCAACCGTCGTCATAGGTGGCAAATTGGGTGAACTCACACTGCTCCACCGTCACGCGATTGGCGCACTCCTCATACCCGTAGTCCTTCGATCTGCCGTACTGGGCAGTACCGCCGACGCCACTGTGGCAGCCGATGAACCAGGAGTTGCGGACGAGCACGTCGTTAGCCTCCGTATACACGGCTACGACGGCCGGCGTCTCGAAAGTAAAGCCATCGACGATCACGTGGCCGTTGCCTTGGCCGATGATGCCAAAATTGAACTCGGGCGGCTCCAAATGCGATTTGAGGTATTTCTCCGCGAACGGCGGTGAGACGCACATCAGATGCTCATTTGGGTCAGCGGGGCCATACCTCCCGGACTGATGAAGGCGGACGTAGAGACGCTTCGTCTGCTCGTCGAGGGCGTAGCCGTGCTGAGGGCCCCGCATGATTCTTTCCTCCGGTGTTCCCGCGGGGGCCAACTTCCGCATTTGCGCCGCATCCATGGAGACGAACTGCCGCAAGTGTTGGAGGCTGCTATACGGATACAAGTCGGCCCCGCTATAAAGGCACCGCATGGGCATGGGCTTGTCCCACGGGATCCAGTATAAGGAGAGATCGCTATCGTCCCGCGTCCATCGAGCCGTCTTCGTACGGATGGCCTGGTCCGCGCCCGTCAAGATCACCCGTCCTTTCAGGATTTGATCCGTCTTGAAAGTGATCGGTTGGTCGGCGGTTCCTTTGGCCCGCAGCTGAACGGATTCATAATAGACGCCGGGGCCGACGAGAACGGTATCCCCCGCTTTCACCACGTCTACCGCCTGCTGGATCGTCGCGAAGGCACTGGCGCTGGTTCGGCCATCGCCAGAATGTTTCTCCAGCCCGCACGTACCAGACTTCCGCCGAGGCGAAGTCTACGCATAGCAGGAAAGCAGGGAATTGAAAAACAGCCCGGAGCACACTGCTCCATAAAATGCGGCGGCTGCGGGACACGGGTGAGATGCCAGTCGGGTGGAAGCTTGAGTCGAGAAATATCATTCGGTTGCGTCGTTTTCGTATTCGTCTTCGTGCGACAACTTACGGTTGGCGGGGACCGACTCGTGGAGACTTGAATACGAATCGCCTTTGAACGACGAAGGTATCCGCGTTTGGACGCTCCACGGAACTGCCTTTAGGCAACACGTCCACCAAGCCTGCCTTTCGGAGGATGGCCTGTGCCGGGAGGGAGGAAGCCAACATTTCCCAGGAATCAAAGTTGGCGCCGCCGGGTCCCGCGGTGAGCGGACCAGGCCCGGCGTGGGGTTCGTGATCGGTCGCGCAATAGTTCCCGCCGAAATTCATCAATTCCGCCCACCCTTGCTGCTCGCGCTCGGTGCGATTGCCGATGAGCGACTCGGCGACGATGACATTGTCGTGCATCCAAAAGCCCTTGATCGACACACTGTTGACGTTCTTGATGAGCAGTCCGTCGGGAGAGAAGATGGCGTTGTCACGAATCTCCACCCCACCGTTCGGCAGGATGACCTCTCTGGAGCGATCTTTCATCAGAGGCAAATCCCAGTTCTTGCCTGTGATTCCCCATTTAAACATGCTGTTCGGGATTCCTTCTCCGGCATAGAAATCGTCCTCCGCGTTGTAGATCACGTTCCCGGCGATCACGATCCCGGTCGGCCACGGTTCGCCCCGGAGCGGTTGATACGAGATGGTATCCAGACAATTGCGAAAGACATTGCCCATTACCACCATGCCAATGGCGTGATCTTCCAGTTCGATCGCGTTGTCGCTCGCGTCGTGGACGTAGTTATCCAGGAATTGAAGCCCTTCGCTTCCGGACACCGCATGGCAGGAAAGGCCCTCGAACACATCGTGGATATGATTGCCGCGGATGACCCAATCCCGCCCGATGCGCGTCGCAATGCCGATCTCATATTTGAATTGCTCGCTCGGGAGGCCGCCGTTGTAAGAATCCTTCCGATTCCATATTGCGTAGACCCCGCCTGTCTTGCTGAATCCGCCGCGCTTCAAGACCTTTTCGTCGGTCTCGTCCGGAAGCGACGCATAGTCTTCTTTCACATCGGCGAGACAAGGTTCCTGGGTGAAGTCGCAGTTTTCCACAGCCACGCGAGCGGAGCATGCGCTCAAAAGCTGCGGCGAGTGTTTGAGGTTAAAGAATTCGTGGCCCTTCGCGGGATCGAACAGCTCCTCCTCATAGCTTCCGCTGACGCCGGTCCGGCATCCGCGAAACCAGCAGTTGCGGACGACGACGTCACTGCCTTGCGCATAAACGCCGGCGACCGCCGGAGTTTCAAAAGTGAACCCGTCCACGACCACATGCGCCGGTCCTTCGCCGAGGACGCCGATTCCATAGTCGGCGGGCTTGCGGATGAGGGTGCCGTCGAGTCCTCCCGCGACCATCGGAGCGATGGCGACGTCATGCTCGTTCGGATCCGTCGATCCATACTTCCCGTCCGGGTGCAATCGGACGTAGAGAAATCCGGCCGCCTCGTCATAGGTATAGCCATGCCGCGGCCGTGGGCGCGCGATCGGGGCGGTCGGACTTTGAAATGCTTGCAGGTGCTCCAGGCTTGGATACGGAAACAGGTCGATCCCATCGTAAAGCATGCGCGCGGGAAATCCCTCCCGATGTGAGAGGCGATAGGTGCCGGTCGACTTGTCGAACAACTCCCACTTCGTGGCCCGCGTCCGTACGTCCTTGCGCGCGCCGCTGATGGTGACGCGTCCCCGTCCGAATTCGCCCGCCTTCACGACGATCGGCGCGCCGGCCGCTCCGCGACTGTGAATTTGCACCGACTCGAAGTAAATTCCGGGGTGGACGATCACGGTATCGCCTGCCTTCGCCCGGTCGACCGCGCCTTGAATACTTCGCAGGGGTGAGCCATCGCCACCCAGCGCTTGATTGTCGCCCGCCACACCGTCCACATGAATCGTGGCCGCGCGCAGCGAAGCCATTCCCGGTCCGGCGAGGATTCCCACAAGGAACAGATTCAGAATGATTCTTCCGGATGCGGCAGAAAGGCTGGGGGAACCAAGGGGAGGATTCGGGGTGGGGTGCATGGATGGAACTAAAGCGAAGAATGCCGGGACCGTCATTTCCCAAATATTCGGGAGGGGGGTATCGCCCAAAATGGCTTATGCGGCCGGTCCACGCGACGCTTACATGCACTTCGATCGACTCCTCTTCATTGGCCAAGGGGCAGATCGTGCGCGAGCAGTTGGAAATCTCCCGAACCCGGACGGTGCGCAGCCGTTTCTCGATCTCGCCGGTAGCATCGAAGGGACGCCTCACTTGAGTCGCAAGCGCGGTTTTGCGCGGTGATCGAGATTGCGGAAGCCGGGTTCCTGGTCGCCTTTGCCGGACGACGGGACGTTTGTTTTCCTTAAGCGCCAAGACGGTCTATGATCCGCTCTTGACCTGCGAGGCGGTCCTGGCCGAGGCGGCGTTTCATCCGAAAAATGGCCGCAACCGCCGCGAACGCATTCCGGTGATCATGCCACCCGGGTAGACCCGCGAGGGGGTCGCGGCGGGGCTTCGAAATCTTTTCGATCAAAGCTGGCGGTGGGGCGGCAGGTAGAATAGGGGGACTGGCGTCCCCCGACGGTCATAGACCGCCGCTCCAGTCCGAAGACCGCCGATCCAACGCCGCAACTCGCTCATGAAACATTATTTCCTCCCCCTCGCCCTTGCATTCTGCCTCACCCTCCAGCCACTCCACGCCCATGAAGCCGCGGACGAGATGACGGCGGCGGCCAAAAATCTCCTCGTCGCGCTCACGCCCGAGCAGCGGGAAAAGGCGCGCTTCGAGTTCACGGACGACGAGCGGAAGAACTGGCACTTCATCCCCCGCCCCCGCAAAGGACTGCCGATCAAGGAAATGACCCAGGAGCAGCGGCTCCTCGCGCAGGCGCTGCTGGCCACTGGTCTAAGCAACCGCGGGTACGCCAAGGCGGTCTCGATCATGAGCCTGGAAGGGGTCCTGGCCATCCTCGAGCAGGGCAAACCCAACGGGCCCGTGCGCGATCCGGAAAATTATTTCGTCTCGATCTTCGGCACCCCGGGTGGAACGGACCCGTGGGGCTGGCGCGTGGAGGGGCATCACCTCTCACTCAATTTTACGGCCGCCGGCAATACCTCGCCGTCCCTTACGCCGTCCTTCTTCGGGACCAATCCCGGGGAAGTGAAGTCCGGTCCGCGCGCGGGAACGCGCATCCTCGCAGCGGAAGAGGATCTCGGGCGGGCGCTCGTCACCTCGCTGACCGAGGATCAACGGAAAATCGCCCTGCTGCCGGGCAATGCGCCCAAGGACGTGCTGAACGATCCCAAGCGGGTCGATCCGACCAAGCCCGAAGGCATCCCGCAGAGCCAGTTGAAGCCGGAACAGACGGCCACGCTGGTCAAGCTGGTGAAGGAATACCTGTTCAGCCGCCGGCCAGACGTCGCCACGGAGCAATGGGACAAGATCGAGAAGGCCGGCCTGGCCAATCTTCACTTCGCCTGGGCGGGCGAACTCGAACGTGGCAAGCCCCACTACTACCGGGTGCAGGGCGGCAATTTCGTCCTCGAATACGACAATACCCAGAACGACGCCAACCACGTCCACAGCCTCTGGCGGGATTTCGACCACGATTTCGGGATGGATCTGCTCAAGGCGCATCTCGACACGGCCCATCCCCCGACCAAGTAAAGGTCGCAGATTTTCCCACAGAAAAACCGCTGGACGGGGTTCGTAATGTCAGTACTTCACGTTTCCACTTCCCGATGAACATCAGCGTCAATCCTGCTCTCTCCCGCCGCACCTTCCTCAGAGGCGCGGGCTTTACCATGGCCCTGCCCTTCCTGGAGGCGATGCTTCCCGCCTTTGGCACCGCCAAGGCGCGCGCGGCGGCCGAGGCGGCGGCGGTGCCCCGCCGCATGGTGGCCATCGAGACGAATATGGGGATCATGCCCCAGTTCTTCTTCCCGGAAAAGGCGGGCGCGGATTACGCGCTCACGCCTTACCTGGAGAAATTGGCGGCGTTCCGGAAGAACATGACCGTCTTCTCCGGCGTCAGCCTGCCAGGCGTCACGGGAGCCCACGCGGCCGAGCGTTGTTTCCTCACCGGCACGCCGCACCCCGAGCGCGGCGGTTTCCGCAATGGGGTCTCGCTGGATCAGCTCGCGGCCGAGCAGGTGGGCAACGTCACACGATATCCTTCCCTCTCGCTGTGCGTCACCTCGGAGAGCGGGCCGACCCTCAGCTTTACCCGCAGCGGCGCGCCGATCCCGCCGGAGAAGAGCCCGCACAAGCTCTTCCAGAAGCTCTTCGTCCAGGGCAAGCCCAGCGAGGTCGAGGCGAATGTCGAAGCCATTCGCCAGGGCCGGAGCATGCTGGATTTCGTGGGAGAGCAGAGCCGGCGCCTCAATCAGTCGCTGTCCAAAGCGGACCAGCAGCGCATGGACCAGTACTACACCTCCGTGCGCGACCTGGAGCAGCGCCTCCACAGTTCGGAAGAATGGGAATACAAGCCGAAGCCGGTGGTCAAAGCCGAAGCGCCAACCGATATCGAGGACGGACGCGAGTTCGTGGCCAAGACGAAGCTCATGTTCGACGTCATGAAGCTCGCGCTGGAGAACGACTCCACGCGCCTCATCACCTTCTTCATCGACACCACGGTCATTCACAACATCACCCATCACGGCGGCCGCCCGGAGGTGATCGCAGAGCTGCGGGCAAAAGAGGAAGGCCAGTTCGACGCCTTCGCGGGTTTCCTCACGGCGCTGGAGTCCGCGAAAGAGCAAGGCCAGTCCCTGCTCGACCGCACGCAGGTGCTGTATGGCACGCCGATGGGCAGCGCGAACTCTCATTCGAATGTGAACCTGCCCGTGCTCCTCGCCGGCGGCGGCTACAAACACGGCCAGCACCTCGCCTTCGACACGAAGAACAACTATCCGCTGAGCAATCTCTATCTGACCATGCTCCATCGTTTGGGTATCGAGGCTGACTCGTTCTCCACCTCGAAGGGGACGATGGCGGGGTTGGAGATGGCGTGAGGGAACGGAAGTAATCAGTGCTCAGTGGTTCCCGAGTCGAATCGGGGGCGAGAGGTCGGAGGTCAGCATTTGAATTCAGGTCCATCCCATGAAGAGAAACTCTGGCGCATTCAAGCCACGCGCGGTCGCGGTGTTGCCACTGATTGCCGCCCTGCTGATCACTGATTACTTCCGCCCCGCCCAGGCGGCAGACCCCGCCAAGTTCCTTGAGACGCACTGCTACGACTGCCACGACGCGGATAAGCATAAAGGAAATCTCGATCTCACGGCGCTGAAGCAGGACTTCGCGGATTCCGATATTTTCAATCGCTGGGTGAAGGTGCATGACCGAATCCAGAACGGCGAGATGCCGCCGAAGAAAAAGCCGCGGCCTTCCTCGGATGAAATCAAGGGGGTAATGGGCTGGCTGGACCAGTCGCTCATCACTGCGGATCGCGCGCGGCTGGCGCGGGAGGACCGCACCGCGGTGCACCGCCTGACCCGCGCGGAGTTTGAGAACACGATCCGCGATCTGTTCGACATGCCGGGCATTCCTTTGAAAGACAGCTTGCCGGTGGACGGCACGGCCTACGGCTTCGACAAGAACAGCGACGCCCTCGATATCTCGCACGTCAATGTCTCCAAGTATGTGGAGGCCGCGGACCATACGCTCGACCTGGCCATCGCCACCCGTCCGGAAGCGCCGACCGTGCAGAAACGCCGGATTTCGCTGGCCAACCCCGCCGGCTTTGTCGCCCACGTCGTGATGAATGGCGACGGCATCCTGCTGCGGAACAAAAAACCGGCGCCGGAGTTTCCGGCGGCGGGCGAATACTCCCACATCGACCTGAGCGCGCACGAGCGCCTGGGCAATTTCGAGAGCGACGTGACCGTGGGCCTCTTCCGCCACGAGGACGAGTCGGTGAGCCCCTACTTTAGCGATCACGTCACGATCTACCCGGGCCGGTATCGCGTGCGCACGTCGCTGTGGAGCTTTCAGTGGGACAAAGGGCAGGTCCTTCCCTCACGCGGTATCGAGGCGGGGCGGCTTTCGGTAGTGCAACTCACCGGCGACGGGCGCGGCGGCCAGCACCCGAGTTACGTGCTCGGGTACTACGACGCGCCGTCGCTCGAATCGAAGGAGCACGAAGTGATGACCTGGCTCAATCACAACGAGATCATCGGCTTCAACGTCGCTTCGCTGGCCCCGGTCGCCAACTACTCGCGCAAGGGGCGCGCGATGGCCTTCACCGGTCCCGGCATTGCCTGCGACTGGCTCGACGTCGAAGGACCGCTGAACGACATCTGGCCGCCGATCGCGCATCGGACGCTGTTTGGCGAACTGCCCCTCACGGAATTCAAGGCGGCGGAGAATCCTGGCATCCGCCCGCCCGGGCGGTTGCAAATCCGGCAGATTGGCGCCGGCAAGAACCGGCCCGACCCATCCCCCGGCCTCTGGACCGTGCACAGCGACCAACCGCTCGTCGACGCCGATCGCCTGCTCGCGAGCTTCCTCCCGAAAGCCTTCCGGCATCCGGCGGATGAAGACGTCCGCAAGCAATACGTCGCCCGGGTCGACGAGCGGTTGAAAGCGGGAGACTGCTTTGAAAGCGCGATGCGCTGGGCATATCGCGCCGCCTTGTGCTCGCCGGATTTCCTCTACCACGTGGAACCCCTGGGCAAGCTCGATGACTACGCGCTCGCGAGCCGGCTCTCGTATTTCCTCTGGAACTCGATGCCCGATCGGCGCCTGACGGACCTGGCGGCGTCGGGCAAGCTGCACACTCCCGCGATCCTCAGCGAAGAAGTCGAGCGGCTGCTCAAAGACCCGAAATCGCAGCGCTTCATCGAAGACTTCCTTGGGCAATGGCTGAAGTTGCGGCTCATTGCCGCGAACGATCCCGACAAGAAACTGTATCCCGAGTTCAGCCCCTACTTGCAGGACTCCATGGTGGCCGAGACGCGCGCCTATTTCCGGGAACTGCTCGAAAAGAATCTCGACGCCGGCTACCTGGTGAAATCGGACTTCGCCATGATCAACGAGAAGCTCGCCCAACTCTACGGCATCCCCGGCGTGAGCGGACCGGCGATCCGGCGCGTGGCGCTGCCTCCCGGCTGTCCGCGCGGCGGCTTCCTGACGCAGGCCGCGATCTTGAAGGTGACCGCCAATGGCACCACGACCTCGCCCGTGGTGCGCGGCGCCTTCGTCATGGCCCGGCTCCTCGGCCAACCGCCGGAGCCACCCCCGCCAAACATCCCCGCGGTCGAACCCGACGTCCAGGGCGCGACCACCATCCGCGAACAACTCGACAAGCACCGCGCCGACGCGACTTGTGCGACATGCCATGCGAAGATCGATCCGCCCGGCTTCGCCCTGGAAGCGTTCGACGTCATCGGTGGCCAGCGCGAACGCTACCGCTCCATCGGCGCCGGCGATCCCGCGCCGCGCGGGTCGATTGACCCGTTCATCGGCATCGGCTTCAAGCTGGGCCCGGCCGTCGACGCCAGTGGGGAACTGCCCAACGAACGGAAATTCACCGGCATCGGCGAGTTTGAATCAATCCTCGCCGCCGACCGCACGCGTTTGCTAAAAAACCTCGCCGAACAACTGGTCGTTTATTCGACTGGCCGCGAGAACGCCTTCAGCGACCGCGCGGAAATCGCGGGCATCGTCGAACGGACCGAAAAGCAGGGCGGCGGCATCCGAAGCCTGATTCATGAGGTTGTAGGGAGCTCGCTGTTCCAAACGAAGTAGGCCTGCAATTCCGGCCAGTTCTCAATCCTCGGTAATCGCACCTCAGGCGGTCTCTACTGAGAACTGAGCACTGGCCACTGAGAACTGATTACTTCCCTCCACCCGCCTCCCGCAGCACCTTGACACACGGCTTCCCGATGCACCCCGGCGGTTCGTTGAGGTGCAGCGCGGCGCAGAGGGTCGGAACGATATCCGTGATGTAGAACTCGTCGGCATAGCGCCCGGGCTTGAAGGCCGAGCCGTAAAATAGGACCGGCACATGCGTATCGTAGGCGTAAGGAGAGCCGTGGGTCGTCCCGCCTTTGCCAGGATGAATCATGCTGTAGGGCTTGAGGACGAGCACGACATCGCCGCTGCGTTCGGGGTTATAGCCGTTCAGGACGCGCTGTCCGATCACTCCGGGCGCGCGGCCATCGAGGAGCTGCGAGCGCGTAAAGGCCGCCTGGAATGTGCCCGTGGAGAGCGCCCATTCGCGGATGAAGGCGGCGACAATCTCGGGGTCGAGTTGTCGGGCGCGGAGAGCGTCGCGGTCGAGATAGAGGTTTCCGTCAATCGGCCGCGGGGTGAGCAGAAGGCTTCCCGGGCCGAACCGTTCGGCGAGCTTCGTGTACAAGTCCGCCATCACGGGCACGATCTCCACACGCTGCCCCGGCAGCCCCTGCTCCGCCGCAAACTCCGGCGTCGGCGCGACGCCGTGATCGGCCGTGAGCACGATCGCGACGTGTTTCAGGCCGATCTTCTGGTCGAGCACGGCGAAGAACTGGGTCAGTTCGCGATCGAGGCGCAAGGTCATGTCCTGCACTTCCTGGGAGTACGGACCAAAGCGGTGGCCTGCGGCATCGATCGACGAAAAAGAAACGCACAGCAGATCGGGCTGCGGGCCGGTCCCGAGTTGCTCGCCGTCGAGCGCGGCCACGGCAAATTCCGCGAGGAGCTGATTGCCAAATGGGGTCGGCACCAGGGTCTCGAATCCCTCCGTGGGTGAGGGATAGACGGTGTGATCAAAGGTCGGTGTCTTCTCGCGGGGCATCACGCCCTCGCCGACCGCCTGGTCGGGCCACTGATAGGCTTCCGGCCCGAGCAGGCGCTTCCACGTTTGCCCGATGAAATCGGCGGGCCGTTTGCGCTCGTTGAAGACGCGGACCCACGCCGGCAACTGCGGCATGTAGTAGGTGCTCGTGATGAAATTGCCGCTCGTCGAATCGAACCAGTAAGCGCCGGCCGGCTTCTTGCCTGCGGGCAGGATCGCGCCGCGGTCTTTCAGCGAAACGCCGACGATTCGGGAGTGAAAACGCAGCCGCATCTCGTCGGCGAAGTTTGAGCCGATGAAATTGCGCGGGGACCGCTTGCCTTCGCCTTCGCTGCCGCCGACCCCTTCCACATCCGCGTCGCCCACACAGTTCAGGCTCTTCTGGGTGCGCTTATCGAACCAGTCATTCGAAATGATCCCGTGCACGGCCGGTGGCGCGCCGCTGAGGAAGCTGGCGTGGCCGGGACCGGTCACCGTCGGGCAAAAGTTGTATTGCGCGAAGGTCATGAACGCGCCCTGGTCCGTCAGCAAGCGAAGGCCGCCGTCGGTGAATTGATCGCGGAATCGCTCGAGGTAGTCGTAGCGGAATTGATCCACGAGAATGGCGACGACGAGCTTCGGCTCTTCCGCCGAAGCGCGAAGCGGGGAAGCAACCGCAAGCACGGCGGCGAGAAAGAGCGATGGGAATTTCATGCGGATTAAGTCCCCAGCCCCACCTCATGATACTCCAGCGCCCACTCGCGCATGAACCGAACGCGCTCCGGGCGGATGCGATAGATGATCAATTCCGGATTCTCCGGCGAGCCGAGATACCGGCGCAGCAGCGGATTGCTCTCCCAGATCTCACGCAGCAGCGCTTCCTCTTTCAGGACTTCGGCAGTACCGGTGATGCGGACCTGGTCGTGATGCTCGTCGAGGTAGCACAGCTCAACCCTCGGGTTCGCCGCGATCTCATGCGTC
Source organism: Chthoniobacterales bacterium (assembly GCA_038228205.1). GTDB lineage: Bacteria > Verrucomicrobiota > Verrucomicrobiia > Chthoniobacterales > Chthoniobacteraceae > Chthoniobacter. The sequence goes on from JBBRPL010000044.1 coordinate 30,851, forward strand.
TTGCCGTAGCTGCGCAGATTCGCGACGTAGACGGTAAAATCCTCATCGAAACGCACGGGCGAAACCGGACGCACCCGCGGCTGGTCGCCGTCGATCGTCGCCAATTGCGGAAACTTCGCCCGTTGGATGACGCTACGGGCCAGGGCGGGCAGCTCTGCGGGGTCGATGGGTTTTGGGGGCGGAGGAGGAGGCATGGGGGGAAAGGATGAAGGCACAAGGATGAAGGATGAAGAGATTTGTGGAAGAAGGTTGAGGAAGGACGTTCTTCGTTCTTTCTCTTCAACCGAGGAGACAAGGGGTGGGACACTTCGCGGCGGGCACGCTGCGCCGCAAAAGTCAAAGCCCCTCCATTTATACCTTTTCACGGACATCTCTCTCGCTCCTTCTGTCATTTTGCCACGCAGCCCACATGGCAACGGTTCCGCGAATAAATTCGCGGCTACGTACGGGGCGGATCCGAGACCGCCGGCGCGGCAGGCGCGGGCGACTATGCCGGGGCTTCGGTGAGGCCGGGGGGATAGTCGGGGGCGATTGTCGTGCCTTCTTCGCGCTTGAGGGGTGGAGGCTCGCTGCTGGACGAGCGCGGCTTGGGCGTGCTCGGCGGCGTGCGCATGGTGCCCGTTTCGATGATCTCACGGATTTGTTTGCCGTCGAGGGTCTCGTATTCGAGCAGCGCCTTGGCGATGGCCTCGAGCTTGTCGCGGCTCGCTGTGAGGAGCTTTACGGCCCGCACATAGGCATCGTCGCAGAGCTTGCGCACTTCGTTGTCGATCTCCTGTGCCGTGGCTTCGCTGTATTCGCGGCCCTGGCCGAGGTTGCTGCCGAGGAAGACGTAATCATCGTTCTTGCCATACTCGACCATGCCCATCTTCTCGCTCATGCCCCATTCGCAGACCATCTTGCGCGCGATATTGGTGGCTTGGCCGATGTCGCCGCGGGCGCCATTGGTCACGTCCCCGAAGATCAGTTCCTCCGCGACGCGGCCTCCCATGATCACGACGAGACGGTCGAGCAATTCGTTCTTGCGATGCGTGTACTTGTCCTCGGTGGGCAGATACATTGTCGAGCCGAGCGACGGTCCGCGCGGAATGATCGTGACCTTGTGGAGCGGGTCCATGTTCTTGACCAATTCACAGAGCAAGGCGTGGCCCGCTTCGTGGTAGGCGGTGTTTTCCTTTTCCTTGTCGCTCATGGCGAGGCTGCGGCGCTCCTTGCCCCAGCGCACTTTGTCGCGGGCTTCCTCGAGTTCCGCGAGCGTGATCGCTTTCAGGCCCCTCCGGGCGGCAAGCAACGCAGCTTCGTTGATGACATTGGAAAGCTCGGCGCCGCTGTAGCCGGGGGTGCCGCGGGCCACGACGGACAGATCCACGTCTTCGGCCAGCTTCACCTTCTTGGCATGCACGCGGAGGATCTCCTCGCGGCCCTTCACGTCGGGCAGCGACACGCTCACCTGACGGTCGAAGCGACCCGGACGCAGCAGCGCGGGATCGAGGACGTCGGGCCGGTTGGTCGCGGCGATGATGATGACGCCCTCCTGCGTATCGAAGCCGTCCATCTCGACGAGCAGCGCGTTGAGCGTCTGTTCACGCTCATCGTGACCGCCACCCATGCCATGGCCGCGATGACGGCCGACCGCGTCGATTTCATCGATGAAGATCAAGCACGGCGCGGATTTTTTGCCTTGCTCGAACATATCGCGAACGCGGCTGGCGCCGACGCCGACGAACATCTCCACGAAATCCGAACCGCTGATCGAAAAGAACGGCACATCCGCCTCACCGGCGATAGCGCGCGCCAGCAGGGTCTTGCCGGTGCCGGGCGAACCCACCATGAGGACGCCCTTGGGGATGCGTCCGCCGAGCTTTTGGAACTTTTTCGGATCGCGCAGGAATTCCACGATCTCGGTCACTTCCTCCTTGGCCTCTTCCACGCCGGCCACGTCTTTGAAGGTGATCTTGTTCTTGTCCCGGGCGAGCATGCGCGCCTTGGACTTGCCGAAATTCAGCGCGCCCTTGCCGGCCATGCGGATCTGCTGGCGGAAGAAGAAATAGAGGATGAGCAGGAAAAGCAGGATCGGCAGGGTGCCGAGCAGGGCCGAGGCGAAGTAGTTGTTCTCCGCCTTGGGGCTTACCACGAGGTGAAACTGGTCCTCCAGGGTGTATTTGAGATTTGGATCGTACTGGAGGTTGACCTGCGCTTTCACCCAGCCGTCCGACGGCGAGACCAGATGTCCCTTGAGGAAATCCAGCGAGCCGGGTTCGGTGACGAGTTCGAGATTCCTCGATTTATCGATCTCGTCCTTTTTCAACATTTCGACGAACTGGGGGTACGTGACTTCCCGGACGTTGCCCATAGGGCCCTTGAAGACGTAGGCAGCGCCAAAGAGGGCGATGGCAATCGCCAGGAGGACGAGGCCTTTCCAGTTGAAGTTGGGTTCGGCAGGGCCACCGCCATTGGGGGGGCGGTTGACTTTGGGTGGGCGAGGATCGGGCTGAGCCATGATTTATGTGGGTATTCCGGGCGGAAACGGAGCAACGTAACAGATCACAACGACATGCGCAACGGATGGCCCCGGACGAAAAACTTAGGGCTTATCGACGATAGGTCAAGGGCCTGGCAATGGATGTAGGATGAAGAGATTGGGGGAAAGAAGGGGGGGCGTACCGGCCGCGAGGTTCTTCACCCCCTGGCTCCCCGTCTGAAAACCAAGAACCAAGAACCAAGAACGAAGAACCTGCTTTCCAAAACTTTCCTCCACAAATCTCTCCATCCTTCGTCCTGCTGCCTTCATCCTTTCCCCTCTGCGGTCGGCGGGAGGAAAAACCTCGGGCTTATCGACAATTGGCCAGGCGGGTTATAGTTTCCCTGCCCCGCCAACCCACTTCCTCGGGCTGCGGATCCACTTTTCATGAGAAATACCGACGCCGGCTACACCAAGAAATTGAGCGAACGCCCTCCGGGCACGCCCTTTTTGGCCCGGGTGCGCCGCTTCGTGGACACCGTGAGCCGTCGGGTCATGCGCAAGCCGCGGACGGTCACTGAGAGCCCGAATCTCCTTCCTTTGCTCATCCAGGTGCTGGCTGCTTTCTCGAAAGCCAATGGCGAAGTCCTCGAGGAAGAAATCGATTCTTCACTGGGTTTCCTGCGCTACGACTACCCGGAGGCGGTGTATTCCGAGCTGCGGAAGCTGTTTCGCCAGGCTCTGAACGAGCACCAGGATCTCGGGGTGATGGCCCAGAAGCTGGCCTCGGAGCTCAGCACCGAGCGCAAGGTGATGCTCGGGGTTCAGCTCTACGATTTGATCTCCAAGGCCGGCATGGAGCAGCAGCAGGTCGTCACCTTCTACGGCTTCATGACGCAACTCGGCATGGCCGCCCAGGCCATCGATATCGTCTATCAGCTCAACGCTGCCGAGGAAACCGACAAGAATATCTATCAGCAGGGGCAATCGCCCCTCGAATCGCTGACCTTCGGCGCCAATGGCCAATCGGACGTGAAACTCAAGGGGTTGGCCGGCGACGAACGCCTCGTCGCCTTCCGTTACCACGATCTCATCCTCCTGAAAAACCAGAGCTCCAAGGGGATCGTCGTCCGCGGGCGTCCGCTGGGGCCGGGCTCGTTTTGCCGGGTTTACTCGGGTCAACGGATCGTCCTCGGCGAACAGGTGCTCACCTACCAGGATCTCGCCTATTACTTCAACGCGAAGAAAAACGTCTCGCTCGCGCAGATCTACCTCACCATCGACAACAACGACGAGGTCCAACTCGAAAAGGAGCGGACGCGCGAATCTTCGCTTGAAGTGCGTTTCGGCCTCAAGGTCCAGATCCGCGCCCTCAAGGACGTGGATGCGCTGCTGAACGGCGTGGCCCTGCGGGCGGGCACGACCGTGGAGGCCACGCTCGACGATAAGGTCGTCTTTCACAACGACTCGGAGCTGCCGCTGAGCGATCTGCGCCGGCGCGCCCGGGCGCTCGGCGGGAGATTCCAACTCAAGGCCTACAAATCCGGATACCTGGTCTCGAACAACCCTTCGCTGCTCGATACCGACGACATTCTGCTTTCCCCAGGAACGAGCGGCGACGTCCTGCTCAAGATCCTCTGCGACTACGAAAACCGGGTGGGCAAACTCGAGGTCCTCCATGCCGATCGGCCCATTCTCGTGGGCGACGTGCCCGTGCGGCAGACCGCGGACCTCAAGGACGGCGACACCATCCGCATCGACACCGGCCAGATCCTGCGGTGCAACTTCTCCGAGCGGCTCATCGAGGAGGAGCGCAATATCATTTCCTCGCTCGAAGTGAGGGATGTCACGCATCGATTCGGCAAACGCGATACAGGGCTCGACGGTATCTCGTTCAATGTAATGCGCGGCGAGATGGTGTGCGTGATGGGCGCGAGCGGATCGGGCAAGTCCACGCTGATGAGAGCAATCGCCGGACAGCTCCAGCCGAGCCAGGGCGAAGTCCTCTTGAACGGCCAGTCGCTCTACAAGGATGTCGGCCATCTCAAGCGCTTCGTCAGCTACATCCCGCAGGACGACGCCTTTGACGACCATCTCACGATTCAGGAAAACATGAGCTTCGCGGCGGCGATCCGGTCGCCGCATTTGTCGGGAAGAGACCGGGCGCGGCGCATTGAGGGCAAGCTCACGGAACTCAATCTGAGCGAACGGCGCGACAATATCGTGGGCAGCGCGGTCAAGAAGACGCTGTCTGGCGGCGAACGCAAGCGGCTCAATATCGGTCTCGATATGGTCAGCTCGGCGGACGTCTTCCTCTTCGATGAACCGACCAGCGGGCTGAGTTCCAAAGACAGCGAACACGTGATCGAGATCATCCGCTCGATGGCGCACAACAAGATCGTGCTCGTGACGCTCCACCAGCCCACGAGCAAGCTTTTCCAGATGTTTTCGAAGGCGCTGCTCCTCGACAAGGGCGGGCGCATGGTTTTCTACGGCACGCCGACGGAAATGCTCGGCTATTTCGCGGCGGCCGAGCACGAGCAGCATTTCGGCACGGAGCTGGGCGGGTGTCCGGCCTGCGGCACCACCCGGCCCGAGTTCATCTTCGACGTGCTGGAGACGCCCTTGCGCGACCTGAGCGGCGACGTGATCTACGAGGAAAACTCTCAGGGGCAACTTGTCCCGGCGCGGCGTTTTTCTCCTGACTACTGGCGCGATAAGTACGAGAGCTTCCGCCTGCTCCAGGACATGAAGCAGGTCAACCTGCGCAAGCAACCCACGGCCCCCTCCACGGCGCCCACTCCCCTGCGCAAACGCGAGCCGGTGCGCTGGCACGACGAGTGGACGCAATTCCGCACCCTGCTCCGCCGGGCCTTCATGTCGAAGGTGCGCAACCGCGGCAATCTTTTCATCACCCTTCTCGTCGCGCCCGCGCTCGCCGGCCTGATCGGCTGGGCGCTCTACTACAACGACGACCCGGCGGTGCAGTACGACTTCGCCAGCGCCTTTCACATTCCCACCTACATCTTCATCAGCCTGCTCGTCGCCATGTTCCTCGCGCTGGTCAACAGCGTGGACGATATCATCCGCGACCGGGTGGTGTTGCATCGCGAACGAAATCTCGATGTGCGACTGCCCTATTACATCTTCTCGAAGTTTTTCACCCTCGCGCTCTTCACGGCCGTGCAGTGCGCTCTCTTTGTGGTGGTCGGGAACAAGATCCTCCAGATCCGCGGGATGTTCTGGGAATACTTCTTCTACATGTTCATCACTGCCGCGAGTGGCACCAGCCTCGGCCTGCTCATCTCGTCGCTCGTGGCCGACGCCAAGACGGCGGCGAACTTCGTGCCGCTCGTGCTCATCCCCCAGCTCATCTTCGGCGGTGCGCTCATCAAGTACGAGGAAATGAACCGCGACCTCGACATGGTCTCCACCTTCAAGCGCTGGCTCACCCGGCATCCCGGCCTGAATGTCGAGACCCGCAATGACAGTTCGCTGCGCGTCCCCCTCATCAGCCGCTTTGTCGTCACGCACTACAGCTATGAAGCCCTCGTCGTCGCGCAGGCCAAACGCAACCCCCTCGCCCTTCGCCAGGAGCAAATCCAGGTGCAAATGGACAACCTGGTGGCCAAGTCGAACCGCTCCGAGTCCGAGGCCGCGCGTCTGGAAGAGCTCAAGGATGCGCTGGCGCTGCTCAGCGGCATGGAGGCCAACAACGCCCGCGAGATCGAAAAGAAGCTCGTGCGCGTCGACGCCGTGATCGACGGACAAACCCTCGACGCCGGACCGCTGAAGGGCCGGCCGGGAGGGGTCTCAGCCGAGCGATTGTACACCAACCAGAAGGTGTCCGATCTGGTGGCCAAAGCCGAAATGGAGCAGAACGACCACCGCCTCCGGCGATCCGTCAATCCCTTCTTCAGCCCGGAAAAGCAATACGACATCTATTGGACGACGAAGACCAAAGGCGGGCCGAACGAGCCGCCCGCCATCGAGCAGCACCGCTACACGTTTAAGTTCAGCGTTCATACCTACAGCTCCGTCATCCTCATTAGCTCCTCGCTTCTCCTGCTCGGGACGCTGCACTTCGTCTTGCGCCGGCAACTTCGCACCAAGGGGACGTGACGATCGCACCGATTTGAGATTCGTCGCAATCGATTCCCAGTCAATCGTTTCGGGGTAACTTTACAAACTGGCAATCCGTTTGCGGCCCGGCATGGCTCCCGCTACTTTTCACGCTGTGACCGAGCCAGCAACACCAGCGGCCAGGCCAGCCGATGCCGTACTGGACTGGCCCGCGCGGCTTGTACCACTGGCCCTCACCTTCGGCCTCGGGGCCGCGATCTCCCTCGCGGCATTCTTCCTCGTCCGCCTCAACGAAGAGCAGCGCGTGGAACGGGAATTTGACTGGCGCGCCCGCAGCCATATCCAGACCCTGCGCGTCGGCGTCGAGCGCCTGGAGGAGTGCCTCTACACGATGCGCGACCTCTACTTCGCCTCGGACCACGTGAGTGCGTCGGAATTTCGCGACACCGCCGCCGACCTGCGCCAGCGGCACCCCGGCATCGACGTGCTGCAATGGCTGCCCGAGGTTTCATCGGCCGACCGGGCGGCCTTTGAAGCCACGGCGAACAAAAAAGGATCGCCCGGGTACGTCATCCTCGAGAAAGGGGAAGACGACGCCGGCAACATTCGCGCCGGAGACTACCCGGAATATGCGCCCGCGCTTTACGTCGAACCCAAGACCGGACACGAAGACGCCGTGGGATTCGATTGGTATCGGGGATCCTATCAAGACGCCATCCGCCAGGCGCGCGACACCGGAGAGGTTTGCAGCACCACGCGCATCCGATTGCGAACTTCAAAAAGTCAGGAATTTGGGTGGGCCATGCTCCTGCCCCTCTACACGTCGGGCGCCAAGCCACAGACCATGGAGGAGCGGCGGCGCCGCATTCGCGGATACCTGGAAGGAACCTTTCGGCTGAGCGACCTGGTGACAGGGTCCATCAAGGGAGCCCCGGATGAAGGGCTCGAAACCTTGCTCCTGGACCAGACACCGGGGCAGGACGAGCCTTTCCTCATCGCCTATGCCGGGGGCAATTGGAGAACGGCCGCGCCACCCACGGAGGCCGCTATTCACGCGGGCCTGCATCGTGCCTTCCAGATGAAGGTGGGCGGGCGCGACTGGCACGTCTATTTCCGCCCATCCGCGGCCTGGGTCGCGGGGCAGACCTCTCCGTATCCGTATGCCGCCCTCGCCGGAGGACTCCTGCTCACCGCGCTGGTCGCGTCGCTCGTCATCAGTGCGCAGCGCCGCACGCATTGGGTCGCGCGACTGGTGGAGCAGCGCACCGCCGAACTGCACCTGGCGCAGGAGGCGCTCCACGCCGACATCCGCCGGCGCGAAACCGTGGAGGAGGCCCTGCGGGAAAGCGACGATCGCTACCGCGCCTTCGTCACGCAGAGCACCGAGGCGATCTGGCGTTTCGAGCACGACCCGGGCATTCCCACCGACCTGCCTGTCGAAGAGCAGATCGACCGGATGTACCGCGGCGCCCGCCTCGCCGAATGCAACGACGTCATGGCGCAAATGTACGGCTACCCTTCTGCCGACGACATGATCGGTGTGCAGGTCGAGCAGATCGCGCCGCGGGAAGATCCGCAAAATCTCGCCTACTTCCGGGCCTTCGTGGACGGCGGGTACCGGATCGTCGATTGGGAAACGCGGGAAGTGGATCGGCACGGCAACGTCAAGTTCTTCCTCAATAACGAGACCGGCATCGTCGAAGACGGCTTGCTCAAGCGCGCCTGGGGCACTCAGCGCGACATCACCGAGCGCAAACGCCAGGCCGAACTCCATGTCGAGCACGATACCCGCCTCCGCCTCGCCGTGGCGGCTGCCAACCTCGGCACCTGGGATTGGGACCTCCGTACCAAACGCATCGTCTGGTCGCCCGAGACCGAACTGATGTACGGCTTGCAACCGGGCGAATTCGATGGACGGCTCGAAACGTATTTGAGCCTTGTGCACCCCGACGATCGGGAAACCGTCCGCCAGACCATCGAGCACTCCCTCGGGGCTGGCAGCGATTCGGGCGCTGACTACAACCTTCGTATTCTGCGTCCCGATGGCGAGACACGCTGGTTCATTGTCCGCGGCGCTGTCCTCCGCGACGAAAACGGCGTGGCCGTCCGCAGACTCGGCACCGTCATGGATGTCACCGCCCAACATCTCGCCGAGGAGGAAAAGGCGCGCATCGAGCATAAGCTTCAGGAAACGCAGAAGCTCGAAAGTCTTGGCGTCCTGGCCGGCGGCATCGCCCACGATTTCAACAATCTGCTCACGGGCATCCTCGGCAACGCCAGCCTCGCCCGGCTCGACCTGCCCTCCAATTCCCCGGCGCAGCCCTCGCTCGAACAAATCGAACTCGTCGCCCAGCGGGCCGCGGATCTCTGCAAGCAAATGCTCGCCTATTCCGGCAAGGGCCGTTTCATCGTCCAGCGTCTCGATCTCAGCTCGCTCGTCCGCGACACAGCCGATCTCCTTCGCCTCTCGGTCAGCAAGAATGCCGTGCTCAAGTTTTCCCTGGCCGCGGATATCCCGGCGATCAGCGGGGACGCCACGCAGATGCGGCAGATCCTGATGAACCTGATCATCAATGCCTCCGAGGCCATCGGGGAAAACAGTGGCGTCATTACGCTCTCGACCGGCGTCATGCACGCCGACCGTTCCTATCTGACCGAGGCCTATTTGTCGCCCAACATCCCCGAGGGTGACTATGTCTTCCTCGAAGTGAGCGACAACGGCTCCGGGATGGATGCCGAAACCCGCGCGCGCATTTTCGATCCGTTCTTCACGACCAAGTTCACCGGGCGCGGCCTTGGGCTGGCCGCCGTCCTCGGGATCATCCGGGGGCATCAAGGGGCGCTCAAGGTCTATTCCGAATTGGGCCGCGGCACGAGTTTCAAGCTCCTGCTGCCCCGTGCCGAAGGTCCCGCCGAGCGCCTCCCTGTCCGCATCACGACCAGCCCCTCGTGGCGCGGCGCCGGCACCATGCTCGTCGTCGATGACGAGGAAACCGTCCGCACTGTCGCCGCGCGCATGATCACGGGGATGGGCTTCCATGTGCTCCTCGCTTCCAACGGGCATGAAGCCCTGGAGATCTTTTTCCCGCAGCGCGACGAGATCGTCGGCGTCCTCCTCGATTTGACCATGCCGCAACTCGACGGCACGGCGACCTTCACCGAACTGCGCCGCATCAAGCCCGACATCCGCGTGCTCCTGATGAGCGGCTTCAATGAACAGGACGCCGTCAATCGCTTTGCCGGCAAGGGCCTTGCGGGCTTCATCCAAAAGCCCTTCAAAGCCGAGACGCTGCAAGCGAAGCTGCGCGCGATCTTCGAGACGGCACTCGACAACCAGCTCAACCTCTTGCTGGACCCGCCGCCGGTTGCCCCTCTCTGAGCGGGTTCACCGACTCCGAACTTTCCGCTGATACTCGCTGGGCAATTCCCCGACGACCCGCACAAAAACTCGGGAAAAGTGATCGGCGCTCGTGAAGCCACATGTCTGGGCGATGTGTTGGAGTTTCAGCCGGTCCGGGCCTTCCAGCAGCTCACGGGCTCGCTCGATTCTGAGGCGGTTGAGATACAGGTAGGGCGTGCAGTGCAACGCCTCCTGAAATCGCTTCTCCAAAAGCCGGCGCGAGACCCTCGCGTCCGCGAGCACATGCTCCAGGCCGGACGGTTCACCGAGCCGCTCGTGCATCGTGCGCACCGCGCGACGCACATGCGGGTCATCGACGGCGAGCGTGTCGGTGCTGCGGCGCTGGACCACGCGATCGGGCGGGAAGCGGACTTCGCGCGGCTTGAGTGACTTGCGCCTCATCAACCGGTGCAGCAGCGCGGCGGTTTCATAACCATGGCGCCAGGCGTTGCGCGCCACGCTGCTGATCGTGGGCTGGCTGCTCTCGCAAATGGTGGCGTCATCATCGACACCGAGCACGGCCACATCGTGCGGAACGTTCAGGCCAAGTCTCTGACATTCCTCGATAACCATGCGCGCCCGGTAGTCGTGCACGGCGAGAATTCCGACTGGGGCCCGCAAGGTCGCCAGCCACTTCTGCATGGGCGCGAGCCGGCGCAACCACGGCACCCGCCGCGTTTCCGGCGGCTGCATGAAGGAATCGCACGCGAGCCCGGCCTCTGCCGCGCGGTCCCGGAAACCGCGGCCCCGCTCGGCGGAGTAAAATGGCCCCTGCAGGCCGAAATAGGCGAGCCGGCGAAAACCGCACTCCATCAGGTGTTCCGCGCCCATCCGGCCAATCGCGTAGTGATCGACCATGACCCGGCTCAAGCCTGGATCGGCGATCATGCCACCGATCGCCACGACGGGCAGATCCAGCTTTCGCGCCTCGCGCGCCTCCTGCAGGTCGCTGATATAGGCGATGATCCCATCCCCCGGCCAGCCACGCAGGTCACCGGGCGTCAGGGCGACTTCCTCCGCCCCACGCAAGGTCGGCGGACTGGTGAGCAACCGCCAGCCCCCATGCTCCTGCGCAAAGGCCTGGATGCCCGTCATGCACTGCGCCATCCACGGCACGGTGATCGGGTAGATAAGGGCCACGTGTTTCATCCGCGCGCGGAACGTCTGGCGCTCCTAGGCGCCCGAGAGGGTCCTCTCCCGCATCCATTGCAGGTACGTCGCCGCGCACGCATCAAGGTTCTCCCGCGCGCCACCGCCCCGGAGCGGAGAGCACATCTCATAGACGGCGATGCCGTCGAAGCCGCCATCCGCCAGGCCTTGGAAAAATGCGGGATAGTCGATGAACCCAGCGCCAAACGGGACGGCGCGCACCCAGTCCACGGGCTGGCGTTCGTAGTTCACCAACTCGGGCCGGTAGCGATGTCGCGGCACGCGAATGTAGTCCGCATTGGTGGTGATGACCGTGTGGGGAGCGGCCATCTTCGCGGAGTCGTAGAGCGACTCGCCGCGCAGGGCGGGCGACCAGGCGTCGAATCCAAGTTTGCAATTGGGCCGGCCGATATCGGCCAGCAACTCGAGCAGGGCTTCGGTATGCAAACCGATGTCGTGATGATTCTGAATCGCGATGGTCACGCCGTACCCGGCGGCCCGGTCGCACATCTCGCGGATCGCGCCGACGCAGCGATTCCATTTCAACTGAAGGTCCTCGCCCTCCGTCTCGTAGGCGGTAAAGACACGCACAACCCTGGCGCCAACCTGCGAAGCGACGCGCGCGAGCGATTCGACATAAGCGATCTGAAACTCGATCAGCGGAACCTCGCATCCCACACCCGGTGGTTGTGAAAGATTGGTGTAAGCCGCGAGGACTTCGCACCGCACCCGCGCTTCCGCAAGCGCCGCCTGGATGGGCGCGAGGAATTCCGGAGTGGCGTCCAACGGCGAGAGGTGCGGGCGTTTGCCGGCGATCATCACCGCGGGAAAACCGAGCCGGCCCGCATGCCGGATGAAATCGGTGAGACTCAGGGTCGCCTGGCCCCAGAATCCGGCATAGCTGATGGAGAAGAGTGTGGGGGTCATGACTGGCAACGATGCTGCCCTTTGCGGGCGGGGGTGGGCAAACATCGAAACGTCTGAACGATTCGGATATTTGTCCTTCGCGATCCCGGCACCATCATGGACATCTCCCGCTCGGCAGTCTGCGCAAATCGGCGGACGATTGCGCAAACAGACAGTTCATTTGCGTACTGGCCTCAGATAACCATACAGGTGCGTCGTGTCCCGCCATTGGCCAGCAGGGAATGCCGCATTCACCATCTCCATCCCGCTTCCGGCAAATCCCCCGCCATGAAAAAGATTCTTCTCCTCTGTTGCACAGCGATCAGCGTCGCCTCCGCGGAAACACTCCCCGACCGGGACGCCGCCTGGAAAAACGCGCACCAGCAACCCGCCATGAATGCGGAGGAAACGCGCGCCTTCATGAAGACGCTGGCCCAGTACGTCGCGGATCATCACTTGAAGAAAGCGGAGAATTCACCGCAGCGCGGAATGATCTACGAGTACTTCCGCGTCTCGCACGCGGGGCTACCGGACCAATTCATCGTCGGCGAAGCGCTCGATACGATGCACGATGGCGCCTGGTTCGCGAATGCGATGGTCAATGCCTATCGCGCCACCGGCGATCCTTTTTACAAACAGATGCTCGTGAAGTGGCAGTTACCCTTCTACTTGAAGATGCTCAATCACAGCGCGGAATTATTCTCATCCGACGTCGTGGATGTGCGCGAGGAGAACCGCGACACTTGGAAACAGGGCAAGGAGTGGCTGCTCCAGGGGCGTGAGAATGGCTTTGTGCCTTACTGGTGGGACGACGGTGCGGCGGTCAGCCTGGAGATGGTCGGGAAGAAATCGGATCATCCGTTCTACCCGTGCACGAATGAATTCGCGGGCAAGCCGAACCCGGAGTTCCGTCTGAGCGGCTGGTCGCATGGCAGCTCGAACCATCTGGCGCAAGACCTGGCGATCCTCGTCCAGCAAGCGTGGCTGCTGCTCCGCGACTCGAGTGACGCGGGTGACCGGGAGCTCGCGGCGGCGTGCGCGCTCGCCGCCAAAAATCTCGAAGAATGCCGGACGCGCCATGGGACGGCGGGCATCAACGATGTCGTGGCGGCCTGCGGGCTCACGAATCACGATGCGGACATGTTGAAGCGCTCCGTCTCCTGGGACAAGGAATCGCCGATGTGCACGGACAACCATTTCACGCGCGCCGTCGTGGCGTTCAAGCCGGGTCAAAAGATGCCGACTCCCGGATTCGCCGATGACGATATGTACTTCTACTACGCTGGCATCGCGCGGCACGGCACGCTGACCCGCCCGCTCGCGCTGAAGCTGGCCTTCGACGCCTTCACCCATCCGATTCTCTGGCATATCTACCACGATGACGGACCGGTGCCCGCGGGCCTGAATCGCTTCGACCTATCGGGACTAAACTTCATTGACGGCAAGCCCGAGCACGTCGCCTCTCAGCGGAAAGGCCCCGCCGGCAAACCGCTTCCCATCGGCTCACGATTCGGCCCGCAAAACATGGCTGTGTGCGGCTGGGCGCTGCAGGCCATGAAGCAGGGAGGGGACTTTGCGAGTCTTGGCGAGCAGGTCAAGAAAAGCGTGGAGGACCAGACCGGCAAACCATGTCCCCATGCCGACGTGAAGGCCTGGCTGGAACATGAACTCGGTGGCGGTCTCCGCACCTGGGAGGCGATCTTCAAGGACAGGGGCTACATCCCGACCGGAATCGGCGCGGGAAACTGTGGTGCAGGGTTTGCCTGGGACGAACTCTCCGACACCGGTGGCTACGCGCATCTCATCACGGCGGCGTCTCAGTGGCTGTTCTATCTGGAGGGGAAGCGGGATTGGGAAGTCCAATTGGGCGCACCTGCCGGGAGCAAATAGCTTAAAAAATCCAGCCCACGGTCATTCAGAGCTCATGATGGCAAAGTTTGGGGGGGCGCTCGCGCTTGGTGCGAGGGGGCGTCAGGCAAGCAACTCGACTCGACCGGCTGCACCGTCCACGCGCACGCGCTGCCCGTTTTGCAACCGCGTGAGCGACTCCTTGACGGACATGACCGCTGGAATGCGCATTTCGCGCGCGGTCACGGCCCCGTGCGAGAGCGGTCCCCCGCTTTCCGTCACCACCGCCGCCGCGCTGTAAAACAATGGCGTCCACGTGGGGTTCGTGGTGCGCGCCACGAGCACCGCGCCCTTCGGGAACTTCGCAAAATCATCCGGTGTCAGCACGAGAAACACCGGGCCCTCCGCGACGCCGGGGCTTCCGGGCAGGCCGGTCAAAACATCGCCACCCTCGCTGAAGGCGGTCCCGGAGGCTGGTTCGCTTTGGCCGAGAATCCATTCCGGCCGACGTGCCTGATCGGCAAGATAAGCCGCCTTCTGCTGGCGCACTTGTGCCGAGAATTGTTTCCACGCATCCGGCGAATCCACCGTTACGGCGCGCTCAATCTGATTCTGATGCGCAAAGAAAACGTCCATCGGTTCCACGATGATGCCGCGCTGCACCAGGCGTTCGCCCAATGCGTTCAGACCACGTCGCAGCACGGGTGTCAGGCGGGTCGTCTGATAATGTTCCAGGTCGTCGAGGCTCGTGTAAACGCGGGCCAGGCGGACCAACTCGTGGAAGAAAAAATGGAGGTCCGAGGGCAGCTTGGCGAACAACGTGACCTCGGCTTGCTGCGCGCGCATCTTTAACTCGCGCTCTTTCTCCTTCGGCGCGCGGTCCATGGGCGTCTGGAGGATGAGGCGGAGATTATCGAGCACGATCCAGGGCGCCTCGCTCCACGTGGCCGCGTAGGCATCGAAATCCACCTCACGATGCCCGTGATCGCGGAGGAATCGCTGGAACTGGGCGTGGAACCCCGGGTATTCGGCCAGCCTCTCGCGTGCGATCAGTTCGCGTGAAGGCGTCCCAAGGATCCAATTCTCCAGCGCCCCGTTTTGCCGGGCGAGCAGCGCCAACTCGAACAACTCCTTGTTGATCTGGCCGGTCTTGGTTTCACACCACGCCATGAGGTGATCGAAGAGCACGTCCGCATCCGTCGGGCCAATGGCGAGCTTCAGCAGCCCATGCAAGATCCGGTAGATCGTGCCTTGGGCGATCGAGATGGCGATGTTCGGCAGAAAATACTCCGCGCCGTGCTCGTTGACCGCGAGCACGTGCCGCCAGATGGCCAACGGGGTCTTGCCCTCCAAAGGTTCGGCCTGAAACCGGCCCAGGGTGACGAGATAGTGGTCAAGGTCGCGCATCCACGCGACCGGCAAATCCTGCACCCAGCCGAATTGCTCGCGCAACTGCGGGATGGCCGCGCGCAGTTCATCCGGCGAACGCACGGCAAACGGCGCGCGCCGGGCGTAGAGTTCGACGGCGTTCTGGTTGCCGTAGATATAGTGGCCGAACTTCGCAAACCACTTGCCCGAAAATGGCGGAAAACCGAGCAGGCCAAACGAATGGTTCAGGGAGCGATGAAAGCCGGTCTCGACGAAATCCCAGGTGAGCGGGGTGATGACGTTCGGAAACCGTTCGGCGGATTCATCGCGGGTCCACCGCGAGGGGATGGTGGTGATGGGACGGGATTGAAGCAGCCAGAGGTGGCCGTCCGCAAACGCCCACTCGATGTCCTGCGGAAAGGCATAGCTGGCCTCGACCCGGATCAGCAGGTCCGCCAAAGTCGCCAACTGGCCTTCATCCAGACTGGGCTTTTCCGCATCCGCGCCGGCCAGATGGACTTCGCGCGTGCCCGAAGCCGCGCTGACCACGCGGCGGGATTTTTGTCCGATATGCGTCGAGCGGATGACCCGCGTGGACTTATCGAGAATCCACTGATCCACTTCGCCCTCGCCGCTGACCACGGATTCCCCCAAGCCAAAGTTGGCATTGACGACCATCTCGCCGAGTTGGCCATTCACCGGATTGATACTGAAGCCGACACCCGCTGTCTCGCTCGGGATCATTTGCTGCACCACCACCGCCATCGCGGCAAGGGAATGGTCGAAACCTTGCTGATGCCGATACGCGATCGCGCGGTCCGCCCATAAGGAAACGTAGCATCCGCGGACCCGAGCCAGCACGTCCGCCACCCCCACCACGTTCAAGAAGGTCTCGTGCTGGCCGGCAAACGCGGCGCCCGCGAGGTCTTCCATCGTGGAGGAAGAACGGACTGAAAAGGCAGTGCTCTCCGGGAATTTTTCCAACTGTTCCTCGATCTCCTCAGCGGCGGCGGGCGGGAGCGGCAGGCGGAGAATGTCTCCCTGCAATACTTCACTCGCCGCGCGCAGCGCTGCCGCGTCGTGAAACGGCAGCGCGGCGACGCGACGCAGGAAGTCATCCGCCGCCGCGATGAACTCGCGATAGACGGGTGCGCTCACGATGAACCCACGTGGCACCGGAAAGCCGCGTTGCGTGAGGAGGGAGAGGTTTGCGCCCTTGCCGCCGCTCAGTTCCAGTCGCGGGGCAAGAGCATCATCGAAGCGCAATGTGTGTTTCATGATTCAATCTGAAATTGGAAGCGGCCCGGTCACCGGTTCCCGCGAGGTCTCACCGGCATGCTGAGCCCAGCGTTCGGTAAGCCACAGCGCAAAAGCCGCGAGCGCAAAGCCCGCGATCACATCCACGAAGTAGTGGTAGCGGAGATAGATTGTCGCCAGCCACAGGCCAATGCACGGCACGACGTAAAGTCGAAACCGCCAGCGCGTGTGCCGGCGGTCGAAGAATAGCAGGAAGCACGAGACGGCGCAGTGCAGACTCGGAAAGACGTCCACGCCGTTGCTGCCGCGGGCCACGATATCCGCGTTGAGCCGGGTGATCGCCCAACCCGTCAGCGGCACCGTGAATAGATCCCCCATCCCGAGGTACGGCCCAGCAGCAGGCACCGTGGAGTAGCCCAGAAATCCCACCGCATAGATGGTGAACAGACCGACGAATAGCTGGCGAAGGATCGGCAAACCCCGCCGCGCGTAAAAGATCCAACTGACGAGCAGGTAGGGGAAGAACAGCAGATAGCAGAAGCTCAGGATCTCCGTGAGCCAAGGCGTGGTCAAAGCTTGGGCGCGCAGGCTCGGGGTCATGCCGACAAGCACGATGTCCATCTGCTGGAGCACCGCGTCCCGCCGGTGGGACGCCACCTTGAGCGCGGTGGAGCCCATGGTCGCGAAGGCTACGTTCATCACCACGGGATAGGCCCATAAACGCGCGAACCAACGCGCCCGGGTTTCCCGCGCTTCGCACAGAGCAATCAGAGCGGCATTGCCGAGCAGCATGCCGAGATACAGGAGCGTATTGGGGTCCAGCGGCCCCACCGCGGCGACCAACCGCAGCCAGGTCACGAACAGGAACGCCCCGAAGAACCATTCGTGCGGTAGGAGTCTGGATTCGCGAGGCCAGTTCATGAGGGAGCGAGCGATTGCAAGATCGACTGGCGAAACGCGCGCACCCGCGAGGCCAGATCCCGGTGCGCGAGTCCGTTCCAAACCGCGACGCCGAGTTTTTTGACACGATAAAACGATTGGAGAGCGGCGATGGTCAGCAGCACGTAGCCGAGCGCCCACACCCAACCCGCAGAGAGCGTGAGCGAGATGGCGACGGCGTCAAACCAAACCACCAGGACCGGCAACCCGACAAGAGTCCGCCAGAGAGCGATGACGTTCCGGTCGTCGGCAAACTTGCGCGCCGCAAGCCAGCCCAGGAATAGCGGCGGGGCATTGACCACCGCCCCGGCCAGCACGATCGGCCCGAGCCCGAGCAGCAGCAATGCGGAGAACATCCAGGGCCCGACCGGAAAAAGGGGCACGCCTTGATGCAACAGCATACGCCGCCTGGCGAGTTGCAGTTGCAGGTTCCGCCATTCGGAGGAGACCGACTCGGGCACGCCGGCTTCCAGCGACTTGAGCGCGGAAAAATAGCTACCTGGCGTCCAAACGACTGCGGCGCAGGCCACGCTCTGGGCATTTTCTTGAGCCTCGGTGGAGGGGAAGTTCGTGCCGACGGATTCCAAGGCAAAGGTGATGCGCCGCTTCATTTCTCCGAGCTGAGCCCGTGGGCTCAAGCCGACCTGAAACTCCATGGCGATCGGTTCGCCAACGACGACCTCGACCCTGCTCCGGAATGCCCAGGCGCGCTCGTAATGAATGCCGAGCGGCACGATGCGGAGCGGCATGCCCCGCGCCAGAGCATCCAACGCGATGCGCGCCGCACCGCTCTTGAAGGGCAAATGACGGGGGCCCAGCGAGCTGCTGCCTTCAGGAAAGACGAACAACTCGCCGCCATTACTGAGCAGTTGAAGGCACTCGCGCAGCGCCTCGTCGTTGTGACTGCGATCCTCCTCATCGCTCTTGCGCGCGACGGCGATGCCGCAAAAGAACAGCCGCGCGAAAAAGCTGCGGCGCAATTGGGTGGAAATGAGAAAAACGCCGCGCGGGACAACCTGGTGATAGACAAACCCATCGACGGCGCCATTGCGGTGCAGTCCGACATACAGGATCGGGCCGCTTGCCGGCACGCGCTCCGGATGGAGCACGGTGATCCGCTCAAAATAGACGCGCACGCAGAGCCAGTGCCAACAGGCATACCAGATCCGTTTCATGCGACTGGCGCCGGGGCGGACCGGAGCAGGACAGGGAATTCGCGGGCGGTCATGGGTGCTGGATGCGGACAGTATCCACAGGATGGGAGAGAACTGGAGAGGAATGCGGGGCGGGTCTCTTCCGCGGATGGGAGATGAAAAGGGCGAAGTCCGGAAAGCGACACGGCACCCCGCCACCGATCACGCGGCCTTTCGTCTTCGGGGTCTCAGGATGATCGGTTTTCTACGGCGCTCGCGCTCCGAGTGAAGCGGCGGTGCCGGCGATCCCTCTGCATGGCTGAAAGGTCGCGGAAGTTTTCCCAGTTTCAGACAGCACGGTCGTGGAAAATCGTTGGTTCCATTAGACAAAAGGCGAAAGTGGTGTCGCTATTGGATGCACGGCCATCGATCCATGAAAGCATTCTCCCTACAGCCCCTCGCTTCGCGCCTCCTGCTGGTCGCCTTCCTGGCCCTGGCAGCGGCACCTTCCGGAGAGGCGGCGTATGATCTGGCGGCTCTCGAGAAGGTGGAGAAGGACGTGCAGGCGGTGGCGGAGCACGCGACGCCTTGCATCGTGGCGATCACGCACCCGGAGAAGCGCGCCCTGGCGAGCGGGAGCGGTTGTGTGATTGCGCCGAATGGATTGATCCTCACCGCGGCGCATGTCGTGGGAGACGCGAAAATGGTGAACGTGGTCTTCACGGACCGCAAGCTGGTGCATGCCAGGGTGCTGGGCGCGGATTACCATCGCGACGTGGCCCTGGCGATGATCACGGAGCCAGGCGACTACCCGTTCATGGAATTGGGCGACACCAAGAAACTCGCCATCGGCGAAATGGTGGTGGCGCTCGGGCATCCGGGGGGATTCGATCCGCAGCGGAAACCGCCGGTTCGATTCGGGCGCGTCTTCGAGTTCAATCACGATCGCTACATTCGCACCGATTGCACACTGGCCGGCGGCGACTCGGGCGGGCCGCTCTTCGATCTTTCCGGCCACGTGGTCGGCGTGCACAGCTCGGTCGGGGCGGACCTGAGCGTCAACAACGACGTCCCCGTGGAAGCGGTGCGCGCGGATTGGGACCGCCTGATGCGCGGGGACCGCTGGGGACAGAATGACGGTCCGCTGGGTCCCAAGCTGGCGAAGAGCGAGTTGAATGGGCTCGACCAGGAGGCCTTTCGGGAATTGGTCTTGCGCGAGACCATCAAATCGAAGGGCGGGATGGCGTTGACGCCGGAGAGGATTACAAAATGGCTCGTGCAATGTGGGATGAAGGCGGAAAAGGCGAAGGAGCTGCGTCCCGCTGATTTGGCGGACTTCGTGGCGAAGGTGTTCGGCGGCTCCAGGGTGGACGGACCGAAGGATCCGTCGCCCCCGCCCTTCAAGGAAGAGGAATTGGCAGGGCTCGACCTGGAGAAATTCCGGACACGTCTGGTCGCCAGCGCCTTGCAGTCCGGCGGCCGCCTCCAAACCAATCCCGAGCAAATCGCCGCGTGGCTGCGCGAGTGTGGCATGAAGGAAGAACGGGTGAAGATGCTCGGAGTGAAGCAGGTCGGCGACCTGCTGGAGAAGGCGCTCGGCTTCGAAATGGTGGAGGCCGACAGTCAACCCGAAGCGATCATCGAGCAGGACAAAGAAGTGTTCGAAGCCGTGAAGCCAGGCATCGACAAAATCGCACCCAGCATGGTGGCGCTGATGGACGGCGACAAGACGCTGGCCCTCGGAACGATCGTCCGCGAGAACGGATTCATCCTGACGAAGCACACGGAAATCGCGAAAGCGAAGGCCTTGAAGGTCCGGCTGCCGGATGGGCGCACTCTGCCGGCCAGGGAGGTGCAGGAATTCGCCGGGCACGATCTGGCGCTGGTGAAGACCCGGGCCGAAGGGCTTCCTGCGATCAGCATCCTGGGGCGGCCCGAGGCCATCCATCTCGGCAGCCTGGTGTTCTCGCCCGGGGCTTCCGGCGGGGAGTCAGTGGTGGGACAAGGAATCGTGAGCCTTTTGGACCGGTCGCTGAATGAGAGCGGCGGATACCTTGGCATCGCGATGAATGAGGTGGAGGACGCCATCAAGGTGACGGAGGTTTTGCCGGCAAGCCCAGCCGGCAAGGCAGGCTTGCGGAAAAGCGACCGGATCATCGCCGTGAATGACACCCCATTGCGGAGGACCCAGGAGTTCAGCGACTATATCCGGAAGCAGACGCCGGATTCGATCGTTCGGGTGAAGGTTCGCCGCGGGACCGAGGAGAAGATCATCGGCGTGACGCTCGGCGACCGCGCCAAGCTTGCCGCCCGTCCGCGACCGGAAGACCCGATGTCGGCACTCGGCACGGAAGTGAGCGCGCGGCACACCGGCTTCCCGCTGGTATTTCAGCATGACCAACCCCTGCGGCCGAGCGATTGCGGCGGAGTCGTGATCAACATTCACGGGGAGGTCGTGGGCGTGAATGTGGCGCGGGCGAATCGAGTCGAGACTTACGCGGTGCCGGCCTCGGCGGTGGCGGGTCTGTTGAAGGGTGTGGATTTTCGGGCGCTCGCGCACGAGCCGTGAAAGGATAAAGGCAGCTTTACGGGTACTGGCTGGCGTCCTTGGGGCGCGGGGGGTTGAGGCCGGTGCCGTCGGGGAGCACGAGGTAACACTTTGGGAATCGCTTTTGGAGCGCGTCGAGGGAGCCCGGCGCGATGTGGCTGCTTTCGAAGAGATTGATTTTCTTGATCTGGTCCAAGTCGGTGAGGCCGTCGACACTTTGCAAAGCCAGGCAGTCGGTCAGGCAATCCAGCGATGCGGGAAGCCGGGCGCGCGGGGTGGGCTTCATCACGTCAGCGCGGGTGGGTGTCGCCAGAACGCTTCAGATGGGCGAGGACCGCGCTCACTACTTCCGAGGCCTCGATGGCTTTCATGCAGCGGAAATCGATGGGGCAGTCGCGGAGAAAGCAAGGCGTGCAATCGACATGGTGGCGCACGATGCGGTGATCGGGGCCAAGGGGGCCGGTGAGGGTGGGTTCGGTGGAGCCGAAGATGGCCACGGTGGGGACGCCGAGAAATGCGGCGACGTGCATGGTCCCCGTGTCGTTGGTGAGCAGCAGGTCGCAGGTGCGAAGTTCGTCCATGAGCTGGGCGAGCGAGGTCTTTCCGACGAGATCCGTGCAAGGGATGTCCGCGGCGGCGATGATGGCGTCGGTGATGGGGCGGTCTTTTTCGACCCCGAGGATTTTCCATTCGCACTGCGTGGCTTCGTGGACGGCGCGGACCGTTTCGGCGAAGCGCTCGGGGAGCCAGCGTTTGGCGGGGCCGTACTCGGCGCCGGGGCAGAGAGCGATGACTGGGCGTCGTTTCGCGAGCGGCTCGGAGGGAGTTTGGGAAGAGGCGCCTACGTTGGGGCGGCTCTGGGGCGACAAGGCGGCGACTTCGCTGGAGATGTCGGCCCCGACGTATTCCGCGAGGGCCAGGTAGTGGTGGACCTGGTGCGGCGGGGGTTGGGTGTCCTTCTGGTTTTTTTTTCTTTTGGGGGCCAGGACGGTATCGAGGAGGCGGCGGCGATTGTGGCCAGGGTAACCTGCACGGCGACCGATGCCGGCCAGCCATGCTTCGAGCGCGACCCGCAGGGAATTGGGGAAGAGGATTGCGACGTCGAAGTTGCGGCGGATCTTGCGGGCGACGGCGAAGAGCCCGTCATCGGGATCGATGGTGATGACGTCGTCCACTTCGGGCACAGTTTTCCAAATGTCGGCGAGCTTGGCGGGGGTGAGGATGGTGACGTGGGCGTCGATGCGGCCGCGCTTGATGGCACGGACGGCGGGGACGCTCATGATGGCGTCGCCCAGCCAGTTGCTACCGCGAATGAGGATGCGGAAGGGCTGGAGATCGCGCCGGGGATCGGCGCCGGGCGCGAGGGTGGGGCCGCGCTTGTAGCTGGCGAGGAGGAAATTGGGCTTCGGCGTTTTCCACCGGTTGTGGACCCAGAACCAACCTTCGGGCTGCTCGCGAATCATGCGCTCGATGGCCTCGTTGATCCGCACGGTGATTTGCTCGGCGGATTCGTCGCGCGGCTCGATGCGCGGGAAAAAGACGGCGCGCCAGCGGGCGACGCCCTCGGTGTAAACTCCCGTTGGCACCAGCCAGGCGCCGGTGCGCAGGGCGAGCGTGGCGGGGAGCGTGGTGGTGGAGGCGAGGCGCCCGAAGAAGGGAGACCATTGGCCGATGTCGCCGGCATGCTGGTCGGCGAGGACGCCGACGGCGCCGATGGAGCGCATGAAGCGGCAGGCCTCGATGAAACCTTCCTTTTTTTCGAAGAGCGCGAGGCCCAGGCGGGCGCGGTCGCGGCGGACTTCGGCGTCGATATACCGGTTGCTGAGCGCCTGGAAAATGGTGCCGGCCTTGCAGGGAAAGACGATCGGGGAAATCTGGGCGAACAATTCCCACATGCCGAAGTGGCCGACGATGTTGACAATCCCCTTCCCGTCCGCGACAGCGGCCTGAAGGACGTCGAGGCCCTCGATCTTGACGACGGCGAGGATTTCCTCCCGCGACAGGCGCGGGAGCTTGAAGCTGGAGAAGAGGTTCGCGCCGAGCATGGCGAAATGGCGCCGGGCGAGGACGCGCAATTCCGCGGCGGATTTTTCGCGGCCGAAGGCGATGCCGAGATTGTGCAAGACCAGGCGGCGGTACGGCCGGGCCACGTAACAGGCGCAGGTTCCAAGCGCCCACCCGAGGCGGAAGACGCCGGTGATCGGCAGCAGGCAAATCGCGTTCGAGAGCAGCCGATAAATCGCGAAGACCAGGCGATCCATCAGCGCTTCTTCCAATACATCGCCTTGATCGGATGCTCGTCGAGCAGATTGGCCTCGATCCCGCCGAGCCGCTCCCCATCGAAGAACTGGATATTGACGTAGTAGTAGAGCGGGCAGACGGGCGCTTCGTCGGTGACGAGGATTTTTTCGGCCTCGCGGAAGAGGGCAAAGCGCTTGTCGTGGTCGTTTTCACGTCCGGCGGCGGCGATCAACTCGTCGTAGTGCTTGTTGCTCCAGCCGGTGTTGTTGTTGCCGCCGCCGGTGACGAACATATCGAGAAAGGTATTGGGGTCGTTGTAATCACCCACCCACGACGACCGGGTGAAATCATAGTCGAGGGTGCTCTGGGAATTGAGCAAGACGGTCCACTCCTGCCGCGCGAGTTGCACGCTCACGCCAAGTTCGCGGCGAAGCATGCTTTGCAATTCCACGGCGAGGTCCTGGTCGACATCGAGGTCGGCGCGGTAGAGGTAATAGACAACGGGAAACCCTTTGCCCTCGGGATAGCCCGCGGCGGCGAGTAGCTGACGCGCTTGTTCGGGATCGCGCTTGTAGCCCGGTGGGGGCTCGTAGCCCGCGCCGGCTCCGGGCGGGACGAAGCTGGTCGCGGGACGCTCGCCGGCGCGCGTGATGCGCTCGACGAAGTAGTCCTTGTCCACCACGAGGGAGAAGGCCCGCCGCACGCGCGGGTCATCGAAGGGTTTGCGCTTTACATTGAAGCGCATGAAATAGGTGCCCAGGAAAGGGGCGGCGTGGAAGTCGGGGCGTTTCTTAAGCTCGCCGAGGAGGGGCGTCGGGGCGAGGTTCTTGTCCATGATGAGGTCGGCGAGACCCGTCGCGTAAAAATTGTAAGCCGTGATCGAGCGCGCGGCGGGGAGGATATCGACGCTGCGCATCCCGACATTCGCGGCATCCCAATAACGCGCGTTCCTGACGAGCCGGACACGATCGAAGGGGAACCAATCGCGCAGGGTGAAAGGGCCGTTGCCCATGAAGTGGGCGGCCTTGCTGTTCCAATCGGGGTAACGCTCGACGGTCGCGCGGTGCACGGGGAGGAGCGTGGAGAAGGCGCACAGGTCGAGGAAGAAGGGGGTCGGGTTTTCGAGGGTGACCTCGAAGGTGGCTGGGTCGATGACCTTCAGGCCGACCTGGGAAAAGTCCTTGAACTTGCCTTCGTTGAAATCTCTGGCTCCGCGCACGTAGTGGAGTTGGTAGGCATACTCGCAGGCGGTTTCGGGAAGGAGGGCGCGTTTCCAGGAATAGAGGAAATCTTCGGCGGTGACGGGTTCGCCATTGCTCCAGGTGGCATTGGGCCGCAGGTGAAAAGTGTAACGCAGGCCGTCGGGGGAGATCTCCCAGTGGTCGGCGACGCCGGGCACGGCGACGCCTTTGACGTTGAAGGCGGTGAGGCCTTCGAAGAGGGCGTAGGCCACGCGGCTGGTGGCCTGGGCGGTGATGAGGGCCGGGTCGAGGAGTTCGGGTTCGGCGCCGTTGATGAAGACCAGTTCGGCGCGATCGGGCAGGCGTCCGCATCCGCAGAGGGCCAGGAAGGCGGAGATCAATAGGAGACGTAGCGCGGAGGTGGTCACGGGGAGCGCGGGAGCTTGCATGAAAGGGGAGCGGTTTCCAAGCGGTTCTCGATGGGGCGCGGTGTCGGGTGTTCGAAGGGGCCGGGCAGCAACCGAGTGTGTGGGCGAAGGGCTCGGCGACGTGCGCGCGAAAATTTGGGCACGTAAATTGGCAAGCGGTTCGGCGAATGAATTCGCCGCTACGTAGGGCGCAGATTCGTTCACTGTCTCTCCGTGGAATGAAAACGTGCGCAGCTCACCAAAATGCTCGCGAGACCATCGCGGGGCACACGCAGACTTTAACGCGCAAGTGTGTTTGGCACTTTGCCTGAATGGACGGATTCACCCATTCAGGGTTGGTGCGCCCTTAATGCCTACGGCATACTCTGAGGGCTCGCCTCAGAGTTCAATACACCCTCTAGTTGCCCTGCTTATCAGGCGCTTTGTCCCCAGGCGAAGGAGCGGGGGGCGCGGGCTTTTCGGGGACAGCTGCGGAATCCGATTTGGTGGGCTCAGCTGGCGGAGCGGCTGGGGCAGGGGCGGGCGCGGGGGCAGGCGCGGGTTCCGCAGGTTTGACAGGCGCTGGGGCTGCGTCCTTGGCAGGTTCGGCCGGAGGGGTGGCGGGGGCAGGCGCGGGCGCGGGCGCGGTGGGCTTGGCTGGGGCGGGTGCTGGCGTCTCGCCCTTCGGCGCGTCGGGTGCGGGGGCCGGCGCGGCAGGCGCCGGTGTCGGTTGCTTTTCCGTGGGCGCGGCAGGAGCGGGGGCGGCCGGAGCAGGCGCGGGTTCAGCTGGCTTGGCGGGAGTGGGAGCCGGTTCGCCGGGTTTGGCGGGGGCTTCGGGGGCGGGTGTCGCGGGCTTCCCGGCGGTGGGAGCAGGCACGGGTTCGCCTGGCTTGGCGGGCGCAGGAGCGGGTTCACCAGGTTTGGCGGGCGCTTCCGGGGCGGGCGTTGCGGGTTTTCCGTCGGCGGGGACGGCGGGTTTTTCCGTGGTCTTGTCGTCTGGCGCGGGGGTGCTCGGGGCAGGTGGGATGACGGTCGGGGCGAGCAACTTCTGCTGGATCGAGCTGCGATAGACGGTCTGCTTCACGTAGAGGTAGGAGAGCAGCAGAGTGAGGATGAAGAAAATGGCGCCGAGATAGCGGGTGGTGGTTTGCAGGACGTTGGTGGTCTGCGCGCCGAAGAGATTCTCGGTCATGCCTCCACCGAACGCCGCACCGAGGCCTTCGTTTTTCGGCCGTTGCATCAAGACGAGCAAGATGATCAGCAGCGAGACCATGATGTGAATCACCAGGAGGATGTTGATGGCGATGTGAAGCATAAGAAAGGGGCGCGGAATATGGAGGAAAGGGAGGCGGCTGTAAATGGAAGTTTCGCCAGTAATATCAGGTTATTGGCAGGCCGCCCGATGGGTCACGATGAGTCTCCACCCAACGAGCCCAGAGCCAGCACAGATCGGAGAGACGGTTGAGGTAACGGATGATTTCGGGATTCACGGGAGCCCCGGTTTCGCCGAGGGCGACGACCTGCCGTTCGGCCCGCCGGCAGACGGTGCGGGCGAGATCGAGGGCGGCGGAACCCAGGGTGGCGCCGGGCGTAGCCCAGCCGTCGTAGGTGATGCGATGGTTTTTTTCGATGTCGTCGATGATCGCGGTGAGGGCATCGACCATGGGGGCTTCGACGAACTGGAATTTGCCTGCCGCGTAACGGTCCCGGTCTTGCGGATCGACGGCGAGTTCACCCATGAGGATAACGAGTTCCTTTTGGATCGCGAGGATTCCATCGGAAACGAACGGATCGCCGGCGGTGGCGCGGACGAAACCGAGCGCGGCGTTCAATTCATCGACCGTGCCGTAGGCTGCGACGCGGACGTCGGTCTTCGAAACCCGCCGGCCGTACATGAGGGCGGTCGTTCCGTCGTCGCCGGTTTTGGTTGCGATGCTCATTAGGCTGAAGGTGAGAGTGGAAGCTCCGCGCGCGAGCCCGCGGAAGTTGGCGGTCCTTCGACTCCGCCCATGCATCCCCGCTCCGCACAGGATGACAAGGGGGAAGGACGGCGCTGGCGCTCGGGATGTGGTGTGATTTTGTTTCGGTCTGCGGCAACGAAAAGGGGCGGCAGATGCCGCCCCTTTCGTAAGTGACTCGCGGTTCGGCTGGCTTAACCGAGGGCGGGCTCGAGCTCGGCGCCGGGTTCGAGGTCGCCGATATGGTCGCCGAGGTTGACGATCCGGATATCGCGATGCGCCGGGAAGCCGGTGCCCGCGGGAATCAGGTGTCCCATGATGACGTTTTCCTTGAAGCCGCGGAGGTGATCGATGCGGCCCAGTGTGGCGGCTTCGGTGAGGACGCGCGTGGTGTCCTGGAACGAGGCGGCGGAGATGAAGCTGTCGGTCTCGAGCGAGGCCTTCGTGATGCCAAGCAGCACGGGGGAAGCCTCGGCGGGTTTGCCGCCCTTCTCGATGACGACGGAATTTTCGCGCTCGAATTCGAGCCGGTCGATCTGGTCGCCCCAGAGGAGCGAGGTGTCACCGGGATCGGTGATCTTCACCTTGCGCAGCATCTGGCGGACGATGATTTCGATGTGCTTGTCGTTGATCTCGACGCCCTGGAGGCGGTAGACCTCCTGCACTTC
>JBBRPL010000045.1:0-57447 GCA_038228205.1 Chthoniobacterales bacterium
TAATGCTGATGGTGAGCGTTCCGTCGTCATTGGCTTGGACTTGGGGTTCCATGCGTTAGTCTTGAAGCACCGGCACACAAAAGTACAGTTATAGTTTTTACATATATTCCTAGTTCTTACATCCGATGGGCGTCACACCCTCACGAAAAGATTGGACACTGCTTTGCGAGCGTCATTTACTCGATTGCCGTCCGTCTGCCACACAGCGCTGTTGCAGTCTTCGCTAATCAACAGATTTTGGGTAATAGCAATTTCCCCAGTTTCTGAATCGTCGCCAATGGCCAGGGCATTGCTTTCTCTCCTTAGACTGCGAGAACAAATGTATGTCGTTGTCTCTCTGCCAAGTCTTTTCTGTTCAGAAGCGAACTTAACTAAGTGTTGCGCAGTCGCCGAGAAATCCGTGGTTTCTCCCTTGAAAATGACCCCGTTAAAATCGCGCGAGTAGACGGAATAGAGAGAAATCCGGCTCTTCGCGGCAAAAAGAGGCTCCTGATTGCTCTTAACTTCGTTGCTCAGATCTTTGAAAAGCTTTTTGTTCTTCGCAGAGGGTTCTCGGATGAATATAAAAAAGCGCATCACCTTGCGAACATCAGACGGTTCGCAATCATATCGGAGCGCTGCTGGCGGATCGTTCTCAATCATTCTCAATGAAGATTCGGGCTGTAAGCTACCATGCCAACCAAGTTTGGTTTCTATTTTTCGCTGATACCAGGTTTCCATACTACTTACTAGGAGCCGCCGAATGGGCTTCTCCACCCTATGAAAAGCGGCCGCGATTTCTTTCTCTAAATCCATGATTGCAGATTCACTTGACCAAACCCTCACAATAATATCCGTATCTCCGAACAACCAGTACGCGCACGCCCGATTATGCAAACCTACCTTATTTAACGCAGCCTCCACATTTTCCGATGCCTCTTCGGCTGACGTTTCGACCGTAATTAGCAGATAATAAAGACGCTCTCCGCGAAGATAGTGGCAGATAGGGTGATGGTGCATAACTTTCGTTGTTCAGGCATTGAATTCTGCACTCACCGGGCGACCGTAGTATTGTGCCAATTCAATTCTATAACCGTCATTAAGAGGTAATGTTAAAGGTGCTTTGTCCATTTGGGCGAAAAAGGGTGGGTGTACGGCAGAGGTTGGTCAGGCAATCTCGCTGCTCTCTGCCTCCCAATCCGCAGTCTCCCCTAACGCGGTTCGGAATCGGAACGAAATGGCCGATCCCAAACTTTAGAGAGAGAAGCCTCGCAATGGGATGCCGCCATTCTTCCGGGCTACGATTCCATGGTTGGCTTGGCATACGGAAGAATGTTCGAGTCAATCACCTCGTGACATGTACGACCAAAGATGCCTGCTTATCCCGCCCGGCTTGGTCGTCATGCTCAATACCCACTGGTTAATTTTCTTTGGAAGCGGCGGAGTCGCTCCACCACACTACGCATGGCACCACGGCACGGCCGATCTTGCAAGTTAGATTTTCGCGCCGTTCCCAATGTTGGGGAGGTTCGGGGCTCAGTCTGTGTTCGCCCAGGACTTCCAGCGTGCCATCGCATCCGGTCATTTCTTGCAAAACGCCGAGTGCGAATCGCCGAGAATCTATCGCACGACCTCCAACCTGGAGCGGCATTACGACGCCAGGTAAGCGTCACCCAGAACAACCGGAACACCTCCCAGAGGCAGAGAGGTCATTTCTTACGATCGTCCCCGCTAAAAAGCGCGACTATCCACCGCTCCCGATCGGGATTATGCTGTCGAGCCTTTCCGCTGGACGGTGAATTCCCGCACCACGGGCTCGCGCGCGTTGCCCGTTCCATCCCGGGCCTTGACCTCGAGGCGATAGTTGGCCGGGGCTCAAGTCCTGGCAGATGACCAACGTATCCGCCATAGTAATCCACCCGCGGCGCCCGACAAAAGTGGAGAGGGCGGCACGCCTTTAGCGTGAAGCTTGGGCGGCGGCCCAAGCCGTCGGAGTCAATTCGGCGATGAGTTGGGCCGGCCAGCTCGGGATTCGCGGCAGGACGTCGAGGAGATAGTCGCTCACGTTGGTTCCAAGGCGCCAGCAGGTTTCGACTGCGGAGGTGATGGAGGCGACACGTGCGCCGGCTGCTTCGCTGCCGATGTGCAGCCAGTTCTTGCGCCCAAGGCGACGGACGGAGCGCGTTCTCACACCAGTTATTGTCGATCTCCACTTCGCCCTGACTCGCGAAGATGATCAAGCGCGACCATTGGCCCAAGGCGCGCCCGCACGCCTAGCCCAAAGCACTCATCGACAGTGCCGCCTGGCGCGCGCGGAGGATCTTCTCCTGGGAATGTGGCCAACACAGACACGCTCTACTCTTGCCGCAACTCCGCCCGTTCCCGCGTGCTGAGCTGGCTCGTACGCGCCTGCTTTTCCACGGCATAATTTGAGGCCAAGATTCAGGGCGCACGGCGAGTTGTTCGTGCACACGCCCGTTTGCCGCTTTTCTCTTCTCCATCAACCAAACGATGAACCAGGTCGCTTTGCGCCGCCGGGAGGGTTCGGCGAATAAATTGCCGGTCGCTTCCGCTCCCGCCCTACGGGCTGTCCCGCAAGCGGGACAGGCTATCTCGCTCCGCTCGGTTCGCCGCTACGTAGGGCCCCGCCTCGGCACGATCCATCGGTTGCACAGCTCAGCCGCGCGACGTCTTCCGCACCTTTTCGCGGTCATCCTTTCTCTCCATCGAACGTTTCAGTTGGCCGCGAGCGGTTCGCTCATCGTTGGTGGATGCCCTTCGGCGGATTCCACGGCCCGCAAATGCTCCGCGGCTTTTTGCACCAATGCCTTCTCGGACTGATGAGCCCGATCAGCGCGGATTTCGATGATCTTCGCGAGCGACAAAAAGTAATCCGCGCAGGCCCGGTTGCTCGGATTTTCAAAATGTCGAACGCGCGCCGTTTCATCGAGCGCGCTCGCCACCGCCGGAGCCGATACTTTCAGTTCGAGTTGGAACGTGCGGTCGTTCAGCCGGGCGAAATGCCGATCCAACTTCGGCACGAGACGAATCAGGCGCGCCACCACACCGGGGTGATACTGATTCACCGGAAACAGTTCCTGCGGCATCGCGGCGACTTCGCTCCGCACGCTGTGCATGAGATGCCGGTCGATCTGCTGTGAGAGCCAGATCAATTTCGGAAACGTTCCGAGCTGGTAGGTCGGTCCGTAATGCGTCCCGATTTCGGAGACGGGTTCCGCAGCCACAAAGTAGTTTGCGACATAGTCGATCCGCGGGGTTCCGGCCGGGTCGTAGCGCGGGCGGATGATCTTGATGAGCGGTTCCGCGCCAAATCCGTTCCAGGTAATGAGTTCCACCTTGCCGCCGGTGTGATGCAGCCCGGCGCGGGTTTCAGAAACGGCGAAGGCGCAGGCTTGGGCCAATCCTCCGCCGAGGCTGTGCCCGGTGATGAGCAGGTCGCGCTGGTTCAATGGGCGCCCGTGTTCATCGACGCTGCGATTGCTCACCACCATTTTCCACAGCGCTTTCGAATAGCTGAATTGATCGTGGCCGAAGTGCAGATCGGAGACCGCGTCGCGCGGTTCGCTCGTCCCGGCCAGCGCAAAAATCAGAGGCTTCGATCGACTCTCGGAAACGGGCGCGAACAGCGCCGCCTTGAAGCCGCTCATCGGGTCGGAAACCGCCCGTTGCAGCCGGTAACCCTGGGGAATATTCTCATCCCTGGCAAACGCCATGAAGGCCTGGTGAAGATCCTTGGGCTTCGAGGCGACAATATGATCGATGTCCGGCAGATCGTAGGCGGCATCCGACGCGATCATGGCATCGTGCCGGAGCGAAGGACGGTCCGGTTGCGTGTATTTCGTCGAGCGCGCCGCCTGATGGGGATAGACGGCACAGCCGGAAATCCAGGCCGTTTGCACCGCCAAGAATGAGAGGGTGAAAAGCTTGGTGAAACGCATGTGGACGGATGGTGCCAAGCCGGACTGACTATTGAAACGCCAATCTCCAACTCTCCCTCTTCATCTCCCTCTCCCTCTCCGCCCAAAAATCTCCCAAGCACCTCCCAACCTAAATCCGGAAATGGAAACCACGGATTTCGCGGACGGCACGGATGGGGAAGCACTTCAGACACGTCTCGTCCTGCCTAATTGGGTGAGCGGTTTCGCCTGTCGATGCCGCATATTCTTGACATGCATCGGCGACAGTTCTCAACCAAGCGCCAGACAACCGAGTCCGCGAAACAAAGCCCGTAGAAGAATACGGGAGGTTAAGACCCCTTCATCCATTCTAAGAATCATCGGCATCCAGAATCACCTCCCAACACGCCCGGTTCCGCATCACACCCCCTTTTTCCGTTTTCCATTCCACCACTCCATCACTCCATCACTCCCCTTCATCCTTCTGCCTTGATCCTTTCCCCCGCCCCCATGATCCCGCCCCTCCGTTTCATTCTCAGTTCCCTCGCCGTCCTTTTCCTCTTCGCCAAGTCCGTCTCCACCGCCGCCGACGTGATCCTCGTGCAAGACGGAACACCCAAGGCGAAAATCTACGTCTCGCCACGCGTGATGGCCGACAATGAACCGCCAGTGAGAGGCCAGTCCGCCCCTGCCGAGCCCGAGAAGCAGCGCCAGCGCCTGCGTGAGTCGGTGAAGGATCTTTCTGTCTACCTGGAAAAAATCTCCGGCGCTCCGATCGAAATCGTGACCGCCGCTCCGGCGAAGGACAACAGCGGGACGGTCTCATTGGTCGTCGGCGAACTGGCCGTCGAGGCCTTCGGACCACCGGCCAAGACGGCCCCGTTCAAACAAGGTTTCCGCCTGGTGGTCGCGCCTGGAAAGGTCGGTATGCTCGGCGAGTCGGACCTGGCGACCAGCTATGCCATCTACGAAGTGCTCGATCGGCTCGGCTGCCGCTGGTACATGCCCGGCGAGTGGGGCGAGGTCATCCCGCAGACCAAGACCATCGCCCTGACAGCGACGGATTTCTCCTCGGCGCCAGGGACCATCTACCGCGGCATCTGGTACGGCGACGAAGCCTACAAGCGCCGCAATCGCCACGGCGGATTGCTCCTCAGCGCCGGCCACGCCCTGGAAGGCTACGTCACGGACGCCCAACGCGCGGCCCATCCCGAATGGGTGGCCGAGGTGGGCGGCAAGCCTTCCAAGCGCCGGCTGAAATGGAGCGACCCAGCCGTGGCCGACGCGATCGGGGATTTCTGGCTCGATCGCCTCGGAAAAGGCCCGGTGAATTCCATCTCGCTCTCGCCCGATGATGGGATCGATTTCGACGAGTCCAAGGCGGACAAGGCGATCGACGCCGGCGATTTCGATACCACTTCGCAAGCGGTCTCGCTGACCGATCGGCTGCTGGTCATCTGCAATCGCGTGGTCGCACGCATCGGGACAAAATATCCCGACGTGCTCTACGGCATGCTCGCCTATGGCCCGACCACCCGGCCGCCCGTGCGCGAGAAGGTCGCCTCCAACCTTGTCCCGCAGATCGCCCCGATCACCTACAGCCGGGCGCATCCGATGACGATGGATGAAGTGCCGGACAACAAGGAATTGCGGCAATTGATCGAGGGCTGGGGCAAGACGGCGAAGATGACGAGCGTGTATTTCTACGCCTGGTTCCTCGCCGAACCGTCCGCGCCGAATCCGATGATCGCCAAGTGGAGCACGGACGTCCCCTTCGTGCTGCGGAACAACTGCCAGTTCTGGCAGCCGGAAACGACCGCCAATTTTGAAACCTCCATGCATGGCCTGTATCTCGGCTGCCGGCTGGCGTGGAACCCCGCGCTCAAGCCCGCCGATATCATCGCGGAACTCAACACCGGATTCTATGGCCATGCCGCGAAAGAAATGACCGCGTATTGGAACTACATCGACGAGGTCTGGGTCGGCGTGCCGGAATACTCGGGTTGCGGATTCGGCTACCTGCGGCGCTGGACGCCCGAGCGGATGGCCCGCTCGCGGCAACTCTTGAACGACGGCATGGTTGCGTGCCGGACCCCGGTCGAGGTCCAGCGGGTCAAGATCGCCGACGAATCGCTCGAGTTGTTCGAGCACTTCATGAAGATGCGCCACGACCAGGCCGAAGGCCGCTGGACCAAGCTGGCCGCGGATGCCGACTATTGGCGCGCGCGCATCAGTTACCTGGGAGAGAAGTACAAGGCGCAGTCCTGCTTCACGCTCATGCCATGGAGTCCCGCCACTCTCAGCGGCGGCTATTTCCACCAGTTCTATCAGAACAGCTACGTGGAGGAGTCCCGCGTGGCCAAGGAATACCAAATCCTCACGCCCCAACCCGTGCGCGAATTCCGCTACATGGCCGCCGCCGACAAGGCGGGCGAAGCCCAAGGCTGGTCCGGCGCCACCTTTGACGACAGCGCCTGGAAGACCACCGATGTGTGCGTCGATACCTGGTCCACGCTCGGCTATCATGCCTGGTTCAAGTCGATGTGGTATCGCACCTCGGTGAAGATCCCCGCGGTCCCGAAGGGCAAGAAGATCATGCTCATGCTCACGAGCACCGACGGAAGCGCCAAGGTATTTGTGAACGGCCAGCCCATGACCTACGCCGATCCCAAGAAGGGCGCCCGCGACGAGTTCGAAGGCTACTGCACCCCCGCCTCATTCGACATCACCGATGCCGTAAAGCCCGGGGCCTCCGCGCAGATCTCGATCTTCTGCACCCGCACCGACTTCAATGAGCTAGGCACGGGCGGCCTCCTCGGCCCCGTCGCGATCTATCGCGAGAAGTAGCCATCTTCCCCGTGAAGTCCCCACTTTTCGCCGCGCTCTTCCTCGGAGCCCTGCTGCCCCTCGCCCAGGCTCAGCAGAAATTCCACATCTATGCTCCCAGCCCCACGACCGGCAAACTCCTGATCGTCGAGGCCACCCCGGCGAATGACGCGCTCACCTTGCAACTCGTCGAGGAGGTCAAGCTGGGCTTCCCCGTCGCCACGATCGCGAAGCACCCTGTCGAGCCGCTCCTCTATCTGGGACCCGCCTCCGGTGAAGAAGGCAAGGCGAAGGGCGCCGTCGTCACCTTGCAGGCCAACGGTTCCTCCCTAAAGCACACGGAGTTTCTGTTCGCCCACCCATACGCTTATCTCAGCCTCGACCGCACCCATCGCTACCTCTTCGGCGTGGACTACGGCAAAGGCTTTGTGGACGCCTACGCGCTGGACGAATCCGGCGCACCGGGCCGGCGAACGGTCGCCTTGCACGAAGGAATCAACAACGCCCACTGCCTCCTCACCACGCCCGACAATCAGTTCGCCTATGTGACGTACGTGAAAGAGACGAACGCGATCCACCAATACCGCTTCGATACCGCTTCCGGTTCCCTCACACCGCTCGACCCAATCGACGCCCATCCGCCCGCAGGCACCGGCCCCCGCCACATGGCGTATCATCCCACCGAACCCATCGTCTATTTCAGCAACGAACAGCACCTGGGCGTTTCCGCGTACGACATCCAAAAATCCGGGGCCCTCAAGCTGCGCCAGATCTGCGACGCCATCGGCAAGGACGAATCGAAGGAGGGCGTGAGCGCCTCCGACATCGTGCTCACACCCGACGGACGCTTCCTGTTCGTCGGCATCCGCGGCCACACCCGCCCTTTCGATTGGATCTCCCGTTACCGCATCAAGGACCACGGCGAACTGGAATTCCTCGGCCTGACCCCGGCCGACAAAATCCCCTGGGGCTTCGCCCTCTCGCCGGATGCCCATTATCTACTCGTCACCGCCTATGACGGCGCCACCCTCACCGCCTTCAAGCTCAGCGACACCGGCGACCTGACAAAAGTGGGAAGCCTCGCCTGGGACAAGAACATCTCTGCCATCGCGACGCGTTGACGGGACTTCCCGAAGCGTGATGGGACGGGACGCGAACCGCCCAAACATGGGCGCGCACCGCGACGTTCACCTCACTTTTTCGCCGCCTCAGGCGCAGGCGCAGGCGCGACGACCGGCATCGTCGCATCCGCCCACTGGTCGGTCCGGAAAGGCGACGCAGGCAACCCCGCGGCATTGGCCAGATTCGGCTCAGCAAGTTCGTTCCATCCGAAGCGCACCGCCACCGGCTTGTCCACTCCCGGCGCACTCACGATCACGCTCTTCTTGTCGCCGGAAATCTCCGCCTGGGCCTCCACGAACTTTTTGTCCTCCCCAGCAATCGTGAACCACGTCAATGCGCCCTGGCCGTCTCGCGCCTGGAGACCGCCTTCGGCATTCTTGAATGTGAGGCGCGCTTTGTTGCCCTCGACCTTGAGCGCGTCGAAGAGCGGGCTGGCGTAGCCCGAAGTGGCCGCGGGATCTTTTTTCTGGTAAGTCGTGGCCAGCGCCCAAAGCGCCAGCCGATGGCCGACGGCTTGTTTGTCGGGAGGATGAATATTGCCCACGGTAGCGACGTCCGTGAGCACGGCCATGCC
Source organism: Chthoniobacterales bacterium (assembly GCA_038228205.1). Taxonomy (GTDB): domain Bacteria; phylum Verrucomicrobiota; class Verrucomicrobiia; order Chthoniobacterales; family Chthoniobacteraceae; genus Chthoniobacter. The sequence continues at coordinate 8,419 of JBBRPL010000045.1, forward strand.
GGTGTGCGGAATGGACAGCGCGGTTGTCTGGGCTTCCCACATGGCCGGGAGATTCTCAGGCTTGCCGTAGCGGTAAGGCGCAAGTTGGACGAAGTAGAATGGGAATTCCCCCTCCTGCCACAGCGCGCGCCAGCCCTTGATCAACGCGGTCATCTTTTCGAAATACAGCATGCCTTCGCCATTGTTCGATTCGCCCTGGTACCACAGCGCCCCGCGGATGGCATAGGGGATGATCGGGTGCACCATGGCGTTGTAGATCGCCATTGGAGAACCGCCATTGGCGTTGGTGATCGGCTTGCCGTCCGCACCCATCTTCGGGCGCATCTTCGGTTTGCCCCGCTCATCAGTCACCGTCACGACATTCGGCTTCCCAGTGGTCGCGTCGACGGTCGGCTTGCCTTCCACATCCAGCACGGGCTCGGTGTAGGTCTCCATGACCGTGGTTCTCGTCGGGAAGGTATCGAGCTTGTCGGCAAAATCCGCTTTCAACGCGGGCACCGCCTGGAAGCCCACGGGCGGGATCCACGGTTCGATGCGCGTCCCACCCCAGTTGCACCCAATGAGACCCACGGGCACGTCCACCTCCTTCTCGATCTCCCGTCCGAAGAAATAGCCTGCCGCCGTGAAGTTCCCGACCGTGGCTGGGGTCGTGGCCTGCCAGCCGCCCACCGTCTTTACCTCAGTCTGCGGGGTGACATCGGTCACGTGGGGCACCTTGAAGTGGCGGATGCGGGGATTGTTCGCCGCGGCGATCTCCGCGTCCTTGTTTTGGGAACCGCCGACGGTCATCTCCATGTTCGATTGCCCCGAGCAGAACCACACTTCCCCCACAAGCACATCGTCGAACTCGACCGTATTCTTTCCCTTCACCGTGAATTTCGCGCCCGCGCTGCTGGTCTTCAGCGGCGTAAGCGTCACAGACCACTTCCCGTCTTTGGCCGCGGTGGTCTCGGCCTTCTGCCCCGCAAATTCCACGGCCACTTTTTCACCCTCATCGGCCGTGCCCCACACGGGCACCTTTTGGTCCCGCTGGAGCACCATGTGGTCGCCGAAGATGACGGGCAGCTTGACGTCGGCCCAGCAGGCCGGAACGGCGACGGAGCAAATCGCGCCAATGAGGATGAGGGAATGGTGAGGACGTGAAGAGATGCGTGTCATGGAGTTGGTTTGTGAAGGGAGCGCGCGGAGATGATCCGCTTCGGGCACGGAACTTAACCTCAAAAGCGCGAACGATGGCCACAAAAACCAGGCACGAGGCCGTGATTGTCGTGCGGAGATGACGTGGCGCGGGGAAGAGAATCCAAGGAGCAACGTCGTTGGTAGATCACTTCTCCGCCTTCACGTCCTTCACGGACCACTTCGTGATGGTCAACCCTTTGGAGGACCGCGTGCTCACAGGCACTCGGGTCAGATCAAAATCCAGCTCGCGGACCCGCGCGCCGCTGCGCCCGTCCAGGGACACGTGCAGCAGCTTCGGCATGTCTTTTTCCTTGGGACTGATCTCCAGGTAAACAACCCGGGACTTGTCCGATTTGACCAGCGGGTAGAGCTTGTCGCGGGAGAGGCCGCCGATCTGGAACTTCTTGGCGAAGGCTTTCCCAGTCTCGCCGTCCTGATAGACCATGGTGTAGAAGTTCGTGTCGCCGTCCTTGGGCCAGATCGAGATGTGCATGATCTCGCGGCCCATAAAGGTCTTGTCGGCGACTTTCGACACCTTGAGCGTGCCGTCCCTCATGATCGCGAGGACGCTGTCGAGGATCGTGCAATCGGTGACGAATTCGTGCTGGCGCCAGTTGACGCCGATGAACCCATCCTTGCGGTTCACGTAGAGCCGTTGATTCGCGGAGACCACCGCCGAGGCGTCGATCTGTTCGATCTCGTCATAGCTCGTACGGCGTTTGATCCCATTGCCGTACTTTTCCTGGAGCATCTCAAACCACGCCACCGCGTATCCCGTGAGGTTTTTGAGGTTCGCCTTCGTGTCCTTCATCCCCTGCTCGATCTTCTTCATCGCCTCGTCCGCCTGGAAGCGGTTGTAGGCCGAGATGCGTTTGATCCGGATCTCGGTCAGCCTCACGATGTCCTCCTCGGCAACCTCACGGCGGAGCTGCTTGAGGAAAGGCTTGAGTCCGCCGCGGATCTCATCGAGCACGCTTTCCCACGTCTTCGATTTCTCGATGAGCCGGTAGATGCGCTCCTCGATGAAGATGCGCTCGAGCGAGTCCCAGTGCCACTGCTGCTCGAGTTCGCCCATCTTGATCTCGAGCTCGCGCTTGAGCAGGGCTTTCGTCGCCTCGGCGCTGGTCTTGAGGATATCGCGCACGCCGAGGAAGTGCGGCTTGTCGGCGCCGGTCTGCGGATCGCGGACGATCACGCACGCGGCGGGATTGAGCTGCACCTGGCAACTCGTGAACACGTAAAGCTGCTGGATGACCTTTTCGGGCTCCGCGCCCTGCGGCAGATGAATGAGGATCTCGACCTTGTCGGCCGTGTTGTCATCGACGTGCTTGATCTTGATTTTCCCCTTGGCATTGGCCGCGAGGATCGACTCGATGAGCGACTCGGTGGTGACGCCGTAGGGCAGTTCGGTCACCGCGAGCAGGTACTTGGACCGCACCCCGATCATGGCGCGGACCTTCACCTTGCCGCCACGCTCGCCATCGTTGTATTCGGAAAAATCGGCGGTGCCTCCAGTCGGGAAGTCGGGAAGGATGCGGAAGGTCTTTCCCTGGAGATGATTGATCGCCGCGCGGCAGAGGTCGTGGAAGTTGTGCGGCAGAATCTTGGTCGAAAGGCCCACCGCAATGCCGTCCGCGCCCTCCAGCAGCACGATCGGGAACTTGGCCGGGAGCGTGATGGGCTCCTTGTTGCGCCCATCGTAGCTGAGCTGCCAGGTCGTGGTCTTGGGATTGAAGAGGACGTCCTTCGCAAAATTCGTCAGGCGCGCCTCGATGTAGCGGGGCGCCGCCGCATCGTCCCCGGTGAGCAGGTTTCCGTAGTTCCCTTGCGGCTCGATGAGCCACCCGCGCTGACCGATGGACACGAGCGCCGCCCCGATGGAAGCATCGCCGTGCGGGTGCAGCTTCATCGTCGCGCCCACGACGTTGGCGACCTTGTGGAACCGCCCGTCGTCCATGTCCCAGAGCGTGTGGAGCACGCGCCGTTGGACGGGCTTCAGCCCGTCGTCAATGTGCGGCACCGCGCGGTCGAGGATGACGTAGCTCGCGTAGTCCAGGAACCAGTTGCGGTAGCTTTGCGCGAGCGGAGCCTGCTCGTCCTGCACCTTCTCGCCCTTCTGGCGCGCGGGTGGCAGCGGCGCTCCCGCAGGGTCGCCAGACGCATCCGACGCCGAGCCGTTCGTCGCCGGCGGCACAGCGGCCGCCGGCTCATCAGGCGCGGCGGATGCGGCCGCGGGTGCCGGTCCGGCATCGAAAGGGAGTTCCGATTGATCGCTGACGGGCTTTTTCTTCGGCGAACCGCCGGTCGATTTTTTCGTGGGTTTGGGCATTGAAGGAGAGCAGATGCTACGGAGCGGCGAATTTATCCGCCGAACCTTGAATTACAGAAAGCGTGTTATGAACGTCACGGTTGCCACCCCTCACACCTCGATCAAATCCTTCTCCACCCGCAGGTTTTCAATGATGAAATCCTGCCGGTCGGGCGTATTCTTTCCCATGAAGAAGGACAGGAGTTCATCGGTGCTGGAAAGGTGATGCAGGTTGATCGGGTCGAGCCGGATATTCTCCCCAATGAAATCCTTGAACTCGCCCGCCGAGATTTCGCCCAGCCCCTTGAACCGCGTGATCTCATGGCTCGCCCCGAGCGCGGTGACCGCAGCCTGCTTTTCCTGCTCGGAGTAGCAATACTTCGTGACCTTCTTGTTCCTCACGCGGAAAAGCGGCGTCTGCAGGATGAAGAGGTGGTTGTTGCGAATGACGTCGGGGAAGAACTGGAGAAAGAACGAAAGCAACAGCAGGCGGATGTGCATCCCGTCCACGTCGGCGTCGGTGGCGATCACGATTTTGTTGTAGCGCAGGCCATCGAGCCCATCCTCGATGTTGAGCGCGGCCTGGAGGAGATGGAACTCCTCGTTCTCGTAGATGACTTTTTTCGTCAGCCCGTAGGTATTGAGCGGTTTCCCCTTGAGCGCAAAGACGGCCTGCGTCTGCACGTCGCGCGTCGCCGTCAGCGAGCCGGCGGCTGAGTCGCCCTCGACGATGAAGAGCGTGCTATCCTCGGAGCGCCGATCCTTGTCGCCGAGATGCAGCCGGCAGTCGCGCAGCTTGCGGTTGTGGAGGGACGCTTTTTTCGCGCGCTCCTTGGCGATGTTGCGGATCCCGGCGAGTTCCTTCCGCTCGTGCTCGTTCTCCTCGATCTTCTTCTTCAGAACCTCGGCCACCGCGCGGTTCTTGTGCAGGTAGGTATCGAGCGACTGCTGGAGGAATTTGCCCACGAATTCCTTGATCGAGGGGCCCTTGGGGCCGATGTCGGCGGAGCCGAGCTTGGTCTTGGTCTGCGACTCGAATACGGGCTCCTGCACGCGCACGACGATGGCCGCGTCGATGGATTGCCGCACGTCCGCCGCTTCGTATTCCCTCTTGAAGTGATTGCGGACCGTCGCCACGAGCGCCTCACGAAACGCGGCCAGGTGCGTCCCGCCCATGGTCGTGTGCTGCCCGTTGACGAACGACCAGTATTCCTCGCCATAATGATTTCCGTGGGTCAGCGCGATCTCGATATCCTCGCCCTCGAGGTGGATGATCGGGTAGAGCGGTTCGCCGCTCAGCTCCTTGGTGAGGAGATCCTTCAGGCCGTGCTCCGACTTGAAACGCTTGTCATTGAGCGTGAGCGTGAGCCCGCGATTGAGGAAGGCGTAGTTCCAAAGCATGTCCTCGATGAACTCCGTGCGATACTTGAAGTCCGGCCCGAAAAGCGCCTCGTCGGGCGTGAACTCCACGAGCGTGCCGTTGCGCTCGCTCGTCTTGAGGAGCCGCGACTGGCTCTTGAGCTTCCCCTGCTCAAACTCCACCACCTTGGTCTCGCCTTCGCGGATCGACTGCGCGCGGTAGGTCAACGACAGAGCGTTGACCGCTTTCTGGCCGACGCCGTTGAGTCCCACCGCCTTTTGAAACGTCTCGCTGTCGTACTTCGCGCCGGTGTTGATGATCGAAACGCAGTCCACCAGCTTGCCCAGCGGGATGCCGCGCCCGTAATCGCGGACCTTCACGCTGCGCTCATTGAACTCGACCTCAATCCTCTTCCCCTGCCCCATCATGAATTCGTCGATCGAGTTATCGATCGTCTCCTTGAGCAGAACGTAGATCCCATCCTCGGCATGCGCGCCATTGCCGAGGCGGCCGATATACATGCCCGGACGGAGGCGGATATGCTCCAGCGAGCTGAGGGTCTTGATGCTGGCTTCGGTATAATTGGACGCCATGGGTGTGTCCGGCGAAAACAGACGTGGAGCAGGGCGGAAGGGCAATGCTGAATTTTGAATTTTGAATTCTCTTCAATCCGAATGGCGCCGATGCTTCTCCCGAAAATCGCGGATCTTCTCCAGCAAGCCCCGCGCAGATTTCGTGGGTTCAGGGCGCCGGGTCTCTGCGTTTTAGAATCCCTTGTCTCCAGGTCCGTCGCACCTGTCACTCGACCGACTCCATTCCCGGCGCTGGCAAAATCAATTCCCGCTCGCTACCATCTCCTTCCCCACACCCATGAACTCACTCCACCTCCGCGTCGCTTGCCTGTCCCTCGCCTGCACCTTTCTCGCCGAAAACGCCTCGCGCGCCGAGGACCTGAAACAGATCGCCGCCTCCATCGACGGCTATCGCTACGAATTTGCCTGCAAGGACCCCATGCCGGAGAATCCCAAGCCCGGCGCCGATGGCATCTCGGCTCGGGCGACGGATGACCCGGCCACCAACGACAAATTCACCGACGTGAAGAAATTCGGAGGCGAACCGGTCAAGCGTTACAAGGTCACCATCCGCGTCCGCGGGGTCGTCGAACCCATGATGTACAAGGACGGGAAAATGGACGGCGATTATTTCTATGTCGGCGGCGAGCCGAACAACGCCACCTACAACATCTACAAACTCACCGTGTCCTCGCCCGAGTCCCACTTCTTCTTCAACCGCCAGGACACCGTCGGCCATCGCATCTTCACCATCGATTATACCAAGACGATCGAGATTGAAGGCGGCGCCACGCTCACCTTCCACGGCAACGGTCAGAACGGCCGCATGATCACGAATTTCAGCAAGCTGGTCGTCCCCGACGTCGCCCCCGCGCCGAAGCCCTTCAACGGCCAATTCATCCAGCTCAACGTCATCGACGTCGCCGAAGCGAAGTAGGCCTCTCCCGCGTGACAGCAGAGCCACGCCCGGCACTCCCGGAGCACCGTCTCCGCGAATTTTCACCGTTCACTTGCAGCCAAAGTTCCGCGAATGAATTCGCGGCTACGTAGCGGCCCATCGTCTTCATCCTTCTGCCTTCATCCTTTCTATTTCCCCGCATCGTGGTAAAATAACTGTCGTAAAAGTGGAAACTGGCGCTGTTCTTACTTCTGTAGGGCCGCTCCAGAGCGTCGCCCCCCCCGCAGCCATGAACCGATTCCTCCTCGTCGCCTCAATTGCAGCCTGCTCCGTCATGCCATGGACCTCCGCCACCGCGGCCAAGCCCGGCAACAAAAAGCAGCAGCCCGATACGCCGCCCCCCGTCGCCGTGAAGAAGGCCGCCGAGCCCGACACCCAGCCGCTGAACGAGGAACTCCCCTCCCCATGGCATACCTGGAGCGATCCCGCCGGCAACAAGCTCGAAGCCGAATTCTGCTCCCTCTACGGCAGCGTCGTCACCGTGCGGACACACGAAGACAAAACTTTGCAGCTCTTCCTCGCCCGGCTCGTCCCGGCCGACACCGTCTTCGCGAACGACTATATGAAGCGCCTGCGCGCCCGCTCCTTCGCCGACGATTACGTCAAAAAGGCCGCCTACCAGATCGATTTCCTCATCGGCTCCACGCTCGTCGCCAAGGGCCAGAAATTCAATCCGCCCGCCAGCGACGACCAGTTCATCCGGCGCATCTACCTTGATGCCGTCGGCCGCATCCCCACCGCCGAGGAGACCGCGACCTATCTCGCCGACACCGCGCCGAACAAGCGCGCCAAGCTCATCGATCGCCTGCTCTACTCACCCGGGTACACGATGCAGATGTACAACTGGATGGGCGACCTGCTCCGCGTGAAGGACACCTTCGGCAAGAACGTCCCGGCCTTTACCTTCCAGGACTGGCTCAAGGATCAGCTCCACGCCGATCGCACCTGGGATTCGCTCGTGCGCGCCATGCTCACCGCCGATGGCAAGGTCTGCGACAACGGCGCGACCGGCTTCCTGCTCTACGACGCCCAGATGCCGCTCGATGGCGTCTCGAATCTGCTCACCACCTTCCTCGGCGCGAACGTCGCGTGCGCCCAGTGCCACAATCATCCCCTTGCCCAATGGACCCAGCGCGATTTCTTCCAGATGGCGGCCTTCTTCGGCGCGGCCGACGGCATCGATGAGAAGATGCTCCGCGGCGGCAAGCAAGTCGGGAACATTCCGGGCCTCCCGAGGGGCCAGATCCAGCGGATCGCGAGCGCCAACGCCTACCGCATGGCGGACACCAACGTGCAGAGCCTCACGTTCCCGAAGGACTACAAATACTCGGACGTCAAAGCCTCCTCGCCCGTCACCCCCGCGCTCATCGCCTGGACCAAGACGGACGCCGCCAGCCCGGCCTATCGCGCCGTGAATACCACCAATCCCGCGCAACTCCGCGCGGAGTTTGCTAAGTGGATGACGAATCCCGAGAACCCCCGCTTCGCCGCGAACATCGCCAACCGCGTCTGGAAAAAAGTCTTCGGCCTCGCCGTGCAGGAGCCGGTGGCGGATCTCGATGATCCATCGAAGGCCAGCAATCCCGCCCTCCTCGCGCACCTCGCCACCATCATCAAATATGGGCGCTTTGACCTGCGTGAGTTCCAGCGCGTCCTCTTCAATTCGCAGACCTACCAGCGCGCGGCCAGCGCCTCGCCCGACCTGGAAAAAGGCCCCTACCTCTTCCCTGGTCCGCTCGTGCGCCGCATGACCGCCGAGCAGGTGTGGGACAGCCTCATGGTCCTGAGCGTCGGCTCCGACGTGGACAACATGGTGCTACGCCGCGGCGAGGACGAAAAGCTGCTGTCGCTGCCGGGCAATACAATGACGGCCGAAAGCGTCAAAGCCGTCGTGGACCGCATGCGCGAAGCCGGTGCGAAAATGGGTGGCGGCGGCGGAAAGAACGCCCCCGTCAACGCCAAGGCGCTCGTCGCCGAGTTCCAGGGCGGCACACCGCAGCAGCGCTTCGGTATGATCCTCGCCCGCGCCAGTGAACTGCCGCAGCCCGCGCCCGAGACCCATTTCCTCCGGCTCTTCGGCCAAAGCGATCGTCTCATCACCGACACCAGCACCACCGATGGCAGCGTGCCCCAGGCCCTCATGCTCATGAATGGCAGCGCGGGCAAACTCATCAACGACCCCAATTGCGCCGCCGTCACCTTCGCCGGCAAGGCCGAGTCCGCCGACGCCAAAATCGACGCCCTCTACCTCGCCTTCCTCGCCCGCAAACCCCTGCCCGAGGAACGCGCCGCCGCCACCCAGGCGCTCACCGGCGGCCTCGGCATCAGCGACGTTGCCTGGGCCCTCGCCAACACCCGCGAATTCCTCTTCGTCCAGTGACCAGTTCCTCTCCCTCTCCCTCTCCCTCTTCACCTTCCTCCAAATCCCCTATGAGCTACGATCATCTTCGCGACCCAATGGAACGCCGCACCTTCGTCGAACGCTGCGCCCGCTATGCCTTCGGCCTCACGATCCTCCCCGCCTTCACCCGCGGCCTCACCGCCGCCGAGAAAGCCGCCGAGGCTTCCGCCGCCGCGCGTAGCGCCGGCTTCGGCAAGGCCAAGCGCGTTATCTTCATCGAGCTCCAGGGCGGCCTCAGCCACATCGATTCCTTCGACCCCAAGACCGGCGACTCCAAAGGCCCCGGCAATCCCATCCCAACCAAGGCCGACTACCAGCTCACCCAGTATCTGCCCGAGACCGCCAAGATCGCCGACAAGATCGCCGTCATCCGCTCCATGACCGCCAAGGTCGGCGTCCACGCCAACGCGCAGTACCTCATGCGCACCGGCTTTGAAAAACGCGGCACGATCGTGCATCCGATGCTCGGCGCGTGGGCCCAGCATTACCTCGGCAAGAGCCACCCCACCCTCCCCGCCACCGTCTGCGTGAACCGCCCGGCGATTCACGGCAACGGTTATTTTCCCGCCGCCTTTTCCCCGCTGCCCATCCTCGACCCCGATCAAGGCCTGGCCAACGCCGACCCCGGAATCTCCGCCGACGTGCAGCAAAAGCGCATCGGCCTCCTCGCCCAACTCGACGCCACGTTCAGCAAGAAGAGCGCCGACGAAAACGTCAAAGCCTACGGAGACTTCTACGACACCACCATGGCGCTCATGAAGAGCACCGACCTCAAAGCGTTCGACCTCGCCGCCGAGCCCGCCGCCATGCGCGATCAATATGGCCGCACCAAATTCGGCCAGGGCTGCCTCCTCGCCCGCCGATTGGTGGAAAACGGCGTGCGCTTCGTCGAGGTCCAGAGCGGCGGCTGGGACATGCACAAGCAGATCGCCGACGGCATGGAAGACCGCGGCGGTGAATTCGACCGCACCTTCGCCGCCCTCGTCAGCGACCTCGATTCCCGCGGCCTGCTCGACTCCACTCTCGTCGCCGTCACCACCGAGTTCGGCCGCAAGCCCAGCCTCGACGGCGGCGGCCGCGGCCATCACCCCCTCTCCTTCAGCACCGTCCTCGCCGGCGGCGGCGTGAAGCGCGGATACGTCCACGGCAAGAGCGACGAAAAAGGCTACGAGCCCGACGACAAACCGATGACCGTCGGCTCCTTCCACGCCACCATCGCCTACGCCGCCGGCCTCCCGATCGAGCAGGAAATGATCACCCCCAGCGGCCGCCCGATGACCGTCGGAAACAAAGGCAAGCCAGCGCTCGAACTCTTCGCGTAGCGGGAAGAGTGGATAGTGGATAGCCCCGGGCAGGGCGATAAGCACCCGACGGCGAGCATGCCGAAGAACCACGTGGAGCAACGGTACGGGCGGCTTCCACTGCCCGGCCCAGCGGTAGGCACCCCAGCGGGGTGAAAGCCATTAGCCCCGGGTCGAGCCTGCTTTGAGGCGATCACCCGGGGTTCCGAACAAAAATGGCACGATCCATCCGTCCCGGCCTCTGGCCGCATCGTTCCCCGAAAGTCGGCGGAGATGCGGCTGGCGCCGGGACGGATGGATCGCTCGCGGGTGGGATGCAATCCCCGGGTGTTCGCCTCAGAGCAGGCTCGACCCGGGGCTAATGGCTTTGACCGCCTTCGGGGTCACCTGCCACCGGTCTTGGCCCGCTTTACGGAGGGGGCCATTTTTGGACACCGACACGGAGCCTCCCCCGCCAGGAAGCAAAGCTTCCACCGCGCAAATGCGTGGCGGGGGAAAGGATGAACGCAGAAGGATGAATGATGAAGACAATGGAGGGAGGCGGGGGACGAGGGCGGGACGTTGTCCGCTGGTTTCCCTCACTCTTCTTCATCCTTCTGCCTTCATCCTTCCCTCCACGGCCTCATCCATGCCACACTCCGCCCCATGACCGCGCCGCGCCACTCGTCGCCGTGGATTCTCCCAGGCCTCACCCTCTTCCTCGTCTCCGCCAACGGCTGTTCCCTCCTGCACAAGGTCGTCGCCGTCCCCGGCGGCCCCAAGGCCCACGACCACACATTCATTGCCTACTGGCCTCCGCCGGAAAACGTCTCCCCGCCCCCCTTGAAACTCGCGATCAAGGACAACATCGACATGAAGGGCCTGGTCACCAGCGCGGGCTCCGAATACCTCTCCAAACACCGCCCGCCCGCCACTCACGACGCCGCCTGCCTGTCCATCGTGCGCCAACACCCCGAGGTCGCGATCGTGGGCAAGGTGAACATGAGCGAATTCGCCGTCTCCCCCTCTGGCATCAACGATTACTTCGGCACACCCAAAAACCCCTACAGCGGCTGGCGCCACATGATCCCCGGCGGCTCGTCGTGCGGCTCCGCCAGCGCCGTGGCCACCGGCAAGGCCGATGTTGCCTTTGGCACCGACACCGCCGGCTCCATCCGCGTCCCCGCCGCGTGTTGCGGCGTCGTTGGGCTCAAGACCACCTTCGGCCTGGTGCCCCTCGGGGGCGTCTTCCCGATCGACGCCCATTACCTCGATACCGTCGGCCCACTCGCCCGCGACATCGCCGGCGCCGCGCAGGGCATGGACCTGTTGCAGAAAGGATTCGCCACCCGCTACGCCTCTGCCGTCGCCGCCCGGCCCTCCGGCCAGGCCATCAAGATCGGCCGCCTCAAGCTCCGCGGCACCGATCACCAGATCGATCAGGCCGTCGATGAAGCGCTCACCCGCGCGCAGTTCCAAGTCATCCCCCTGGGCGACGACCTCACCGCCAAATGGGAGCAGGCCAAGAAAGACGGAACCTCCATCGCCGGCGCCAGCGCCTGGTTGAGCGACTCCCAATACCTCCGCAAGGTCGAAGTCTCCTCCCGCGCCAAATCCATCATCTTCCTCGGAGCCGGTCTCTACACCACGCAGTACCGGCAGGCCGTGGCGCGACGCGACGATTGGCAGCGCACCCTCCGCGCCATCTTTCAGCAAGTCGACTTCATCGCGCTGCCCACCTTGCAATCCGTCCCACCCCGCATCTCCCCGAGCCTCAAGATCGACCTCTACCGCGCCCAGGCGCGCGTCGACAACTGGCAAAACGTCGACCTGCTGAACTTCACCGAGAGCCTCGTCGCCCCGGTCAAGAGCATCCCCGTCGCCACCCTGCAAATACTCGGCATCGACGCCCTGGAAGCGAAAGTCTTGAAGCTCCAAAACACCGTCGCCGTCAACTACGCCGGCAACCCCGCGCTCGCCATTCCGATCCCTCTGCACCACGTCGGCGTCCCCGTCACCAGCCTGCAACTCATCGGCCGCCCGAATAGCGAAGCCGAATTACTAGCCGCCGGCCGCCTGATCGAAGCGACAAAGCCCTGACGTGACGGTGACGGCCTGACCCTCTTCCTTACAAAGACGATGTCAAAGCTGCCGAGTAATAGCGCGTCGGATTTCTGCCTGAGTAAGAGCGGTTTTCGCCCTTGGTGGTGATTACCGGCGCTGTTAAGCAACGGATCATGCGACTGCCCATTCCCGACGTCGATCCGCATTCCCGCCGTCCACAGGCTGGCGGGTGGCGCGAGGCCAGGCGCCTGGCAGTGGTTCGAGGGACTGCCATCCGCATTTGGAGCTTTCTGACTGTCATCTTGCTCTGCGTCAACATTGCCTCCGCCCAACGCCCCAAGCCCAATGACGATCTCCTCGAGGAACTGACCGGGCCGTCGAAAGAGGCCATCGAGGTGTGGAGGACCGAAGCGCGAGCCGGCACTGCCGAATCGGGAGTCGAGGCCATCTGGAAACTCGGCCAGCACGAGAATGGGATTCCGGCCCTCCTGGAGATTCTGGCCGGCGCGCCTCAGGATGTAGTTCCCAACGTCATTATTTCCCTGGGTTGGCAGGGACCGAAGGCGAAAGCCGCGCTTGGGCTGTTGACTGAATCCCTCACGAAACCGTCCTTCCATACGCAGACCGCGGCGATCTGGGCGTTGGGCAGGATCGGCGACAAATCCTCGGTCCCAAAGCTCGAACCATTTCTCAAGGCAGACCACGAGTTGCTGCGATTTCTGGCGGAGGAAGCGCTCGCACGTTGCCAGGGGAAGGAACTGCTTCCGGCGTCACCGGCCTACCGTCCGCTCAAGCAATCCACATTGCTGCATGTGAGTGACATCGATGAAAAAGCGACTGAGTTCCTGTTTCGCGAAGCGCTGCAAGGCTTGGACGTCACGTGGAAAGCGATCACGGTCCGGCCCTTTAATCCGTCATGGAGTGGCATCGGTGGCATGCCCTCGACGGAGGAAGATCGGTTTTCAAGCCTGCTCACGTTCGCAGATGGCCGCCCCCGGGTGGCGGCCGTTCTGATTAGCAATCTTTATCCGGGCGAACTGTCATTCCGTCTCCGCTGGGAGCTCTGGAATTACGTGCGCCGTGGGGGAAACCTCGTCATGTCCTCAATCCTCTTCCAACCCATCTCGGGCCGGAGCAAATTCAAGTTCAGCTACGCATGGAAGAGCACGGTGTTCGACACATTGCTGCCGAAAACCATCGGACCGCACGACGCACCGTTCCTGGACGGCGTGGGCCAGCCGGAACGGGGCCGTTATTTCGGTGAGGCGACCTACGGGCGCGGACGCGTGATCGTGCATGACAAGGAACCGGGGCAGAGCGAGCGCCTGCTCAAGCCGGGCGGAGTTCCGCTCGCTGCGTTGTTCAAACTCAGCCACGAGGAATGGCGGCACCTGACGCGCTCTCGAAACATCGGGAACCTCGTCGCTGACACGCCGCTGTTGTGGCGCCAGCTATTCACCCAGATCGTGGAAGGGCCATCCGCCTTTACCGCCGGTGTGGACGTGCCCGTGCTGCCGGCGTTCAAGGCGGGGATATCGGCGGCGCTGCCGGTGACGGTTCGGAATTACAACTCGCCGTCCACGGAATTCCGGGTCGACGTGAAGTTGCTTGCGGACGGTGGTTCCGAATTGGCCAAAGCAGAATCGACGGTCCAAGTCCAACCGACGAAGACATCGAAGCTGACGTTTCCGCTGCTCGTTCCGTTCGCGCTATCGAGTGAGCACGGGGTGTTGCAGATCGCGCTCACAGATCGCACCGGACAGCCCGTGCGGACGGAACGCATCCCTATTCGTCTGGCCCCCGCTTTCCGCATCACGCTGGACGCGCCGGATACCTTCGGCTCGGGCACGCGAGACTTGCCGGTGAAGGCATGAGTTGCGGAGTCAGAGCCGCTGAAGACGGCGGGCGTGCTGGTGATTGCCTCGATTGCCGACACCGGGCTCCGTCCGCTGCTCCAGGAGGTGCGCGAGTGGAGCCGTGGAAAAGTGGAGGCAGCGGGCCAGGCAGGCGCGAGTGGAGAGCAGCGCGGCACGGAGTTTGAGTTCCATTTCGACACCGGCGAACTGCCCCCGGGAGGCTATTGGGTCACCGTGGAAGTTCACGCGGACGGAAAGCAGACCTCTTTCCAAAAGCGGTTTCTGGCCGCGCCGAAAACGTGGCGTGGGCGGGACGAACTGGGGTTCCTGCCTTGGGGAACCTCGCTGATCCTGCCGGCGGAGGGTTGGGCGCGCCTCCGGGCGGCCAACCTGCACGGCGGCGGATTGCCGGAAGCGGGTTATCCTACGTGGGCCCTCGGGGGAACTGATTTTCCATTCACCCCTTACGGGCAATGGCGCGCCGACATTCTCGCGGGTCCGGGTGGTGAGGCCATCCGCAAGGCGGCGGCAAAACTGGCACTCAACCCATTCTTCTCCGCACTCGACGTCGTGGAAGAGAGCGATCTCGAAATCGGCACCGCCGTGAAGGGGATCGGTAACGTGGAGCAGAAAGGGTTCGAGCAATACCGCATTTACCTGAAACAAAAATACGCGACGCTGGCCGCGCTGAATGCCGCCTGGAAGACAGACTATCTCGGCTGGTCGGAGATCCGCCTGCTGGGCAGCGTAAAGTTAAGCAGGGACGAAGTCACTTACACCAGCCGCATTGGTGGGACATCGGGTGAACTGGTGCCCGTGCCGGCCAGGCTCGATCCCGCCAAGGGCGTCCTGAGCCTTGCCCCTTACAAGGACCAGAATGCCTGGCGCTGGAGTTACATGTGGCAGTTAATCGAGCTCTGGCACTATGCGTTTCACCAGTCTGACGTAGGGCATGGCCTCATGCCTGGGGGGCACATGGGGCTCGCCGCGCCTTTTGACTTCCCGCACACCCGGATCTACGCCGGCAATGCGATGTCCGTGCTCGGGATGCGCGCCACGCTTGGCCGTCCCACTTATGGGGACAAACCCCACATCATCCTCATGGGCTTGCCCGACGGCGACGCCGCCAACCGCCGGCTGGTGTGGCAGGGTCTGGCCAGCGGCGCCCGACTGTTCACCATCTACGCCCCGGGCGATGGCTACGGGGTGAAGATGATGAGCGCCGACTTCGCAATGACTCGGGCCGGAGAAAGCCTCGCCGCAGCCGTCGCCACGGTCCTGCCACGGCAGGAGGTATTCCTGGCCACCCGCAACGTGGTTTCCAAAGACGTGCTGTTCCTTGGCGGAGAGAGCCTGTCGCCCGAATACTATGAGTCCTTTCTGCGCAGCGGCGTGTTGCTCGACTGCGACCGCAGCCCGCGCAACCGCAAGTTGATCGTCAGCGGGGCCGCAACCTTGTCCGAATCGGAACTGATTGCCTTGCGAGCCCACGTGGCAGGTGGCGGCACGCTCATTCTCTTGAACAACACGCCCGCAGCCTTTCTCAAAGAATTGGGCATGGAGACGGCTGACGAAGCGTCGGGGAAAGACCGGATCGATCAGGTTCAGCTCGATAGCAGCGGACCGTGGGGGGCGCTTGAGAATGCCAGCTTCACCACGGGGGGGCGCCGGCAGCTGGGACAAACCGACCGAGCCTGGCAGCCACTGGCACGCTTTGCGAAGGACAAGGAACCAGCAATTCTACGACGCACCATGGGGAAAGGCGCCGTGTGGTTCTTCAATTTCCGCTACCAATACAGCGCCGCACTCGACCTCCTCAAAGAGGCCTCGAGCATCAACGAGGAGAACAAGGCGCTCCGCGAGTCCCGGGAGAAGGTGCAGGCCGCCTGGTACGCGCCCGGAACCGTAGCCCGCCGCGAAGCCGAGTCTTTTCGCCGATTGCTCGCTGCAATCATGGACCAGGCTTCCGTCGCGCGCGCCTGCGAGACCGTTGACCGTGACGGCAGCGCCATTCCCTACGTCGAAGCGCAGTTGCTGGAGACATTTGACCAGTCCCAGCGTTACCTCGTGGTCTGGGCCGACCACAACCTGCCCGCAGGGATCAACGGGGCAACCGGCCAGATCGCCTTGAAAGTTCCGGGCATCAAGGCCGTTTACGACATTTACCGCGAACAGGAAGTGCCACTCAGTGAGGGGCGCTTTGCTTTCGCCCTCGGCCCTGGCGAGGGGACGGTTTACAGCCTCATCGCCGAACCGGTTTCGACGTTCGAGATCGCTCCCGATGCCACTACTTTCAGGCCGGGACGTGCGTTACGCGTGGCCCTCCGTCCGCATAGTGCTGGCGGCCAGCCTGTCAGCACCACGCATTCGTTCAACGTGCAGGTGCGGGCCGCTGACGGTAAGCTCATCCCGGGCCTGAATGCGCATGTGTCGGGTTGGAGTCATGCCATCGCAACGCTCTTGCCCTCATGGAGCGATCCCGAAGGGGAATGGACCATCGAAGCGGAGGATCTCACGACCGGTCGCCGCGCCACGGCCAGAGTCACCATGAAAAAATCGGAGCAACAGTCCCCGATCGCGGAACCCGGACCACCGTTTCGCCCGGCGGCCCCCGAACTGGTCTTGCGTTGCCCGCCACTCGACCTCCCGGGTTTCGCGCACTTCGTGCCGCTGATGGCCACGCTCCACTCCAACCTGCCGCGACCGGTCAAAGTACGCGTCACACTCGACATCCCGGCTGCCGTCGGTCGGATTGGTGGTGAGCTTTCTCGGGAACTGACCTTGAAGCCCGGGGCTGACACCGACTTGTCGTGGGAGTTGTTTGTTAGTCGTGAGGAGGCCCTGGCTATGTATTATTCTGCCATGCCCGCGGGTTTCCGCGTTGGACTCGGAACGGAAGTCCACAAATATGCCGACACCGCCTATCCCGCTCTCCAGATTGACGTGCTGGATGATACGCCGGTGAGGTTCGAAGGGGCGCCGGACGCCGATTGGCAGACCGGCGTGTCATTCCGATCTACGGTTCCGCTGCGGCTGATGCCGCTGGAGCCTCGTCCGCCTCAAGTCGGCCCTATCTCGACTGAACCTGTGGACCTGGTGGTCTGGAACCGGCTCGATCGTGAGTTCAAGGGGACGCTGCGCGTGACCACTGCCGACACTGCTTTGCGGCCTGTAGTCGACCTGGCGCTCGAAGTTCGGCCCGGCACGAGCCAGTCCGTACGGGTCATCCTCGAATCCGCCGTCCCCGTGATGTCGCCCGCCCTTCTGGACTTGCCAGTCACACTGGCGGTCAACGGCTCCGCCCTGTCTGCCGGAAAACTGACCGTGGAAACAGTGAACCAGCGCACATGGCTGGTCAGGAGCGGCACCGAGGAGACCGGCGACAAGAACGTCGCGCGATTGATCGACAAGGCCGGAGCCCTCGCTGACATCAGCGGCTGGTCCCCCTCGGTCGTCAACCGAGCGGAAGTGCCGCTGGCGACCCAGTTGCAGAACACCGCACCCACGACCGCAGCCGCTCCCTTCGCGTATGCCTTCTCCCGGATCTGGTCGCCCGAGAAGCGCGACATCTCGTTGCGACTGAGCCTCGAGGGTGCGGAGGGGCGCGTCTGGCTGAACGGCAAGCTGGTTTATGCATCGGCCGGAAAAGAGCCCGCAGATAACTTGTCGGCAGCCTTGTTGGAGAAAGAGTTCGGGCTGACGCTGATGCCAGGGTGGAATCCCATCCTCGTAGAGGTCCAGCAATTGCGACCGCGCTACCTCGACCCGCCGCTCGCCATCCTGTCGAAGACCGGCCAGACGATGCGCGACTTGGTGTTCGACTCCGGTGGCTCAATAGACCCCCTCGCTCCCCGGCGCTGATACACCTCATGGCCGCCCACCACCGCGCGCCGCCGGAACCCGCCCGACTGCCGATAGCGCATTCGCGATCGTCCCCGGCGTTGTGAAGTGTAAGAGCGGAGGGGTCAGTCAACTTTTGACACGGCAAAACGGACCGAGCGCAGGCAGTGAATCTCTCGGCGAGGGCGAGGCGATCCAATCCTTCCAGGGCCTCGTTCGCACGCCCATCCACCCGGGGAAATTAGGTTCGACACTCGGGCGTCGAATCGCTTTAAATCGTTGATTCAAACGTCCGTACAATGAACACGCAAAAAGCATCCGCACCTCTCATTTTCCCGGTCCCATCGATTCGTCCGAAGCTGAAGGCCCTGTCGGTCGGCGTCGGCTTTCTTCTCGGCGCATTATTCCCCGCCGAAAACCGGGCCGCGAACCTCATCGTCAACGGCGGATTCGAGACGGGGAGTTTCACGGGATGGGATGTCGTTCCGGCGGTGAGCGGGAGTGATTTCGGGGTGGGTAGCCTGACGAAGATTGAAGCCGTGGGGCAGGGCGCGATTCTCTTTGGGTCGCCTTTGAATTCCCCGCCTTTTTCTGTGCCGCCCAATTCGGGAAAATACGCCGCGTATTACGGGGGGGTCTTCGATCAATTCGATGCCATCTCGCAAAGAATTCACACCTTTACCGGATCCTTGGGGAAATACCGGATCTCCTTCGAGCTAAAATCCGATGGTCCTCCTTCGGCTCCGAATAGTCCTTCCCGCTTTCAGGCGCTCTGGAATGGGCACGTCATTTACGACACCGTGAATACGTTGGCGGGACCCTATCAAAAGATTGTCCTCAAGGAATCGGCCGACAGCGCCCACTCGATCCTCACTTTCCAGGGACGGCAGGTTCCCGGATGGTACTTTCTCGATGATGTCTCCGTGGAGTGGGTCGGGAAGTTTGCCAGTCTTTCGAACCTGACGCCCAATCAGCGCGCGGTGGCCAACGTTCTGGATCGCACCGTCGGCGATCCCCGGGCGGGCGCGATCTTCGGGTTCCTCGACTACCAGGATGTGAACAAGCTCCCGCGGCAGTTTGACAAAATTGCGCCGGAGGAACTGACTTCGATGTTCGCCATGAGCACCGCCTATGCGCAGGTGCAGGGGCTCAATCTCCAGCGGCGCACCGATGACATTCGCAGCCACACCGGCGGATTCAGCGCGGCCAACCTGGCGATCAACGGCCAGGGACCCAGTTACAGCGGCGGGTTTGGGATCACCACGGGCGTGGCCGGGCCAACGGGCTACGGCGGCAAGGAAAGCAAGGACGTGAAGGAAGTGGCGCCGCGCGAGAACCGCTGGGGAGTGTTCATTTCCGGCACGGGCGAATGGGTAAATGTGGGGAACACCGACAATGCGCGCGGTTACGATCTGACCAGCGGCGGGTTTACGCTCGGCATTGATTACAAGGTAAGCCCGCATTTCGCCATCGGCCTGGCGGCGGGTTATACCGGCACGACGGCCGATCTGACCGATCGTGGACGGATTTTCACCAACGGCGGCAAGTTGGGGCTGTATGCCACCGCGTTTGCCGGCGGCTGGTATGCCGACGTCGCGGGCTTCGGCGGCTACAACAGTTTCGACACGCGGCGCGAAGGACTTCAGGGCACGGCGCGCGGGGACACCGAAGGGGGCGAGGTCGATGCGCTCTTTGGCACCGGATACGATTTCAAAGCCGGCGGCCTGACCTTTGGCCCCACGGCGTCGTTCAACTACACCTATGTCGGAACGGATGGATTCACCGAGCACGGCTCGCTGGCCCCGCTGAGCATTCACGATGGCGAGGCGGAATCGCTGCGATCGGCGATCGGCCTCAAGATGAGCTATGACTGGAAATTGGGCCGGGTGATCATCAAGCCGGAGCTGCGCGCCGCCTGGCAGCACGAATTTGGCGACACGACCTACGCGCTGAATTCGAGCTTTGCCAACGGGGCGAACAGCACGTTTGGGGTCACAGGCCCAAAGCTGGGCCGGGACAGCGCGCTGCTTGGCGCGGGGTTTGCCATCCAATGCAGCGAGCGTTGCGCGACTTACTTTTACTATGATGGAGAATTGGGGCGGGCGCATTACCAGTCCACGAGCGTGACTGGGGGGTTGCGGGTGGCGTTCTAGCGCGCGTTTGGCTTTTACTCATCCAAGTTTGTTGGAGATCAAAGGCCACGAAGCTTGGCGGCTCCGCCGCGATTGGACGGTCGGAGGTTGGGAAACCGCCGCTCCTTGGGCTCCACTGCCCGCGACACGTTATCCCCGCACTAATCATCACGTCCTCGTGTTTGGTTCCTCAGGATGACAGGCAGGCGGTACGGCGCTCGCGCTGACCGCCGCGCGGCGGACTTCTGCGCCGCATCTTTGCACCACGCAAAGCCCATTGATCACAATCCCTCCGGAGCCCTATCGTCATTGCCATGAACACCCCCCGATTCACGAAGATCACTGCGTTCCTATTCCTGGTGTTCGTCTCCTGGCCGATGATCGGCCTCGCGGACCCGGCGTCGCCGTCGCCATCCCCTGCCCGCTCGCATCCCCCTCTCCGCCCGTTACCTACCGCTTCGGCGCGTCCGTTAGCCGGCGGCCCCGCCCGCTTCGTGGACGCCCAGCGCGGCGATGACGCGCACGACGGCACGGAAGCGGCCCCTTGGCGCACGATCAATCACGCCCTCACCCAGATCACGGCCGGCCAGACGCTCTACCTGCGCAGCGGGGCTTACTACGAGAACGTGTATTGCGCGGTAGCTGGGAAGGCGGATGCCCCGATTACCATTCGTTCGTATCCCGGCGAGCTGGCCACCGTGGACGGCGGCTTGCGGGAATTTGCCGAGCATCCCGAAAGCGCCTGGGTGGTCGTGGACGCGACGAACGGCGAATACCGTTCCACGCAGGCCTACCAGAATATCCGCGACGTCAACGGGCTGTTTGGCGACTCCAATGTCGGTCTGCAGACCTACTGGCACCCGACGGACCTGCGCGCGAGCAACGAGCAATGGATTGTCGAACCGGACAAGAAGGTCCCGCCCGTCTATTGCGGTCCGGGGCTTTGGTACGACAAGGAGACCGGCCACATTCATGCGCGGTTGGCGCACACGCACCTGCCGACACCAGGCATTGCCAACTACCAGGGCGCGACCGACCCGCGCCAATTGCCTCTCGTCATTGCCCCCTTCAACTCGGTGCCGCTCTTTGTCGACCAGGCGATGCATGTGCGCTTCCAGGATCTGGTCTTTCGCGGCGGCGGGCAGAACACCGTCGTGCTCCAGTTTGGCATCGATGTCGAGATGGACAACGTGACGATCTACGCCGGCACCTATGGCCTGCGCTCACGCGGTACGGGTCCGCTGCGCATGACCGGCTGCGCGGTGCGCGGCATGATTCCGCCGTGGGGTTCGCGCGATGAAAACAGCCTCTATACCTACACGCCGGAAACCTACGACCCCTTCCTGCCGGCTCCGCCGCCGGCGACAGCCCGCAACGTCGCCCGGCTGGCCACGCACGCGGTCGTGGTGACGGAGGGGAGCTACGAGTTCGAGGTGTTTCACTATCCCTACAACCACGATTGGGACATCGCGCAGAGCGAATTCACGGATGGTCACGACGGCGTCTATCTGAGCGGCCGCAACATCCGATTCCATCACAACTGGGTCGACCGGTTTCAGGACGATGCCATGTACCTCAGCGCGCCGTCGCCGAACTTCAACGACAACATTCGCGTGTATGACAATCTCATCACGCGCGCGCTCATGGCCTTCAGTTGCCACGCGCACGGCGGGCCCGACGGCTCGACCTACATTTACCGGAACGTGGTCGATTTCCGGCGCGGCGTGTTTGTCAGCCGGCCCTCGCCCAAAAATCCCGAAGGCGTGCTGTCCAACTACCACGTCTTCCTTACGCATGGCCGTGGTTTCAGCGGCATCGAATCCTTCTACTTCTATCAAAACACCTTTATCTGCCCGAGCAGCGCCAGCGGTGGCTATGCCCACCGGACGCTCTCCAACACGAGCGAGCCGACGCAGCGGCGGGTGTTTAACAACCTCTTCGTCTACCTGAAGAGCTACCCGTCCCCACTTGCGGCGATGCCGCTGCACGACATCCAGATCGACGGCAATCTGCACTGGTCGCCCGCGCCGGGCGCGGAGCCGCCGAAAGGATTCCTGGAGAAGGTGCGCGCTAATCCCGCGGCGGAGCACAACAAAGGGAAATATCCGGCGGGCTGGGAGGCGAATTCGTTCGTGGCCGATCCACAGTTCGTCGCATTCAGCGCGGCGACCGATGCCGCGAATGATTATCTATTGCAGCCGTCGAGTCCGGCTGTCCGCAAGGGCGTAGTGCTGCCCGCCGAGTGGGAAGACCCGGCGCGGCCCGCCGATGGCGCGCCCCCGGACATCGGGGCTCTTCCGCTGGGGAGCAAGCCGCTGCGGGTGGGCATTGGGGGCCGCATTCAGGCGGGAGCAGTCGATCCTGATAAACCGTAACACGACGCCTTCAAGGGATTGGCCGCGAAAAGGCGCAAAAACGGGATTCAGATGCTGCCTGCCGGTGCGACAAAACTGGAGGGCCTGTCCCGCATGCGGGATCGCAGCCAAAACATCATGGGCGAAGGGTGTGGAAAAGCATACCTCCACCTTCGCCCTCTGAGAAGTGGGCTGCGACAGAGCGCAGGCCCTCCAGTTGTTCGGTACGACGGGCAGCGTCCCCACCCGGGGCTCTCGACAGCCCACCCAGCTTCTGGCATTTCCAGACGATGGCACGCGCATCGTATTTTTTCCCGATCGTCATCACCGTCTTTGGCGTCGTTGGCGGTCTGCGAGCCGCGGAAATTCCCTGGCCCAAAGACTATGAGATCCGTTCCGAATCTGAATCACCCAATGGACGCTATGGAGTGGCTATTCCGCCAGTGACGATGGCCGATGAGGATGACCTCAAGGTGATCGACTATCTCGCGGATCTGAAAGAGCACCGGCTCCTTGGCCAGATCAGTGCGGCTCACTATTTCCAATCAAAAAATCATTCCGGTCTCAATGCCATTTGGTCTCCCGACTCGTCCTGCTGTGCGGTGGTTTACGAAAAGCATTTCGGCTTTGACACGATCACGATCCTCGAAATCGAGGGCGCCAATTTTCGGGAGACCGATGTGGGCCGGCACGTGGACCGTGCGTTCGCCGAGGTCATCGAAAAGGCGTCGCACCACGAAAAGGATCTGGACATCGACGCGGTCGTTTTTTGCCGTATGTCCCGGGATGGCAAGTTTCGCATCCGGGCGCTCGCGACCACGAACCCGAGGGAATTCCATGATCGAAGCACCTATCTGGCTCGCTTCCAAGGCACCTTCGATCTCAAGACCAGGAAGTGGACGGGCAGCGATGCGCGTTCCATCCGTACTGAGGAAAGAGACGCACTGAGAGTGGCCTACAAGACGCTGGAGCCGGACTTGAGCAGCACGACCTTTGGGAGCACCGACGAAAAGCTAGAGTGGCTCGACGAACAACTGAATGGCGTTTACCAAGGGCTGCGCTTTCTCCTGAAACCGGAGCGTTTCGCCCAGGTGAAGAGTCAGCAGATCGCGTGGTTGAAAAAGAGGAATGCAGCCTCTTCGGTTTCCGAGAAATGCACGTTGCTCGTAGAACGCATCGATGCCCTCCGGGAGCTGATTTGGTAATTTTCTCTACTTTACTGGCTTTTCGATGCCGGCCCGGTTCGTCCGGGCGAGGACGAAATCGAGCAATTCCTGGCACTGGAAAAAGCCCGGCCACATGTTGTGTCCCTGGCCGGGCGGGATGAGGAGTTGCATCTTGCCGCCGAGGGCTTCGTAGCGGTTGCGCATCTCGCCAGAGTTCGCGTCGAGCGGGACGACTTTGTCGTTGTCGCCGTGGATCGCGAAAAGCGGAACGCCGGCCTTGGCCAGCGCCGCCAGCCGGTCGATGGGGTTGTGCTCCGGCAATTTTGCCTGGAATTCCTCGGTAGTCATTCCGTAAGCGCCGGCGGCTTTGGCCACCCCGGGATAGCTGGCCACGTTGCAGACCGGATAGACGCCGGCAAACCCCGCGACCTTGTCCGCATTCTCCACCGCCCACGCGAGGGTCATCAAGCCGCCCCGGCTGCGCCCCAGCATCACGGCTTTGGGCGCGAAACCCCGATGGGTGGTGAGTTCCTGATAGAGGGCCGAATAGAGCGCGCGGCCGGCGGGACTGCCGTACGATTCCCCGACATCGATGCCCGCGATGGCAATGCCCGCATCGGTGAAGCGCTCGAACATCCAATTCTCCGCGCCGCCCGGCAGGCCCGGAAGTGTCGGCGCGTACCACACCCATGGGATCGGGCCGTCGCCGGGTTTCGGTTTTGCCGACGGGAGAATGACGAAGGCTTTGTGACCTTCGAGTTCGAAGTTCTCGCGATTGAGCGCGGCCGGGGGTTTCTGCGGGGCGACGACTTCCGGCACGGCGAGCGCCAGCGCGGTCGTCGCCCAACTGGCGGCGGTGATGGAAATGAATTGATCGGCACCGTGAGGGTAGCCGGATTCGTAGAAGGTCTGGATCGGTTTGCTGCGGGTCTGCACGTGCCAGGAACCGTCATCGAGTTGCGCCTTGAGCAGCCAGGCCAATCCCCGCTGGTAAGCGGGATCGGCGATGGCGATTCCGCCCGCCTGATGCAGCGCGACGAGGGCGGAGCCCGTGGCGTAGGCGTCGCTCTCCATTCCGGTGAGCTGCGCCCATCCTCCATCCGGTCGCTGGGCCTGTGCCAATTCCGTCGCAGCCTCTCGAAGGTCCCCCTCCGCGGCGCCCGCGTCCTTCAACAGCCAAAGTCGGAACGCGCGATCCTCCGTGCCTTGGGCCGGCGTCTTCAGCGCCCATGCGCGCACCTGCGCACAGCGGCCTTCGATGCGCTCCTTCTGCTCGGGCGTTCCAAATGTCTTCAGGCCCCGCAGCGCAGAGTCGCTGACCGCGAACAGGCTCTCTTCGCTCGGGGGACGAATCGATTGCGGTTTCCAATGATCGAGGTCCTTCTGCCACGCCAGCAGGTATTCCGTCACCGCGCCGGTGGTGGCATCGGCTTCCCAGCCGCCATTTTCGAGCGCGAGGAGGGCGCGACCCGCGGTGAACGCCTGGCCGCCCTGGCCCTTGCCCGCGAGATACTTCTCACGATTCTTCGCGAGAAAATCAGCGGTGAATTGAACCTGATTGCGCAGGCCCTCCGCATCGATCTTGAAGCCGCGGTCCCGGGCCGTGGTGAGCGCCAGCACGGGCATGCCCTGGTGGTGGCAGGTGAAGCACTGCGGGCGCTCCTCCATGGAAGTCTTCGCGCTCCTTTCCAGGAGCGGCAGGGACTTCGTCACGGCGGCTTTGATTGCCGCGAGATCGGGGGCCTTCCCGGCCTCTGCCGCAGCCGCCTTCCCGTGGGCAGCGGGGATAAGAGCGCACACCAACGCAACCAACAGCAGCGAGGCTTTACCGGAGTATTTCATAGACTGGGGAGGGATGCCGACACGCCGGCGAGTGGAGCGGCGTTGTCCAAGTTCATCGCAGCGGGCGGCGAATGGAAAGGACGATGAGTGGGCGTGGCCTCGGCAATCTTCGCGTCTCGTTCCCAACGAGTTTGGGCACGAGCGCAAAAGGAACGCAAAAGGCTCGCACGGGACGAAGTTCCCCCGCAAAATCGGCCTTTCCCGCCAGTCACAGCCCAAAACATTTCCTCCTCCATCCCGTCCATCCACCACCCCATGAGAATCCCCCACCCACTCACCCTCCTCGCGCTCCTCGCCCTGACCGCAGTGCCGGCCCTGGCCGAGAACAACGTGCCGCCCGCCGGCTTCACGGCGCTCTTCGACGGCAAAGATCTGTCCGGCTGGTACGGCTGGAGCACGAAAGATCCCACCGAGTTGTGGAAGATGTCGCCCGCGGAACTCGCCGACTACAAAAAGAAATCCGTGGAAGGCGGGCTGCCTGAAGGCAAGCAGGGACCGGAGAACATCAACGCGCATTGGAAGGTGGAGAACGGCGAACTCGTGAACGATGGCCGCGGCCTTTATCTCACCACGGACAAGGATTACGGCGATTTCGAGCTCCTGGTGGAATACAAGGCGCTGCCCGACGGCGACAGCGGCGTGTATCTGCGCGGTATTCCGCAGGTGCAGATCTGGGATTCGACCAAGGGCGATCCGCGCGGATTGGGCCAGGATAAAGGATCGGGCGGCCTCTGGAACAACAGCAAGGGCGCGCCCGGCAAGGATCCGTCGAAGAAAATGGACAAGCCTTTCGGGGAATGGAACACCTTCAAGATTCGCATGATCGGCGAGCGCGTGACCGTGGTCTTCAATGGCGAGACGGTGGTGGACAACGCGGTGCTGGAGAATTTCTTCGCGAACAAGAAGGCGGGTTACCTCGCCTATGGCAAGCCGGGCGCCGCGCCCACGGACAAGAAGGAAGAGAAACTCCCCAACGGCTGGATGAAGGACCCCGCCTTCCTCAAGGGCCCCATCCAGCTCCAGACCCATGGCAGCGAGATCCGCTGGCGGAATATCTTCGTCCGCGAAATCCCCGCCGAAGAGGCGAACAAGGAACTCGCGTCTCGCGACAACAGCGGTTTTGTGGAGCAGGTCAACGGCAAGGACCTGAGCAACTGGCAGGGTGCGGTGGACAACTACGAGATGAAGAACGGCGCCATCGTGTGCAAGCCTGGCAAGGGCGGGAATCTGTTTGCGATGGATGAGTTCGAGAACGGCCTCATCCGCGTGGAGTTCAAACTGCCGCCCGCGGGCAACAACGGGATCGCCCTGCGCACGCCGCTGAATGGCCACCCGTCCTCCGACGGCTTCGAAGTCCAGATCCTCGACAGCGACGGATACAATGCCATCCAGGCCGCGGCAGGCAAAAAGCTGCTCGAGCCCTACCAGTATCACGGCTCGCTCTACAATTGCGTGGGCGCGAAGCACGGCTACCTGCGCCCCGTCGGCGAGTGGAACTTCGAGGAAATCGAAGTGCACGGCCAGAAAATCAAAGTGACCCTCAACGGCACGAAGATCCTCGACGTGGACGTCGACACCTTCGACCGCAGCCAGATCGCCCACCCACCGAAGGGCCTCGATCACCGCAAAGGCTTCATCGGATTTGCCGGGCACAATGACCCCGTCGAGTTCCGGAGCTTCAAGGTAAAATCGCTTCCGGAATGAAAGCAGTGACACGCTCCTGCGACGGCTGCTGAAACGCAGCCGATCCATTTCGGGTTCCCCCCCATGAACATGAAGCTCACCCATCGACCCATTTTCGTCGCGGTGCTGGCCGGCCTTGCGGCGTGGCCTCATCCGCTACTCGCGGCAGAACCCGCGGATCCAAACCGATTCGAAAAGGAAATCCTCGTCCCTGCGGCGCACGACGCCTTGCAGATGGAAGTCCTGCCGAATGGCGACATCGTGTTCGGCGAGTTCTGGGGCGCGGTGAAGCGTTGGGATACCAAGTCCGGCGTGGTCACGACACTCGGGCAGGTGCCCACCTACGCGAAGGGCGAGGTCGCGCTCCTCGGCATGGCAGTGGCGCGGGACTTCGATCAGACCGGTTACGTGTATGCGCTCTTCTGTCCGTCCGCGAAGCAGGAGACCATGCGCGTGAGCCGTTTCACGGTGAAGGATGGCCGGATGCCCGCGGAGTCCGAACGGGAGTTGCTCTCCTGGCCGTACGATACCGAGTATGTCTTCCACATGGGCGGCGCGATGTGGATGGATGGGAAGGGCGATCTCTACATCGGCAACGGGGACAACTGCCACTGGAATCCCGGCCTGCCCCAGGACACGCGGCCCGATCGCAAAAACTGGGACGCGTTCCGCTCGGCGGCAAACTCGCGCGATCTGCGCGGCAAGGTGCTGCGCATTCACCCGAAGCCGGAAGGCGGCTACGCGATCCCCGAAGGCAATCTCTTCGCCGACGGCAAGGATGGGCGCCCGGAAGTGTACGCGATGGGGGTGCGCAATCCGTTTCGCATGACGGTGGATGACAAAACCGGTACGCTCTACTTCGGCGATGTCGGCCCGAATGTGCTGCCGGAACTGGGGGTGACTCCCCTGGGCTACGAGGAAATCAACGCGACGCAAACGGCGGGTAATTTCGGCTGGCCACTCTTCGTCGGGCCGAATGAAGCGCTGCCGCTTTACGACTTCGCGACGAACAAGGAGATCAAACGCTACGATCCGCAGTCGCCCGAGAATCTCTCGCCGCGCAACACGGGCATCCGCAAACTCCCACCCGCCAAGCCGGCGCTCATCTGGTATTCCAGCGTGCCCTCCAAGGAGTTTCCCACGGTCGGCAGCGGCGGACGGACGATCATGGCGGGGCCGGTGTACCACTATGACCCCGCGAATCCCTCGCCAATCAAGCTGCCCGAGGCGCTCGATGGCCGGCTGTTCATCTACGAGTGGATGCGCAATTGGATACAGACGGTGAAGCTCGGCACCCCGGGGCCGCAGCTCGAGCCGTTCGTTCCTTCCTGGAATCTGCGCCGCCCCATCGACATGAAGATGGGTCCCGACGGCGCGCTCTACATGATCGAGTATGGCGACCAGTGGTGGGAGAACCTCGACAGCCGCATCGTGCGCGTGGTCTATCGTCGCGGCAATCGCGCCCCGGTGGCCAGGCTCGCCGCCAGCGAAACCGCGGGGAAGCAACCGCTCGCGCTGACGTTCGACGCCGCGGCATCAACGGATGCCGATGGCGATGCATTGCAGTTTGTCTGGAGCGTCGACGGCCAGGAGAAACCTGGCAGCGGGGCGAAGTTTGCGCACACATTCGAGCAACCGGGCAGTCATGAAGTGGCCGTGACCGCGCTCGATCCGAGCGGCGCGAAGAGCACGGCGAAGGAAACGATTTTCGTCGGCAATGCGCGGCCCGTGGTGCGCTTCGAATCGCCGGCGCATGGGTCGTTCTTCGATTGGGAAGCCGCGATCCCCTACAAGGTGTCCGTGACGGAAACCGATGGCGACCAGGTGCACATGGACCTCGTGACGGTGCAGGGCGAATTTCGCAGTCGCCGCTTCGCGACGGATGGCGGCAAGGAGGCCCTCGATCCCGGCCTCGCGATGATGCGCGCGAGCACCTGCTTTGCCTGCCACATGACGGACACGCTTTCCGCCGGACCGCCCTATAAGACGGTCGCCTTGAAGTACAAGGACGACGCTGCCGCCGCTGAACGCCTCGCGCAGAAAGTCCTGAGCGGCGGGGCTGGCGTGTGGGGACAGATTCCCATGCCGCCGCATCCGCAGCATTCGTTGGAGCAGATCCGGCGGATGGTCGGCTGGGTGCTTTCGCTCAAGGACGATCCATCGAGCCCGCCGAAGTCCGGAGCCGAAGGTAAATACACCGCGCCGAAGAAGCCCGGTGAAGAAGCGCGCGCGAACGAGGGCGTGCTGATCCTCACCGCCGCCTACACCGATGACGGCAAGGCGGGCACGATGCCCCGCCTGCGTGGCGAAGGCGCCGTGGTGCTGCATTCGCGCCGGAAGAAAGCCGCGCTCTACGACTTCAACCAAGGCATGGCTTACGTGGAGGGGATGGAAGCGGAACCAGGGATTCTCGGACAGTTGAAGGATGGCGCGCACATCATCTTCCGGGACTTGAATCTGACCGGCATCTCGCACCTCAAAGTGCGCGCCGGTTGCTCCGACACGAAGGCAGGCCAGTTCGAGTTGCGCAACGGGACGCCCACGGGCGCGCTGCTCGCCACCGTCAATGTGAAGCCCACCGGCGGAGGCGAGTTTGCCGAACTTCCAGTGATGCTCGCCAACGCGAGCGGCCTCACAGACGTGTGCGTGGTCGCCCGCTGCGATGACAAGAACACCGTCCTCGGTCTGAACTGGATCGAGTTCCAACCCTGAACTGTCACCCCTACGGGGTGCACTCCACAACCTCCCCCATGAAAGCGATCACCTACATTTTCCTCCTCGCCCTCGCCTTCCAGCCACTCCTGGCAACCGCCGAACCGAACGAACCCCTGGCCTTTCGAGATCTGTTCAACGGCAAAGACCTCACCAACTGGGTGGATGTGAACACCAGCAAGGAAACCTGGTCGGTGAAAGATGGATTGCTGTGGTGCACCGGCCTGCCCATCGGCGTGATGCGTTCAGAAAAGCAGTATGAAAATTTCATCCTGCACATCGAATGGATGCACATGAAGCCCGGCGGGAACTCCGGCGTGTTTATCTGGAGCGAAGGGTCGGTGCCGCCCGGGCGGAATCTGCCCAAGGGCATGGAGGTGCAGATGCTGGAACTGCAATGGCCTTACCTGAATCCCGAGAAGGATGGCACTCCTCGGTCGCTCGGCTATGTCTCGGGGGAATTGTTTGGCGCGAATGGGCTGCAGATCACGCCAGACAATCCCCGCGGAACTCGCAGCCAGGGGGCGGAGATGCGTTGCAAAGGCGTGGGGGAATGGAACGTCTACGATGTGGTCGCCGTGGATGGGGTGGTGAAGATGGCGATCAACGGTAAGTTTGTGAACGGCGTGAGCCGGGCGTCGGTGAGGAAGGGTTACCTTTGCCTGGAATCCGAAGGCTCGGAGATTCACTTCCGGAATATTCGCATCATGGAACTGCCACCCGGCATCATCGCACCCGAGCAGATCGCGCCTGAAATCGAAAAGTAATCCGTCTGCACAGCATCACTTTGCTTCCGCAGTGCGGGCGAGGAACGGCTCGAGGCGCGAAAGGAACCAGGGCTGCTGCTCGTGCCACGGCCAATGGCCCGACTCGTTGATGACCGCGTATTCGACGTCCCCGGCCTGGATATTCTGATCGATCCATTCGCGACTGATCTCTTCGGGCCCCAGCTTTCCCCGGCCCGTGTGAAAGACGAGCACGGGACACGTGATGAATGTAGAATTCATCAGAAAAGTAGGGCACAGTCGCGCTCATGTCCTACTCTCGATTCTTCGTTTCGATGGCCGGCGTCCTGTTGGCATTGGATTGCGCCAGCATCGCCGCGGGGAAACCCCCGGCGGAGAAGAGTGTCGCGGACATTGCGGCGATGGTGAAGCCTTCGCTGGTCAAAGTGATCCAGGTGGGCCGGCAAGGGATGGATGGGCTCGGAAGCGGGTTTGTGCTGCGGGCGGACGGCCTGATCGCCACGAACCGCCACGTGATCGGAGATGCGCGCCGCATCAAGGTGGAAACAAGCGATGGAAAGGTGGAGGAAGTGACGGAGGTGTTTGCCAGCGATGTCCATTTGGACCTCGCGATCTTACGAATTGGGCGCAAGGACCTGAAGCCGCTGCCGCTGGGAGATTCCGACAAGTTGCGCCAGGGCGACCGAATTGTGGCGATGGGTAATCCCGAGGGGCTGGCCTACAGCGTGGTGGAGGGCGTGATCTCCGAGCCAAAGCGGGATGTCGAAGGGCTGCCCATGATTCAGGTGGCTGTCCCGATCGAACATGGAAACAGCGGCGGCCCGCTGCTCGACCGGCAAGGCCGGGTGCTCGGTCTGCTCACGCTGAAATCCGCCCGCACGGACAATCTCGGCTTTGCCATGCCGGTGAATGAATTGAAGAAACTTATCGAGAAACCGAATCCGGTTCCGATGAGCCGCTGGCTCACGATCGGCGTGCTCAATCCGCGCGTGTGGAAGCCCGTCATGGGCGCGCAGTGGTCGCAGCATGCCGGGGTGGTGAATGTCCAGCAGCCGGGGGATGGCTTTGGCGGGCGCGCGCTGTGTCTGTGGATGGCCGAAAAGCCGGGGGCGCAGTTTGAAGCCGAGGTCAACGTGCGTCTCGACGATGAAGCGGGCGCCGCCGGGTTGGCCTTCTGCTCAGATGGCGGCGACAAGCACTACGGGTTTTATCCCACGGGCGGAAAACTGCGCCTGACGCGTTTCGACGGACCGGACGTCTTTTCATGGAAAATCCTTGGTGAGTCGGCGAGCGCGGCCTACCGCCCCGGCGATTGGAACACGTTGCGCGTGCGCGTGGACAAGGAACACATCCGGTGTTTCGTGAATGAGCGGCAGGTCTTCGATCAGGAAGATCACGAGCTGCGCGGTGGCGAAACGGGCCTGTGCAAATTCCGCGGCACCAATGCCAGCTACAAGGGCTTCCGCGTCGGGGGCGACCTCGTGGAAAAGCCGATCGATCCCTCGCTGACCGAGAGTCTGCGAAAGTCCATGGATGGATTCCTCGCCGGAAATGAAAACCGGGATCGCGCGATGGAGAGCCTGCTCGCGGACCCGGCACTGAGCCGGCACGTCCTGTCCGAGCGGCGAAAAGCGCTGGAGCAGAGCGCGGCCTCGTTGCGCAAACTGGAAGGCGATCTGCATCGGGGCGCGGTGGCGCGCGAATTGGCGCGAGAGCTTGCGCAGCCCGACGAGAAGGCCGACCTGCTGCGGTGCGCGCTGCTGATCTCGCGGCATGACAATCCCGACCTGGACATCGAGAGCTACCTGCACGAGTTCGCGCAGATGGTAGAAGAACTGAAGGGAGATCCGGAGATCGCGAAGGGCACGCTCCCAGCCGTGCGACGCCTCACGAGCTATCTTTTCGAGCAAAATGGTTTTCACGGCAGCCGCCACGACTACGACAGCCGTTCGAACAGCTACATCAATGAGGTCCTCGACGATCGCGAGGGGCTGCCCATCACGCTCTCGATCATCTATCTCGAACTCGCTTCGCGTCTCGGGGTGAAGAACGTCGCCGGCATCCCGCTGCCGACGCGTTTCATGGTCGGTTACCGGGAGAAACCGGAGGGCGAGTTCAGCGTGCTCGACGTGTTCGATGGCGGCAAGCCGCTGACCATGGACGAAGCGAAGGCGCTCGTGGCCGGCGATTCACCCGTTCCCGACGAAACCACGCGGCCCGCGGCCAAGAAGGACATCATCCTGCGCATGACCCGGAATCTCCTCGGCCTCGCTCTTGCGTCGGAAAATCCCGCGAAGGAAGCAACGCCCTATTTCGATCTGCTGCTGACCCTCGATCCCCAGGCCTTTCGCGAACGATTCACGCGCGCGCGTCTGCGGGAAGTCGCGGGAGATTTCCCGCGCGCCGCGGAGGACGTCGCCTGGCTGATGGAGCATCCCCCGAAGGAACTGGATGAGACGCAGCGCAACGCCCTCGAAGAGTGGCTGGGGAAACTGCGGCGGGAGCAGTGACAGGACGGCTACGTCCAGTTCTCGACGAACTCGACCAGCGTCCGGATGCCGAAGCCGGTCGCGCCGCGGGCGAGGTCGGGGCGATCCTTCTCGCGGTAGGCCACGCTGGCGATGTCGAGGTGGGCCCATGGGGTCTTCTCGGCGAAGGTTTGGAGAAAGGCGGCGGCCGTGCAGGCGCCACCCAGTCGGCCACCGGAATTCTTGACCAGTGCGACGCTGCTTTTGATCTGCGTGGCGTACTCCTCGAAGCTGGGCATCGGCCAGACGGATTCGCCGGTATTGGCGGCGGCGGTCCGGACGCGGCCAAGCAACTGATCGTCGTTGCTCCACAGGCCCGCGGCATAATCGCCAAGAGCCACGGCGCAAGCGCCGGTCAAAGTGGCGAGGTCGATAATCGCGGCGGCTTTGCAGTCCTTGCGCGCGTAGGCGATGGCGTCGGCGAGCACGACGCGGCCTTCGGCATCCGTGTTGACGATCTCGATGTGTTTGCCGTCGTAGGTGGTGACGATGTCGCCCGGCCGGTAGGCGTTGCCCCCGGGCATGTTTTCGGCACTGGCGATGACGCCCACGACGTTTCGCTTGAGACCGAGGCGGGCGATCGCGGCCATGGCACCGAGGACGGCCATGCCGCCGCACTTATCGAAAATCATGTCTTCCATGCCCTGGGCCTGCTTGATGGAAATGCCGCCAGTGTCGAAGGTGATGGCCTTGCCGACCAGCGCGATGGGAGCCTGGCCCTTCGGGCCTCCGCGATGCTCGAGGAGGATGAGGCGCGGACCGCGAACGCTCCCCTGCCCGACAGCCAATAATCCGCCGAACTTTGCCGCGCGCAGTTTCTTTTCGTCGAAGACGGTCGACTTGAGCTTGCAATCCCGCGCCAGTTTGACGGCGCGGGCAGCGAGAGTTTCGGGGTAGAGCAGGTTGCCGGGTTGGTTGCCGATGTCGCGGGCGAGATTGGCGGCTTCCGCGATGGTCGCGCCACGCTGGCCGGCCCGCTCCGCGGCGGGTCGGTCGTCGGCGAGGACATTGACGTGCAAGCTTTCGAGGGCGCCGGTTTTCTTGTCCTTGAATTGCTCGAAGCGATAGTCGGCGAGAATGGCGCCTTCGACGGTGGAACCGGCGAACTGCGGCCATTCATCGAGGGCGAGCGCGACTTTGGTCTGGCCGATCTTTTTCAGGAACATGACGGCCGTACCCGTGGCGCGGCGGAAGGCCCCGGCGTCGAGCCTGGCGCGTTCGCCGAGACCGACATGAAGCACGGCGTCTTCGCGGCAGTAGAGGAGCGAGCCAGGCTCGCCGGAGAATTCGGTGGTGCTCGCCGGTCGCAGGAGACGGGCGCGCGCGTCCTTGGGGAGAAAGCGCACGGTGATGGATTTCTTCGGCGCGGCGCTGGAGGAAAAGGTGAGCTTCATGAGAGATGGAAAATAGGAAATCGAGTCTTTGCCGACTGGTGCTTCCTGCAAAGCTTTGAAATTGCGCGCGCCGAAATCCGCCCGCCGCGTTTTCGTTAAATCACTGGCAGAAACTCACTTTTCCGCATATTCGTCTGCGTTCCCTCCCACCTATGAAACGCGCTCTTTTCCTGCTCGTCCTGATCGCTCCGGGTGCAGCCGCCCTTGCGGCGGACCTAAAACCCGATGCCAGCACCGAAATCCCGGCCTCCTCCCAGCGGCCTGTCGTCGTGACCCTGCCGAAAACGGGGGCCCGCAGTCCCGTGCATGCCCCCATCCAGGCCGACCTGCCTGCGGGATTCGAACTCGTCACGGTGGCCGAAGCGCCTCTCGTCACCCATCCCATCATGGGTTGCCTCGATGACCGCGGGCGCCTGTTTGTGGGCGACGGCGTGGGCGTCAATTGGGGCAACAAGCTGCTCGACGCCAATCCGCCGAACCGCATCCTGATGCTCGAAGATACCGACGGGGACGGCATCTACGACAAGTCCACGATCTTCGCCGACAAGATGACCTTCCCCCAAGGCGGCTGCTGGCTGAATGGCTCGCTCTACGTGTGCAGCCCGCCCGGCGTCTGGAAGCTCACGGATACGGACGGCGACGGGGTCGCGGACAAACGCGAGATGATCGTGAGCGGCTTCGACTACAGCGGTAACGCGGCGGACGTCCACGGTCCGTGGCTGCACCCGAACGGTCGCCTCTACTGGTGCCACGGGCGCAAGGGCCACAAGGTGATCGGGAAGGAGGGCACCGTGGTGCATGAGGGCCTGGCGAGCGGCATCTGGAGTTGCCGGCCCGATGGCAGCGACGTGCAATGGCATTCGCTCGGCTGCGGCGACAACCCGGTGAAAATCGATTTTACGCCGCGGGGTGAAATCATCGGCGTGCAAAACATCTATTACAGCCAGCCGCGCGGGGACACCATCGTCCACTGGCTCAAGGGTGGCGTGTATGAACGGCCCGACCAGATGAAGGCCATCGAAGGCCTGCCGCGAACGGCTGAGCACATGCCGGTGATGTACAATTTCGGGCACGTGGCCGTGAGCGGCTGCTGTTTTGCGAAAAGCGGTGCGTTGTTTCCCAACGCGCCGTTGCAGTTCTTCGTGACGCATTTCAATACCCAGCGGGTGGTGCGGACAGAACTCACGCCCGCGGGCGCGAGCTACACAGCGCAGGAAAATGAATTCCTGCGCCTCCATGACCCCGACGCGCATTTGACCGATGTGCTCGAAGCGCCCGACGGTTCCTTGCTCGTCCTCAATACCGGCGGCTGGTTCCGGATCGGGTGCCCGAGCAGCATCATGGCCAAGCCGGACCTCATGGGCTCCATCTATCGCGTGAGAAAGGCCGGGAGCAAGATGGCCGGTATTCGCGCTGTCGAGCCAGCGAAAGGGCAAGCCGCGCTCGGCGATTCCAAGGATCTCCTCGGACTGCTCTCCAGCAGTGATCCTCATGAACGCCTGAGAGCCTGCGACGCGCTGGCGGAATCGAAGAACTCGGGGAGCAAGACCCTGGACGCATTGCACGCCTTATTCAAGGAACCGCTGGACCCAGCCCTGGAACACGCGGCCATCCGCGCCTACGCGATGCAAAAGAACGCGCAACCAGCCCTCGCCGAGCCCCAGGAAACCGCGGGCACGGCGGAGGAATTGGATCGCCAGGCGAAGCGCATGATTCTCGAAGCCGCATTTACGATCGGCACACCGAATGCGATCGAGCCTGCGCTGGAGTTGAAGCGCATCGAAAAGTACCTCCACCACACCGCCGAGGACGGTTATGCGGCGGCTCATCCGGAAACGCTGGCGGCTTGCGCCTTTGTCATGCGCCGGGTCAAAGAGACTCCGGCCGTTTTCCATGATCTGTTTGCGGAGTGGATGAACAAGCCCTCGCTCAACGGCGCGCAACTCGACACGATCGAAGTGGCGCTCGATGGGCGACTGGATACGCCCGCCGCCCAGCAGTTGCTCGCCAGCCTCCTGTCCCACCCCGATCAAAACGTCCGGCTGCGATCGGTGCAAATCCTGGCGGCGCAAAACGTCAATGCCCCCAACGATGCGTGGCTGCCGCCATTGGAAAAGATGCTCGCGGAGAACGCCACACCGCTCCTGCTCGACGCGATCAAGAAACTGAAATCCGGCGCCTTTGACGAAAAACTCCAGTCGATCGCGAGCGATGCGAAGCGTCCGGCTGCGACGAGGTTGAAGGCCCTCGATTCGATGAAGGGGGTCAAGTTTACGGGAGAGACCTTCACGATGGTCAAGGGCGTGCTGGCCGATGGCGCCTCTTCGGCGTCCGCCCGGATTCAGGCCGCGGCGATGCTGGCCCGCGCTCCAGCGGACAAGGAGCAGAAGCTGGCGATCGCTCCCCTGCTCGCGTCCGTGGGACCGGTGGAATTGAAGGAGTTGCTGCCCTCGATGCGCAAACTCAAGGACGCCGATGTCGCCCGGGCCTTTGCCTGCGAAGTGGCCAAGAACCCCGCGATCGCGAGCCAGCAGGAGAGCTTCTATCGCACCGCGTTCAGCGATCAGGCTCCCGAGATTTTCGAAACCATCATCCTGCCGGCGCTGCACAAAGCCAACGAAGCGACCGACGCGAAGAAGCTCACCCTTCCCGTGCTCGCGGATAAAGCGGCGGCGAACGGCCACGCCGCCGAAGGCCGGAAGATCTATGAAAGCGGACGCGGGACCTGCATCGCCTGCCACCAGATCGGCGACAAAGGGCGCGCCATCGGCCCGAATCTCTCGAAAATCGGCGCCATTCGCAACGAGCGGGACATCGTCGAAAGCATTCTCTTTCCCAGCAACACGATCGCGCGCGACTATGAGGCGCATCTCATCGAAACGACCGGCGGCGAGACCATCCTCGGCGTCATCAAGAGCCACACCGCGGAGGGGTTGCTCGTGGTCGACATCGCCGGGCAGGAGAAGAACGTGCCTCAGGCCACGATCGCGGGGAATACCACCCTCTCAACGAGTTTAATGCCGATGGGCCTCGATCAGACGCTGAATGCGCAGGAGTTTCTGGACTTGGTGAGCTATCTGCGGTCATTGAAGTGACCCCGCCTGCGCGTTTGCCTGCGGCGCATTGACCCCTGCAACCCAAGAAATGGAAAAGACGATCAAGATCGCCCTCGCCGGCGCCGGCATGTTTGGCGGCGACGTGCACCTGCGCACCTACGCCGACCTGCAAAGGTTCGGAATTGCCGGACAACTCGCTCGCGTGGGTCTCGATAAATGGACGCGCGACCTGGCCGACGTAAAGTTTGAACTGGTCGCGGTGGCCACACGCTCGGAGGCTTCGGCCCGGCGCTCGCAGGCCACTTTCAAGGAATGGACAGGCTACGAACCGCACGCCTATTTCGGCGAGGCGCCGTGGGAACAGATCCTTCGCGACATCCCCGATCTCGATGTCCTCGCCGTGGCGACGCCGGATCATCTGCATACGCAGCCGATTCTCACGGCGCTCGCGAAAGGCGCGCACGTGATCACGGAAAAACCGATGTGCCTGTCCATCCAGGAAGCGGATGAAATCATCGCGCTGGCGCAGGCCAACAATCGGGTCGTGGCAGTGGACATGCACAAGCGCTACGATCCCGACCACCTGCGCATCCGCGACGATATCCAGAACCGGATTGGGGCGCCGCTTTACGGCACCGCGTATCTCGAAGAACCGCTGGAAGTCAGCACCAGCACCTTCAAATGGGTCGAGTCGAGCGATCCCTTCAGCTACGTCGGGCCGCATTGGACCGACTTGATTTATTCCTACTACAAGTCCAAGCCCGTGTCGCTGACCGCCGTGGGGCAGAAAAAGCGCCTGGTGCGCGACGGGATCAATGCCTACGACGCCGTCCAGGTCCGCGTGGATTTCGACAACGGGATGAGCATTAACTTCCACAACAACTGGATCACTCCCCCCGACTTCGAGGGCCCCGTGAATCAGGGCCACGAAATCGTCGG
The DNA here is from genome assembly GCA_038228205.1 of Chthoniobacterales bacterium. Taxonomy (GTDB): domain Bacteria; phylum Verrucomicrobiota; class Verrucomicrobiia; order Chthoniobacterales; family Chthoniobacteraceae; genus Chthoniobacter. The sequence goes on from JBBRPL010000045.1 coordinate 46,789, forward strand.
GGCGGATGGCAAGGTCGAGAGCGACCAGCAGTACCGCGGGTTCCGTTGGTGGAACAAAGGGGGCGGGTCGCGGACGAGCAACAACCACTTCACGCGCGATGTGGTCCGCGCGGATGGGACCAAGGCCTACATTGGCTACGGGGTGGACAGCCTCACCGTCGGACTTGTGGCGATGTGCCGGGTCAAATTCGCGGGCGAGACCCGCGATGCGGTGGCGAGCCTGTATCCGACGGCGGAGGAGGCGCGCATCACGTGCGCCATCGTGGACGCGGCCGCACACGTGCGTGACCTCAACTTCAAATATATGGCGGAGGGTAAAGGCGCGACCGTAACGGCGCGCTTTGGCGACGATGGGATTACGATCGTGGATCCGAATCGGGTGGGCGAAGGCGCTGGCGCGGTGTTTCGGAAGATTTACGAGAAGTCGGTCTAGACTCACAAGCCGAGTCGTCCTGTCCTCACATTGCGCTGCGTTCGAAGGCGGTCCGGTACTCGCGGGGGTTGATGCCGGTGATGGCGCGGAATTGGCGGTTGAAGTTCGCGAGGTTCTCGAAACCACATTCGAGCGCAATATCGGCGACCTTCGCGTTGGCATCGCGCAGCCGGGTGCAGGCGTTGCCGATGCGGAGTTCGTTGACGTACTGAGGCAGCGTCTTGCCGGTGCGCGTCTTGAAAAAACGGCTGAATGCCCCGGCGCTTAAGGCGGCGCAACGGGCCACGGCGTCACGCTCGACGAGGCGGTCGAGATGATCGTGAATGAACCGCATCACGCGTTGCATCCGCTCGGTGTCGGTGTCTCGCAAGGCGGGAGAGAAATTGGCGCTGGCGATAGGGTGCAGGTGCGTGGACGTGGCGAGCAGGCCGAGGATTTCGAGCAGTTTGAGCAGGCGCCCGAGGCCTTGCTGGGTGGAAAGATCCCGCAGCAGCGCGGCCGTGGCGTCGCCCGCGGGCCCCGTGACGTGCAAGCCACGCGCGCTGCGTTTGAGAAGGCGGCGGACGGCGTCCAACTCGGGACTTTGCAAAAAGTGATTCCCGAGAAAATCCTCGCGAAAGCGCACGACGATCGCGTGCACGGCATCCCGGGCGCCGTTGCGGCTCTCGTCCTGATGCCAGACGTGCGGAAGACTCGCGCCCACGAGCACGAGGTCGCCGGGGACGAGCGGCGAGATGTTGTCGCCCACGATGCGATAACCGGCGCTCTGCAGAACGAGGGTGAGCTGGACCTCGGGATGAAAGTGCCAGCGCGCCCCGTAGCCGCGGCCGCGAACGACTTCACAATGGAAAGACTCGCGGAGGGACTGCGGAGTGGTTTCGAGGATGGGCTGGCGGGAGATCACGAAAGTATCGGAAGTTGTAACCCACCGCGTAGAGCGCGCAAGCCGGGGCTGCTAATCTCCCCACATCATGGCCAAAGAATTCAGCATCACCCCCCGCGAAGTTCCGCACGTTGAAACCAAGTATCGCCGCATTGTGTCAGCAATCCCCCACCCGGACTCCGTCGCCACACTGGAAAAGCTGCGCGAACTGGAGCCGCAATCGATGCGCGGCCAGCCGCCCATCGTATGGGATCGAGCGGAGGACATTTTCGTTTTCGATAAGTACGGCAATCGCTGGCTCGATTGGTCGAGTGGCGTGCTGGTGACGAATGCGGGGCACGGGGCGCCCGAGGTGAGGCAGGCGATTATTGATCAAGTGAACAGCGGCTTGATTCACAACTACTGCTTTCCCAGCGAAGAGCGCGCCCAACTCGCGGAGTTGCTGGCCAGCGTATCCCCGGCGGGGCTGAATAAAGTCTTCCTGCTGACCACGGGCTCGGAGGCCACCGAGTGTGCGATCAAGCTCAGCCGCGCGCATGGCATCAAGGTCGGCGGCACCAGGAAGATCGGGATCATCGGTTGGGAACGCGGCTTTCACGGGCGCACCCTCGGCTCGCAACAGGCCGGCGGGATGGCCGGGCAGAAGTCGTGGATCGTCAACGAAGACCCGGCGATCATCACGGCGCCGTTCCCGGATGGCTACTGGCAGACGGACACGAGTTTCGAGAGCTTTCTCACTGCCGTTGAAGCGCGCGGGCTCAAGCCGGAAACCACCGCGGGCGTGATCATGGAATCATACCAGGGCGTCGGCCCCGATTTTGCCCCGGTCGAGTTCGTCCGGCGGCTGCGCGAGTGGTGCGACCAGCATCGCATCGTCCTGACTTTCGACGAGGTGCAGGCCGGCTTCGGGCGAACCGGAAAATTCTGGGCGTTCGAACACTACGGCGTGACGCCCGACGTGATCTGTTGCGGCAAAGGCATCAGCAGTTCACTCCCGCTCTCCGCCGTCATTGGCCGGGCCGAAGTCATGGATCAGTTTGGCCCCGGCTCAATGACCAGCACGCACACCGGCAACCCCGTCTGTTGCGCCGCTGCGATGGCGAGCGTGAACAAGATCATCCGGGAGAAAATGACCGAGAACGCCGCGGCGCTCGAACCCGTCCTGCTGGACGGACTGCGGGCCATCCAGGCGCGTCATCGCGATGTCATCGGCTACGTGAGCGCCCGCGGTCTGGTCGGCGGGATGCAAACGTTGGTGCGCGGGAAAAAGGAACCCGATCCGGACCTGGCGCATGCCATCATCGAGCGCTGTTTCCAAAAAGGCCTGCTCTTCTTCGCGCCCGTGGGCGCATGGGGGCAGACGGTGAAGATCGCTCCTCCGCTGACGATCCCGCTTGCGGCGATGCAGGAAGGGCTGGCGGTACTTGCGGAGGCGACAGACGAGGCGGTGGCGGCAGCCAGGTAATCAGTAATCAGTATTTCGCGGCGGCGCGATTTCTGACTGATTACTTTCCCGCCTCAGAGCTGCACGACCTGGGCGCTGTGAATGTCGCCTTCAGAGGTTAGCTCCTTGATCAGCGCCTCACCCGGGACGGAATCGAGGTTCAGCACCGTCAAGGCTTCGCCGCCGGCTTCATCGCGACTGAGCGACATGCCGGCGATGTTGACCTTGTGCTTGCCCATGAGCGTGCCGACATGGCCGACGATGCCGGGACGGTCCCGGTTCTCGAGCAGGAAGAGGACGCCTTCGGGCCTGGCTTCGACGTGCCGGCCATTGATCTTCACGATGCGCGGCGTTATCCCGAAGAAGGTGCCGGCCACGCTCACCCAGCCGTTTTCACCGGTGGCGGTGAGTTCGATGAGTTCGGCAAAATCGCCCACGCTGCTCTCACGCGATTCGGTGACCTTGAGGCCGAGGGTCTCGGCGAAAGCGGGTGCGTTCACCACGTTGACATCGCCGCCTCCAGCCGGACGCAGGAAGGTCGCGAGGATGCCGCGGGTGATCGGCGTGGTGTCGCTGTCGTTGATCTTACCGGAATAGTTGACGTTGAGACTGTCGCAGCGCTTGGCGGCGATCTGGGAGAGGAAGAGGCCGAGCTTTTCGCCCAGGGCAATGTGCGGCCCGATCGCGGCCAGAGTCTTGGCATCAATGCTCGGCATGTTGACTGCGTTGCGGATCTCGCCGCTGAGGAGCGCGGCGCGGATCTGCTCGGCGACCTCGATGCCAACGCCTTCCTGCGCTTCCGCGGTGGAGGCGCCAAGGTGTGGAGTGAGGATCAGATTGGGCAGGGCGCGGAGCGGTGAATCGGCGGGCAACGGCTCGGTTTCAAAGACGTCGAGCGCGGCGGCGGCGACGTGCTTCGTTTTCAGCGCCTCGACGAGCGCGGCTTCGTCGATCAGGCCGCCACGGGCACAATTGACGATGCGCACCCCTTTCTTGGTCCTGGCCAGCCGCTCGGCGTTGAGCATGTACTTGGTCTCCGCAGTGAGCGGCATATGCATGGTAATGAAGTCGGCCTGCGGGATGATCCCGTCCAGGGTCTCGATGAGTTCGACCTGGAGCGAGCGGGCGCGGCTCGCGGAGAGGTACGGATCGTAGGCCAGCACGCGCATGCCAAAGGCGATGGCGCGGCGGGCGATCTCGGTGCCGATGCGCCCCATGCCGAGGATGGCGAGCGTCTTGTTGTAGAGTTCGACGCCCACGAAGGTTTTGCGATCCCACTTGCCGCCTTTCACGCTGGCATCGGCCTGCGGGATATTCCGCGCAGTCGAGACCATGAGCGAGAAGGCATGCTCAGCGGTGGAGATGGTATTCCCGCCCGGCGTATTCATGACGATGATGCCTCGCTTGGTGGCGGCATCCACGTCCACGTTGTCCACGCCGACGCCCGCGCGACCGATCACTTTCAAGTTGTGCGCGGCCTCAATGACCTTGGCGTTGGCCTTGGTTTCACTGCGGACGACGAGGGCGTGAAATTCGCCAATAATGGCGAGCAATTCGTCGGGTTTCAGGCCGATCTTGACGGTGACATCGAGCAATCCTCCGTTGGAGAGTTCATCAATGCCCCGCTGGGCGATGGGGTCGGCGACGAGAACTTTGGGTTTGGACATGGTTTGGAGAAAAAGAGGGGCGATTCTCGGCGGAGCGCGTGAAAGCGCAACGAAGAATTTAGGAGGTGGGATTTGGGAAGTTGGGGAAGCAGCGCGCAAGACCGCGGGCTGACAGAGGGAAGTGGGGAACGCTCCTTTTGTCGGGTCACGAAGCTGGAGCTTCGCAGACCAGGTGCGCACCCCAGCAGGAGCTTGGGCGTAGGGAAGTATTTCGGCGCGCGCGTCGCGAACGTCCTAAATCCTCGAGCCCACTTCCCAAATCCTAAATCCCAATTCCTAAATCCCTACTGGTTGATGATCTCCTTGACGTAGATCGTCACCACGCCATCCGCACCGCGCCGCACATCGCTAATCAGATATGGACGCGTGTTGTCGCGGACAAACCGCTCGCGCTCGGGCGGCGGGACGGCCCCGGCGGGATACTCGACGACCACGCGTGGCGACTGGTCGTCGGGCTTGGTCGCATCGCGCAGGACGGCCCGGCTGGTGCCCGAAGCGGTCACACGGAACTCCCCGCGCAGATACAGGCGCTCACCCACATCTCCGCGATCCGCAATCGGTCCGACCTCATCCAGCGAAACGGCCCGTGCGGGTGGGGCCTGGCCCGGCCCGTAGGTTTTCCAGGTTGCGCCCGCGCTGGGCATATTTGGATCGCCCTTGGCGGCGACAAAGCGCTCGAGCAGGACCCCGGTCGGCGATACTTTCGGAAGCGGCGTCGCCGTGACCGGCAGTGGGGTGGACACCGGGACGGGCGGCGGCGTATTGAGCATCGTGAAGCGCGGCGGGGGCGTCGCAACCGGACGTAAGGAAGGAGTCGATGGCGCCGGCGGGGGGGCGCCCGCGAGCCGGGGTGTCGCCCGGCCCGCAATCGGCACGGGCGTGGCCACCGCCACGGCAGGCATCGCGCCCGTTTCCGGCACAGGTTTACCCGGTTCCACCGTATCGACGCGCACGATCTCCTGCCCCGTGGGCGCCCGCGGGGTCCCCGGGTCGTCGCTGGTCACCTGCGGATGCTTGGACCGGTAGGCCGCGTATTTCTTCAACCCCTCGTCCAATGCCATCGCTTTCACCACCGGCAAGCCAGGCGCCATGTTGAGGAGCGGTGGAGGCTCCAGGCCGAACGCCGTCGTTCCTCCGTAATTTCCATATAGCAAGGGCACGACCGTGAATTGCAACCGCCCGGCGGCCGTCTTTTCAATGTGCACGACGGCCGCGAGGTCGTTGGTGCGCTCCAGTTTCAGCGGGTTTCCCGTCTGCAACGAGGCCCGCAATGCCGGCAACATCTTCGGCGCGGCGGGATAGACGTGCTCAATGAGCACCTGCGGAAATTCCGCCCCTTGGGCGAGCGCCACCATCCCCGTGGGAAACATATCCTTGGAACTCAAATCCGTGGAATCGAGGATGACGTAACGACCGGTCACGTACGGCACGAGTTTCTTGGTCTCGCGATAGTTGTTCAGATAGTTGCGGATCAATTGCTCGTTCTCGTGGACCAGTTCGAGAGGAGTCAGCTTGCTGTAGCGTTCAAAAATGCGCTGCGCCGGGAGAAACTCCCCGGGCGGCGCCGCGGTCACTTCAAACCGGCGCGGCACGTCGATTTTATGAAACTTCTGGAGAATGGCATACGCCTTGGGGTTCTCCGGATGCCCGAAGACATAGAAACTTCCCAGCCAGCACGCGAAAGCCACCCCGACGAGCAGCAGGATGAATACTGTCCACAAAAACAGATTGTCGCGGCCTTTCGGCTCGTCAGCTTCTTCGTCGTATCCGTAAAAATCGTCAGCCATGGGAGTGCGGGTGCAGCGGCGGAGCGCCTCTGGGAAGGGTCAATGTTGATGTGCGGCGGCGGTCGATTCCGATTCGGCGGGCTCGAAGGACGTGCCACAGCCGCAGCTACGCACGGCGTTGGGATTCTTGATCCGGAAACCAGCTCCGGCAAGGTCATCAGAGTAATCGATGGTCGATCCATTCAGAAACTGGACGCTTTCCGCGTCGATGATCACTTTCAATCCGTCGCGTTCGACGATTTCATCCCCCTCTTTCGCATAGTCCAGCCCCATGCCGTATTGCAACCCGGCGCAGCCGCCGTGCTCGACGTAAATGCGCAGGCCCTTGGCAGGGTCCTCCTGTTCGCTGACAAGGACCTGAAGCTGCCGGAAAGCCGGATCGGTGACTTGGATCATGTCTGGAACCTATCAGTGGAAAGTGAAGGTGGAAAGTGACAAGTAACGATCACTCGTTCACCTTCCACGTCCACTTCACCCCTCACCCGTGTCCCGCATCGCCCTTTTATCCGAAGCCGTCGCCAGCCAGGTTGCCGCCGGCGAGGTCGTGGAGCGCCCCGCCAGCGTGGTGAAGGAACTCGTGGAAAACGCCATCGACGCCGGCGCCCATAAGATCGAGGTCCTCATCCGCCGCGGCGGCATTTCCTACATTCGCGTGGTCGACGATGGCTCCGGCATGGACCGCGATGATGCCCTGCTCTGTCTCGAGCGTCACGCCACGAGCAAAATCCGAACGGGGCACGATCTGGCGGCCATCCACACGCTCGGATTCCGGGGCGAGGCGTTGCCGAGCATCGCGAGCGTGTCGCGCTTCCGGCTGGCCACCCGGGAACATGACGCCATGGCCGGCACCGAAGTCCTCGTCAATGGCGGGAAGATCGAGAGCGTGAAGGACAGCGGCGACGCCCCAGGCACGCAAATCGAAGTGCGACAGTTGTTCTACAATCTCCCCGCGCGCCGTAAATTTCTGCGGACCGAAAACACGGAATCGAGCCACGTGGAGCACCAGCTCCATCTCCAGGCCATCGGCCATCCCGGCATCGGATTCGTGTTTCTAAATGACGAACGCGTCGTTTATCAGCTCCCGCCTGCCGCACACCTTCGGGAGCGGATCCGCGACCTGTGCGGCCCCGCGCTCGCCGCCGAGCTGATCGAAGTCCCGGAATTTGCCACCGACCGCATCGCCATCCGCGGATTTCTGGGCAAGGCGGGCGTCAGCCGCAGCTCGCGCGCCCAGCAACTGATCTTCCTGAACGGACGCGCCGTGGAAAACAGCACGCTCAATTTCGCCCTGCGCGAGGGGTATCACACCGCGCTGATGAAAGGGCAGCACCCCGTCACTTTCCTGTTCATCGACATGGACCCAGCCGACGTGGACGTAAACGTCCACCCGGCGAAACGAGAGGTGCGTTTCCGGAATGCCGCCGAAGTGCGCGACGCGGTCGTCGAGGCGACCCGGCGCGCTCTGGAGAGCGACCGGGCGAACTGGACGCGCACTTTCCAAGCGGCCAACCCGGCGAGCCCAACGGTCTCGAGTCCCGACGCCACGCTCCCTCTCATTCCCGCGCGCGAACAGGTCGCGCTGCGTCGGGATTGGAGCGCCCTGCCGCTTCATCCGGCCACGATCGCCGCCCCTGCGGTGTCGCCCTCGGCGGCGCCCACCCCGGCAGCCGGGAGCGGAGCCAGCGAGCGAATCGGAGCGCCTGCCGCAAGCAGCCCGCAGGGTTCGAGCGGCAGCGGCCAGACGGACAGCCCGGCGATCAACCCAGCGCAGGAGTTCCGCATCCTGGGTGTGCTCGGCAAGCTCTACGTCCTCATGGAAAACGCGAGCGGCCTCGTGCTGGTCGATCAGCACGCGGCCCACGAGCGCATCCTCTTCGAAGAAATGCTCAAGCGCATGGAAAGCCAGGGAGTTCCCACTCAGCGCCTCCTCCTGCCCCTCACCATGCAAGTCAGTCCGCGCGATTCCGACTGGCTCCTTCGCCATCTCGATGTGCTCACGCGGGCCGGCATCGGCCTCGAGCCCTTCGGCGAAAATACCTTCAAGATCGACAGCCTCCCGACTTTCCTCCGCGGCAGCGAACCAGCGCCGCTCCTGCGCGAGATCATCGACGACCTCCGCGAAACCAGCGCCCAGACGAGCAAGTTGCGTCTCGGGGAGGACATGATCGCCAAGACCGTCTGCCGCCACGCCGTGAAAGCCAACGACTACCTGCGCGAACCGGAACTGGTCCGCCTCATCCAGGACCTCCTGGCGTGCGACCTGCCCTACTGCTGCCCGCATGGCCGTCCGACGATGATCCAGATGAGTTACGGCGAGTTGGAGAAGAAATTCGGACGGAAGGCTTGAGGAGAGCAACGTCCGGGGCCGCACCCCGAACGGATCGATAGACGCAGGGAGCCCACCAGACGCGATCTTGTGGGCACAGATCAAACATCTTATGAAAACATTCCTTACCGTTGGCTTCGGCGTTCTCGCTCTTTCCCTCCTGCCCGCATGTGAAGATGGCGACGAGCATCACCATCATCACCGCGATCGCGGCGCCAGCGTGACCACCACGACGACAGAAGAGACCTCGTACCGTCAGGCAGCCCCGGCCCCGTCCTCCACGACCACGGTCCGCACGTACTAAGCGTTCGGTCGATGGCAGCGGGCGACAGCATCCCGTCGCGACGATCGCTGACCAACCGGGATCGTCCCTACGCGGGAGGCAATGCGGGCGGCCCATCCGAAGGCAATGGGGGCGGCAACGCGACTTTTGATCCTCCGCATTGGAGGCAAATGGTTTCAGATGCCGGGTTGCGGTTGCCGCAGGCCACACATGTCCAGGGTTGTACGGCCTCGAGAATCTGTTGGCGAGAGTAGGACAACACTGCTTCTGGAATCTGGCTTTTGCAAGAGCCGCAACTCACGTACTGGCCGAGCGTGCTGGTCGGAAAGAGTGGGATGAAGTAGAGCGTGAAATAACGCGAAACCCTCATGTGCACATAAGGCGAGTCGGTCTGGCAGCGGGGGCAAAAGAAAGTCCCCGAGCCGATTTGGTGTTCCTTGGCTTTCGAGCCCCAGATGATCATAGCTGTTGGATAGTTGGGAATGGAGTGAGCACGCCTGCCAGCGGGTGGCCGCAGGGAAGACGGGATTTTCAGGGATCGATTTTGGAGAACGCCCACATTTTGTCAAAGACGGAAGAGTCAAAGGCGGATGGCCCACCCGTTTTTGAAAGGACTGCTTCCGCAATACCGCACGCTGGAGTCGAATCACGCTTCGATGCGGATTGCACGGTCGCTCGGTTTTGACTCGTATGCGACCTCGGTTGCGATCCGTCTCCGATCGCCGTAGTTCGCCTCCCTCAGCTCGGCTCGGCGAAGCTTTCCGACACCCAGCTTTCGACCAGGGTCAGATATTCCTCGTCATTGCGGGACAGCGATGCGCGGCATGCGTTTCCCCGGCTGCGAGCCTTCTCCAAAGCCTCCCTGGATTCGCCATTTTGCAGGGCCAACTGAACCTCGCTGCGGAGCGAAAACTCATCCTCAATCAGCCGCTTGCGTTCATTCCAATTGTCGTTCAGCAGAGTCTCAAATCGCGAAATATCTGGGCATGGCTCGTCGGGTGGTTGCATATGGGACGCTTGGTATCGTCCCGCCGGAAGCGATTAGCAACACCTACCCCACTGCATGAATACGCCAGTCATCGCCATGGGTGGGCGAGGAGCCGATGGCGACCCATTGTCCAGCCACTGAATCGATGCGACCTCCACGCCCACGTTTGCCGCTCCTGCTTTGGCTGTCCTCGCTCGTTGTTTTCGCCGCCGTCGTCCTCGTTCCGATCAGCAATCGCCTGACGCGCGCGGGCGGTGTGCTTCTCCTTTTCGTCATCTGGTGCGGCCTCATCGGCCTTTGCTGGCATCGGCGTTCGATTCGCTTCTCGCTGCTCGGCGTCAGCCTCCTGGCGGTCGGCTTCATGGTGTTACCCGCTCGCAGCCTGCCCGACGCCAACGCACTCCGCAGTGACTACATCGCCGGGTTACGTCGCTACGATGGCGCCACCTACTTTTGGGGTGGGGAGAATGCGCTTGGCATCGATTGCTCCGGTCTGATTCGACGCGGATTGATCGACTCGCTGTTCCTGCGTGGGATGCGCACGTTCGACGCGGGCCTCGTGCGCCGCGCCTTTTCCCTCTGGTGGCACGATTGCACGGCGGAGGCCTTGGGCGACGCCGGCGGCGGTCTCACCGTTCCCGTGGTCACCACCCCCAGCATCAATCGACTCGACCATACCAAAATCCTCCCGGGAGACCTCGCGGTAACTTCTAGTGTAGTGCGGCGCAAATAGCGTAACATCTTTCTTGTCTGGCGAGAGTTCCTCGGAGAGGTTATCGAGATGGTTATCGTCACCTCTGATGTTCCTTGTTCTGAAGACCTACAATGGCTGCGGAAGCAGGCCACCA
>JBBRPL010000046.1:0-56255 GCA_038228205.1 Chthoniobacterales bacterium
AATCCGTACCTGCTCCCCACCCCGCCTCGCGGCGACGCAGTTGGCACGGTCTGCGGTGCTGAACCGTCTAATTGCACCGACGGGACTTTCACCCGCGCTGACGCCCGCTTCACGGGCGCACCAACTCTTGAAACTTGCCAAAGGGCTTGGGAAAAACTTCAAGGATCCCAGCCGTGCCCGCGCTTGCGCGGGCACGGCTGGGTTGCTTGAAGACTTCCTCTGTACTGATCCCGGCAAGGCGCCGCGGCTTCGGCTTCGAAAGCATTCTGGGTGTGACCCCCTACTGCGTACAAAAGAGGACAAAATCGGCTAGATTTCTAAATTGCTCTTCATAGTTGCTGATATACGAAACGACGCTGGGTTCGCACGACAAAGCCTCGTCCCACAGCAAGTAAACTTCCTCACACTGCTGAGAGTTGAGGCTGAAGACGCTTACTTGATTCCCCGGTGCTGACGCTGGGGGAGAATTCGCCCAATCTGCTTGCCGCAGCCCAATCTGCTCTAGAAGCTCTGTGTTATCCCAGATTTGCTCCATTTCCGAGGTGCTAAGCCATGTGTGGCCAGGCGTCGCATTTATCCAGGAGCCTGCGTATTCAAAGCGGGCTCGCAGCATTGGCGTCAGACTTTTGAATACGCCACGCTCTAACGTCGGCACGCCCCGCATTGGGTTTTGTACAGGATGAATCCGTTGCCTCAGCGCGTCGGCTGTCGCAGTTCCGAAGTGCCTATTGATCTCCACTTCGCGCTCCACATTGCGTTCCTGCAAGCGCTGGAATAGCGCTTTGAGATCATCTGGTCGGTGATTCATTAGCTTTCCTTTCTGGCGGTTCTGGCCGTTTGCCTTCGGCAGTGCCGCGAACTACTCGGACCTCGTTATACGTATATCCTTGGCCGGTTGTTCTTAGCGACTGTTGATGAACAACATTTACCTGAGCGCCGATTGAGCTGTTCACACTTCGGTCGAGGGCCATGAATGGGCCGTTCGTCGGATGACCACCTGCTACCAAATCTGGAACGTGCCCAACGACAGTATTCGGATTGCTGTATGTCTGTGGATCGTCGCGACGCATTCTGTCTTGAATTGCGGCCTTTGCCAATTTTTCCGCAGCCGTAGGTGTCTTGGTAGTTAACTGCCCGCCATTCACCTGTATCATATAGTTCCAATCGCTTACGAACGAATGCAATTGCTTTGACTGAGAGCTTCCCTCCTCAAAATTGTTAGTTATATATAAAATCTTGGCGTTCTCTTGATTCGTTTGTCGAGCAGTCTCCGTGGGGCTCGATTTTGGAGAAGGCGCAGGGTAAACTGCGATTGGTGGCTGAGTCTTCGGGGCCATTCCCTTCGCTCCATCCCATTGTCCGCCTCGAATTTCGGGTGCATTTCGAATTTCCGGCTTTACCTGAACTCTAGGGAAGACCTCCGAAATCCCCGGCCGTGTGAATTCGCCACCTGCCCTGACACCTAATTCTGCGGCCTCAATAGCTCCTCCCGCCCATTGACCCGTTCCAAAAAAGGCCCCAAGTTGAAGGCCCTCTGGATCAAACATGGTCCAAGGGTTCTGCCGGACGTAAGTGTAAAAATTCGGTCCATCCACGAATCCAACGGGGTCTCGCGTGATGAATTCGCCGGTTTCCAAATCTCGATATCGGAAACCCTCATTGAGAAGGCCAGTCGGATCTTCATCCTTGGTATTGGCTTTTTGTGGGTCAAGGGTTGAGCCCGCTTCTTCGCTACGGGTTCCGTAGGCTTCGTAGGCCGCCTGGTAGGTCAACGTGCTGCCCGTGTCTGTCTTTGCTACCACATCGCCGCGGTTGTTGTAGTGCGTGAAACTCGCCAATCCTCCGCGTAAGCTGTAAAGAAGCCCGCCGATGCCGCCACCCATGTCCGGGCCACGGATGAACTCCACGTCGAGCGTACTTTCCACATATTCCTGCACCCTCAGGCCTCCACTGAAGGACAGTGTTGTGGCCGTCGAGCTTCCAACATCCGGGGTCGAGACGATCCCGACGCGCCGGGTGCGATAATCATACGTGTAGGCGCAGGCCGATGCCAGCGTGTCGCTGGTCACTTTCACCAACCGCTGCTCGTAATCGTATTCGTAGCCAGTCAGTTCAGTGTCTTCGGTCCGGCTGATCCGGTTCCCGTTGTGGTCGTAGCCGTAAGTCACGGTCCGGGTGCTCGCTGGTTCGACACAGCGTGCAGCCCGATAAATCTGCAATTGCGCCAATTGGTTGAGTACGTTGTAGGTGGATTCTTCCTGATCTGGGGAGAAGTAGAGGGTGCCCGTGAAGTGGATCTCTTTCAAGATCCGGTTGTCCGCCGCATCGTAGGTGTAGAAGATGTCCCGTCTATTGTCGGGCGCACCTAGAATCCCGTCCGCGCTGTAGCGGTAATGCTCGGAGACCAGCCGGCGCGCCCGGTCGTAGCCCTGGGTGATCTCACGCCACTTCGCCGGCGTGAGCTGGTAGTCTTCCCGGATGTGGACGACATTGCCCGCCAGATCGTAACGGTGGGAGTAGCGGTAAAGCAAACCACTGAAGGAGGGCTTTTGCCCTTCGATGGTCAGTACCCGGTTGAGCGCGTCGAAGCTCTGCGCCACGGTTTCCCCGTTGGGCATGGTCTTTTTCACGATGTTTCCGTGCAAATCATACCCGTAATGGAAGTCCCGTCCACTCTCACTCATGACCAGGAGCCGGTTGAGAGCGTCGTAGGCCGAGGCCACGACTCGGACCGTGCCGCCGTAGGTCACCTTCAGGCGGTTGCCCGCAAGATCGTAAAGATAGGTGTGAGTCTGCCCACTGGAGGTTTCGCTGACCACCCGCCGCATGGCGTCGTAGAGGTAATCCACGTCGGCCTGCCCATCCGTGCTTGGCTCCCGGACGGCTAGCAATTGACCCAGGAAATCGTAGGCCAAAGTCCGATCGTCCACGGGGCGGTCCACGTAGGTCACGGCCACCAAGCGGTTGCGAATATTGTAGGTGTACTGCGTGACTTGCAAGCCGGAGGCGTCGGTGCGCGACGTCTTATTCAGCGCGTCGTAGGCCAGTGTGGTGGCAAAGCCAGCCGGGTCAGTCGTCCTCGTCAGGCGATTCAACCCGTCGTAGGCCATGGTGGTCGTTTGTCCCTTGCCGTCTCGGACCGCGATCCGGTTGCCCACTTTGTCGTACTCGTAGGTGACCGTGATGTTTTCCCCGTTGGTCGTGCTGATGAGCCGGTTGAGCGGGTCGTAAAGGTTGGTCGTCACATTCCCGTTTGGGTCGGTGACCTCGAGGACGTTTCCATTGCGGTCGTAAACACTGGTTGTGGTCGGCTGCGCGGTCTGGCTGCCGGAGGGTCCGTAGAGGACGCTGGGCCTGAGCACCTGCACAACCCGGTTGGCGTTGTCGTAGATTGAGTTGGTCACGTTCCCGCGTTCGTCCTGCACGCCAGTCACGTTGCCGACATTGTCATACGTCCAGACGATCTCCGGTCGCACCGTGTCGCCCGTGGTGGCATCGACCACCGCCGGGCGACGCTCGATCACCTTGCGGTTGCGCACGTCGTACTCAAAGTCCGTCTGATTGCCGCGCGGATCGATCTTCGCAGTGACGTTCCCGTTGTCGTCGTAGATCGTTTGCGTCGTCGGGCGGGCCATCGTGCCGGTGCCGTCATCGACCTCCGGCCCGATCACTTTCACCGTGCGTCCCGCGCCGTCGTATTGCGTATCCGTCGGGTGGCCCAACTCGTCGATCACCTCGCGCAGCAATCCGGTGCCCGTGTAGAACCGTTGCTCCGTGGAGGTCACAGTGCCCGTGCTGGTCTGGTTGGTGTAGGTGGTTACGGTCAGCCGGTTCATCGCGTCGTAGGCGTGGGTCACGATATTGCCCAGCGGATCGAACTGCTCGGTCACGTTGCCCACCTTGTCGGTGTTGCTGCGGACCACCGAGAACAGGCCCGTGGCGTATTCCACCGATTTCTCCCGCAGCCGGTAGAGCGTATCGTAACGCATCTTCGTCGCCACTCCGCGCGGATCGGTCATCCGCGTCGGCTTGAAGTGCGAACTGTCAAAGGCCGACGCCCCGGGATTGTCCGCCTTCGCGTAGGCGTAGGTCGTGCTCTGGTTGGCCGCATCGACGGTGACGGTCAGCCGCTGGAGCACGTCGTACTGATAGCGCGTAATCCGGCTGTTCGGATCCTGCATGAGCGTGCGCGAGTTGACCCGGTTGTAATTGTAGCGGGTCACCAGATTGGTGGCGCTGGGAGCGCCTCCAGTGGATAATCCTCCGGAGCCGCTGCTTCCGGGCATCAGCCGCGTTTGCGTGATCAGCCGATTGAGGGCGTCGTAGGAAAAGGTCGTCATGTGCCCGTTCTCGTCGATCTCCGTGATCTTGTTCCCCCGCAGGTCGTAGGTGAAGCGCTTGCTGCCTGCCGCCGCATCGTCGACCCGCACGATGCGGTTCGACTCGTCGTAAGTGAATACTTTGAGTTGGTTTTTGGGATCGGTGACGATCAACTTGTTGTTGTTGAGATCATAGGTGTAGCTGGTCGTGAGAGCCAGCACGCCGGGATTGACGATCTCCTCTTTGTTCCGCCCCAAAAAATCGGCGATGTTTTCGTGGACGAGATCGGTGACCCACGCCTCATCGTCGCCCCGCCTCTTCACTGCCTTCAGTTGCAGGAAGCCCGGGAAGCCCGCGTCATAATGAAACAACGTCTCCTGAATGGCATTGGGGCTGCCGCCCGTGGGCGGATAGATGCGCTCCGCCGTCCGCCGGCCCAGGCTGTCCAGATCGTAGACCGTCCGGCGCCCGAGTTCATCGATCGACTCACTCATGATCCGGAACACGCCGTAACTAAACTTCTTGCTCACGAATACCGAGGTGCCCCCGTTGTAGCTCCACGGGCGGTATTCTACATTCGGATCGGCATAAAAGCCGAAAAGCGGCGCGCCGACCGTCGGAATCGACGGCAATGGATCATGATATTCGTAGAGCGTCACGTTCCCGCTCAGATCCTGCAAGCGCGCCAGCGCCATGCCCGCGTTCGGGTTGAAATTGAAGATTTCCACCCCGTTGCCATCGGGATCAATGCCCGCCCCGGCATAGGTGATCTTCGTCTGCGTCTGGAGCACGAGCAGGGGAATGCGCCGCGTATCGCGATCGACCGAGCTCAGGTAATCGGACCAATCGTTCATCGTCCGCACCACCGGGACGCCAAAATCGTAAGTGAGGGTGGCTCCCTCGGCATCCTGCACGACCGTCTCGCGGAACCCCTCAAACCCGCCGCCGCCCGGGAAAGCGAGATACCCAGAGGGCGTAAAGCGCGTGTGGCTGCCGTCGGGCAGATCGACCCTCACGATGCGGCGCGGTTCCCCGTTGACGGCGAACAACAGCCCGGTGGCCGTGTCGTAGCGCGATTTCGACACATCGAAATCGTAGGTGAACGAATAGGTGTTGCCGTTGGGATCGGTGATGTTGGTCAGGTTGACGTGCGTGTAGGTCAGCGGCGTGGGCGGCGGATGGATATTCGGCTTGGAATCCCCTTCGCTCACCATTTCATACTGATAACTCGTCGTCGCCAGCGGGGTGGTCACGGTGGCCCGGGTGTGGTAGGTCTGTGGGAAAAAGTACGCGCCATCGCTCGCCGTGTCGTAGCCGTAGGTGATGGTGTTGCCCGCCGGGTCCCGCACCGCGGCCACGCGCGGGCCATCGAGGGTGATGGTGATGGTCTGGCCCGTGGGATGGTCGGGCCCGGCATAGCCGGTGATGGCGCTCGGGACGAGGCCCGGCCCCGGCGTATAATCCAGGTGCGCGCCAAAGCGGTCCTGCACCCGCACGACGCGCGACCAGGCATGGACCTCGTAGCTGGTGCCCGGGTCGGGCTCATTGCGACTGGGCGGCAGGACCTGGTAGATGCCCGAGGCGGCAAAGGTGAGCACGGTGCCGTGCTTCTTGGTAAAGACGTAATGGCCGTCCGCCAGGTTGCCCGTGAGGGTGCAGCTAAAGCTGTCCTGCTCGATGATCGAGGAAGGAAGGGCTACGAAGACCCCGGTCGGCGCCGCGGGCGTGTAGAGCACGATGAACTTGTAGGTCTGCCCGTTTTCATCGGTCACGTAGAGGTAGGTGGGCGAAAGGCGCGCGCACCGATCGTCGCCCGCCCGGATGGTCTGCACGATGTGCACATTGGGGCAGAGATTGGAAGTCCAGCCGGAGCCGAAAGGCTGGTCGGGATGCTGGATGGGAGCCTGTTCGGGGGTGAGCCCTGTGGTGTTGTTCCACACCTCGCCCCCGACATTGCGCCGCACCGAGAGCGCCAGCTCGCCGCCGGCGAGGGGGATGTAGATATCGGTGACACTATGATTGAGCCGCAAGGACAGCGCATCGATGTAGGACTCCTCCTTGGCCTGGTCGGTCTCATCGGTGTGCTGCGGCTTCTCGTCCGGCATGGGCCGCCCATTGAGAGCCACCTTCCGGTATTTGGCCCCGGCCGCCTCGTCGCCGGAGGTGACAAAATAATCCGGCGGACAGGGCACCGTCGAACTTTCACTGGACAAGCTGGAATGCGAGGAACTGGAATGGGAGGAATGCGACGAATGGGAAGAGCGGGAGGAATGCGAGGAACTGGAATGCGAAGAACTCGAATGGGACGAGCTGGAATGGGACGAACTGGAATGGGAGGAACTGGAGCGCGATGAATGGGAGGAACTGGAATGGGACGAGCTGGAGTGCGAAGAACTCAAATGCGAGGAGCTGGAGTGTGACGACCTGGAATGCGACGAACTCGAGTGGGACGAACTCGAGTGGGACGAACTCGAGTGGGAGGAGCTCGATGAATGCGAGGAACTGGAAGAATGAGAAGAACTGGAATGCGACGAACTGGAGTGCGAGGAACTGGAGTGCGAGGAACTGGAGTGCGAGGAACTGGAGTGCGAGGAACTGGAGTGGGAGGAACTCGAATGGGAGGAACTCGAGGAGTGTGAGGAACTCGAAGAATGAGACGAACTGGAGTGCGACGAGCTGGAGTGAGAGGAACTGGAATGCGAGGAACTCGACGAGTGCGAAGAACTGGAATGCGAGGAACTCGAATGGGACGAGCTCGACGAATGGGAGGAACTCGAATGCGAGGAGCTGGAATGGGAGGAACTCGACGAGCTCGAATGCGAGGAGCTGGAGTGCGAGGAGCTCGAATGAGAAGAGCTGGAATGGGAGGAACTCGACGAGCTCGAATGTGAGGAACTGGAGTGTGAGGAGCTCGAATGCGAGGAACTCGAATGCGAAGAGCTGGAGTGGGAGGACGACGAAGCGGAACTGGGTTCATCCAGCGACATGGGGACCAGACGCGTGGCCTTTCGACCCTGCGGGGCCTTGGGCGCACCAGCCTCTGGATTCTTTTTGGCGCTCCGGACCGCAGGTTTTTTCTTCTTTCTCGATCTGGCTGCTTGTGGTTGCGAAGTCTTGACCGCCTTCTTTTTCGCTTTCGGAGCGGGAACCACCCGCTTTGCCGGAGGCTGGACCGTTTCCATCTTCGCACCCCGGACCGCTGGCCTTTTCGCCGGCCGCACAGCCTGGCTGCTCGGAGGTGGGGCCGTTTTCTTTTTCGAGCCGCGGACAACCTGTTTTCGGGGCGACCGGATCGCCATATTCGAGTCTGTTACGGGTACAACCTTCCTGAGAGAGCGCCCGCCACCGGACATGCACCGCACGCTTTCGCTTTCATCTCGCTTTTCATGCCTTCTCGGCGAGAAAGCCAGAATCTCGCTGGCAGTGTCAATAGAAAATTACCTCAAAAACAGAAATGGGATTAAAACGCAGTGAAAAAGGGAGGAATCAAAGGGAGCCGTGGAATGCCAGGCAATGCGAGCGCCATGACGAGCGGAGCCGCTCACCCTCTGGGCGAGTGGCAGAATCCTCGTTATACGCTTATGGACGGGCTGCCGGCGGGACGCCGCCGTGAAAACGCCGCACTAATAAATCGAGCAGGCGCGGGCTGACGGAACCTTCTGAAACGTCTGCGTTGCCAAAGACGTGCGCCCGCCAGCTCCCATTCTTCGCCGGGTTGAAATGAGAGACGAGGATCGGCTTGTGGCTGCGCCGATGGCGCACGGCGTATGCGGAACAGCCCACGTTGTAAGTGCTGTTCAGGGTCGTCACGCGAGACGCGTGAGTCTTCGATCTCAGGACCCGGTTGATCGACGGTTCTTCCTTGCGGTCCCGTTCCACGCGAATGCGCTCGGCGATCGTGGTCACCAGGTCGCGGGCCGCTGACCGTAGCAAGACACTGCCTCCGTTGAACGTGGGCCTGCTGTATTCCGCCAGGGCGATATCCCCGAAAGCCGGCGGCTCGAACCAATAATTTTGCCACGCGTCCAGATCGTGCGCCCACCACACTTCGTCCCCCTCGATCATTCCCAGGCCGAAGAGTTGTTCCAGGGCGAACATCTTCGAGCCTGTGAGGCAAAACTCGTTCAAGGTCGCGCGCACCACGGTCACCGGCTGGTCGAGGGCCAAGTTCGTCACCACCACGAGATCCGCCGCTTGCCAGCCCAGCGCGAGGCTGTTTTCAATCTGGGTATCGACATAACGGCGCAGGGCTGGCTCGGAGGTTTTGCCGCCCTCCTGGCAATTGGCCACGATCAGGTTTTTCATAGGGCGAGATCTTCCGTAAAGTTCTTGCGCACATTCGCCACGCCCCAGCGACGGCCCACGTTGCACCGGAGCTGGCCGCGCTCGATTTTTTCCGCGCTCAAAAGCTGGTTGGCCACCTCGCTTTTCCGCCAATCCTTGGATTTCATATGGGCGACCTTCTCGGGGCCGCTGGTCTTGATCCGCGAGACGTACTGGCCGCCGAAACACATGAGTTTGAATCCCTGCAACAGGGCGCGATTGACCAGGTCGCGGTCGTCGTGTCCGTAGTTCCGGAAGTCTTCGTCGTAACCACCGAGCAACTCTTCCCATTCCTGCTTGTACATGGCGACGCGTCCGCGGAGCCGTTGCCGGCTTTTGGTGAAAACCGCGCGTTCCGGCTGTTCATTGGCGACCCGGTTGAGGGCGGAAGCGAATCCAGGCCCCGTCCAGTTATCCGCGTCGAGATTGCAGACGATGTCCCCTGAGGCCAGTTTGAATGCCACGTTGCGGGAGTGGGCCATTTCGTAGGCTTGCGGTTCGGTCGTTCTGGCATAGACGAGGCGACCGCTTTCGATGTGGGGCCGCATGGATTCCTTCACCCACGTCTCCAGGCCATCCTGGCTATGGTAATCGAGCAGCACGAATTCCACGGCCGGATAGTCGGCATTGTCTGCGATATTTTGGGCCAGGGTTTGCCGCAGATCGTGGAGCCGGCCCATGCAGGTGGTGCAGAAGGAGATGGAAAATTGTTGCCGCAGCGGCTTCGTGAACTGCCCATCCCAGATCGCGACCTTTTTGTCATGAACGATCATTGAATAAAATCGAGGAAGCGGCGGGCCACGGCGGCGGAACTGAAGGAGCGCCCGAAGGACTGGGCATTGCGGCGCATCGCGGACCGCAAATCCGGGTCCTCGATCAAGCGCCCGCACGCGGTCACAAAGGCCTCGAGGTTCTTGCAGAGGAAACCGGTATTTCCGTGGATGACCTGGTTCCGGTTGCCGCCCTTGGCGGTGGTGATGACGGGGCAACCGGCCATGAGGGCTTCGCCCGAAGAACGCGCCCATGCTTCCTCCCGTTTCCAGTCGAGAAAAAAGACGAAGATGTCGAGCCCGGCGAGATACTCATCGACGGGGATGAGGAAGGCCGGACGCTGAAGGACATTGGCCCCGCGGATTTTATCCCGCACCTGGCCGGGCATGCCCATAAAATCCCACGCGACGCGATCGCCAAACTGTTCGTTTACCGCCTGAATCAAGTTGGGAAACTGTTTGTTCCATTTGCCGGAACTGGAGAGCGAGTGCATGCCGAGGCGAACGCGCGCGGATTCTGTCTTGGGGCGGGCGACCGCGGGATTGATGGGACTTTCCAACTGGAGCCGGGGATAATGCCGCACGGCCGCGTAACGATCCTGCGCGCTGATCTCGTCGAAAAATTTCCCATTGGCGGTGATGATGCGGATATCGGGCACGCGCCGTTGCAAGGCAGGCAGATCGCAAGCAGGGCTCACGATGAAATTGAAGAGGAACACCATCTGCCGGATGCGCGTGAGATCGACTTTCCAGCGATGCGCGGAAGTCAATCCCTGCCAGTAGGCTTCGGTGGTGAATTCGCGGCTGTCGGTATTAATGATCAGCAAATGATCGACCGTGTAGAACGCTTCGATATCCGGAGTGCTGAAAACGCCTTCATGGACTTCGACGGCCGGTCCGATAGCCGTTCTGAGCTTTTCGGGGATTTCCTTTTCCACGAGCAGCACGCTCTGGCAGCCGGACACTTGCGAGATGGCCGTGGCCATTTCGGCCGCGCGAAACTCGCTGCCGCCGGCCATGCCCATCTTGGTGAAGATCCCCACCCGCCTCATGGAAGTCCGCCGCCGATCGCGGACCGCGCCGCGCGCGCCTGCTCGGGGGTCAAATAGGCCGCCGCTCCTCCCGTAAAGTAGAACTCGACTCGGCGGGCGACTTCCTCGGCGGTGATCATGTCCATGCACCGGGGAAGAGGATATGTCTCCACGGCCTTCTTGTTGCCACCGATACCACGGATTTCCTTGGTGACGACATCCACGCAGAGATTGTCCGGCTTGTCCTTGTCGTCCCCGTCGCCGAGGGGCACGGTCCGCGCCTTCCAGCAGCCACCGTTGTCGCAGCACATGAGGGCCCCATTGGTGTGAATGTATTGATGATGAGGGTAGGCTTCCCACTGCATCGGTTCGCGGCCGCCCGCCACCACCACACACGCGCGGTTGAGCGCGCGCGAGGGCTTGGTCGGCACGGCAGCCGCCAGGTGCATGAGCATGGTGACCGGGCAGAGGACGCCCTGCGCGTGATACATGAGCCGGACCACCTGCCGCAGATCGGTTTTGCCGCGCAGATCGAGAACATTTTGCAACGCCGGATGGTGGTGCCCCTTCTCTCCGATCTGCACGAAGAGGACCCGGCCCTTGAAGTGATTGACGACCTTTTGAAAACGTTGGGTGTCCCACCACTTGATCGTGAAATCCTTCTTTCCCCCGGCTGCGACGATCCAAAACGGCACGTCGATCCTGGTGATCTCCTGCACCTGGGAGATCCATCGCTTTTCGGGCGGCGCCAGGTGGATGTCGCCTTTGAAATCCGTGGGCTCCACCCGCACCTTCAAGCGTTCGCTGAGGAATTGGTGAAAGGCGTGGATGAAATGATAGGGACTGGTGTTGCTCCGGTGGATGAGCGGATAGTCACAATCAATATGTTCGGCCTCGGGGTCCTCGTCCTTGATCTCCGTAAGGTAAGGGCTGTTTTCCCACAGTGGCCCGCACGGCGTCCTGACATCGGTGAGAAATTTTTCCGGGTGGCTCTTGTGCAAATCCCGCACCGCCGCCGTCAGCATCACGATATCCCCCGGCGACTGGGAATTCTTGAGGATGAGTTTCCGCGCTTTCGCGCGGGGCTCATCGGCGGACTGCGGGGGCCTTTTCTTCATCTTTGCTCAACTGGTCTTCAGAAACACAAACCGGATGGTATTCTTCATCACGGCACGCCAGCCCACGCGAAACCCCGGGAACGCCCGCTCCAGTCCTTGTAATTGCCGTAGGCAAAAACCGTCCGTTCAACATCCGTGGGGGCATCGCTCATGCCCGGTCGATGTATCGCATCGACAGAATCCCGTCAATCGGAACGACAATGACGCCAGTAGAACCATTGGGTGGCATGCAGTGACAATCGCATGGTCGACGCAGCCAGCGACCTATTTGAGCGCAAATACGGTGAATACGCTACCAGCGAACGTCCGTATGGGCAGAGTTGAGCGTTCCGTACCCGTCCCCGGGAGCGACCTCCCTCCTGATTTTCCGTGCGCCTGGTGCCAGCCGGTCTCTTACATTGCATCGAACCGTGCCCTCGATCGGGCATCCTCACGGTCCGCTCGCGTTTGCCAGCGTTCCTGCATGCCAGAGGAGCGGGAGTCAATGCGATCCTGGCGGCGCTCTACACCAGTTGAGCGAGCCTCGTTTACCGATGGGCTGGAGCAACTGCAGAGGGCGATGGAAGAGATGAAGAATGTGGCGGCGGCGAGAGATCTGAGTGGAATTTTCATGTAGGGGTCTATGGCTTTCATTGGGCGATGGCGGCGCGGTAGCGGGCCAGAAAGTCGCGATATGCCGCTTCGGGAGAACTAACCTTTTTCATCTTTTCGACATACGCCTCGACGTCCGCCTCGGTGATGGGCAACTCGCGAACACTGGGCTTTCTGAAGAGCCCGGCGAGTAATTCCAGCGCTTCTCCTGGAGTGGCGAAAATAATCTCGCCAGCCTCACGGTCGGGCCGCGTGCTGCGGGCGATTTCGTCGATCCATTTTCCGTCACGCTGGAGATAAAACAGGCGGGTTCGGCACAGCGGGTCGTCCGGTGCGCAGCCTTCCTGGACGACGACGAGGGGACTTCTCGGTTCGCTCGTATCGAGTTTAATCAGCCGGCAGTCCTTGTAATCATTGGTGAGGGTACGCTTCGGTGCGGACATGGGCGGATTTTCGCGATTGTTTCGCGATCTGGTATCGGACTTTGGTCTTACTTCACGACCGGCAGCAGCGGAAACGTGGCCGTGAAACGCGCGCCACCGTCGTCGCAATTGCGCGCGGCGATGCGGCCGCCGTGGCTTTCAACGATGCGACGGCAGATCGAGAGGCCCATGCCGAGGCCGTCCGCCTTGGTGGAAACGAATGGATCAAAAATGCTGGCGAGACGTTCCGCCGGAATGCCGTGCCCGCGATCCCGCACGCACACTTCAATGCCTTCGTTCACGACGCGCGTCTCGAGGTCGATGAAACGCTGTCCGAAGGGCGTGTTGCCCATGGCGTGAACGGCGTTGAGCAGTAGATTAAGGAGCACCTGCTGCATCTCCACGCGCACCGCTTCCACGGCGGGAAGCTCCGGCGCGAGCGTGAACCGCGCTTCGATTCCGGCGTCGATGAATTCACTGCGCAGCAGGGCGGCCACTTCGGTGGCCAGTTCGTTCAGGGAGCAGCGCTCGCGCGGCTTGGGCTGCTTGCTGACCATGGTGCGCAAGTTGTGAATCACCGCGCCGGCGCGCTTGTCGTCGCGCACGATGTCATCGAGGATCGCGGTGAGTTCGGCGGCATCGATCGCGCCGTCGGCGAGGAAGCGGCGCGCCGCTTGCGCGTTGCTGAGGATGGCCGCGAGCGGTTGGTTCAGCTCGTGGGTGAGGGTCGCGGCCAATTCACCGAGCGCCGCGACGCGCATGAAGTGGGCCAGTTGTTCGCGCAACTGCTCCTCGCGCAATTCCGCCCGCTCGCGGCTAACAACGTTGCCGATGATCTGCACGACCATTTTCAACTCCGTGATCTCGTCTTCCCGCCATTCGTGCTCGCGTCCGAGCGTGCCAAAGGCGAGCGCGCCAAAGGCCCGGCCGTGGACCATCAGTGGGAACATCACGCCCGATTTCAAGCCTTGCAGGCGGAACGTTTCCTCGTCCCGCGCCGCCTCCGGCGGGAGATCCTCCACGCGCGAGAACCGGAGCATGCGGCCGGTCATCAGCTCGGCCATGGTCCAGGGCAGATGGTCCGCCATGGGCATCGGGTGCGGCAGAGGTGGCCAGCCGGGCCGCTGCCAGGAATGCGTAAGCACCAATCCGTCGCTGTGATCGTCGAGCTGCCAGAGCGTGCTGCGGTCCAGCCCGAGCGTCTCGATGATGAGCCGCTGCGTATCTTCGATCGCGGCCTCGACCTGCGCGGATGGCTGCGCTACGAAGGGCGCGAAAAGATCGACCAGCAACTCTTGCCGGCGCAGCTTTTCCGCCAGCTCCGCCTCGACCCGCTCTCGTTTGGTCGCACGCGCAGCAGGACGCAAATGCGAGCGCTTCATGGCGGCGAGGCTGCGGGAAGGCTGCGGAAAATGGTGACGACCGCGAAGAGCAGCAGCACTTCCGAGAAGAAATGAACGGCGGCGCAGACCGCCGATTCGAACCGACCGCGTTGCGTACTATCAGGGTTCATGGAAATAATCAAAAAACCAAATGAACTTCGATGTCGGTTCTGTCAATCAGGAGAAATCCTGATGGAAATATAGGGCGCGCGACACCCCGCGGACGATGGCGAGCCGAGCAGCGGCAGGGCGACAGATGGATCGAGCCAGACCATGGAAATACGCTCCCTCGGATACCAGAGTCCAGGGAGTCTTGCGAGCCGTAAACGCCTCGGTCAGTGCGCCTTCATTGCCGCGAGGGTCGCCTCAGTCATGCGCAGCGCGGCGAGTTCGCTCACGAAGGTATGGAAGCGCTGGAAGAGGGTCGTGAAATCGCGGCGCAGTTCATCGGTCGATTTCTTCAAGGCCTGGTCGAGATCCATCGCTTCCTTGAGCGCCACGCCGCGCGCCGCCATGTCCCCGGAACTCAACATGTCCTGCTTCTGCCGGCGCCGTTCGGCGATGAGCGCGTCATTTTTCGCGATGTCCGCGGCGCGCTCTTTCTGACGCGCGGGATCGACCGTCGCGGCAAGCTGCGAGCTCATTTCGCGACCCATTCGGTCGAGCCGGGCGATGCTCGCGTCGAGTTGCTTGAGGAGCGCGTCGCGCTGGGTGTTGCCGTGCGAGGTCATCCGGCGATTCTGTTCAAAGTCCTCGTTGCGCTGGTATTCGGTGCCGGACCAGCCGCCGCCTGTGGTCTTGTAGCGTTCGTAGTCCTTGTGCGCCGGCATCGACTTGTTCAGAAGCAGAATCTGTTGTGTCCGCTTCTCGATCCGCTCGTCGAAGACGGCGACGAGCTTGCGCTTGTCGTCGGCGGTGAGAGCGCTCTGCGGATTCAGCAATTCCTGGCGAAATACGCGCCGCTTCTGGTCGTAGTATTCGACCGTCTTCGCCAGGCGCTTCATCGTGTCCTCTTTTATCCGGGCTACTTTCGTTCGCGAATCCTTCGAGTCGGCGATCGAGGTGAGCCCTTTGACGATATCATCCATCCTTGGTCCCACAACGCGCGGGTGGCGAAGATCGTCGTCCCACGCCGCCATTTCTGGGGTTACGTTGCGGCCGACGTGTGCATCGATTGCTGGAGATCGAGCATCGGTTTCTGGCTGATGCTCACGACGCCCCGGTGCGAGTGCATGAGATCGAAGGTGAGGACGATCACCACGGTGATGAGGACCGGCAGAAAACCGCTCGTGAACGCTGAGCGCACGTCCTGCCCATCGAAAACGTGAAGCCGAGCAGACCAAGCACGGCACCCTGCACGCCTCCGATCTGGCTTCGACGCGCTTCGTCCCTCGCGGCAAAAAGCCGCAGGCCGATGCGAAAACCGGTTTCGGCGAGGGCCAGCAGCACTGTGCCAACGAGCAGGGAGAAACCCCATTTATCGACGAAGAACAAGGAGGTGAGAGCCTCCCTGGGTCTCGTGCTCATGGATTGGTGAGGTGGCCAGCACGCACGATCATGCGAATCGCGGCCCGACGGAGAATAGGACCAAGGTCCTATTTCCAGCGCCCCGCGCGGTGTGAAAAAGTGGACCGCGATGAAACTCGACCTTTTTGCTCCGGCGGCTCTCGCCGTCTTCTGTCTCGCCGCGCTCGGATGCTGGACAATCCCATAGTTCCTGGCGCCTTCGTCTCGGAAATTTCCCGCTGTCAAATCCGATGCCCACTCCGCCGATCCAAGTCTATATCGTGGATGACGAGCCTTCGATCTGCACCGCCTACGGCCGGCTCGTCCGCTCGGCGAAGATGCAGCCGCGGACCTTTGCTTCGGTCGAGGATCTCATGCGCGCCGACTTTTCCGATGAAAATGCGTGTGTGATCTCCGACATCCAAATGCCAGGAGCCAGCGGCCTCGAACTGCCCACCCTGCTCGCCCGCGCCGGGCGCCGCATACCGGTGATCTTCGTCACCGCCCACGATACGCCGGAGACGCGAGACCGCGCCCAAAGCCTCGGAGGCGCCGCTTACTTCCGCAAACCGGTGGACGACCAGGCTCTGCTCGATGCCATCGTCTGGGCGATCAGCGGCCAGCGCGCTGCATGAACGGAGCCCGGAACCCAGCCACGCCCGCCATGTCTCAACCTTTTCTGCCTACCCCGATGAAGCCAAGGGAGCCCGGCAGCCTCGTTGTGCTCGGATTCACCGACGAGCAAGGGGCCTTCGCGTTGCGCAATCTGCTTTGTGAAATGGAGGAGGAGAGCATCATCGAACTCGGCGACGCGGTGGTCGCCACGCGGAACCTGCAAGGCAAGGTGCGCCTGCACCAGTCGATGCCGCTCGTCGCCGCGCGCATGGCCGTCGGCAGTCTTGCTGGATTGATGCTCGGGATGATCGTGCTGAACCCGCTCTTCGGCGTCGTGGCCGGCGCGGGGGCAGGCGCGCTCACCGGCGTGTTCGGCGACATCGGGATCGATGACGCGTTCATGAAAAAGCTCGGCGCAACGCTGACGCCGGGCAGCTCCGCGCTGTTCGTGATCGTGGGCAAACGAAACCGTGAACAAATGGAGGAACGGCTACGGCCCTTCGCCGGCCAATTCACCGTTCTCCAGACCACGCTGCCCGCGGAGAACGAGGCGCGCCTCCGCCAATGGATCGCGGAGGAAGCTTCTCATTTACCTTCGCCGCCCGCAGAGTCCGCTTCGGCAGCTCATTCACCAACACCATGAATCCGAATCCCATCACCACCCGACGATCTGCTCGAGCCCTCGCGGCAGCCATGTGCGCGCTGTTGCTCGCCGCGCCCACTCACGCTCATGGGTCGCTGTTTCACGGCGACACGCTCGACGCCGTGGCCAACGCCATCTCCTGGGCCGTGCTGATCATCGCACCCATCATCGGTATCACCGTCTTCTGGCTCGTCCACATCCTGCCGGAAAAATCGCCGAGAAGAAAAAGCACCCGCAGACCCACGCCATCCAGTGCCTCTGCCTGCTCTCCCTGTGCTTCGGCGGGCTGCTTTGGCCGATCGCGTGGCTCTGGGCCTACACGAAACCGGTGCTGCACAAGATGGCCTACGGCACGGACGTCGATGAATCGCTCGGCCATCACGGTGCGGAGAAATCAGCGCCCGAAAACGATCAGATCCAGGGAGGCAAGGCGTAATGGAAATCATCCTGCTCATCATCTACTCGACCATCGTCTGGTTCATCTTCTTCAAAAAGAAGTGGCTGCCCTGGAACATCACCAGCCAGGTGATCGTCGTCACCATCCCGATCTTCGCGCTAACGGTGCTTGTCCTTTTCATGAATATCGTCGCGCCCTCGTCGCACGACATCCGCGCGATGAATTACGTCGTGCCCGTGGTCCCGCGCGTGACGGGGCAAGTGATCGAAGTGCCCATCGAGCCGAATCGCCCGATTAAGAAAGGCGACGTGCTCTTCAAACTCGACCCGACACCATTCGAAGCGACCGTGAAAGCCGCCGAGGCGACACTCGAATCGAACAAGGTCAAGCTCGTCACCGCCATGGCCACGGTGCGCGGGTTCGAAGATCAGCTCAAGAACGCCGCGGCGAAGAAGGCGGCGCTCACCCCGCGCATCGACCTCGCGCAGAAGCGCGTGGAGCAATTCACCGCGCTCGCGGCCAGCGGCGCCGGCAAACGCGCCGACCTCGAACAAGCGCAGTCCGATCTTGGCAATCTCCAGAGCGAGTTTCTCGCGGCCGACGCTACGGAATCGCAGGTGAAACAAAAGCTCGGCGCCCGCACCGAGAATGGCGACATCGACGAAATCGCGCAAGCCAAGGCGCAGATCGCCAAGGCGGAAGCCGACCTCTCGAGCGCGAAGTACGACCTCGAAGGCTGTGTCCACCTCGCGCCAGCCAACGGTCGCGTGACGAATCTCGCTCTCCAACCCGGCGTGCGCGCGACCCAGTTTGCCACCATGCCCGTGATGAGTTTTATCCAGGAGGACGACCCTTGGGTCCTTGCTTATTACCACCAAAACGAGCTGCGCTACGTCGAGCCCGGCAACGAAGCGGAAATCTTCCTCGAGACGTATCCGGGCCGGATCATCAAATGCAAAGTGGACTCTATCCTCTGGGCCACCGCTCAGGGCCAGATGCCCATCGGCGGCAATCTGCAAACCACCACGCCGGGTGCCGGGCTCGATCAGCGCATCGCGGTCCGGCTTCTGGTCGAACCACGCGACCGCGAGATTTTCCTCGCCGCAGGCGCGGTGGGAGCCGGCGCGATCTACACCGAGCACGGGAAGATCATTCACATCATCCGCAAGGTCTTCGTCCGCGTCTCGACGAAGATGGATTGGTTCGTCTTCAAGCTCCACTAAGGCCCGCTCCGCATGAAATTCCGTACACTCCTCAGCACCGCTGCGTGCCTTATACTCGCTGGCTGCGCCATTCAGCAACCGCCGACGGGCGCTGACATCGCACCGGATGCGGCCAGTCAGATCCCCGGCTCGTGGGCCGGCCCACACCGCAAGGGCGCGGTTGTGCCGAACTGGATCCAAACGTTCAACGACCCGCAACTCACCGCGCTTGTCGAGGATGCCCTCGCGCGGAATCCCGACCTCGCCGCCGCGGCAGCCCATGTCGAGGCTTCACGCTACGCGATCAAGGTCGCCGCCTCGTCGCTCTACCCGCGCATCGCCATGAAAGGACTGAGCGAACGGCAGGGTCGAGAGATCACCGCCAGCCGCGGCGGGGGCATCGATCCGCCGGACCTCGGCGGGCTCGGCGTGGACCTGAGCAGTGGAGCCTCCGATACCAGCGCGCTCGATCCTTCCACCCAGCGCTGGGTTTACGGTCTCGGCATCGGCGCCTCGTGGGAGCTCGATGTGTGGGGTCGTGTGCGTTCGAAGAAAGCCGCTGCCGCAGCCGAAAGCGCCGCGCTCGAAGCTGACTACGAATACGCCCGCCAATCGCTCGCCGCAGCGGTGGCGCGCGCCTATTTCTCGGTCATCGAGGCTGCGCAGCAGGAGGCCAACGCGCAGGAGACGCTGAACATCTACCAGGAATATTCGAGCCTCACCGATGAGCTGAAAAAGCAGGGTCACGCGAGTGATTACGACCTGGCTCAAATCCGCTCCCGCACCGCGGGCGCGAAGGACACCTACTTCGCCGCGCAAGCCGCGCGGGCGCAGGCCATCCGCGCGATCGAGGTCGTCACCAGCCATTACCCGGCTGGCAAGCTCGATGTCCGCCGCTCCTTCCCCGCGCAACCGAGAGCCGTGCCGGCCGGGCTGCCCGCAGAGATCCTCGAACGCCGCCCCGACCTGCGCGCCGCCGAGCGCCGGGTTGGTTCCGCGTTTCACCGCGTGGCTGAGGCGCGCGCCGCGCGGCTGCCGCGCTTTTCGCTCAGCGCCAGCGCGGGCATGGGCACCGCGCAACTCGACACCGTGGGCGTAATCGAAGCCGTGAACTGGAGCCTCGCGGCCGGCGTGATCCAGCCGATTTTCTTCGGCGGCGAATTGAAAGCCGCGCAAGACATTCGCACCGCCGAGCAGAAAGCCGCCACCTCGATTTACGTCAGCACGGCGCTGCGCGCGTTTCAGGACGTCGAAGATGCGCTGGCCAATGACTACTACCTGCACAAACGCGAAGGCGCGTTGAGCGAAATGGTCGCGGCAAGTGCCGAGTCGGTGAAACTCGGCCGTGGGCGAGTCGAACAGGGCCAGGAGACTCTGTTCACCATCCTCCGCCTCTCCGGCGAGAACCTCGCCGGCAAGATCGAGCTGACGAAAATCCGCGCCTCCCGCCTGCGCGAACGCGTGAACCTCCACCTCGCGCTTGGCGGCGACTTCCAGGGCACCGGCGCTCCTGCGAAGTAACCGCACCTTTTTCCAACCCCTCGATGACCATGCGAACCACGCCGCTCCTACAGCGGGCCCCGGCGACCACGTCGAAAACCGCTACGACAAAGCGGTTCATAAGCCTGGATGGTAACCAGGCGATTGCGTCGTACGTTTGCCCCGGATTACCTCCGTAGGGTCAAGATGCCATCCCTCTGTAGACCAGCTTCGCGGATGGACGGAGTAGCGCCGATCCGTTAACAAAGGCGAGAGAACTTGCTGGTATCGCGTGGCCGCGCCGACGCGATCGGAGGAACTCGTTGCCAGTTTAGCGTATGGAATGC
Source organism: Chthoniobacterales bacterium (assembly GCA_038228205.1). Taxonomy (GTDB): domain Bacteria; phylum Verrucomicrobiota; class Verrucomicrobiia; order Chthoniobacterales; family Chthoniobacteraceae; genus Chthoniobacter. The sequence goes on from JBBRPL010000046.1 coordinate 20,147, forward strand.
CCCGTTTTCCACAGGCGCAATTACCGTTAAAGGTGATCCGGAAGAAAATACGAAGAATGGGGAGATTCGACGGGCCTTCAAAGCCGTGGAAAAAGCATACTCAGAAAACATGCTCAACCTCACCGGCAATTAGAAACGATCACCGCGCTGCCACAGCCCACGGATGCGCTTGCGGTTGGTGTCCCGGACGGTTACCAATGGATCATTCATTGAATCAGTGCCCCACCCTCTTTTATCCCCGCCTGCCTTCCCGGCGATGCGCGGGACGTTTCAGAGCGTGAAAGTAGCACAAAAAGTTGCACAAGGGTAATCGCCAGTCTGCAATCTTGTGCGCTCTTCTCTGAAGATTGAGCAAGCCGGGGTGGCGAAATTGGCAGACGCGCCAGACTTAGGATCTGGTGGAGTAATCCGTAGGGGTTCAAGTCCCCTCCCCGGCACTTCTGCGGATCCAGCGCGGACGCGGACGCGGGTGAAAGCCGCTGAGAGTGGGCTCGCGCTCCATTCGCACCTTTCGACGCTCTTCGAATATTTCTTTCATGGACTGCCATTCCGCCTTTATTCCGCCGTTCGGCTCCTTTATGCCCATTCTGCCCCATGAGCCCGTCCATACCCAAGGCCCGCCTATCGACCTTGTCCCCACTGTCGCCGGGAACGACGATCCCGTTTGGGACATCGTGCACGTCACGGTTCTCGGCCGTGGGTTCAGCGGCGGATCCACGCGCAGGCCGCCCTTTTGAGACTCGTCAAGCGCCGCCGCCGCAGGTTCTCTCCTGCCGCTCGTAAACCCCTTGCCACGGAAGATTCAACGACCATAAACGCCCAAACTCCAACAAGTCCCCCTCGCGCCGGTCGCCGCAAGGTTGTCCAGATTTTCAGTAAATATGAATTTCCTGGCGGCGAGGAGAGCAGCGTGCGGAGGATCGGCGACGCCCTCGGTGAATTGCACGAGGTGCACCCTTTCCTCTACTCGACGGCGGAATTCCTCGAGCGTTCACTGCTGCGAATGCCATGGAGCGTCTTCCGCAATCGCGAGATCGAGTGCTCGCTGCGCGAACTCCTCCGGCAAAACAAGTTCGACGTGTGGCAGATTCATAACGTCTTCCCGGCCATGTCTCCGATCGTCTATCGGATCGCGTTGGAACAACAGGTCCCGATCGTTCATTACCTGCACAGTTTCCGGCTGGGTTGCGTGAATGGCTTCTTTCTCAATCACGGCGAACTTTGCACCCGGTGCATCGATGGCGATTTCTGGCCCGCCTTCAAGACCAAGTGCTGGCACGAAAGCCATGCCAAGAGCGGCCTCATGGGACTGGTGCTGAGAGAGGTGCGGCAGATGGGACTTTTCGAGCGCGTCGCGCAGTGGGTCGCGCTGAGCGAGAATCACCGATTGCAGCACATCCGTCTGGGGATTCCCGCCGACCGAATCTCGGTGGTGCCTCACTTCTACACCCCTCTCTGGCCCCCTCTTCCACCTGAGCCGAACGGTGACGCGCTGTTCGTCGGCCGCCTTTCGACGGAAAAGGGTGTGCACAAATTGCTGACTGCCTGGAAGATCCTCGGCCGCACCGACCGGCGGCTCATCATCATCGGCGATGGCCCAGCCGCCGCGGAACTGCGGGCTCAAGCCGCCCGGGACGGACTGACGAATGTCGTCTTCACTGGGTTCCTGTCGCCGAGCGATCAGCGGAAGTATATCGCCGGGGCGTTATTTCGCGTCGTGCCATCGATCTGGCTCGAGCCTTTCGGAATGGTGGTGCTCGAAGCCTGGGCCAATCGGCGGGCGGTGATCGCCAATGCCATCGGAGGATTGCCGGAACTGGTGCAGGATGGGCAGACGGGACTGCTGTGCAATTCCAGTGATCCGGCCAGTATTGCGAACGCCATGAGCCGGCTTTTCGACAACCCGGATCTGGCGCTCGCTTTGGGCACGGCTGGGCAGAATCGGCTCCAGACGGTTTACAACAAGGATGTCTGGCTGTCGAAGATGAAGGAAATTTACGACGCCCTGTAGAGCGAGATCGAGGGGATGAAAGGCATCGCGCGGCGAGGAAATCGCGATTTTCGCTTGCGCATTACGCCGCCCTCCGAATTGTAGCGGTCCGCAAATCTGTAATCCGTGAAACTTCCAATTCCTCCTCTTATGCCCCAGCCTGAAAAGAAAATCCCGGTGCCGTCCGCCACGCTCGATGTCAGCGTGCAGTACAAGGACGAATTTCTGAACAATTGTGTGGTGCAGCTCTTCAACGCCGAAGGCACTTACTACAGCGGCCGGATCGAATTGGGAGACACTGGCAAGAAGTCGATCATCCTGACCCAGACGATGCTGAACCTCACACTGCGCGTCACACGGGCGCCGAAAGCGCCGCAGGACGACTCGAGCAAGTATCCCGTTTTGTCGGGCGACTATCCGCTGGGACCCGTGATGGAGAATACCCGGGTCTCGATCGTCGTCGCCGAACCGCAGCAATAGCGCGGGAAGCACGGAAAGGGGCGGGTCGTCCCTTGCGGGAGAATCCGGGTGGACGGCGGGGAAAGCCTTGACGCAGAAATGAAATTCCGGGGCCCGGGTGGACTGTGGCCCGTGTGTTCAATCGTACGGGCTGGTCCGCGAAAATGCCGTCCGCGAACTCGGCGGGCATGACTTCAGCTTCGATGGGATCCTCAGATGACGCGCTTCCACCCCTCCGTCGCATGGACAAAGCCTAATTTCGTGCGACATGCGATATTGTCAAACCAAGTGAACATCAGCCCCGGAAGCCCGTCATAAAGCATATGACCTCCGCTCTTCTCCTCTCCCTGGAAAGCCTTGTCGCCGCGAAACGGCAGCGGTTGGCGATCACCCGTTCGCCCCGTTCCCGCGACGTGCTCAAGCGCGAAATCCAATTACTGCGGCACCAGATCGACGCTCTCCGAGCGACGCAGAACGTGTAGGATGGGGTCGCTGCCGCAGACTCCCGGACGAAAGCTCAAGCTCTTTCAGGCGAGCGATCCGCTGAAGGAGTGGTGGTCGCTGGGCGAAATGCGATTCTGCGCCAAATGCGGGCATCTTTTTACGGGACACGACATCCGCGTGACCGAGGACGAGGATGAGACGGTCCGCTTCCACTGCCCGACGTTTCAATGCCCTGGACAATGGGAGGATTGGCAGTATCCACAACTTCACCTTTAGGATGCCCGAGGCTCATCCCGTCATTCTCTTTTACAAGTACGTCGAGATCGCCGATCCGGCCAGTTTCGCGTCGTCGCAGCGGTCCCTCTGCACGGCGCTCGGCTTGAAAGGCCGTGTCCTCATCGCCGCGGAGGGTCTCAACGGCACGCTCGCCGGATTGCGCGATAACGTGGACCGGTATGTCGCGGCATTGCGCGCGGACGAGCGTTTCACCGATATCGAAATCAAGGAGAGCAGCGGTGACGCCCACACCTTTCCGAAGCTCGCCGTGAAAGTGCGCCCCGAGATTGTCGCCCTCGGCGCGGGGCCGCTGCCGCCGGATCTGGACAATCACCTCAGTCCCGCGGAATGGAAGCGCGTGCTGGAAGAAGACCCGCAGGTGGTCCTGGTCGATGTGCGCAATCGCTACGAGTCCGCGGCCGGAAAATTTGCCAACGCGGTCGCCTGCGACATCGAGCATTTTCGCGAACTGCCCGCGTACGTGGAACGGCTCGCCGAGTTCAAGGACCGCAAGGTGCTGATGTATTGCACGGGAGGGATTCGTTGCGAAAAGGCGTCGGCCCTGTTCCGCCGCGAAGGTTTTACCAACGTCTATCAACTTCACGGGGGCATCGTCACGTACCAGGAAGAGTTCGGCAACGACCACTGGCTGGGCGAATGTTTCGTCTTCGATCAGCGGATGACGGTGCGCGTGGAGGAAGGCGTGGTGCCGATCGGCCAATGCGCCCACACGGAACGGCCCACGAACCGTTTCGCCAATTGCCTGCACGATCCGTGTCACGTGCTCTTCCTGCTGGCGGAGGAAACGGAACGCGAAAACGCCGACACTCGGTTGTGTCCCCAGTGCCTGTCGAGCGGGTTGACGTCGGCGACGGCGGATTACAAGGGCAGCCCGGCCAGGGCGTGAGGGGCTCGATCAGGCGTCGAGGACCGCGCGCATGGTGGTCAACAGCTTGCCCGTGGAATAGGGCTTCTTGAGAAACGCCTTGATGCCTTCGGGGTAGTCGCTGGGCTGCTCCGGCGGGAGCCCACTCACGGCGAGGATCCTGACATCGGGCTTGATTCTCCGCAGGGCGTCCACGACCGCGTGCCCCCCCATGGACGGCATCATCATGTCGGTAATGACGAGATCTATTTCCCGGTGCATCTGCTCGAAGAGGGCGATCGCTTCACTACCGCTCTTGACCGTGAGCACTTGATAATTATAGGCGCCGAGGGTGGCGCGCGTGATTTCGAGGATGGCGACTTCGTCGTCCACGAGAAGGACTCGTTCGTTGCGACCCTGCCTCGATGTCGATTCGGCGAGAGCCGCGGCCGGGGCAGCGCCCATCTCCAGAACCGGTAAAAAGATGAGAAACGTGGCGCCCTTTCCCGGCTCACTCGTCACTTCCAGAAATCCCCCGTGCCCTTTCACGATCCCCAGGACGGTGGAAAGCCCAAGTCCGGTGCCCTTCCCGGGATCCTTGGTGGTGAAAAACGGCTCAAAGATTTTCGGCAAGGCCTCGGCCGGAATGCCGGTGCCGGTATCCGACACCTTCAATTCAATGAACGTTCCTGAGAGCGGCTGAGGTTGGAACGGGGTGACATGGCTTTCGAGCTCGACCGTTCGAGCCTCGATCGCCAGCGTCCCGCCCTGCGGCATGGCGTCCCGCGCATTGACGCACAGGTTGAGCAGCACCTGGTGCAATTGGGTCGCGTCGGCCTTGATGACAGGCAAATCGTCGGACACGGTCGTCCGCACCGAGATGGCGCGGGAAAAAGTATCGCCGGCCAATTTCACGACTTCGGCGACGAGTTTGCCAATTTCCAGGGAAACCTTCTCCCCCTCCACGCCGCGGGCAAAGGAAAGGATTTGCTTCACGAGTTGCGACCCGCGGTGCGCGCTGGTTCCGACCAGCTCCAGCAAGCCCGCATTGCCCTCGTTCGCCGGGTCGAGCTTGATCACATCCACCGCCATCATGATCGGTCCGAGCACGTTGTTGAGGTCGTGGGCGATGCCCCCCGCGAGCGCGCCGATGCTCTCCATGCGCTGCGTGCGGAGGAACTGGGCCTCGATCTGCTTTTGCTCGGTGATGTCGCTATTGATATAGAGAATGGAAGTGGGGCGCTGGGCATCGTCGCAGACGAGGGTCTGGCGGCATTGCACGATGACTTCCTTGCCCTCGCGAGTGCGGTGGCGCAGGTCGCCGATCCACTCCCCGTGCTCGTGCAGGGCTTCGCGGATGGCGTCCCAGGCCGCCGGCGCCTGGGGAAAGAGCAACTCCTGGACAAGGGCGCCCATCACCTGTTCGGGTGGCCAGCCGTAGAGCCGCGTGGCGCCCTCGTTCCAGTAGACGATGCGCTGATCGAGATCAGAAACGAGAATGGCATCCCGGGCTTTGTCGAGGAGGGCGGCCTGCTCCTGAATCTTCTGTTCGGCCAGCTTGCGCTCGGTGATGTCGGTATTGATGACGAGGATCGACTTGGGGGTCTCGCCGGCGCGAATCAAAGTCCAGCGACTCTCGACGACGAGGCGCCGGCCGAGGCGGGTCGTATGCTCGAGTTCGCCGTGCCACTCACCACGTTGGATGAGGGTCTTGAGAGCCGTGAGGGCCACGCCACGCTGGGAGAGCAGTTCGTTCGCGTTGTGTCCCAACGCTTCATCGGCCGGCCATCCGTAAAGGCGCTCCGCGCTCTTGTTCCAAAACAGGAGCCGCTGATCGAGATCGGTGACACAGATGGCGTCCCGGGCCTCGTCGAGCAGGGTGGCCTGCTCCAGGATTTGCTCCTCGGCGATGCGGTGGTCGGTGACATCGCGGGCAACCCAGAGGACGAACTGCGTTTCCCCGCGTTCGTCATGCATCGCGCTGCCATGCGCCTCGATGATGCGCGAACTTCCCCCGGGGAGGACGAGGCGGTATTCGATGCGGCTGCTGATCCCTTCGTTGACCGTGCGTTGGAATGCGGCCTTGATACGCTCGCGGTCCTCGGGATGGGTGTGTTTCACGAAATCGTCGCCGACGGCCGGAGCGTCCGCGCCGAACAGCTTGCGATGCGAGGGACTGCTGAGCGTGAGGCGCCCTTCGAGATCGACGACGGTAATGAGGTCCTCGACATTCTCCATCACCTTCCGAAAGAGCGTATCGCGCTGGCGCAGTTCCTCCTCGATCCGCTCGCGCGTGAGACGCGCGTCGGCGTCCGCCAGGGCGCGGCGCACCGCGACCACGAGGCGCTCGGGGCGCTGCTTCAGGACGTAGTCCGTCGCGCCATTTTTCAGGCTCTCGACGGCCGCCTCCTCGCCCAGCGTGCCCGAGAAGAAAATGAATGGCACCTCCGAGCGGAGGCGTCGCGCGACTTCGAGAGCCCGCGCCCCATCGTAACCGGGCAACGAAAAATCAGAAATGATGAGATCGGCCGGTTCCCGCTCGAGCGCCACGAAGAAACTGTCACGGTTTTCCGCATAGACGAATTCGCATGGGATGCCGCTCCCCGCCAGCATCGCGGCGACCAATTCCTGGTCGAGCAAATTGTCCTCCAGATGAATGATCCGCACGCGGCGCGGCGGAACAGTCGATGGATTCACGGAACTCATGGGGGTAACTACAAAAGAGGGGGCGGCTCATTGATCAGCGCCCAAAAGCAGCCAAGCTGTTTCACCGAATCCAGGAATTGTTGGAAGTTGACCGGCTTGACGACGTAGGCGTTGACGCCGAGTTCGTAACTTCGGACCAGATCCTGTTCTTCCCGCGAGGAGGTGAGCATGACGACGGGGATGCTCTTGAGTTCCGGATCGGCCTTCATCTGACGAAGCACTTCGAGGCCATCGACCCTCGGCATTTTCAAATCCAAGAGGACAACGATGGGCTGGCCGTAGGGCCGGTCGGCAAACTCCCCGCGCCTGTATAGATAGTCGAGAGCTTCCGCGCCGTCGCGCGCCACGTCCACCTTGTTCGCGAGATGATGCCCATCGAGCGCCGCGATGGTAAGTTCGATGTCGTGTTCGCTGTCTTCGACGAGAAGGATTTTCTTAACATTAGCGGTCATGCGGGATTAGAATCGGATGTGGGTGGAGGATTGGATGCAGAATGGGGCGCGCCAACAGGGAGTGAAAAATAAATCATCGCTCCCTCCCCGACTTTGCCCTCGGCCCAGGCGCGACCCCCATGCCGGGTAACGATTCTGAGGACGTTGGCCAGGCCGATCCCAGTCCCCTCAAAATCCTCGCTCCGGTGGAGCCGCTGAAAGACGCCAAATAGCTTGTGGGCGTAAGCCATATCGAAGCCTACTCCATTATCGCGAACACACGTCACCTTTTCGCCGGGGCCGTCCGTTGAGGTTATCTCGATAATGGCCGGATCGCGGGTCCGACTATATTTCAGGGCATTCGAGAGGAGATTGACGAACACCTGCCGCAACAGGGCCGGATCGCCATCGACGACGGGAAGTTCCCCGCGCTTCCAAACCACGTTCCGGCCTTGGGTCTCGCTACCCAGTTCCCTGATGACCTCCTGGGCGAGCGCATCCAAGTCGACTTTGGTGCGGCGCATCTCCGACCTGCCCATCCGTGAAAAGACCAGCAGGTCGTCGATGAGCGTTCCCATGCGTTTCGCGGAATCCGAGATGGTCTTGAGAAGACGCCGGCCCTTCTCGTCCAGTTTATCGCCGACGTGATGAGTGAGCATATCCGCGAAGCCATCGATATGCCGGAGCGGCGCGCGCAGATCGTGGGAGACGGAGTACGAAAAAGCCTCGAGCTCGGCGTTCAAGGCGCGGAGTTGCTGATTCGCCGCCTGGACTTCCTGCGTGCTGCGAAAGATCTCCGAATTCAACCGTTCGCGCATCGCGCCTTCTCCCTCCGCCTGGGTCCGCTGTCGCACATAATCGGTAACGTCTTCCACGCGATGAACGATGTACTCGGTCTGCCGCGCCGGGTTGAGAACCGGTGAATTCACGGGACTCCAGAAGCGCTCTTCAAACACGCCGTCAGGACGGCGCACGTCATACTTTTGGATCGCCATCGTATCGGACTTGCCGCTTTGCAGGACGCGATTCAAAGACGCGCGCAGGTTCGAGGTTCCGGTCGCGGCGGGATCGTCCGGATTGTCCGGGAATATCTCGAAAAGGCCGCGGCCAAGAATCAATTCACGTTTGGTCATCGTCGCTTTGAGATAGGCGTCGCTGACGGCGACAATCGTGAGGTCCGGCTTCAGCACGAGATAGAGGCCGGGCAGGGATTCGAACAGCGCCCGAAAGTGGAGGTGAATCTGCTCGGCGCGCCTTTGATCGGTGACATCTTCGAGGGAGAGGAGGATGGCCTCGGTGTGGTTGTCCGGTCGATTCAGTTTGCTGCCGCTGAGGACCATGACTCGCCGGCCGACGCCAGGCAGTTCCACTTCCCACTCCACGCCGTCGAACGGTTTGTCGAGCGTCACAGTGTCCGTGAGCAACGTCCCCAAGGCGGGCCATTTTCCTCCGTCGAGTTCCGAGAGCAACCGCTGCTCCGTGTCCTTCGGTGTGGCATCAAAGCATTCATAGAATGACCGATTGGCGCGTTCCACGCGCATGTCGCCATTGAGCACGAGCAACGGTTCCCGCACGGTGTCCACAATGCTTTCCGCGTAAGCACGAGCGCTGGCCTGCGCGCGGGCCGCGTGCTGGCGCGCCACCAGTTCGCGGCGCATCGTCCAGCCAGCCACCGCGAGGAGAATCACGACGAAGGCGCTGCCGCAGGCCACGACCCCGAGGGTGAGATGGGAAGCGGCCTGAGCCGCCTCGGGGCGGACTTTCAACAAGCGATCTTCCGTGTCCTCCATTCCGCGAATGAGGGTGCGGATCTCGTTCATGAGGCGTTCGCCTTTAAACGTCCGAAAGAGGGCGAGGCCAGCCTCGGCCCCCTGCTCATGATGCACCCGCAGGGTCTCGTGAGCGAAAGCGATCGTTTCCTCCACGAGGACAGCGAGCCGTCCCAATCGTTCCTGCTGGCCGGAATCGTCGCGCGTCAGATTCTGGAGGGACTTGAGGGCGTCGCGGGAGTCCTGCTCATTCGGCTCGAGAGTCTCGACCAACGCGCCTTCGCCGCTCAATTGGAATCCCCGCAGGGCGGCCTCGACATTCACCACGGAAACCAGCGCTCTCTCCAATTCGAACCGGATCTGCCGCGAATGATCCACCATGTGGTGCGTGTCCAGAGTGCGGCGCGTGCTCCAGAAGGCAAAAATCGCCCCGAGCAGAATCAGGACGCAGATGCACGCGGCGATGACCCAACTCGTCGTTTCTCTCCCACTGGCCCTCTTTCGGACAGCTTGCTCCATGTGCATCCTATTGAACCAAACCCCCGACTATTGAGTAAGTCTCAATTTTCATAGAACGCGGATAATTAAATTTATCACCGCGGTGGTGTTCACGACAGTCGTTATTAAGCTCCTTACCAATCCCGCATCCCCACGGGGCGTTCCGCCCCCCGCAGTATCGTTCTACTTCGGCAGCGGCACCTGGCCATTGCCCATGAGGTAGGCGAATAGGTGCTTCACGTTGTCTTCTCCGAGCGCTTGCAGCAGGCCTTCAGGCATGAGCGATTGGGACATCTGCTGTTGTTCGGCGATTTCGGTGCGCGGGACGGTGATGCGTTCCGCCGGGGTCTGCACGGTGACGAGCTTGTCGGTCTGCTCCGGGATGACACCCGTCAGGACACGACCATCTTTCAATTTCAGGATGCTGACTCGATAGTCGGCTGGGACCACAGCATTCGGATCGACAATATTGCCCAGCAGGTAGGCGAGATTGTGCCGATCGCTGCCGGTCAGGTCCGGGGCAATGGCCGCGCCTTCGCCATACAGCTTGTGGCACACGGCGCAGAGCCCGGAAAAGAGCAGGCGGCCCTTGCTCGCGTCAGCTTGCGCAATGACGTCCGGCTTCAACAGCGACTGCCATTTGGCGATCTCTTGGAGTTTGGCTTCGGGCGTTTCGTGGAGTTCGCCCCAGACCATGGCGAGTTGCTGCGCGAGCGCGGCATCGCCGAGGCTGCAAATCTGCCGGGCCTGGAAGGGGCTGATTTCATCGCGCGCGATCTCGTGCTTCTCGATGGCCTGGAGCAGTTCCTTCGCCCAAGCAGGCCGGGATGACAGGGTGGTGACATTTGCGGCGCGCCATTCCAGGCTGCGGTTGGGCCAGCTTGGGAGCAAGGCCTTGGGCACGTCGGCGTCGGGGAACTTCGCGAGACCCAGGCGCGCGGCGGCGCCGAGGACCTTGTCGTTGATCAGGCCACGCGTGAGGGCGAAGTGCTCCGGCTTGGGACTGCGCAACAGCGAATCGAGGGCGCTGCGCCGGACATTGGGATCACCGTTCCCGTCCTTCACGAGAGCGATGAGCTCGTCTATCGCGCGGCCGCTGCCGAAGACGAGCGAGAGATCACGCACGAGGTCTTCTTGTCCGGGAGCGACGACCTTCGCGAAGTCATCCCAAGGCGCGGGTTTCGTGACCTGGCTGAAGCCTTTCAACGCCTCACTCATTCCGCGCACGATGGATTCGCGTGCGGGGGCATTCGCGTTTGCGAGCCCGGCCGCCAATAACGCATCCACGGGGCCGGGTGTCGTTACGATCTCTTCGGCGAGCCGCCGCGTGATGAGTTTCGTCACCGTGGGTATCCGCGAGGACAAAGCCAGCGCGATGGCCTGATTGGGATGCGCGACGACGGCAGGCTCGATGCCATACCAGATCATGAGCGGCTGCTGACGGTCGTTCGCATCCTCCGCGTGGGCGGCGAGCGCGGTGGCGATGGGAAAGCGCGCCGCGAGCGGGAGCCGCTGCATGGCGCTGGCGAGGTGGAGGCGCACGAGGCCGTCCTGGCTGCCGGCGTCGGCAATCGTGGGCGTCGGTGGCAGGGCGGGCATCTGTCCGCGTTCGCTGCGGACATGGGCCGCCATGCGCGCCCACCAATTGTTCTTGTTGTCCCATTGCTTTGCCAGATCGGCGTCGCTCATCCGGGCCAGATCAAACGGCTCCATCTTCTTGGGTTCGCCGTAGCTGATCTTGTAAATCCGGCCGCTGGTGCGATGGACGCCATCGCTGTCGTGGCACTCGCCGGCGTCGCTCCAGTCGACCACGAACACATTGCCATCAGGCCCGGTGCTGAGGTCGAGGCCGCGAAACCAGGTGTCCTTCGATTGCATGAAGTCCTTGCCGTGATGGGCAACGAAGCCGCAGCCTTCGCGCTCGAGGATGTCCATATTGATGCGATTGCCGTGGAGGTTGCAGGTGAAGAGTTTGCCCTGATATTCGCGCGGCCAGGTTCCGCCGTTGTAGATCACGCAACCGACATGGGCGTGTCCGCCGCCGAGTTCGTTCGTCTTGCTGCTCATGCCTTTCTTCACGTCAGCCCACTTTTCGTTGCCCTGGTCGAAGTGATAGTGATCGGCGGTCTGCTTGATCGTTTCGTAAACGTGCGTGTTCAGATGCGCGCCGAACATGCGATCGTAATAGGCGCCGGGGATGCCGTGGAAGAGATGGCCGATAACGGTATTGATCCAGAACAGTTCGCCGTTGGCGTCCCAATCCATGCCCCAGGAGTTCGTGCCGCCATTGAGCACGACTTCGAAGGTGTGGAGCGTGGGATGATAGCGCCAGATGCCGCAATTCATGCGCGTGCGGTCCTTGTCCGGCGTGCCCGGGGCGCCGATGGCGCTGGTATCGGTAATGCCGTGACGGCCGTAGAGCCATCCGTCCGAGCCCCAGCGCAGTCCGTTCACGATATTGTGGCCGATGGTCTTGAAATTAAATCCGTCGAGGAGTACCTGGGGTTCGCCATCAGGCACATCATCACCATTCTTGTCGGGAATGAAGACGAGGTTGGGCGCGCACAGGGCATAGACTCCGCCGTAACCAAGTTCGATGCTCGTGAGGCGCTGGAGGTTGTCACAAAACACGGTGCGATTGTCGAAGTGACCGTCGTTGTCGGTGTCTTCGAAGATCACGATGCGATCCCGCAGTGTCATGTTCCAGCGGTCGGGGTTCTCGGCGTAGGTGTAGCACTCGGCGATCCACAAACGGCCCCGCGCATCCCAGGCCATGGCGATGGGTTGCTGGACATCGGGCTCGGCGGCAAAGACCTGGCATCGGAAGCCTGCCGGAAGTTCCATTGTGCGCGCGGCTTCTTCGGCGGGCATGGGTCCGCCGGGGGTCTTTTCGGTGTTGAAGGGCGTGGGGAACTCGGGCCGGGCGATGGGCGCGAAGGCAACGGTGAGCAGGACGGTCAGGACGAATCTTGAATGCATGGGAGAAAGGGCGACGGGGGCCACTGGGGACACTTGACGGGGTCACGATACGGGGCGTCAAGCCGCAACGAGCGAAGCGAGGCCACGCTTTCAAACCCAAATGGATCGGCACGTCCAGCCGTGGAGGATTAAGCGATGCGGTGATAGGAGGCGTGGAAAGTAGTCCCTCCCAATTCCTTCCCATGAAACAGATTCTTGAGGTGGTCCTGGTCTTGATCACGGCGTGTTCCGCATTCGGGGAAGTCCCGAAAGGCGATCTGGAGAGCCTCGTCTCCATCGTCGGCAGCGCATTTTGGTCGTCGCCCGAGAAACGGCTCGTGCGGGCGACCATTTATCAGAAAGGGAAAAAGGGCGGCGACTCCAATTCAAAGAAAGGGAAGTCCGACGAACATATCGGTCTGCTCTACCCCACCAAAGAATCTTCCGGAACATTGGCCGTACCAGAATGGCTGCCGAGGGGAAGCATGGTCAAGATCCACACCCAGGGAGGCGTGCTATCCTTCATCGCCGCCGACGAAGGCACCGGCGTCCACCAGTGCAGCGCCGCCAAAAGCTCGGGAAAAACCGAGGAGGAAAAAGCGGCAGCCGTTCTCGATTTCTGTGCCGAAAAGCAACTTTGGCCGGACTTCATCATCGTCGAGATTTACTACTACGCCGGAAAGGTCCCGTTCAGCGAGTTGTCGCTCGAAGCACAAAAAACCCTGTTCGCGTATGCGATGGAGTATGTCACCAAAAGAGAGTAATCCGGCTCGTCCGCGATCCTAACAGCCTGTTAGTCACGGTCTTAGGATGGCCTTAGTAGTTGGCCTCGCGCAGAAGCAGCAGTGCCTCAGAGCAGAGCGCGCCTCCTTCGCTGCCGCAGGCCGGGCAGGATGTCACATGGCGACTGAACAGGGAGCGTCGACGTGGCCGGCTGGAAGCCCTGGCAATCGTCGGGAACCCCAGCTTCGCACCGTTCGGTTGCAAGTGGGGGTCCACCATGGTCATGACGCCGTGAGTGGAGGTCTTCTTGTCGCTAGCTTTATATCCGCCGACTTTCTTCTTCGGACCACGCCACTCCTTTTGGTATTTGCCGGTTTTTGCCCTCTTCGCTATCGATGTGATGAGGTCTTTGATAAGATCGTCGCGGTGTCCTCTAGCCATATTTTGTGTTGGTTATCCGTTTTGTTCCTGCGACAGATCTGGAATCTTTTGAGCCGCGATCCGTTCCAAATGCCTACCATGCGCTCCTTGTCTCAATATCGAATGGAAACGTCAAGCATTATGTGTCCAGCGCAGGAGTTTCCCCGCGAAGCCGCCCACCACATAAGACCCGTTTGCCAGGCCGCGCCGATTCAGGGTGCATGAAAACGATAAAACATCTCGCCCACGAAGCGGCTGGCGCCGGAAGTTACGCTCTCCTCTGGCTTCTGGGAATTCCCCTCCCCATCCTTTTGGTGATCTGGCTCGTCCGCGGCCACTAGCCGGCACGTCGCGGGACGTCCTCGCCACTGGCTATCGCCAATAGCACGTCGGCATGACACGGCCCACCTGGCCTGTACCAGCAAGCCAGATTCTTGCCGCGGAGATGGTGGCGGGCGAGCGAGCGCAGCTCCGGGACGCAGCGCGCTGCAAACAAATCCACCACCCGCTCCGCATCCATCGGCCCGCCCGTCACCGGATCAGGCTGCCCCGCGCGAAATGGATTGCCGAAGGTCTTGTTCGTCCGGTCCATCTTCACGGTATTTTCCGGTATCCGCCATCCGGCCCGGCGACTCAGTTGGATCCGTTGCTATCCCACCGCGTTCGCACTTTGCGAATCAGGAATTGCCCCTACCTCGGCCTAGGGGCTCGCAGCGGATCGCCTGCTCGTAGTGCCATCTCCGTTGAGTTTTTCGATTCTACTGCGGTTACCCGAGCATCTCACCTTGGGGCATTCCTCAAGTGTCACTGAAATTTACGGCAGCGTCGTAATTCACGACATCTGAAATTCGTTTCCGGGAATCCCTCCAGAGTAGAACGGGAATGGCACGGCGGCGGCAATACGGAACTCGAACCGATTCCAAGCCTCCAACCAACCACCGCCATGCTATACGAATTCGATCACCAGCAACTCGACCAGTTCACCGCACCCGCTCCTCGTACGGCGCTGTCTCCCGACGAACCAACCAACGAAGAACTCATGGCCCGCATCCAGCAGCGCGACGAGTCCGCGCTAGCCAACCTTTGCCGTCGCCACCGAATGCTTTTGCGCACGATCGTCGCCCGCATCGTTCACGCCGACCACGACGTGGACGACGTTCTTCAAGATGTCTCCATCGAGTTGTGGAACCGCGCGGATGGCTACGACGAAGGGAAAGGCAAGGTCCTCGGGTGGATCATCACCCTCGCCCGTCGCCGCGCCATCGACCGCGTCCGCCGACACCAGGCCTATTCCCGAGCCGGCGAACGCCTGCGCCTGGAGACCGAATGCGAAGGTGATCAAACCTTCCAGCCGGGAGCGGATGTGGACGCCGCCGCCGCCGACCGTGCAGAGCTACTCAAGAACATCCTTGCCACCCTTCCCGAAGGCCAACGCGAAGCGCTTCACCTCGCGTTTTACTGCGGCCTCAGCCAGCGCGAAATCGCCGCCAAGACCGGCATCCCGCTTGGCACCATCAAGACCCGCCTCGAGCTCGGCGTCCGCAAAGTCAAGACCGCCGTACTTTCGATGGGCGGCGAGGAAGTGTGGTCCCTCACCCACGCCTAAACGCGCCGCGCCATGAAACAGCTCAACCATTCTCCCGAAGCCGCCGCGGCCGTCCTCGGCCTTTCCCTCAAAACAGCCTACGGACGGATCGCGTGGCTGCGCAGGCAAGGCACGCGGAGAACCCCGCCTTTCGTACCGCGCCGCGCCGTGTTCTCCGATTCCGTCCGCATGGCGGTTTGGAATCCGGTTCCTGCCCCTGTTTGAACCGGAAACCACCCATGAAATCCTCCCCCCACGTTGACGAAATCGCGCACGGCAGAGTGCTGGAGGTCGATTTCCACGGAAAACTCAGCCGAGAAGACTACGAAAAGGTCATGCCCGATGCCGACCGACTCATCCGCCAGCATGGCAAAATCCGCGTCCTCGCCACTATGCGAGAGTTTGAGGGCTGGGATGCCAGTGCATGGTGGGAAGATTTGAAGTGGGAGACAAAGCGCTTCGCCGACATTGAGCGGCTCGCGATCCCACGGGCGACCCCGACGTTGCCATCCTGGAGCAAGCCACCCGCCCAGAAAGGCTCGTCGAGCAGATCGACCGCGGAATTAAAGAGTCCGAAAAAGAAGGCCCTTGATCGCCACCACTTTTCGCAATTTGCCGTTCTCCCCTATGGTTCCGTCATCCACTCTTCAGGCCCGCTCGAGTTTCAAGCGGGACGCTGGAACCGGCGGGCGGGACGCCCAACCTGCCCCGGCACAGGTTCATGCCAGCCCCGGACGATCAGGCGCGGGTGATTTTTCTGTAGAATTCGCCCTCGTTGAGCGTGGGGCGTTCGGGGCGGCCTTTGTATTTGTCGACGCGTAAAGTCAGTCGTCGCCGGCGGGGCAATTCTTAATGACAGCAAAGTAATCCTCGTTATTCTTGCCGACCTATGAAAACGAAGCTTGCGCTGGCGTTCCTGATCTTTGCACTCGTCGCGCCAGTCTGGGCCCATGCGGCATCCGTGTGGCCTTCTGCGCAGTTGGAACCACTACTGTCGCCCGCTTTGGATAGTATCCTCGCCCCTTTGGAAACCGATCCCAAGATGCCGAGAGTGGAGGTGGAAAAACTGCATTCGATTTTTGCGGGCGAGCAGATCAAGGCCGAAACGTACACGCAAAAGCAGCTCTACCAAAATGCGATGGCCGTCTGTGAGGCGCTGACGAAGGGGATGGATGACCGCGCCACGGAGAAGTCCAACGCGCTGGCCGCTTCCAAGGCGCCATCGGTTTCCAATGGCGGCACGATTGTGAAAAGTGCGCCGGTACGCCCTGTCGCTCGCGGCGTTGAAACGGGGGGCACGGCAGAAGCGATCCGCAAGAAGCAAGGTGACGAGCGCAACTACGCTGACAATAGCGCGCAGCGGTCGTCCACGTTCACGGAATCCGGAGCCTACCGGGCGTGGACAGGAAAGGGCCAAGCCATTCGCCAGAACGTGATGGCGCTCTACACAAGACAGATGCAACTGGAGGCCTTCGAAGAAAAGAAAAGCGGAACTCCTACGGCCGGCCCCGCGACGGCAACCGTCGCAGTCGCCCCACCAGGAGCCGCACCGACCGCGCCGCCGGCTGCTGCGACTCCTCCCTCCGTGACATCTCCCGGTGCGACGCCTCCGGCTTCGACGCCTCCCGAGAAAGCCGTCGAATCTGTCGCCAACAAGGCACTCACCAATCCGGCGAAGAATACGGATGCTCCTCCGGAACTCATCGGCACGTGGA
Organism: Chthoniobacterales bacterium; assembly: GCA_038228205.1. Lineage (GTDB taxonomy): Bacteria > Verrucomicrobiota > Verrucomicrobiia > Chthoniobacterales > Chthoniobacteraceae > Chthoniobacter. Next base: position 36,986 of record JBBRPL010000046.1, read on the forward strand.
TCTTCACCTCCGAAAACAAGAGCTGGCATGGGCCGAGAACATTCAATGCGGATGGAACCTTAATCGCCTCCGGAAACGGCAGAGATGGAACAGGCACCAGCGTCGGCAAGTGGACGATTGCCGGGAGCAAAGTCGTCTTGAATTACCAAGGCGGGGGCACGGACCAGATGTCCCTGCCACTCAATCCCAAAGGTACTAAGGTGATCGACAGGAAGGGCAAACCGATGACGGCCGTAAAAGAGAATCCGTAGTCTCGCGACCTGGAGCTTCGGCGATTCGTGATCGTAGTTGTGCCGTAGATTCTGTGGGAAGCCCTCCGCGGGCGGTCACCAAGGGTGATAGCCGCGACGCCTCCGGCGTCAATCAGGCCCGGGTGATTTTCCTATAAAATTCACCCTCATTCAGCGTTGGGCGTTCAGGGCGGCCTTTGTATTTGTAAATGAGACCCATGTTGTCGATGCCCAGCAATCCAAGGATGGTGGCATGGAGGTCGTGGACGTGGAGGCGGTCTTCGACGGCGTGCAGGCCGACTTCGTCGGTGGTGCCGATGGTCTGGCCGCCTTTTACTCCGCCGCCGGCCATCCACATCGTGAAGCCCGAAGGGTTGTGATCGCGGCCGTCGCCTTTTTCGCTCATGGGAGTGCGGCCGAATTCGCCGCCCCAGACGACGAGTGTTTGCTCGAGCAGGCCGCGCTCTTTCAAGTCGCGGAGCAGGCCAGCGACCGGCTTGTCCATCTGCCGGCAGTTGTTGCTGTGATTCTTTTCGATGTTGTCGTGGGCGTCCCACTTGCTGCCGGCGCCGCTGTAGAGTTGGACGAAGCGGACGCCGCGCTCGACAAGGCGGCGGCCGAGGAGGCACATCTTGCCGAATTGCGCGGTCTCCTTTTCTTCGATTCCGTAGAGGGCCTTGGTGGCCTCGGATTCCTTACCGAGATCGACGGCTTCGGGGGCCTCGGCTTGCATGCGAAAGGCGAGTTCGTAGCTGGCGATGCGGGCCTCGAGTTCGGTCTGGAGCCGGCGCGGTTCGGCGTGCTGCCGGTTGAGTTGGTTGAGGAAGTCGAGCTTCCCGCGCTGCTCTTCGCCCGTGACGCCGTCGGGGGTGTTGAGGTTGGGGATCGGTTCGCTGCTCGCGGTAATGCGGGTGCCTTGATAGACGGCGGGCATGAAGCCGGCGCCCCAATTGCGCGGGCCATTGACGACGCTGCTGGTGTTGTCCTGCATGACGACGAAGGCCGGGAGGTTCTGGTTCTCGGTGCCGAGGCCGTAGCTGGCCCACGCCCCCAGGGAGGGGCGCCCGGCGAGGATGCTGCCGGTATTCATCTGGCAGACGCCGGCGGAGTGGTTGATGCCATCGGCCCAGCAGGAGCGGATCACGGCCAGATCATCGGCCATGGTGGCGATGTGCGGGAGCCAGTCGCTGATCCACAGCCCGCTCTTGCCATGCTGCGCCCAGGAGCGCTTGGAGGCGAGGAGCGGGGAGCCCGCTTCGCCCATGGCGGTGATGACTTTGCCAAAGCTCTCCGGCAACGGCTTGCCCGCGAGTTCATTCAGCTTGGGCTTGGGGTCGAAGGTATCGATGTGGCTGGGACCGCCTTCCATGAAAAGGAAGATGACGGATTTGGCGGTGGGGGCGAAATGGGGCTTCCGCGGGAGCAAGGGCTGGCGCAGGTCGCGCGGATCCTCCTCGACCTCGCGGGCGAGCGCGGAGCCTTGCAGCAGGTGGGCGAGGGCGAGGGCGCCGAAGCCGCCGCCGGCGCGCCGCAGAAAGTCGCGGCGGTTGGAAACAATGTCACGGCGGCCGCAAGGGTGGAAGGGGGAGGACATGGGAGGGTTAAGGATGAAGGATGAAGAGAATGGTGGGGATGCGGATGGGACGAGAGTGCAATCACTCTTCTTCATCCTTCATCCTTTGTATTCTCAGTCTACGTAGAGGAATTCGTTGGCGTTCAGGAGGACGTGGCAGAAGTCCACGAGGGCGGCGAAGGATTTGTCGACGGGGGCCCCTTCGACCTGCCCCTCGACGATGTCGCCGCCGCGCTTGGAAGCGTCCTTGTAATGGCCGGGATCGGCCTCGAATTTCCAGTAGCCGACGGTGTGCTCGCCGATGGCTTCGCGACTGAGGAGGAGCTGATCCTGGGGCAGCGGAATATCCGAAATACGCACGTCGTCGATGAGGCCGTCGAACTGATTGGCGACGTCAGAGCGTCCGCCAATGACCAGGGGGGCGCTGCCGCGGATGCCACTCGTGACTTTGTGGGCGATCTGCGCGACCTGGATGGGCTCGTCGTCATTGGACAAATCCTTGGCGTAGAAGGTCACGCCTTTCTCGGTGGCATCATCGATGTCCACGGTCACGGCGACGAAGTATGGTTTCCCGATCTCGATGAAGAGGCCGCTGAAGATCGGTTCCATCGGGTCCTTGTCGCTCCAGGGTTGGTCGCCGGTGAGCGTAAGGACGAGCGTCTGCGGCTTGTAACGCGACTGCTTGCCGGTGACGCCGAACGCCCAGCCGGGGTGGCCGCGTTTGCCATCCCACTGGGAAACAATGGTGCGGACGGCGCCGGAGTCATACGCAGACTTGAGGACGATGAAAGCTTCTGCAGTGAAATCGCCTTTGGGAAAAATCGGATTGTCGGGAACCACGAGACGCTGCTGCGGGGTGCCCGGCGTGAGGACAGCGGCGTGTCCATCGCGGAAGGGCATTTTTTCCGAGGTGAATGGCACCGCGAGGACCTCCGGCTGGAGACCGGCGAGTTTTCTTTCCTGCGTGACGATAAACTGCCGGGCTGCCTCGCGCTCGGCGGCACTGGGATCGCGACTGAACGCGAGCCGGTAGGCGTGGACAACGGCCTCATCCGGTCCGGATTTGCCGCGCGCGGCGACATTGTGGGCAAAGGCCTTGGCGCGGGCCAGCGACCACTGGCTGTTAATCATGAAGAGCGACTGCGTGGACGTGGTGGTGGTGTTACGCTGCGAGGTGCTGGTGAAGCCCTCGGCCATGTCGAAGACTTCCTGCACGGGATCATGGGTATTGCGAATGACCTTGGTGTAAATCGTCCGCCGCGGCTTCGCCCAATCGTCGCCCGGACCGCCGGCCCTGGTATCGAGTTCCCCGGTGGCGGAGAGGATCGCGTCGCGGATCTGCTCGGCATCGAGCCGGCGCGTGGTGGCGCGCCAGAGCAACCGATTTTCCGGGTCCTTGAGCCGGGCCTTTTCCTCGATGGGACTGCGCGCGGATTGCTGGTAGGTCGAAGATAGCAGGATGAGGCGATGCAATTTCTTCAGGCTCCAATTTTCGGAGACGAAGCGCTGCGTGAGCCAGTCGAGCATCTCGGGATGCGACGGCTTTTCGCCCAGCTTGCCAAAGTCGCTGGAGGTCGGCACGAGGCCGCGGCCAAAGTGATATTGCCAGACGCGATTGACGATGACTCGAGTACTGAGCGGGTTGGACGGCTGCGTGAGCCACTGGGCGAGCGCCGCGCGACGGCCGGTGGAATCCGGAAGCGTCGGGGAAATGGCCGCCGGATTCTCATCGAGAATCGTGAGGAAGCCCGGCTCGATCTCGCCCATCGCAGCCTTCTTGGGGATGGTGACCGGGGGGGCCTTGGGGCCGGTATCCGTGGCGCAGAAGGCCTGCGGGAGAGGCGGCGGCTTGTCCTTTTCGAAGGCGGTAAGTTCCTTGTGGAGCCCGACGAGTTTTTCCTTGTCGGCGCCGCGCATCTTGTTGATGAGCCGATCGTACTCGTAATAGACCTGCCGATAGGCCAGCTCCGCGATCTGGTTTTCCCACGGGGTGCGCTCGGCGACCGGCTTGCGGATCATGGCCTGCGTCTCCGGCGGAAACTTGATGATCGCGGCTTCCGCGGCCTTGGCCTTGTGTGGGTTCTCGATGGCCACGATGCGGGCGCGCAGGTCGGCGGTCTTATCCTCCCATGCTTTCACTTTCTCGGCGTACTCGGCTTCCATCTGAGGCGTAGCCAGCTTGAGGTCATCGCGCGGCAGGATCGGGGCGAAGAAAGCCTGCAGGCGGAAATAATCCTTTTGCAGAATGGGATCGAACTTGTGGTCGTGGCAGCGGGCGCACTGGAGACCCATGCCCATGAAGACATCGGCCGTGGTGTCGGTGAGATCGTTGAGGATGTTGGTCCATTGGCCAACAACATCGCGGTTGTTGTATTCGTAAATCCAGTGCCGCAGGTAGCCCGTGCCGATGCGCGCCTCGACATCCCCCGGGAAGAGTTCGTCGCCGGCGATCTGCTCCTGGACGAAGCGGCTGTACGGCTTGTCGTCGTTCAGCGACCGAATGACGTAGTCCCGATACGGCCAGGCGTTGGGGCGAAAGTCATCGATGCGGAACCCGTCGCTCTCGGCGTAGTGGACGAGGTCGAGCCAGTGCCGCGCCCAGTGCTCGCCATAGTGCGGGCTGGCCAGGAGCTGATCGACGACCTTGGTGTAGGCATCGGGCGAGGTATCCGCGACGAAGGCAGCGACGTCCTCGGGCGTCGGAGGAAGGCCGGTGACATCGAAATAGACGCGGCGCAGGAGGGCCGCTTTCTCCGCGCGCGGGGCGGGCTGGAGTCCCTCGGCGGTGAGGCGCTGGAACACGAAGCGGTCGATCTCATTGGCGGCCCAGCCCCGGTCCTTGACGACCGGAGGCGTCACTTTGGCGAGGGGTTGGAACGACCACCATTGCCGGTCTTCGTCAGTGATTTTTCCGCGCGCGCGGACGGCCGATTTTTTGCCGGTTTCCTCGGGCCAGGGAGCGCCCCGCTTCACCCACTCGGTGAGGTTCGCGATCTGTTCGTCCGTGAGCTTTTTGCCCTTGGGCGGCATCTGGAGGTCGTTGTTCGTATAGTTCACCGCCTCGATGAGCAGGCTCTTGGCGGGATTGCCCGGCACCAGCGCCGGTCCGGTGTCGCCACCAGCGGTCAAGCCGCTGAGGGAATCGACCACGAGGCCGCCCTTGATCTTGTCCGCGGAATGGCTGTGGCACTTGTAACAATGCTCCGTGAAGATCGGCTGGATCTTCTTTTGGAAAAATTCCGCGTCGTCGGGATTGGCCAAAGCGGCGGTGGTGGCGCCGAGGCCGGCGAGCAGGGCGATGAGACTCTTCATGTGGGGGTACAAAAGCTATTTGAGGCGTAGCGTGGGCGGGCGCGCACTGGGGTGCTCCCGGGAGGCAAACGCATGCGCCAGTCCGGAAGTATTGGTTTCGCCCGTTTCGCGGACGATGACAAAGGTGACCAAACCATCCGTATCCGCACGTACAAAATCCGCAAGGGCCTCGCTGCGGACCGTGATCGGGCCGCCCGAGCCACCGCGCGGGATCCAGAATTCGGCGAGCTTGCGGGCGCGGTTGAGGTCCGGTCCCGCATCGGTGCAGGCCGGCACGGTCGCCCAGCGCATCTCTTTCTCGTCCCAGGAGTCGAGGGATTCATCCGTCACGCCGTAGACGGCGAAACGCGAATCGGGGACCAGGGTGGAAAAGCCGTATCCGCTCGGCTGGGGATCGAGGACGAGTTGCGCTTCCCTGGCGCCGGCGGTGGCAAATTGCGAAACATCGAAGGTGATCACGGCCCGACGCTCGTTGTTGCGGCCGCTCTCGATGTCGGAGTGCTTGACGATGAGCAAAGGGTGCGCGCCCATGGGCGCGCCGGTGTCGCCGCGACGCGCGTAGCCATCCTTGCCGCGGCCAAAGGAGGTCGGGATGGCGGTCCATCCGCCCTGCTCCTGCACCTGCTGGCCGCGGGTCGGCTCCTGCCCGGCGGCGGTATTGCCCGAGCCCACATTGAGGCCCTTGCCTTCCTTGAGGCGTTGATGATCGCCGCCGGGCAGACCGTCGATTTCGACTTCGCCGGTGAAGACGTGGACCTGGGAGTTCCCGGTGGAGGCGGTGGTGACGCCGAATTTGGTGCCGAGATCCACGACTTTGATATCGGGGGTATCGATGGTGAAGCCATGCGCGGGTTCGGGGACTTCCGCGACGAGAGAGCCCTCGATCAAACGGCAGTGCATGGCGTTGAGGATCTCAAGTTTGGTGGGGGCTTCGATGGTGACGGTGGCGCCGTTCTTGAAGCGCAAGGTGGCGATACCCTCGACGAGCGCGAGGGTGCCGGCGCCGAGGCGGGAATTGACCGCTGTCGGGAGATCGGAACCGGACCATTTGCAATTCTCGACCTGGACGAGCGTGGCCACCGGGCGTCGGAAAAAGGTCCCTTTGCCGAAGAGGGCGATGCTGGCGAGGAGGGTCACACATGCGGCGAGGCTGGCCGCCCAGATGGCGACTGGCCAGCGACGGACGATCTTCGCTTCGTCGGCGGGAAGCGGCGTATCCAGCAGGTCGGCGAACGTGTCGCGATGGGCTCGCAGCGAGGCGTGCAGCCAGACCTGGTCGACATAGGCGGCGCGGAGGCCGGCATCGCGGATGACGTCGGCCTGGAAGGCGGCAAGAGCTTCCGGGGGAAGGAGACCGTCCAAGGCGCGCTGGATGCGTTCGTCGGTGGGCGGGGTTTTCATCTTTCGGGCGCCCCGGTGGTGCGGAGAGGTCTGGGAATGGTAGAAGCGGCATCCAGCCGCTTGACCCCGACGAAAAAGCGGTAGGATGCCGCTTCTACAATTCTGTCGAGCGGACGCTGGCGGTCGATCCAAACGCTATCAGTTGCGGTCTTCACGATGTGAGCAACTGGCGGTTGACGCAGTCGTTGAGGACGCCGCGGATGCGGCTGAGGAGGCGGTAGACGGCTTCAACGGTACGCTCGCTCTTCGCGGCGATCTCTTCGACGCCGCAGTCTTCGTAATAGCGCCAGACGACGATGCGCCGATGGGCCTCGGGCAGTTTGCGCAAACAGAGGCGCAAGGCGTCGGACTTTCGATCGAGCGTGTCGGCGCGACGATCGATTTCCGCGGCGACGATTTCGATGAATTGATCGTCGAGTGTCGAGTGGGGCCGGCGCTGTTCGGACCGGCGGTAATTCAGGATCTGGTTGGTCGCGATCTTGCGGGCCCATGCGCGAAAGTTCGACCCGGCCTCGAAGGTCGCGAAGTGCTTCCACATGGTAACCTTGGCCTCTTGCAAGATATCTTCCGCATCGGCCGGCCGCGAGACGAGGCTATACACGTAGGTCGCCAGCCAGCGGTCGTGCTGGTTTAGCAGGCGAAGATACGCCTCGGTCCGTTCGGTGGAGTCTGGTGGGATGGAATCCATTGATCGCAGCCTGAAGGTTTGCGAATGAGGAAATCGGACACGGAATTTTTGGATCGTGATCTCTTCCCCGCATCTGCTGATCGGACGTGGCTGCCGTAGAAGGACATCAACTCTGTCGCCGCCTGCGCAAAACGACTCCCATTGTAGCCGCTTCCCCTGCCCTACGGCCTGCTCGTGGCTGGCTACTTCGTGGTCGGCATGTAGCGGTAGTAAACCTCCAGCATCAGAATGCAGAGGTTCGTCCGATAGAACGGGCCAGCACCGTCCGGGTCGGCCTGTAACTCGCCTCCCTTTTTCGAAAGCGGCGGCCAGCTTCCGTCGGGGCTCCGGGCTTTGATGATCTGGTCCTGGAACAGCCGATTCCATGTGGTCCACGCCTGACCGCCCACCATGAGACACGCCTGGGTGTTGTAGTACCAAGCATAGAGGTTCGCGAATTCATGCTTGTATTCGACCGGGTTTCCACCCTTCACCTCACTCAAGATGAACTGGACCCCGTCAAGGACACTCCTATCCTTTTGCTGCTTCCAGAAATAGGTGCACAGGACGCCGACCCCGGTCAGGGTGTAGCGGTCCTCCTTATCGCGATAGCCAAACCCGCCCTTGGGTCCTTGCACCCGCTTGAGGTTTAGCATGGCCTTGTCGAGGGCGGCATCGACTCCCTCGATATTTAGCCCGCTGAGATGGGCCGCCTTGAGCGCCTGAATCTGCCAACCGGTCACCGAGGTATCGCTCTTTTCCTTGTTGTAGGCGTACATCCATCCCCCGTCCGGCCCCTGGCCCGCGACGATGTGTCCAATCGCCTGCTTGAACAGGTCCACGACGCGCTCGTCCTTCGTCATCGTGTAGTATTCTCCCAAGCCGTAAGCCGCGATGCCGTGGGCATAGACGCCTGCTTGCGTAAATGTTGGTTCTCCGGCCAGGCGCCCCTGGAACTTCGCACCGTTGTCCGTGATCCAATCCAACGCTTTTTGCACGGTGGGCCCAAATTCCGCCGAAACGGGGGTCTCTCCATGACCCAGAAACGAAAGCAGAGCAAATCCCGTCATGGCAGAGATGTAGGGCTTGGTCCCTTTCGCCCATGAGCCGTCAGGATTCTGAGTCTTGACCAGGTAGCGCAAGCCCTTCATGACCGCATCTTCACTCTCCTTTTTCCCGCCATTCATCTGCATGGCCATCGTCCGGGCGCTGCCGCCCACCCGGGAACCCATGGTCGTTGGAATGTTGCCGGCCAAGCCTTTCGTTCCGGTGACTTTCGCGACGTTTTGGAGGGCCTTGCTGAAGGCATCCGTGGGAATCGCTTTGATCTGTGGGAGGGCGGCCTGGACCGTAAAGGTCGGGGTCGCGACATTCGTCGTGGAAACTGCCGAAATGGTCGGAGCTGTGATGGTCGGCGTCTGGGGCTGAAACTGTTGCGTGGGATCGGGGGGCTGAACAGGAGGGGCAACCTGGGGGTCATCCGCGGAGACCAACCCTCCATCCGGCGCCGTGAAATCCGGCGGTTCGATGTACTGCTTGAAGAGGACCACGCTCCCCCCCATGAGGACTAGGACGGCGTGGATGAGCACGGAAAACGTCAAGAAACGAGACGCCGCCATATGCTCCTGAAATCGGATGAAAAATGGCTTCTTCGGTTCGGGGGCGATTAACACGATAAACAAATGCCTGCGGCAACGGGGTGTGTCAATCTTGCTTGCCTATCGACCGCGTCATTTCTTCCCGAAATTGACCCATTCCGAATGCGCAAACGCCTCCCAACGTTTTTGCAACGCCTCGACGGGCGGAATACCGGAATGCACATAGAGCGCATAGCGGAGGCGAAGGGGTTCGCCGGGAGGAATGACGATCTCGCCCGAGAACGTGAGCGCGGCCCCCATCCAGCCATCGTCGCGCACGTGGAAAGGCGTGGGGTGATGGGCGTTTTGCGGATGGTCGAGCAGGGTGATCCCCTCGCTGGCCTGCGGGGTGATCGGACCCGAGTAGTCGACCCACCGGGCTGGCTTGCGGAAACAGCCGGCTTCATCCACGCCGCCTTCCGAATTGCGAATCGTCCCGCCGCCGTCATGAACGCCGATCGTTTTCGCCATACGGACGGCGACCATGCCAAATGCAGTGGGTGCCAGGGTGACCGGGGCGGCGGGGGGAGCCTCGAGTTGGGTATCGATGAGCAACAGCCACTCGCCATTTTCGAGCACCTGCACCCCGGTGCGCCGATGCTCGATCATCTGCGTCTTCCCATCCTTGTCCTGCCAGGCGTTGAGCGTCTCGATCGAGGCGGTGTCCGGTCCATCATCGAGGCGCTCGAGCTTTTGATGGACGATGTGCGCCCCGCGATCCTCCCAAAAGTTCACGCCATTGACAAACTGGTGCGACAGCCAGACGGAATTGTGGTGGCTGTGGGTCACGGGATCGTGCGGGTGACCGATGCGGGTGAGCGAGCGTCCCGAGGGACCGATGACCGGGAACACGAACGGGCGGAAACCATCATGTCCCGCGCAGTAGCGGGCGATCTCGACGCCATCACGCTGGAACGAGACTTCATCGTGTGGTTGCGGGACGGCCTGGACACGAGGTACGGGTTTGGGCTCCGCGGCGGCGCGAGAAACGGTAATGGCCACGGATAGGACGAGCCAGATCGATCGGGGGAAACGAGGCATGGGTCTTGTTGTACCTCAGACGCCGCGCGCGGCCAAGCTCGGAGCGGATCGTGAGATTCGATAGCTTGGAGGTTCAACTCCTTCAGAGTTGGGCGCTCCTTGATTGAAAACCCAGGGTAGCTCGTGCCTCGCAACCCTGGGCTGACTGATATAATGCCTTCGGCATATTCTGGCAGCAACACGTCAAAGCGCCCGGCGCGCCACCATGCCTATCGCGCCCTAAAAGCCTTGTGCCTTTAGGACAGTGGGCGGCAAGGGAGGCGCGGGAAGCGCACCGTCGGGGAATTGCTCGCGGATGAGTTCCCATTCGCGGTGGCCGTCCTGGTAGATCAACCAGAGGGACATCATGCTGAGCAGGTGGGCGTAACCGCCCGCATCGCTCAAGGCCCAGCCCTCGGCCTTGACGGTGGGCGTATCCCACCCGCTCGGGATGATCCCCGCTTGCTTCCAAACCTTGTACCAGTAATCGATCGTGCCGACGATGCCCTGTTCGAGCCGGGCCTGGATCCGGGAGGCTTCACTCACGATGCACACGGTCTGCTGGGGCGCATTGTCGATCCCCACTTTGTAGCGGCCGAAATCCACGCCGTTGATCCAGACGTTTTGCCCAGGGACGAACGTGTAGGGAATGCGCACCTCCGCCATCCACTGGTCGCCTTCGCCCTGCTTGAACTCGGTGGCGGTCTTGAAGGCTGACTTGAACAGCAACGGTTCGCCCTTCTCGTTGGTCACCGTGCACGCGCCCTCGCGCGTGACGACGAGCTTTCCACCGTGGGTGAAGACGGGTTCCAAGGGTGCGGTGTCGGTCTTATCCTTGGAAGGAAGGTCACTCTTTTTCGAGGGGAGGGCGGCGTCTTTCTTCTTCGACTTGGGGGCGGCTTTGCCTTTGGTCTTCGCGGTGAGGCGACGAATATCGGCTCGCACCGGTCCGTCGAGTTCCGCCGTTTTCGAACCGCGGGCCTCGCCCGTCTCTTCCTGGAAAGTGACCGTGAGTTGCGGGCGCGTGGTCTCGATGAATACATGGAGATTGCGCGGATCGCTCACCAGGGAAACCCGTGCCGCGTCATCTCCGAGCGCCGCCGACCGGGAATAGACGGCGTCTTTCGTCCCGTCGGTGACCGGCGGTTCGTCGGCCACCCGCACGCGCGCATCATTCGCATTTTTCTTCCACGCGCTGTCCCAGAGCGCGGGTGTCGCGCGCAGCTCGGGCAGGACTCCGGCGGCGACCGCGGCGATCTGCACTCCACGCGGCCCGTAGAAATTCTTCGAGGTCGAGGCGTAGGCATCGAGCTTGCCCTGTCTCTCGATGAAACCGGGGGGACGCTGGAGATCGAAAAACCACGCCCCATACTGGGCCGGACGGTCGTCAAAAAATGTCTCCATCGCGGCCTGCGCCCCGTAGCAACGCGCGACGAGATGCGCCGAAAGTCCGCGGGGTAATTCTCCGGCGATGAGCGCCGCGGCTGTTCCCTCGCGATACAGCCACGCGAGACCGTCGTCATAGCTCAGCAGGCGGTGCCCTTTCTTTTCAAAGAGGCCGGTGTAGCACGGCCAGATGGCCTGCGGCGTAAAGTCCGGCAGCCGGTACTTCAGAAAAGCGTTGGCGTGCCCGGCGGAGACTGCGGCGGCAATATCCACGCCTTGAATGCCGCCAAAGCACTGCTGTTTGTAATCGCGCAGGTGCCCCAGGGCTTCGGCCACCTGGGGGTCGCGCGTGCTGAGCCAGACATTGAGCAGGGTGTCCGCGAGATCCTGGGCGAGGTGATTCGATCCCGTGAAATAACCGTTCGGCAGGGGCTGGCCGTTCTTGCGATCAAAGCCCGTTCCGTCGTCCCACCCGCGCGGCGCCCAGCCTTTCACAGGATTACCCCAGGGATGCTTGTCTTCGTCGGTGGGCTGCATCTTCAGAAACAGAGCGTCGCTGTGATTGAGCATCTGCGCGTAAAATGGGACCTGATATTTCTGCGCGCGCGCCAGCCAGTCGCCCTTGGGGTCCGCGCGTTGCGCGGTGACGAGCGCCGACATCCACCACGCCCCATCGTGCATCGCGTCGAGGCCGAACTCCTGCATCTTCTTTCCGTCCTTCCAGAATTCGTAAACCATGCCGTAGGTCTTCCGCGTGGGGTCGGTGACGACATGATTCTTCTGCACGAAGTCGGCCAGCTCGCGCATGAAGGCCAGGATCCGCTCGCGGGGCCACTCCTTCGCCGCGGGCGCGGGCGGCGCCTTGTACGGCTGAAGCGCGAGTTCCTGCGGAGTCGCCGCGCCCGCCACGACCGCAAGGCCAAGGAGGATGGGGAGGGTGAGCTTCATGAGCGTAAGGGATCATAAATCCCACCAATTGGCCTCGGGGCGAGTCGAAAATGACGCCCAGCCAGAGACGATTGCCCGGGTGCCATGAAATTCTTCGACGGCATTCACCGGGGCTTTATTCAGCCGGGGAAGACTTCGAGGCGGGAATTCGAAGCGGCGCCTAACCGCCGCCGAAGAGTTCGTGGGACAGCACGCTCAGACAATAGATCGCCGCCGTCTCCGTCCGCAGGATGATGGGGCCGAGGGTGATCGGACGGCACCCGGCATTTTTCGATAGATTGATCTCGGCGGGAGTGAAATCTCCTTCGGGGCCTACCAGGATCAGCACCCGCCCGATTTTCTTCGGTCCCAATTCCGCCAGGACCTCCTTGAGTTTCCGCGAATCGGGCTGGAGCGACGCGATGAGCATGAGGTCGAAGGTTTCGCCTGACTGGAAAAACTCCTTCGGAGTTTGCGGCTTGGCCACGGTAGGGATCCAATTTTGCCCGCACTGCTTGGCGGCTTCGACAGCGACCCGTTGCCATTTGTCGCGCTTCACGAGGGCTTCCCCCTCCTCCGCTCGCACGACGGTCCGCTCGCTCAGGAGCGGGACGATCGCGGCTGCGCCCAGTTCCGTGGCCTTCTCGACGATGAGGTCCATGTTCTTGCCCTTGGGGATCGCCTGCCCGAGCGTGAGCGCGCAGGCCAGTGGCGCGGTCTTGCTCACGGAGATTTTTCGCAACGCGATTTTGCCCTTGTCGACTTGGGCAAATTCGACGGTCGCTTCGGCCCCCTGGCCATTGAAGACCGTGGCGCGGTCGCCGGCTTTCATGCGGAGCACGTCCAGTGCGTGATGGGTCTCGCCGGGGTCCAGCGCGAGTTGATCGGGTTGCCAGGCGTGCGGCGGGATATAGAAGCGCGGCATAGATACGGGGACAGTGCTTAATCGGCCCCAGCTTTGGCAAGCGGCGCGTGCGGCGGCTTCATCGCGAACCATTCACCGGATTCATCGGCAACGGGCAGAGGGCGAATTTCTGTTCGCTCTTCGGTCGTTGCATCGGCGCGGGGCGGCGGGTAGGTTCGCCCCCTTTTCCGCGCTTATGAAACAGGAGATCCGTCACGTCCACTTTATCGGCATTTGCGGCACCGCCATGGGTGCTGTCGCCGCCGCGATGCGCGCCCAGGGCTATACCATCACCGGCTCGGATGCCGCAGTGTATCCTCCGATGAGCACCTTTCTCGAAAGCAAGGGCATCAAGCTGAGCGAGGGTTATCAGCCGGAAAATCTGCCCGCGGATGCGGACCTGATCGTGGTCGGCAATGCCATCTCGCGCGGTAATCCGGAGATCGAAGCGGTGCTCAATCGCAAGCTCTACTACCTGTCGCTGCCGGAGACGTTGAAGCAGTTTTTCCTGCGCGGGCGGCACAACCTGGTGGTGACCGGCACCCACGGGAAGACGACCACAACGTCCCTGCTGACGTGGATCCTGCAATGCGCGGGGCTGAATCCGGCTTACATGATTGGCGGGATCGCGAAGAATCTCGGGCAAGGCTCGAGCCTGCACGAATCCCGGCATGTCGTGCTGGAGGGCGACGAATACGACACGGCGTTTTTCGACAAACGCTCGAAGTTTGTGCACTACCTGCCGGAACTGGTGGTGGTGAACAATATCGAGTTCGATCACGCGGATATCTTCGACGATCTCAACGCGATCAAATTGAGCTTCCGGCGGCTCCTCAATATCGTGCCGGAAAACGGCATGGTCTTGATCAACGCCGACGACCAGAACTGCATCGATGTCGCGGAGAATTGCCGCGCGCAGCTCGTCGAGGTCGGCTTTTCGCCGAATGCCGCGCGTCATATCCGTGACGTGGCCTATGACCCGCATGGGTCGGAATTTACCCTGCTCGACACCCGGTTTCGGATTCAGAGCGTGGGCGAGTACAATGTGCGCAACGCGGCGATGGCGATCAGCGCGGCGCACTTTTACGGGGCGTCGCTGGAGGTGATCGCGAAAGCGGTGGCGGCATTTGAAGGTGTGAAACGCCGGCAGGAGGTGCGCGGCGAAGTGCGCGGCATCACGGTGATCGATGATTTCGGCCATCATCCGACGGCTATTCGCGAGACACTACGGGGGCTGCGGCATCAATATCCCGGGCGCCGTTTGTGGGCCATCTTTGAGCCGCGTTCCAACACGACGCGGCGCGCGGTCTTCCAGCACGAACTGCCGGCGGCGCTGGCCGAGGCGGACGGTGCGATCCTCGCGCAGGTCGCCCGGCTCGATCAGCTCGCGAGCGATAACCGGCTCGACCCGGCCCAAGTCGTGAAGGACATCGCGGCGACGGGCAAGCCGGCATTCTACGAGCCGGATGTGAGCGCGATCATCGCCCGCCTCAAGCCGCTGGCCCGGGAACACGATGTCATCGTGATCCTCAGCAACGGCGGGTTTGGCGGCATCCACGAGCGGCTGCTCAAGGAGTTGTGAGTCAGCGTGCCCACGACTATCGACACCTCGTCGAACGCTGGCGCGCAGTAGCGCGCACCGCCGGTGCACCGCTCCGGCGCCTGAGTAGAGCGGATGGCTACGATCTATACGCGCTGTGCACACCCTCCCTCGGCCAAACTGGCGGGATCTATATTTCCGCCGGCATCCACGGCGATGAGCCTGGATCCACGGAGGGTCTGATTACCTGGGCGGAAGGACTGGGACGGAGACTGGCGAAACTGCCGCTGTTGCTGCTGCCGTGCCTCAATCCGTGGGGCCTCGTGAACAACCGGCGCAGCAACGGGCGCGGCGAGGATCTCAACCGGGCGTTTCATCGCGAAAAGGACCTCGTCGTGATCAGTGCGGTCAAGCAACTGGTCGCGCCCTATCAATTCGCCGCCTCGCTCATGCTGCACGAGGACTATGACGGACAAGGCGTGTACCTCTACGAAATCCAGCGCGTGAAGCCCTACTGGGGCGAGGCTTTACTCAAGGCGGCACTCGGTCATCTGCCGACGGACCCGCGCCCCCGCATCGACGGACGGACGTTGACGAAAGGGGTTCATCGGCGGCGGTTGGATCATCGCCGCTTTGCGAAGATCGGCTATCCGGAAGCGATCTGGCTGCACCAGGAGCACTCCGCACGGTCTTTCACGGTCGAGACGCCTTCGGAGTTTGCGCTGGAGCGGCGCGTGGGCGCGCAGGTGGCGATGATCGAGGAAATGATGAGGCTCGTGGAGGGAGCGGCGATCGTTGGTCCGCGGCCGGGTTCAAAGTAGAGGCGGCTTTGCGAGGGGGCATGCCCTTCCGTCCGCTGCTCCGCCACCCGCAGGCGGCAGGATGCCGCTTCTACTCTTGCTTCGCGGCGAAATCGTACCTAACGGCAAAATTGGCAGACGAGGGTCAGGCTGCCGGAAGATTTCGCGAGTCCATTTTCGCGAGCCACTGGCGGGCGATCTTGCCCAGGATCGGAATCTCCCACTCCTGATTGGAGAAAGCCTTCACGATCGAGATAATGTAGACAACGACCCAGGCGATTCGAAATACCCAGTGGTAAAGAAATCCGAGGATCCAACTCATGAGTGTGCCAATCAATGGGAGGTGACCGAGCACGAAGTGCGCGACGAAAAAGATAATGCCGACGGCGAATGCCAGCAGACCCAGCAGGAGCGATTGGATGGCCCAAAAGCGAACGAATTTGTTGCGCTTTTCGATCACGAGAAAGATGACGCCGCCGAGGATCGGGAAGACGCAGGCGAGGCCGGCGGCGACCTTTGGCTCCAGACCGCCAGCCACTTTGCCGGTTGGGATTAATTCGGGTTCGGTGCTGGGAATTTCGGGCATGAGGGTGAGAGAATACTCCGACCTGGCGTTGGGTGTCGAGAAATCGGCAGGGGCGGCTTCCTTCGGACGCGCGAGCCGGGCTAGCGCCCGAGGCGATGCATGATCATGGGCTTGCCGCTGAAGAGGGCCTTGGGATCACCCGCCGCGACAAACGCGGCGAGGCGTTCCGTGGTGTCGGTGATTTCGACGTCATCGCCGAATTTGTGGTGGGTGACTTTGCCGTGCAGCTTTCCCGCCTTAATGGCTGCCGCAAAGGCGGAGTCGCTCGCGACCCAGACCCGAAGATCGCCGCACCAGTTCACCTCGTAGCGGGCGAAGCTGTAGGGCAACGTCTTCTTTTTCGCGCCGCCGTCCGGCAGATCGATGAAGCTGAGGTAATCGCGTCCGCCGAGCCGGGTGGCGAGCGCCTCGTAGCGTTGGGTCTTCAGACCTCCGTCTTTCGTGGGCTCCACGGTGAGGACCTCCAGCCAGGTCGTCGAACGCGCTGGCGCGCCGGATTCCGTATGAACGCCCCGGTAGTGGAAGTGCCAGTAGCCGGGATTCTCCTCCTTGTCGCGCTGCACATAGGCGCCTTCGAGCCGGGAATCGATGAGCGAGGTGGAGGGAGATGAAAGCGGGTTCTTCGACTCCGGGAGGCAGCCGGCGAGCAGAAGGGCGCAGAGAGCGAGGACGGGAAAGAGGGAGCGAGGGGGCATGGGGGAGAAATAGAAGATGGAAAAAGGGCGCGAGTTGACTTCGAGAGACAAACGTTGGGATCGACCGCGATCTTTCAACGATTTGCGAATGACCGGGTCAGAGCAACTCCGGGTAGTGGGCGCGGGCGACGGCCTCGCATTTGGCGAGGATGGCTTCGGCGGAGTCGAGATGGCGGATGTCTTCGACGAGTTGCAGGCAGGCGGCGATGTCGAGCGCTTGCACGGCTCTCTTCACTCGTGGCACGAGCGCGGCGCCGGTGCTGAGTTCATCGACCCCAAGGCCCAGCAGCAGTGGCGTGAGCGCGATGTCGCCTCCCATTTCCCCACAGACGCCCACCCACAGATTGTGCGCGTGCGCGGCATCGACGGTCATGCGAATGAGGCGGATGATCGCGGGATGCGTGGGCTCGTAGAGGTGGGCGATGTGTTCGTTGAGACGATCGACGGCGATCGAGTACTGGATCAGGTCGTTCGTCCCAATGCTGAAGAAATCGACCTCCTTGGCCAGGATGTCGGCGGCGATCGCGGCACTCGGGATCTCGATCATGGCGCCCACTTCCATCTCTTCGTTGAAGGCAATGCCCTCGGCCCGCAATTCGGCGCGGCACTCCTCGACAATGATGTTGGCTTTGCGCAACTCGCCGACGCCGGAGATCATGGGATACATGAGCTTAACGTTGCCCGAGGCACTGGCGCGGAGGATGGCACGAAGCTGGGTCTTGAAGATATCCACGCGCTCCAGGCAGAACCGGATGGCGCGCCAACCGAGAAAGGGATTGAGCTCCTCGGGCATGTGGAGCGCGCTCATGAACTTGTCGCCGCCGAGATCGAGCGTGCGGATGATGACACTGTGCGGAAGAGACGCTTCGGCCACCTGGCGATAAGCAGCGTACTGATCCTCCTCGCTCGGCAGCTCGGCCTTGTTCAGATAGAAGAACTCGGTGCGATAAAGGCCCACTCCCTCCGCGCCGCCCTGCCGAACCTGTTCCATGTCTTCCGGCAGCTCGATATTGGCGGAAAGAATGACGTGGCGTCCGTCGAGGGTCGTGGAGGCGGTTTCCCGAAGATGGGTGAGCTTCTCTTCGACCTCGGTCTTCTTGACCTCCAACTCGCCATATTCCCAGAGCGTCTGATCGCTGGGGTTGATGATGACGAGCCCGTTGTAACCATCGAGCAGGATATGGTCTCCGGTGGCGAGCTGGTTGCTGGCATCGTGCAAGCCGACGACGGCCGGGATATTCAGCGACCGCGCCATGATCGCGGTGTGCGAGGTCTTGCTGCCGATGTCGGTGGCGAAACCGAGGACGAGCTGGCGGTTGAGCTGCGCGGTGTCGGAGGGCGCGAGGTTGTGCGCGATGAGAATGTGAGGCGTGGCGACGCTCGCGAGGTCGCGCCGCTCCTTGCCCATGAGATTGTGAATGACCCGGCGGGTGACATCGTGAATGTCGAGCGCGCGCTCACGGAGGTACGGGTCGTCGATTTCGCTGAGCGTCTTGGCGTACCGGCCGGCGACAGTCTGGAAGACGTGCTCCACGTTGTTGCGGTCGCGGGCGAGCGTCTTGAGGACCTCGTCGATCAGCGTGCGATCCTCGACCACGAGCAGGTGCGCGTCGAAGATTCCCGCGTCCTTCGCGCCGATGGATTCCGCGATGCGCTGCTGCATCTCGAGGATCTGCGCGCGGGTGGCGATGAGCGCAGTCTCGAAGCGGGCGATCTCCTCGGGGATCTCGCGTTCCTCGATGCGCCGCTGCGGCGGAGCTTCGTCGTCGGGGCGATAGACGAAGATCGTTCCACGAGCGATCCCTGGGGAGACGCCGACACCTTGGTAGCGCTTTTCCTGGCTCGATCCGGCGGCGGGATTGCTCATGAGAGGGGTATGAGCCTAGATGGCACGCACCGTTCAATCCTCATCGAACTTGCGCCGGATGATTTCCTCGATTTCAGCCAGCGCCTTGTCCCCGTCGGTCCCCTCGCAGCTCACGAGCAGTTTGGAACCCTGGCCCGCGGCGAGCATCATGAGACCCATGATGCTTTTCCCATTGACGCGCTCGCCGTCCTTTTCGACCCAAATCTCGCATTTGAACCGACTCGCCGTCTTGACGAACATCGCCGAGGGACGGGCGTGCAAACCGAGCCGATTGACGATGATCAGTTCCCTGGTGACTTTGGACTGGGGGGTCGATTCGGATTTGCGGCTCAATAGGCCCATTATTGCTCTTTCTTCTTCTGCATCAAATTTAGCAAACGTTGATTAAATTCCACCGCGCTGTTCTGGCCCATGCTCTTGAGCTTTTGGTCGAGGGCGGCCACCTCCACGAGGCGGGCCAAATCTCGGCCCGTCCTCACGGGAATGGTCACGTGGGGAATCAGGATGTCGAGAATCTCGTAGTATTCCTGATCCAAACCGATCCTATCCACCTCCTCCAATTCCTGCCAGTCCTTTAGCGTCACGATGAGATCGAGCCGCTTTTCCAGCCGCACGGAGCCGACGCCGAAGATGGACATGATATTGATGACGCCCAGCCCGCGCACTTCCATGTGATGCCGCGTCAGTTCGGGCGAGGTGCCGATGAGTTCGCGTCCTTCGAGCGC
>JBBRPL010000047.1:0-55748 GCA_038228205.1 Chthoniobacterales bacterium
CGCTCTCTTGCGTCGGGAAGGCCGCTACCTCCTGCGTTCCAATCTGCCGGCGCAAGATCCCGCCCAGATATGGCAGCTCTACATGCTGCTCACCCAAGTCGAAGAAGCCTTCAAAAACCTCAAAGGCGACCTCGCCGTGCGCCCCATCTTCCATCAACGCCGCAAAGTCCCCCGCGTATCACCTCCCAACGCCCTTTGGACTCTCCGGCCACAAATGCTCTGTAGTGAAGACCTGAGTACCGAAACTCGATGCTTTCAGAGACCCGCCCATCTTTTTGTCCGTCAGTAGCGAAAGTCGGGGTAGTGCTTTCACTTCTGCTCCCGCCGCCGGGGTCCACGCAAATGGAAGCGTGAGCGCGTCGAGCGCCCCCGGCGATACCGCAAATTTTTCACCATATTCCGCGAAGCGCACGACGAGGTTTCCTTCGGGCGTATCTTCGATCCAGACTTCATGGCCCGCCGCCGTTTGGACGAGCCCGGCAATGGCGGCGAGCAACGGGCCAAATTGACGATAGGCAGCGGGGAGGGAGCGGGATTGAAACATGCCACAGGATGATCCATCCGCTCCTATCGCGCTAACGCCCGCTTGCCTTTTTCCTGCGCGCGCTTGCTAAGAAAGAGTGCAAAGATGGGCCTTCCTCTGCGAAGTTCTCTCCCGCCCCGCTTCCTCCCCCATGTATCTCCGCGTATTCGCTGCAGCCTTGCTCGCCATTGTCGCCGCTCCGGCCATGGCGCAGTCCGTGGCGCCGCCCGCTCGACAGCCGCACGTTTTCTTTCTCATTGGGGAAGGGGAATACGATACGAAGACGACGGTTCCCGCCTTCGCCCATGCGGAACTTGAGCCCCGCGGTGTCCGGTGCACGTTCTCGATTCTCCCATCGGAGGAAAGCAACGAGTTTCCTAATATCGAGGCGCTCAAGGAGGCTGACCTCCTGTTTGTCAGCGTGCGCCGCCACGCGCCGCCCGTGGCGCAGATGGCCCTGATCCGGGCGCATGTCGCCGCGGGAAAGCCGGTAGTAGGCATCCGCACCGCGAGCCACGCGTTTGCCCCTCGCGGCAAAGGGGGGCAACGTGTCATTCCAGAGGGGCATGAAGCCTGGCCGGAATTTGATCACGAAGTCCTCGGCGGCAATTATAATGATCACTACGGACGTGGGCCCGAGACGTTTGGCAGAATCGTGCCGGAGCAGGCGCAGCATCCCGTGCTGGAGGGCATCGGAGCCGATGAATTCAAGGTGCCCTCGCATCTTTACAAAAATCCAAACCTGCCCGCGTGGGTGACACCCCTGATGACCGCCCGCATGGCCGGACGTCCGGAAATCGAACCGATCGCGTGGGTGAGCGTGAAAGATCAGCGGCGTGTCTTTTACACCTCGCT
The DNA here is from genome assembly GCA_038228205.1 of Chthoniobacterales bacterium. Classification (GTDB taxonomy): domain Bacteria; phylum Verrucomicrobiota; class Verrucomicrobiia; order Chthoniobacterales; family Chthoniobacteraceae; genus Chthoniobacter. The sequence continues at coordinate 1,379 of JBBRPL010000047.1, forward strand.
CGGATCGCCCGAAGACTTTGCGGTCCCGCAATTCCGCCATCTCCTGCTCAATGGGATCCTATGGGCACTCGACTGGCCCAAGCCCGCGGCGAAAGCCGCTACCTCCCCGGAAAAGGTGCGGCCCGGGCAGACGACAGCGGCTGGACGCACTCCCGTGGAGGCCGCCCATTCTTTTGTCGTCGCCGATGATCTCGTTCTGGAGCAGGTGCTCGCCGAACCGGACGTGGTGAAACCCGTGTTCCTCAACTTCGATGAACGGGGACGCATGTGGGTCGTGGAGTATCGGCAGTATCCCGAACCCGCCGGTTTAAAGGTGCTCAGCCACGATAGCTTCTGGCGCGCAGTCTACGACAAGATGCCGCCGCCGCCGCCGCATCAGGACAAGGGTCGGGACCGCATCACCATTCATGAAAGCACCCGGGGTGATGGCGTTTTCGACAAGCACACCACGTTCGTCGATGGGCTCAATATCTGTACGGCCGTCGAACGCGGGCGTGGTGGCGTGTGGGTCCTGAATCCACCGTATCTCCTTTTCTACCCCGACGCCGACAACAACGACATTCCCGATGGCGACCCCGTGGTGCACCTCGCGGGCTTCGGTATCGAGGATACCCACTCCGTGGCGAACAGCCTGCGCTGGGGGCCGGACGGCTGGCTCTATGGCGCGCACGGGAGCACCGTCACCGCGAGCATCACGCGCCCTGGCATGGATCAAAAGCCGATCGCTGAGATGCAGGGTCAGGCGATCTGGCGCTACGAGCCGCGCTCGCGCCGGTTCGAAGTCTTTTGCGAGGGAGGCGGCAATACCTTCGGCGTCGAGATGGACGCGCAGGGGCGCATTTTCTCCGGTCATAATGGCGGTGATACGCGTGGTTTCCATTACATGCAGGGCGCGTATCTGCGGAAGGGCTTCGACAAGCATGGCCCTCTCTCGAACCCCTACACCTTCGGATATTTCGACCAGATGGCGCACGAGAAGGTCGAGCGGTTCACCCACAATTTCATCATTTACGAGGGCGGTGCGTTGCCGGGACATGCCGGCCATCTCTTTGGCGTGGAGCCATTGCAGGGCCGTGTCGTGGAAAGCGAGATCACCGCGGTTGGCTCGACGTTCAAGACTCGGGATTACCAGCGTCCCGTGATCAGCCGCGACCCGTGGTTTCGCCCGGTGGACATCAAGGCGGGCCCGGGCGGCTCGGTCTATTTGTGCGATTGGTACGTCCCGCAGCTCGCGCACAGCCGCACCTACTCCGACCTCCAGCAGGGTCCCCTGGATCTTTCCCGCGGCCGGATCTATCGCTTGCGCGCGAAGGATGGTCACCCGGCGCAGGCCGTGGATTTCGGCAAGCTGGATACTTCGCAATTGGTCAAGGGATTGCGCGGTGACAACAAATGGACACGACAGACCGTGCAACGGTTGCTCGCCGACCGGGCCGACGCCGATATCGCGCCCGCGCTTCGCAAGCTGGTCGAGACCAATGAAGGGCAATATGCCTTGGAATTGCTCTGGGCTTTGCACAGCAGCGGCGGCCTTGATGAGGCAACGTCGGTGAGGACGCTCGTCCATTCCGACCCGTTCGTCCGCCTGTGGACGGCGCGATTGCTGTGCGATGACAACAAAGTGACAGCCGCGCAGGCGGCAAAGCTCGTCGATGTCGCGGGGCGCGAGCCGAACGTGGAAGTGCGGGCTCAGTTGGCCTGCTCCGCCCGGCGTCTTCCGGCGCAGGAGGATCTGGCGATCGTCCGGGCGCTGCTGACCCACGACGAAGACGCCGGCGATCCGCGCCTGCCTCTGCTCCTGTGGTGGGCCATCGAAGCGAAGGCCGACTCCGATCGCGACGCCGTGCTGGGGCTTTTCCGGGACTCGCCGCTCTGGGACCGGCCTGTCGTCAAACAGCATTTGCTCGGGCGCGTCATGCGCCGCTACGCGCAGACGGGGGCGCGCAAGGATTTGCTGACCTGTGCCGCGCTCTTCGACCTCGCGCCCACGCCGGCCCATGGCCGGGCGCTCATGGAGGGATTTGAAGCCGCCTTCAAGGGCCGGCCCCTCTCCGGCCTGCCGGAAGAGTTGATCACCGCCATGCGCCGCCAGGGGGTGGGCTCCACCGCGCTGAGCTTACGCGCGGGGGAACCGGGCGCCGTCGAGGCGGCGCTCCAGGCGCTCGCCGACGAAAATGCGTCCGCGCAGACACGCCTCGAATACGTCACGATTTTTGGCGAGGTAAAGTCGCCGGTGGCGGTGGAAGCACTGCTCGCCCTCCTCGAGCGGACCTCCGATGAACGTCTTCGCAAAGCCGCGCTCGCTGCCCTGGCGCCTTACGAAGACGCGCGGATCGCGCCCCGGGTGGTGGTAGTTTTCCCGCGACTCGGCAAGGAAGCGCAATCCGCTGCCTGCACCTTGCTCGCTTCCCGTGTGCGTGCGGCCTCACTGATGCTCAGCGCAGTCGAAAACGGAATGATCCCTCGCGCCTCCATCCCCCTGGAAGTCGTCCGCAAAATTAAGCTCTTCCCGGAACGGGATATCCCGACGCGGGCGGAGAATATATGGGGTTCCGCCGGTCGTCCGACTTCCGCGGAGATGGCGGAAAAAATTCAGCATTTCACCGCAGTGGTGCGGGAGGGCGGGGGAGGCGATCCATACGCCGGGCGCACCGTCTTCGCCGGAAGCTGCGGTGCGTGTCATCTCCTGCATGGGCAGGGTGGAGCGGTGGGACCGGACCTGACAAAATTCAAGCGGGACGACATCGATTCCCTACTCCTCAATATCGTCAACCCAAACGCGGAGATTCGCGAAGGGTACGAGAACTTCCTCATCAGCACGCGCGATGGCCGGGTCGTGACGGGCTTCCTCGTCGAGCAGGACCCGCAGGTCGTCGTCCTGCGTGGGCTCGACGGGCAAAATGTCACGCTCCCTCGCACGGAGATCCAGGAGATGAAAGCCGCTGGCGTGTCGCTGATGCCGGAGGGGCTTCTCGATGGGTTCGATGAAAAGCAGGTCCGCGACCTGTTCGCTTATCTCCGCATCTCCCAACCGTTGCCGGGCAAAGGACCAGCCCGTTAGGGCAGGTACTGCTCGTGCACGAGCTGGAATTTGCCCGGCTTCTTCTGCGAGTAGGCCTTGCTCTTGTCGAGCCAGTGGCGTTCGACGAGATAGCTGTTCAAAGCGCCGGCGATCATGCGCGAGGTGCGTGCGGCGTCGTCCGTGACACCCATCATGGCCTGCGTGGTCATGCTGAAGGCGGCGCTCACCGGGCCGGTGCTCGTGATCAGGCCAGGCATGGCATTGCTGCCGCCCGTGGTTTCGAAGGTCAGAAACGGCTCGGCGCTGGAGGCGAGATCGTAAACCTGAACGCGGGTCTCCATTTTCGTTCCGCCCGCGCCCAGACCGACTCCTGACCTCAGGATGCGGCTGCCGGTATTCACCCGGATGAATTCCCCGGAGACCAGCCAGCCGATCTTCGGCAAACCGACGACTCCCGAAGCTCGCTCGGCTGGAGCGACGTGCGTATTGATGCCCTTGACGAGATAGGCGGACAAGGTCTCCGCGGTCTTCTTCTTGAATGCCTCCGGGTCCTTCGATTCGGCGCCGGCAATCTTGTAAACGCCCTGCCGCGTGTCGAAGTTGGCGACATAGATCTTGCCGGGCTTTTGGGCCGGTTGTTTCGTCGCGCGGTGCTCCCCCTTGACGCTGACGGAGGCGCATGAGGATAGAAGGGCGAGTGCGAGGCAGGGCAGGAACGTGGCAGAGATTTTCATGGATGTTTCCGGGTGGTCTTCGCGCGCGGTGTCCCCGCTGGCCGCAGGTTTATGTTAGCCGCTCGTTGATTTCGGCCTTGAGAAGATCATCGATCGTCTCGCGGCGCGAGATCATTTCTATTTTTCCGTCTTCCGCGAGCCAAAGCTGGGGCGCGCGGCCGATGGAATTGTAGTTGCTCGACATCGCGTATCCGTAGGCCCCGGCGTCGCGCAGGGTCAACAGGTCGCCGGCGCTGGGGCGGGGGAGCATGCGGGGCGCAAGCAGTTCGTGTTCGTCCCGGGTGAAGATGTCGCCGCTCTCGCAGAGCGGTCCCGCGACGACGATCGGCTCGCGCGGGACGTTGGGATCTTCGTCGTCTTTGCCCACGATATCGATGGCGTGGTAACTCCCGTACATGGCCGGCCGGACGAGGTCCACAAATCCAGCGTCCACCATCGCGAATGTGGCTCCGCTGCCCTTTTCGTTCGAGCGGGTCTGCTTCACATCGGTCACGCGCGCCACCAGCGTGCAGCCGGGGGCGACGTAGTAGCGGCCTGGCTCGATCTCGAGCCGGAGTTCCCGCCGCGCGGCGGCGCAGAGACGCTTGTGACAGGAATCGAAGAGTTCGTGCAACGGCTCCATCGGCACCTGCGCCCCGTGATCCCTGTAGTTATGCGGAATCCCGCCGCCGAGGCTCACGGCCGTGAGCTTCGGAAATTTCTTGAGCAGCCCCACGAAATCCGCGGCGAGCCGGGTCAGGTTGTCGTGCAATTCCTGGAATTGTGGTCCGCTGCCAATGTGCGCGTGCAGCATGGTGATCTCGAGCCCGGCCTTGTCGGCCGTCTCCTTGGTGGCGAGCAGGTCCTGAAACCAGATGCCGTGCTTGGAACTGGGGCCCCCGGTGTCGCAAGCGTTGACGTGGCCGTGGCCGAAGCCCGGGTTGATTCGAATGGAGATAGGCCCCTGATAACCGGCTCGCGTCAGGTCGGCAATCTGACCCGGGGAACCGATATTCGGCAGGATGCCATGTTCGAGCACCACGGGAAGGGCATTGTCGCGGAACACGTCAGCCGTCAGGCAGATGACGGGAGGTTGGTGGCCGCCTGCATGTCCGGCGCGGAGGGCTCGCAGCACTTCGTTGCCGGACACTGCGTCGATCCAGATGCCCGCGTCCTTCATCTCCCGCAGGACTTTCGTGGCCGGGCACGCTTTCATGGCAAAACGCGCCTGCACCCCGTCGGTATCGGTGAGGAATTGGATATCGGCGATCCGCTGGCGAATGGCACGGGCGTCGTAGAGCCAGAACGGCGTGCCGACTTTCTCGGCCAGCGAACGAAGGAGGGCGGGCGGGTGATTCATGGAAAAGGGCGCGAATGATGCGCCGGTCCGAGCCCTCGCGCAAGCGCCCGGGGAAAATTTTGAATTTTGAATTTTGAATTCACCTCGTCGCGAGGAACCCGTGGCCTCAGGATGGCAGTTTCAAATTTCCCCATTGCCCCCGCCCATTCAGAATTCAGAATTCAGAATTCAAAATTTCCCATGAATCCTACCCGCCTCGAAGTGGACCTTGGCCCTCGCACCTACCCGGTTCTCGTCGGGGGCGGTCTCCTGGACGGTCTCGGTGGGCTCCTGCGGGCGCACGGCTTTCGGCAGATGGACGCCTTCGTCATCACCAATCCCCAGGTGGGCGCCCTCTACTTTGACCGTGTTCGGACGACCCTCGAGGCGACGGGATTTCGCCGCGTGGTGCGTCATGAGATACCGGCGACCGAGGAGGGCAAGAACTGGGATGAGTTTTCGGCGACGTGCGCCGCGTTGCTGGAGGCATTTCCCGACACCGGCTCCATACCGCTGATTTTCCTTCTCGGCGGTGGGGTTGTCGGAGATCTCGGTGGATTTGCTGCGGGCGTCTTCCGCCGCGGCATCCCGTTTGTGCAGCTTCCCACGACCCTGCTGGCCGCGGTGGATTCGAGCGTGGGGGGCAAAGTGGCGGTCAATTTCGGCGGCGTGAAGAACATCATGGGCATCTTCAATCAGCCCCGCCTTGTGGTCTGCGATCTCGATGTCCTGCGCACACTCGACCCGCGCGAAGTGCGCAGCGGAACGAGCGAAGTGATCAAATACGGAGCGGTCTGCTCGGCGAGCCTGTTCGAGCAACTCGAGCGCGGTGACCTGGAAAAGCTCCTGGCTCTTGATGCCGCGACCCTCTCCGACGTCGTCGCGCAATGCGTGGCTTTGAAGGCCCGCGTAGTGGAGCAGGATGAGTTCGACAAGAAGGGCATCCGCAACGTCCTTAACTTTGGCCACACGATCGGTCACGGGCTCGAACTGAGTGTTGACTACGCGCTGGCGCACGGTGAAGCCGTGGCCATTGGAATGATCGCCGCCACCCGCCTGGCCGTGCGTCTCGGCGTTTGTGAACAAGCTTTCCTGGAGCGCCTCCAACCCTTAATCGAGCGGGCCAAACTGCCGGCTTTTTTCCCGGAACACCCGGGACTATTCGATCGGATTATCCGCGCGATGCAGATGGATAAGAAATTCCGCGACGGCAAAAACGTCTTCGTCCTCCCGACCGGTATCGGTGCGTGGCGCCAGGTGGAGGATATCGATTGGGCGCTCGTGCATGAGGCTGTGCGATCCGTATTGGCGTGAACGGTAAGTGGATGGTGGAAAGTTGATGGTTGATAGCCCCGTCATCTGGGCCCTACAGCGCGGCTGTGGAAAAACTGTCGGCCAAGTGGCGAGGTAGGAACCAGACGAGTGTCCGGAGATTCTTCTGCTTCCTCCGATGCAGCCACATCCTTTCACAAACGCGAGCGTCCCGCCCACTCCGCGGGGCTATCAACTATCCGCTCTCCACGATCCACTCTCGGCCGCCCTACGCTGTCGCCGGATCAGCCCCCTCGGCCCGCTTGACCTCCGAGCGCAGATCGCGACCGCCTTTGCCGCTCCACCACAGCACGATCGGCGCGGCGATGAAGATCGACGAGTAGGTCCCTACGACCACGCCGACGAGGATGGCAAAGGCGAAGTCGTTCAGGACCGGGCCGCCGAAGACATAAAGGCCGGCGGTCGTCAGCAACGTGACACCGCCCGTCAGAATGGTGCGGCTCAGTGTTTCGTTGATGCTGTGATTCATGATCTCCGCCACCGACCCGCGGCGACCTGCCTTGATGCCTTCGCGGATACGGTCATACACGACGATCGTGTCGTTGATCGAATAGCCCGCAATGGTCAGGACGGCGCCGACGATGATGAGCGACAACTCCCGGCCTGCGAAAGCGAAGGCGCCGATGGTAATAATGACATCGTGGAGCAGGGCGACGAGGGCTCCGATGGCGAAGGACATTTCAAACTGGATCGTGACGTAGATAAAGATGCCGATCATGCCGAGGCCGAGGGCGAGCAGGGAATTGCGCGCCAGTTCGTCGCCGACCAGTTTGCCGACCTTTTCCACTCCTTGTTCGGAAAATTTCGCTTCGGGGAACTTCTGCCGCAGATGCTCGGAGATCTTGCCGCTGGTGTCGGCGGGGCTGCGCACGATGAGGAATTCCTTCGCGGCGGATTTCTCGGTCTGGACGATCGCGTCGGGGACCTGGATTTCCGTCATGGCGGCACGGACATCATTGTCCGTGGGGCGTGGGCCGGCGGCCTCGAGAACGAGGCGATCACCGCCCTTGAAATCGACGCCAAAATTCTTTTCACCGCGGAACGCAAAGATGGCCACGGAGGCGAGGATGACGAAGAGCGACAACCCAATCGCGGGCCTCCGTTTGCCGATGAAGTTGTAATCCGTTGCCTTGATCAGATTGGTCATCGTGATGTGCTTGATCCACCCAAGACTCAACGCCCAGTCGAAGAGATTCCGGGTCACGATGAGGGCGGCGAACATCGAACCAATGATGCCGATCATCAGGGTGACGGCAAATCCCTTGATCGGCCCGGTGGCCTTCCAAAAGAGGATGACCGCAGTGATGAGCGTGGTGACGTTCGAGTCGAAGATGGCGGAGAAGGCTTTCTCGAAGGCGGTCGTGAGGGCGGACTTCAGTGTCTTGCCGGATTCGAGTTCTTCTCGCAATCGTTCATAGATGAGCACGTTGGCGTCCACCGCCATGCCCAGCGTCAGGATGATGCCCGCGATGCCCGGCAGGGTCAGGACGACATTGAACGCGGCCATCGCGCCGAAGAGCAGCGCGACCATGACGGCGAGGGCGATATTCGCGATGAGGCCGGCAAAGCGGTAGTAGAGCAGCACGCAGATGAACGTGAGACCGACGCCCAACAGGCCCGCGTTGACGCCGCTGCTGACAGCCGTTTCGCCGAGCGAGGCGGAGGCGGAACGCTCCTCCTCGATTCTGACCGGAGTCTGGAGAGGGTTTTCGAGGGCGCTGGCCAGGTTGCGTGCCTCCTTCTCCATCATATTGCCGCCGCTGATCTGAGCCCGCGACCCGAAGATCCCCTCGGGATACTTGTCATGATCGACAGTGGGAGCCGAAATGATCTTGCCATCGAGGAGGATGGCCATGGCCGACCGATCCTGGGCGACCTGCTTGGTCAGTTGCTGAAATTCCTCGCCCCCTTTGGAGTCGAACTCCAGGGCCACGCCCCATCCCTGGACATCGAAATACGCATTCGCATGCGTGACGCGGGAACCGAGCAGATCGGCCTTGTTCCTGACGAGAAGCTTGGTGGTGACAGGTTTCCCGCCTCGCTCCGTCTCCATCGGCAGAATGGTGTAACCGATGGGCGGCACTTCAGTGCCGGCTTCGATCGCCGGAATGAGATTTGAACTCATCGGGTGGACGAGACGGAATTCGAGCTTGGCGACTTTCTTGAGCTGGTCGCGCGTGTCCTGAAGCTTCTCCGCACTCAGCCCGGGAATCTGCACGAGAATGCGATCACTGCCGGATGGCGCGAGCACCGGTTCGCTGGTCCCGAGTTCGTCGACCCGCTTGCGGATGACCTCGATGGCTTGGTCGACCATGGCGGGCGTGATATCACGGACCTCGCCTTTTTCATTGGGTTCCGCGATCAGGCGGATGAGGAAGGACGTTCCGCCCTTGAGATCGAGGCCGCGCCGGATTTTTCCCTCGACCAACACTTTGCCATCCTTGTCGACCACATCATTCGGCGGATTGACCACCTGGAGACAGAAGGCGACCAGCAGGACGGTCAGGACCGTGCCGAGAATTCGTTTGGTGCGCTCGCTGTCGGTGAAGAAATACCAACCGAAGACGATCAGCAGGAGCAGGCCGAAGCCGAAGATGAGGACGTTCTTGTCCATGTTGAGAAGGGGTAGGGAGGGTGGGGGTAAAAGGTTCTTAAGCCTTGGTCAGCGCTGGATTCTTGTCCGTGACGGCTTTTTCCGCAGGGTTCTTTTCCACCGTGGCGACCGCCGATTTGTCGATCTCGATTTTCACGTTGTCGGCGACTTTCAGGATGAGCGTGGTGCCTTCCTTGACGTTGGCGATGATCCCGTGAATGCCGCCGGAGGTGACGACCTTGTCCCCGGTCTTGAGTGTCGCAACCAGGGAAGCCAATTCCTTTTGCCGCTTGCTCTGGGGCCGAATGATCAGGAAGTAGAAAATGATCCCGATACAGATGAAGGGGATAAACGAAAGGGGCGAGTTGCCGGCCGGAGCCGTGGCTTGGGCAAGAAGGGCAAATGAGGTAATCATACAGTGAAAATGGCGTTCCCGAGCCCGAGGCTGAAAGGCCGCCGGGAAAACGGGAGCGGAAGGTTATGCAGCGACCCGGGAATGTCCAAGGAATTCCGCCGAGGGGGCAGATGGGAAGGATGAAGGATGAAGAGGATGGAGGGAGAGAGCGGGACGAAGGGGGGCGCTAATTCCTAATCCGCCTCCATCCCTTATCTGACCGGTCTGGCGACGAAGATGCCGGCGTCCGTGCGAAACTTATCGAGGTACGTGCTCAACCTTTCGTCCAGGGTGACCTTGCCGTAATTGCGCGGCGAGGAGGCATGCATGAAATGGAGAACGCCATCGCTGGTGCGGTAGGCGAGCCCGACGTGCGATGTCCCGATCAGTCCGCCGTCATGTGAGCAGATACAGATGATGTCGCCACTCTGGAGCTTGTTCTCGATGGAAGGGACGTTGCTCTTCGGGATATAGTAGAGGGGCTCGCTGCCGATCCGTGCCTCCATCTGCGCGATGCCCTTGCGCAGATCCGGATTGTTTTTCATATATCGATACCCTTTCCAGGCTCGGGTCATCTCCGACGCCGCGTGCGGACCGCGGATCGCTCCCAGTTCCCCTGTCAGATCCTTGACCAGGCCCCGCCGCTGATTGTCGTGCAGCCAGTCCTCGAGATAATGGAGCCGCGAGAGGTAACTGCCGGTGCACTCGCCGCCGCGGTAGCGGTCGAGCTCGATTTTCTTGAGGAAGGTCTGCGGCGTCCATTGGTCGCGCGGCTCGTCGAGCATGCGGGCGAAGGCCAGCGAGACTTCGAAAAAGGTCCAGCAATCGAGCCCGGTGAAATTTGCCGAAGCCGCCTCGATGCGGTCGTCGATCTCCAGCGTGAAGCTCTTATAGGGCGTTCCGACCAAGGCGCGGCCCACTGCGGCTGTGCGTTCGCCGATGGGAAGCGCTTTCCATTTATCAGCCTGCGCGACCAGGGCCTCGAACCGGTCACGGCCCTTGAAAACCGTCGCGAAAGGAAGGCCCGCGCTTTCCGCGCGGACGGTGGCGGAGGAGGCCAGCAGCAGGACGGCGAGTGGCAGGAGGCGACGAAAGGAGGCGATGGGCGCGGGCATGAAGCGACATATGACAACGCTACCCCGCCTGCGTTCAAGTCTCAGTCGAGCGACTTGATCTTGAGATTGCGGTACCACACCGGCGCCTTGGCCTTGCCGTGCAACCCTTGCAGCCCCAGCGGTCCCGTGCGCGCGAAATCCTTGAGGGCGACCTTGAACTTGTTCGGCGTGCCATTTGGATTCTTCCCCGCTTCAATCCATTCGTTGAGATCGGCGTGGATCACTTCCTCCCCGTTGAAGACCACGATCACGAGGTTGTCCTTGCAGGCAATCGTATAGTGGTTCCACTCGCCCACGGGCCTGGCCATGTCCTTTGCCGGGGGCTGTGCATCGTAGATCGCACCCACCATGCCCACGCGGCTGCCGTCGGTGCTTTCATGGACCTGGATTTCCAGCGCCGCGAGTGAGTTCTTGATGTCGCCGGAGCGGAGAAAGACTCCGCTATTGGATTCCTTCGCGACTTTGAACTCCAGATCGAGGATAAAGTTGGAATACGAGTCCTTGGTCCAAAGCGTTTCGTGATCCTTCGCCACGAGCGCGCCGTCCTCCCATTTCCAGTGTTCGGCATTGACGGCATTGGAAAGGTCCGTCGCGAAGAGATCCTTCCAGCCCGTGGTATCGGGAGCATCGACGGCTTGAAGAGGGGGAGAAACATGACTCACCAAAAGGAGCGAGGCGGCGACGAGAAGGGTTCGAGGTGCGAGGAGCAATTTCACGGCGGTGAAGACTGGCCGCTGGAAGCCCGACCTCAATGCCAAAGTTTACGGCGCCCGACGTAGCGGTGAACTCCCTCCCCCCTCCCTACCGGTCATTCATATCCTTCACCCACTTCAGCTCCATCCCCGCTTGTTTCGCCGCCTTCTCAAGCTTCGCCGCCGCGGCCTTGTTTTCGAGCCGGATACTGTGGAGCTCATGCGTGATCGGGTAGTAGTAGAGCGCGTAAATCACATTGGGCATCTGCTCCTCGGAAGGAGCGATCTCCCACGCCCATGACTTCCCGTTCGGCGCCGGAATCGCGTTGGCTTGTAGCGCGTAATTCAGCCCATTCTTGATGAAGGCCAGTTGCAGGCGCTGCGCGGCGGACAATTCCTGGCAGGCGGTCGCCAATTGATCGGCCCCGAGGATCTCATAGAGGTCCGGTCCTTCCTCGGTGTGCTCCGGCGTGAGTTTGAGTTTTCGCTCCTTGCCGCCCTCGTAGCTGGCCCGGCACACCGCGTGGTTTTGCTGGCTGTCATTCGGAGTTCGCTTCGCATCACGCGCCACCATCACCAGCAGGCGGGTGAGGCTGCCGTCCTTTTTGAAAACCACTTCCAGGTTCTCGACCGCCTGGCCTTCCCGTTTCGAATTCTGCGTCGCCATCTGGCGGATTTGTTCGACCCACTCCGCTGGCACCACGGGCGCAGCCGTCGACTTCGGCTCCGCTTCCAGCGCCTGTTCATGCGCTTGTACCGCCGCGGGATCCTGCACCTCCTTGAGGGCCTTCGGCGCCGTCTGCGGCACACGCACGGCGAACAGGGATTCAACGGAGAGGAGGAAGCAGGCAACCAGACAGCAGAGAACGGCCACTTTTTTGCGCATAGGGAGTAGGGGAGACCGAAGTGTTAATGGCACCGCCGGTTTTGCAACGCCGAACTGGGCCTCGGGCCGAGGGTCGAAAACTCGCACGGCTACTGCGCCGTCCATCCCCCATCCACGCTTAGAATCGCCCCGGTCACATAGCTCGCGGCGTCACTCGCCAGGTAAATGGCCGCCCCCTGGATCTCCTCGAGCCGTGCCCAGCGCTTGAACGCCGTGGCTCCGACGACCGTCCGCACCGCCTCCTCGTTGTTGGCGATGGCTCGATTGATCTCGGTCAGAAACGGCCCGGGACAGATGGCATTGGCGGTGATTCCTTGAGGGGCGAGTTCCAAGGCGAGCGTACGTGTCATTTGCACCACGGCGCCTTTACTGGCCGTGTAGGGCGTCCGGTGGGGCAGTCCGACGAGCCCGAGGGCGCTGGCCAGATTGATGATCCGGCCCGATCCGCGGGACTTCATATGCGGCACCACCGCGCGGCAGCAGAACCACGTGCCGTCCACGTTGGTCCGCATGATCTGCTGATACGTCTCGACGGGAAAATCCTCGATCGGTCCACGCACATTGATCCCGGCGCTATTGATCAGGATGTCGATCTTGCCCAGGTCGCGGATGGCCGCGGCGATCATCGCCTCGACTTGCGCGGGGTCGGTCACATCCACCGCCCGGGCGAGAGCGCGATGCTTCCACGTCTCCGCGATGGTGCCGGCCGTATCCTGCGCTTCCTCGAGATTACGGCTCACGATCATGACATCCGCTCCCGCGCTCGCGAGGCCAGCCGCCATCGCCGCGCCGAGACCTTTCGAGCCCCCGGTGATGACCGCAGTACGGCCGGTGAGATCGAAGGCGCGGAGGCCGGGGAGGGAAGCGAGTTCGGTGTTCATCATCTCATTTACGACATGGATTGTGGGCTGGCCAAGCCCGCCATTCTTCTCTCAGCATGCCCCGCATGTTCTCCCGACTCCTCTTTCTCCTCACCTTTTCCGTTACCGCCCTCGCCGTCGAACCGGCAAAAGTCATCGACATCTGGCCCGGAAAGCCGCCCGGCGAAATGGCCGCCAACGGTCCGGAGCAAGACACCTCCAAACCCGGCGTCGGGCTGGTCGCGGGGCGCGAGCTCATTCGCCTGGGCAACGTCACCAAGCCGCAGCTTCACGTGTTCCTGGCGCCGAAGGACAAGGCAAATGGAACCTGCGTCGTCGTGTGTCCCGGCGGTGGATTCAACATTCTGGCCTGGGACCTCGAGGGCACCGAGGTCGCCGAGTGGTTCAATTCCATCGGGGTCGCCGCGGCCGTGCTCAAGTATCGCGTCCCGACCTCAAAATTCACGCCGAGCTGGCTCGGTCCGCAGATGGACGGCCAGCGCGCGATCAGTCTCGTGCGCAGCCATGCCGGTGAGTGGGGGATCGATCCGGCGCGCATCGGTGCGCTCGGGTTTTCCGCGGGCGGGCATCTCACCGTGCGTCTGGCCCTGGAATTCTCGAGGCGAGTTTACGAGCCGATTGATGAGATCGACAAAGCCTCGTGCCGTCCCGATTTCGCGATGCCGATCTACGCCGCCTATTCCTACGACGCCAAGACGGACAAACTTCGCGACGATGTCGTCGTCCCGAAGGACACGCCGCCATTGTTCTTCGTTCACGCGTGGGATGATCACGTGGACGTCCGCAACGACCTCCTCCTCGCCGCTCTGGCCAAGGCATCCGGCATTCCCTGCGAAGTGCACATCTACGACACCGGCGGCCACGGCTACGGTCTGCGCCCGCAGGCCGACAAACCGGTCACCACCTGGCCCGCGCGCTGCGCGGAATGGATGGGTCGGAACGGGTGGCTGACCAAAAAGTGAACGGTCTTCCGTGCAGCGACTGTGGCGCGGGCCGACATCGGCAAAATGGCGCTCGCGCTGACCGAGGGGCGGCAGATCTCCCCGCATGATTGCGCGACGGCCATCGGCCGAACTTGTGAGCAAACCCACTTATCGGTGCGTCGGTTCCCTTTGCTCACTTCGGCTGTCACACCGTGCGTTCCATGCTCATCTCACCCCAGAGTCTTCTTGAAAAACTCAATGGTGCGCGACCACGCGAGCTTCGCAGCCGCTTCGTCGTAGCGGGGAGTCGTGTCGTTGTGGAAGCCGTGGTTCGCCTTGGGATACACGTAAGCCGTGTATTTGGTTCCGGCTTTCTTCAGCGCTTCTTCGTAAGCGGGCCACCCTTCGGTAATGCGCGTGTCGAGTTCGGCGTAGTGGAGCAGCAGCGCCGCCTTGATCTTGGGCACATCTTCCGCGGCCGGTTGCCGGCCATAGAAGGGGACCGCCGCCGAGATCACATCCGGTAGACGCACCGCGAGCGCATTTGCCATCCCGCCTCCATAACAAAAACCGACCACCCCGACCTTGCCGTTGCAGTTCGGATGCTTTTGCAGCCATTGCGCGGCGGCGATGAAATCCTCCGTCATCTCTTCCGGTTTCCGCTTGGCCTGGAGATCACGGCCCTTGTCGTCATCGCCGGGATAACCTCCCAGGGGCGTGAGCGCATCCGGCCCGAAGGCGAGGAAACCCTCGACCGCGACACGCCGCACCACGTCCTGGATATAGGGATTGAGCCCACGGTTCTCGTGAACCACCAGCACCCCGGGTCGTTTCGCCGCCGCGCCAGCGGGCTGCGCGAGGTAGCCGCGGATCTTCCCGCCACCCTTGGGTGAATCGTAATCTGCGGTCTCCGTCTTGATCCGCGCATCGTCCTTGGCGACCTGGTCCGCCCAGGCGTAGTTCGGACTGAGCGCGTCGAGAATGGCGGCGGCCGTCAAGCCACCGACGGCAAATTTCGAGGCGCGATCGAAGAAGGTACGGCGATTGATGCGGCTGTGCGCGTAATCGTCGTAGATGTCGAGGAGTTCCTGGTCGAAGTCAGAGGGCTTTTTTCGTTCCATAGGTGGGGTGAAACGTAGCCCGGTATTGCTGCGGGGAAAGGAATCAGTGATCGGTTGTCAATAATCAGCGTTCCTCATTCGAAGGTGGTAATTCCCACAAATCCTCTCGTGAACGAGCCACGATGGCGCCGGTCCACTGATTACTGAGCACTGAATACTGATTACTGATTACTTCCCTTCCACGTGTCCTTCAACGTGATGATCCGGTTAAAAACCGGCTTCCCCGGAACGCTGTCTTTCGCATCCGCACAGAAATACGCGAGCCGCTCGAACTGATAGCGGTCGGTCGCCGTCGCCTGCTGCAAGCCCGGCTCCAGCTTGGCCGTGATGACTTCGAGGGAGTGCGGATTGACCGCGGCGCGCCAGTCGCGGCCATCGGCCTCGGGCTCGGCATCGGTAAAGAGGCGGTCGTAGAGTCGCACCTCCGCGTCGAAGGCATGCGGGGCGCTGACCCAGTGGATCGTCCCCTTGATCTTCCGCCCGCTCGTCGCGCCGCCGGTCTTGGAATCGAGGTCGGCGGTGCAGCGCAATTCGATCACGTTCCCCGCCGCATCCTTCATGATTTCATCGAGCTTGATGATGTAGGCATACTTCAACCGCACTTCGCCGCCGGGCTTGAGCCGGAAATATTTGGGCGGCGGGACTTCCTCGAAGTCGTCCTGCTCGATCCACAGCTCGCGGCTGAATGGAACGAGACGCGTCCCGGCTTCGGGATCCTGCGGATTGTTTCCCGCGGGAAGTTCCTCGAAATGACCCTCGGGAAGATTGGTGATGACGATCTTGAGCGGACGCAGCACCGCGAGACGCCGCAGGGCGCGCGTGTTCAAGTCGTTTCGGACGGCGTGCTCGAAAACCGCGTAATCCGTGCTGCTGACGAACTTCGTGACGCCGACGCTCGTGACAAAGGTGCGGATGGCCTCGGGCGTGACGCCCCGCCGCCGCAAGCCGCTCAGCGTGGGCATCCGCGGATCGTCCCAACCCGTCACGACCCCTTCATTGACGAACGCGAGCAGCTTGCGTTTCGAGATCACGACGTGGGTCGGCATCAGCTTGGCGAACTCGTACTGGTGAGGGCGCGGCTGTGGCACGGGGAGATTGTCGATGACCCAGTCGTAGAGCGGGCGATGCACTTCAAACTCGATCGTGCAGATGGAATGGGTGATTCCTTCGATGCTGTCCGACAGGCAATGCGCGTAGTCGTAGAGCGGGTAGATGCACCACGCGTCTCCTGTATGGTGATGCGCGGCGTGCCGGATGCGGTAGAGCAGGGGGTCGCGCAGCCACACGTTGGGATGCGCCATGTCGATCTTCGCGCGTAGCGAACGGGCCGCATCGGGAAATTCGCCGGCTTTCATGCGGGCGAAGAGATCCAGATTTTCCTCGATGCTGCGGTCGCGCCACGGCGAGGGTTTGCCCGGTTCCCCCGGGGCGCCGCGATACGCGTCCGTCTGCTCGGGCGTCAGGTCACAGACATAAGCCTTTCCCGCTTTGATGAGCGCGACAGCGTAGTCATGGAGCTGCTGAAAGTAATCGGAGGCGTAGAGGGGTTCAGTCGCGGCGCCGGCGAGGGGGATTCCCTGGCCGCTGGTATCGCCCACGCTTTTGAAGCGCAGGACGTGATCCGCCCAGCCGTCGATCAGCCACTTCACGTCTTCGATGATGCTTTCGACATACTCGACTTCCTCCTTGGTCGGATTCGTGTCGTCCATGCGCAGGTTGCACACCCCGCCAAATTCGCGCGCGATGCCGAAGTTCAGGCAAATGGATTTGGCGTGGCCGATATGGAGGTACCCATTGGGCTCGGGCGGAAAACGGGTGATGACCTTCTGGACTTTCCCCGCCGCAAGGTCGGCGGTAACGATGTCGCGGATGAAATCAGACGGGGTCGGGGCGGCGGGGACTTCGGTGCTCATGAATGGAGAGGGGATGTAGATAGGAGCGGGCACGGCTCAAGTCGAGAGCCAGTGTGAGCGAGTTCATATACCCCTGAGCCCGCTGGACGGCTCGCCCTTCCCTCGGAATTACAGGAGCATCCGCTCCAGTTCCTGCGAATTGAAGCCTTCCATCTTCTTTTCGCCGACCAGGATCAGCGGCACGCCGTGCCCGCCGAGCTTCTGAAACGCGGCCATTCCGTCGTGCGACGCCTCGACGTCAATCTCCTGGTACGGGATTCCCTTCTGGGCCATGTATTGCTTGGCCGCTTTGCAGGCCGGGCAGTGCGAAGTCGTGTACATCACCACTTGCTTGCTGCCGGCGCCACCGGCACGTCCTCCCGCCGCCGCTCGCGACCGCGCATCGATTAATTGATCGAGAGCAGACTGCGCGCCAGCGATTTCCTGTTGGATTTCCCGGTGCCGCTTGTTCTTCACCTGGTAGTCGGCGGCATCTTCGTTGAATTTCGTGATGGCCGCTTCGTCGCCCGCCTTGAGCGACGTCCGTCGCTTCTCGAGCGCCTGATACTGCGCGGGTAAATCGCGGCCATAGTTCACGAAAGCGCCTTGCAGATCCTCGACCAGTTTCCGCTTCTCCGCGATCTGGGCGCTGAGGTCGGCGACCGTAGGCGCCTTGGGCGCCGCTGCGGCGGGGGGGGGCTGACCGGGCAGATGCCCTTGACTTGCCTCGACAATGGCCGCCCGGGCGTTGGGCAGAGCAAATACCCCTCCTACGCACATCGCGACGCCAGCGAAGCTCACGAGAAAGCCTAACTTCGCCTCAGCCCAATGAACGCAGGTGTAGATGAGATTGCCGCAAGGGGCAAAGAGAACGACCAGGCCCCAGCCGACGCTTTGGCGAAACGCCGAGATGAGCATCAGGATGGTTCCGGCGAGGGCGACGAGGAACCCGAGGCCAAGGAGGGCGATGGAAAGAATGGGCAACGACATGACCACCTTTGTTCAGCAATTCATGCGCCAGCGCCCCGAGGCCGGGAGTCCAAATTCCCAAAATCCGGCTCGAAGACAAATTCATCAGGATGGAACATGGAAGAGCGCCCGCTCCTGGAGGTCGCTCAGTCCTCGTTACTCGTTCGGGCTTTTCTTCGAGATTCGGCTTTCGGATTCTTCGTGTCCCCTGCGGCGGGGGGCTGTTTTTTGGTCAGCGCCCGCCGGAGCGCGACGGCAAAACGGGTCGCCTCACGAAAGTTGCCTGTTCGCATCACGGTCTGGCTGTAGACCTGCACATCATAGCCCCATTCCGTGAGTTGGATCCGGACGCGTTCGCGCAGCCAGGGAAAGCTTTTGAGAATGGCCATCGGCCATCTCTACGGAGCATTTGGCGCGCCGCTGAAAGGCGAGGAAACAGACTACCGAAAAGCCCGGCGCAGCCCTTCGGCCAACCGGACGGCTTCATACTCGGAATCCGCACGCATGACTGTCTGATTGTACACTTGGACGGCGTAGCCATGGGGGATCGGGTGGATTTTCACGACTTGCTGCGCGCGTGAGGCGCATTTCATGGGAGGCATAGGCCTATAGATTGCACAGGAAATATCGCTGTGCATCTATTTTGATCATATTTTTTTCTTCCGGGCATTATAAAAGCTATAACGAATCGACTATCCTTTCCAATTTGGCCCGTTTCGATAGGGGCGGGACCCCGCGAAACCTCTTTAAATGGAAGGTCGGACGATGCTGTTGATGAATCCTTCGCTCTCCGGGATAATTGGGAGACAGATATTATCCGAATGCGGTTCGTTCGAACCTTTCTGAGTGCCGCAATGCGGACTGAACGTGGGCGAAATCCCTACGCAGAAACGCTGAGGGGAAGCGACATACTTGGTGCAGTGTGCGGCGATGGTAGGTCATCACCTCGAACAACTTCCGTCACTGACCGCCCGTCTGATCAGAACTGACGCGTCATTGCGCAGCCGACCCGGATTCCGCGAACGCGGCCGCGGGCGCCTTGACGCCCTTGAAGGCCAGGTTGGGCAATCCCGTTTCCGAGGTGGCATTGCCATCGAAATCGGTCCAGCAGTGCCGCTCGAAATCGTAGAGCTTACAGACGCGGCACAATTCCAGGTATTGCCAGGGAGTCCAGCGGATGACCGCCGCATGCTCCTCGCAGCTTTGCTCCAGCAGGCGCTGGCTTTTCGGAAGGTGATAAAGTGGGATCGCCGGGTCGATGTGATGGGCGGCGTGGTCCATGATGTTGTTGAACATGCGTTCGATCGGGAAGGGGAAGACCACATGCGTCGAACTTTTGAGCTGGACGTGGTAGAAGGACCACTCCCGCGGATCGTCGTACCATGCCAGTTGCGGATGCGTATGCTGAATGAAAGAGATAAACCCCATGAAATGCACCCAGAGCATCCAGGGCATGATCACATCCAGGAACGCATAAGCGAGCGGCGGCAAGAACAGTCCCGGCGTCCGGCGAGCCAGGAGATACATCCCAAGGATTTGCAGGGCGAAGAACCCGAACACCAGCAACCGATCCCATTCGAACTGCCGGCGCAGTGGCGGGAGGCGCTCGTTGCCCGGAAAGAGAATATAGCCAAAGTAAAAACTGATGAGATAGCTGTGACCGGGGCCGAGCGGTGAGCGATAGAATTTTTCCAGAAGCTGGCGCCAGCGTGGCAGCCGATCGTATTCCTCCCGGGTCAGCGGCACGAAATCCGGATGTTTTCCGCGCAGATTCGTGCCGCCGTGGTGGAGCGTGTTGTGAGCATACGCCCACGACGTGAAGGGATGCCAGGCTGGCAGCAGAGCCAGTCGCCCCAGCAGGCGGTTCAGCCATCCGTAGGGCGTGAGGCTGTTGTGGGCCGCATCATGGCCAATGACGAACAAGGCGCCAATCATGAGGGGCGCCACTGCCAGGGAAACCGTTCGTCCGAAGAAGGTCGGCAGCCAAACGGCTCCGACCATGCAAACGACGTACCCGGCCATCGCCAGTGAGAGGAGCGCGCCGCCGCGCAGCAGGCTTCTGTGGCGCAATTCGCCCGGCAAGCTCGCCCGCCACCGCCGCGCGGCTACGTCCGCCGGTTCTGTGCTCGTGGTCCGCGCCCGAGTGAAGTTGGCAAGCTCTCGCATGCCCGCCACTTTACCCAGTTTCCAAAAATTGACAGCTTTCACCGCATGCAAATCTTTGTCTATCTGGCTAGGCCTCAATCTGTTGTCACCTTGAGAGCAACGTGACGTCAATGTGGTGGAGGAGCGGACTCGACATTCGGTCATGGTAGCGCTGCACGCCGCCCAGTGAGGGACGGAACTCGCGTCCTCGGATCGCCGAAGGAGATTACGGAAGGCGGGAAGCAGCCGTATGACGTGCACTCTCACATACGGATTTCCAGAACGCCGGGGTGTTCTGTTCCAAGAGAATCTGGTGGCGAACGCGGCCACGGCGAATCATCTCCGCGCGGCCCTCGCGATCCGAGAGCAGTCGCAGTATTAATTGAGCGATGGCGGCATAGTCATTGCCCCGGAAACCAATTCCGCAATCGCCGGCCACTTCCGTAGTGGCATTTCCCTCACGAATAAAAACGGGTAATCCGCAGCCCATGGCCTCCACCACCGGAATCCCAAACCCCTCATGCAGGCTCATACACAGGAAAGCATCCGCCGATAAATAGTAACGTGCCAATTCGGCATCGGTCACCATTCCCGTCAGCACAATCTTGCCATCCGGTATTTGCAATCCTGCGGCATAGTCCCGCAAAAACTGCGAATAGGTTTGGTTGGTCCCGCTTCCGACCACGATGAGGCGCGCGGAAGAGTCTACCCGTCTGACCTCTGCGAGAACGTTAAACAATTCCTCAATCCTTTTGTGCGGCACGATTCTGCCGACGAAGAGAAGGGTAAGATCGTCTCCGCCCTTATGGGCCGCACATCCATGCATCTTGAATCGTGACGGAAATACCGGCGGGGCGATACCGATCGCGCGGCCTGCCATATACGGCGCAAGAACGGACGAGGTAAATACTGAATTGGCCATGACCCCGTCGAACATGGCCAATTGCGGAAACTGCGTGATGGATTTGCGGCATAATTCAGCCGTAACGGGTTCGAACTCTTGCAGTAGCTCAGGCGGGGTGACGCCATGGAAATAACAAATTTTTGGATTGGGTAATTCCAGGATATCAACGAGTCGCGGATCGTGGATGGAATAGTTTACGAGGATGAGATCGTCCGGACCATTACTTTGGAAAATGTCGCTTCTTTCGCGTATTTTACCCGCGAGTTTTGGTGGAAATCTGTCTGCATAAAGTTTCGTCGAAAAGCCCGCACGATCCAGGTAGTGCGCTAAAGCAAGGCAGAACCTTCCCACGGCATCTATGGGATAAATATCCGGTGCGGTGCAATGAATCACCGAACTATCGGAAGAGGTCATAAATGCCCGGGGGTGTAGAGAAATGGTGGCTAGCGCTTGTCCGGGTCCAGGCCCAATCCTTCCATGACTCGAAGAGCGGCGAAGGCATCGTTGGCGGCGTAGAGAAGTTGCATCGGAGTAAGGTGCGGCGCCGCCCAGTTGCTCGTGGTGAGACGCTTCGATTTCCGGAAGCTCTGCTGAAGCACCGCTCCGACAGCAGCCCGCACGCCGATCTGTCCTCGGTACCCGCGTTTCCGAAAGACATGGTCGAGGTCCACAATGGCGCGGAGCGTGACGCCCAGACGGGACCGGATCTGGCCACGATCATTCCGCAATCCGAATCCGACTTTCAGGACCCGCTCGGATTGGAGCAACTCTGATACGAGAGCCCGGCATTCCGGTTGATGAAGCTGAAAGAGGAACGCTCGATCCCGCAGGGCAAACTGGACCACATGCGGGCCACTGCTTTTTTCTCCGACGTGGAAAGTGGGTTTCGATTCGGTGTCGAATCCGGCGACGCCCGCCGCCACGATCTCACGGCCAGCCTGCTCGATAGCCTCCACAGATCGGGGTAGGTGAATGCAGTCCAGCGCCAGTCCTGGAAAAGGCTCGAGCAGGGCGGTTTCCGCTTTCGACGGAGCAATGAGTTTCACCCGTGGACGTTCGCAGCAACAGCCCTCGGGTGTCGAGGGGAACGCGCGGAGATGAAGAGCCAGCCCGCAATCGGTGACTGAGCCGAGTCGATGGCCGCGAAGGTTGACCGGCGGTGAGTATCCGGTAAGAACTAACCGGGAACTGCCCCTTCCGACCTGTCGATCTTGCATGGGATGAAACTGACGACGCTGAACTGCAGCAAGACGCCGGTTTCCGACCTGTCGCCGCTGGCGGGGATGCCATTGACGTCGCTGAATCTTTTCGGTTGCCCTCAGTTGCACGACCTGTCGCCGCTCAAAGGGATGAACCTATCGGAGATTCGACTCACGCCGGCGAACTTCGCCAAGGACAGCCTCGAGGTGATTCGCCAGTGTCAGGGCCTGAAGAAGATCATCGTTGGGGAAAAACCGTCCGACGTCCTCGCCGCGCAGGACTTCTGGAGGAAATTCGACGTCGGAGAGTTTGCGCCACCGTGAACATGCGGGCGTCGAATATCTGTATGCGGAGACCCACTCTAAATTGAGCCACTCCCCGCGGGACCGCGCTAACCGAACTCGAAGACCGTCTCGACCATGACCGGCGCTCCGAGCGGCATGCTTTGCACTCCGTAGACCACGCGGACATGCCCGGCCTGTGGTCCAAAGAGTTGCCCGAACAAATTGGAAGCGCCGTCTCCGACCGCCGCGTGCTCGACAAATTGCCCGGTCGTCACCATCAGCACGGTGAGTTTCACGAGCTTCTTGAGCCGGTCCAGATCGCCGAGATGTTGTTTGGCAACGGCGAGCGAGTTGAGCGCGGCGAGACGCGCGGCTTCCTGGCCTTCCTCGACCGAAAGGTTTTCACCCAGGCGGCCGGAGATGGCGAGCTTTCCATTCACCACCGGCAGCATCCCGCTGAGGAAGAGCAAATTCCCGCCCTCGGCGGATTCGATGTAGGCCCCGAGAGGTCTCGGGGGAGCAGGCAGGACGATGCCGAGTTCGCTCACCCGCGCACTGAGACCACTCGCCACCGGCTGGTTACCACTTGGCGCCGGCATGGGCTCCTCCATCGATGCGAATGTTTTCCCCATTCACCATGGGCGCTGATTGCAGATAGAGCACCGCATCCACGATTTCGGACACCTGGACCAATCGCGGAATCGGGTGCAGCTTTTTCAGCGCCTCGTGGTCGTCGTGGGCGTGCAGCGGGGTGTCCACCACGCCGGGCGAGATCGTATTGGCGCGAATGCCGTCCGCCACAAACTCCATCGCCAGGGCGCGGCTGAACGCGGGCATGGTCGACTTCGTGATGACGGGCAGGGAGATGGGCGCGCCGGCGAATGGCTGATCGGTCAGCGCCGTGGAAATACACACGACGTGGCCGGTCTTCTGTTTGCGCATTTGGGTCACCGCCTGTTGTGTCACGAAGAAGTATCCCGCAATATTCGTGGCGATCATCAATTCGAAATCCTCGGGTGTATATTCTGTGAATGGCTTGGGAAGGTAGATCCCCGCGTTGTTCACGAGCAGATCGAGACGGCCAAAGTGGCTCACCGCCGCGTCGACCACTCTGATGGCGGCCTCCTTCTTACCGATGTCGCCGTCCACCAGGACGAGGTCCGCGGAGGCTCTCAGGTCCTTGGATTTGCTGATCGTGCGGGAATTGGCGACGACACGAAAGCCGTGCTCGAGGAGCGCCTGGGTGATGCCCAGTCCAATGCCGCTCGACGCGCCGGTGACGATGGCCACCTGCCGCGGGTTGGTATCTTTGCTCATCGGCTAGAGCACGTTGATCGCACTGAGAAAACAGCCCGACCAGCCCACGGCAAACAATTGCTCCGGATTGGTTCCAGTCCCCGGGCCGCCGGGAGGGGAATACTTGATGTCCAAGCGGCCATCCGAGGTGCGGGAAGCGCCGCCCTCCCGGCCTCCGGTCGTGTGGGTCTTCGCGGTGTAGATGACGTTCTTGGGCTCGGTGGTGGTGGCGTTCATGGGATGGTTATTCTTGTTATTTTATCGGGATTGTTGCCGTGTCGTGTGTATGCGTTATCGCAGTGAAGGCACAGGGATCTTTCCTGCAAGGGCCGGCGGATGTAACAAAGTGCGAAAAGCTTTTGGGCTTCGCCGGAATGTCCCCGCACTCGAAAACACAGCCAAAATCGAGCCGTTTCCGCTTGGCCAGCGGAGATCGCTTGCAGCATCCAACGTGGAAAACCGTGACCGCAATTCCTGACCAAACGCCGATCTTGGGATCATGGGCGACTCGGCGCGCCCGTTGGAAATAGACCCGAACAAAGCTCATTCATGACGCCCGATCAGCAATGGCATCTCGTTCAGATTGCAGAGGGCTGGCTTCCGATAGCCTGCCCTTTGGCAATACTATTTGCTCTCCCACGTTCGCGTTGCAGCTTTCGTTGGCGTGCTGGCATCGCCATTTTCGCTACCTGGTTGATGTGGGTTCTTTTCATCACCGAGATTTACAATCCGCTCGGCGTCGCACGTGCCGAGCGACTCGGTGCAGAGTCTCCCTGGGAGGGCTTCGACAACAACGATACTGTTCCAATCATCTTTTTCGGGTGGCTCATCCCAGTATTCGTCATCGCGGTGGTACAACTCTGCCGCTTAATTTGGCGTCGCTTTTGTCCATCCACGCGCAGTGCACCTTTATGAAATTAAGCATCGCCCAACTCGTCGTCGGCCAGGACCTTGCCGCCAATCAAAACCGCATGCGGGCAGTCTGTGAATCCACCCAGCCCGGCGATTGGGTGGTGTTCCCCGAGGGCGTGCTCTCCGGTTACTTCCCGAATGACGATGCCTTTTTGCGCCGCCTCGACGCGGAACAAATCGAGGCCGCCATTCGCGAGATTCAACGAGTAGTGCGCGCGCGCCAATGCCACTGCATCTTCGGCACGGCGACTTTGACGGATGGGACATGGCGCAATTCGGTCGTCACGTTGATCGCCGACGGCGGGCGGCATGCGTATCACAAGATCGAGCTTTCGAGCCTTGATCGCCGCCACTTCACACCTGGAACTGAGTCGGAAGTCATTCGCGTCGGCGATCTCACAATCGGGGTGCTTGCTTGCCGCGAGTTGCTCTTCCCTGCCATGTGGGCACGACTCAAGCGAGCTGGCGCGCAGATCGTCTTTCACATCAACAACGCCATCCAGCCGCACGACCGAATTTGGGATCACATCCTCATCGCGCGAGCCATCGAGCAGGGACTTTTCGTGTGCAGCGTCAATAACGGGGCTCCGCCGCAGGAGCTTGCGTCCCATCTCATCGCTCCCTCTGGTCAGGTGCTGCTCAAGACACAACCGGGCCGCGACCATATTGTCTCCGCAGAGATCAATCCTGGTGACGCGATTCCAGACCTTGCTTCGCGGACGGATTTCTAAAAGCGCCATGGGCATCGACAAAGCGACGGCGCTCAACAAAACCAGCCTCGTTCCAAAATAGCCGCGTGCCAGCCAACCAATCGGCGATCGTTTGATGGCCGGCGACCCTGTCACCCTGACCAGCCGCGTGACTTTGTCTGCGTCCCAGTCAATCGGCGGACGGCGCAACTGCCGCGAACGTCGCGCCGATGCGCAGTTCGTCAAAGTCGAACGTTGCGCCATTGCCCGAGCCGACATTGACGGCGTTGAAGCGGAAGTCGGCGATCTGCGGGGCGTGCAGATCGGCTCTGGCGATGTCGGGCTCATGACCCGGCGCAGGGTCCACCCACATCCAGGCTTCTTCAGGGCCAGCCTTGAAGTCGAAACGATAGACGAGCAGGCGCGCGGTGGCATCGGAAGTCACGGTGCCGTCCCATTTGCCAGCGGCAGGCCCGCCTTGATCGACACGCACCAGGAGCCAGTGCGTTCCCATGTTCTGCCGGCCCATCTGGATGCGTTGCGTTTTTTTGTAGGTCGCCCCCAGGGTGATGCCATCCATGAGGTGGATGCCGCCGGCGGCCTGCTTGGGGAAGGACGTGTTGGCGATGAGAAACGAAATCCAAATCGTCGTACCGTCCTTGCCAAAGCTTTTGCCGGCCGCGCCCTGTTCGACCAGCGGCGCGACTTC
Source organism: Chthoniobacterales bacterium (assembly GCA_038228205.1). Lineage (GTDB taxonomy): Bacteria > Verrucomicrobiota > Verrucomicrobiia > Chthoniobacterales > Chthoniobacteraceae > Chthoniobacter. The sequence continues at coordinate 27,390 of JBBRPL010000047.1, forward strand.
CGGCCGCCCGGTGTCAAGATAGCGAAATATTCGCGTGTCTTTGCCATCTTGCAGGCTCTTGCCACCGCTCACGGCCAGCTTTTGGAAAGTCATGCCCTGCGCGCTAATCGTGATCCCGTGAGATTCTGGAGCGGCGAACCAGGGACCGTTCCATCCGTTGCCGCCATTTTGGCCATTGAGTTCTACGCCATCGGGATAGTTGAAGCCCTCGCTAGCGATGAGTTGGGCATGCGTGCGGGGCTCGAGCCAGAGAGTGGCCAGGAGGATGAAGAAGATTCTCATTCGGACAGGCGTGAGGGTACGGAGCCGCGCAGATGCATCTCGACGCCCTCAAACGGATCGCCGGTGCCACGGCAAAAAGCCATCGCCAAATCGGGAAATGTGGTTCAGGTAAACAGGTCTATGAAGCTTCGTTTGTTGATTCTTGCAGCATCTGTGGCTCTATTCGCCGTCGCGGGTTGCTCGCCACGCCCACACGCGCTGCCATCCGAATCCTTTTTCATCAGAGTGCCAGAGGTTGTCCATGATGGTTCCATGCACGGAACGAGCCTCCTGCTTGCGACCGACCGCGACGCGACCGTTTCCCTTGATGCCGACGGCAAGCATATGAGCGTATCAATCTCGTCTGCGGGGAAGTCTCCTTACGAAGCCAAGTTAGTCCTGGCGGCAGGCGCAGCAACATCGGATCTCTCTCACGCCGAGTCCGCGCAAGTCTTACTGCGAGTCGAGAGTGGCGGGAGCGACGTTGGCGCTCCCACAATTTATCCAATGCCAGCCGGTGCGAAGCTGAACGAGTTTTTCACCACTTCCGTTTCGCCCGGAAGATATCCACTGGGAGCGCCGGTCGTAATCGGAACTCTTAACGCCAAGCCAATCCTCCTGACAGTGAGCAGCGCTCCCAAATGAGACCGCAACGTATCTCCGATGCCAGTGTCGCCACAGAACCTTTTCGCTAAATGCCCTAAATTCATTCGGGGGCGATCGACGGTCTCCTTGTTCCGCGATTTCAAGATTGAGCGGGCGGGGGATTGCGGCGACAAACGTCACCCGACATGCCCACTGACTTTTTGCTCTCTACGAAAGCCATCGAACCACGCGACCGGCTGATCTTTGCTCTCGATGTCCCCACGCTGGCCGAGGCGCGGATCTGGATCGATCGGCTTGGGGACGCCGTGACTTTTTACAAGGTGGGCCTGGAGTTCTGCATGAGCGGAGATTACTTCACGCTGCTCGCGGAGTTGAAGGGACGGGGGAAGAAGGTGTTTGCGGACCTGAAATTTTCAGATGTGCCCGCAACGGTGCGCGGGGCGGTGGCGAATCTCGCGCGGCATGGTGCGGACTTTGCGACCTTGCATGGGACGAGCGGGGTGTACCGCGCGGTGACGCCGGTGCGCGGGAATCTGCGTTTGCTGGCCGTGACGGTCCTGACAAGTGTGGATGAGGCGGAGGTGCGGGAGATGGGGTGGAGCGGAGCGGTCGAGGAATTGGTGTCGCTCCGGGCGCGGAAGGCAATCGAGGCGGGGATCGATGGTTTGATTTGCTCGGCGCAGGAGGCGGCGCGCTTGCGGCGCGAATTGGGGGCGGGACCGATCATCATCACGCCGGGCATCCGCGCGGAGTCGGAAAAGGGGGGCGACGACCAAAAGCGGACGATGACCGTGGAGCAGGCTTTCCGCGCGGGAGCGGACCACATTGTCGTTGGGAGGCCCATCCGGAATGCGCCGGAGCCGCGGGTGGCGGCGGAGGGGATGCAGCGAGAAATCGCGGCGATCTTCGTCTGAATAGCGCATCCCGGGGCCAACCAAAGTTTCTGGTTTCTAGTTTTCCCCGGCGGAAACGTATTCCGCAAATAGCGCCGATCCCAATACCGGCACCAAGGCTCCAACCTCGCGCCGACGAAAGCCCCCATCGGAATAACCTTAAACCAGAAACTGAGGGATGCCCCTTGAGGATGGCGCGGCTTCTTCGCTACTCTTGCGGACCTATGAGTGACACCCCTTCCGCCTACGCCCATCCCGAGGTGTTGGTCAGTACTGACTGGCTCGCTGCGCATCTCGACGAACCGAATACCCGAATCGTCGAAAGCAACGAGGACGTGCTGCTCTACGATACCGGGCACATTGCCGGGGCGGTGCATATCGACTGGCGCGAGGATCTGCAGGATGCGCTGGTGCGGGATTACATTACGCCCGAGGCCTTCGCCGCGCTGTGCGCGAAGCATGGGATCGGGCCCGACACGACGGTGCTCTTCTATGGCGACAAATCGAACTGGTGGGCCACCTACGCGCTGTGGGCCTTCCGGCTTTTCGGCCATACGAAGGTGAAGATCCTCGATGGGGGGCGGGACAAGTGGATCAAGGAGGGCCGCCCGGTGACCAAGGAAAAGCCGAAGTATCCCGCGGCCCAATATCCGGTGCCGGTGAAGCGGCTCGACGCGGAGATTCGTGCTTTCTATGAGGATGCGCTGGCCCAGAGCCAGGCAAAGAAGCCGCTCATCGATGTGCGTTCGCCCGGGGAATACAAGGGTGAGGTGACGCACATGCCGGAGTACCCGCAGGAAGGCGTGCTGCGCGGGGGGCACATTCCCGGGGCGAAGAGCGTCCCGTGGAAGACGGCGGTGAAGGAGGATGCCACTTTCAAGAGCGCGGCCGAACTGCGGAAGATCTATACCGAGGGCTGCGGGCTCTCGACCGATGCGGACATCGTCGCGTATTGCCGTATCGGGGAACGCAGCAGTCACACGTGGTTCGTGCTGACGTATCTCCTCGGCTACAACATCGTCCGCAATTACGATGGCTCGTGGACGGAGTGGGGGAATAAGGTGCGGGCTCCGATCGAGCGGAGCTGACACCCGATTGACACGGAACCATGTCCCAAGCTTGTCCAGACTCGTCCGGGGAAGAGGCAGTTTCGATGTATCCGCCGAAGCTCGCGGCGATCATCTGTCTCTTCGAGTCATTACCCGAAGAGGAGAAGCGGGAAAACCTGATCGCCTACGCGGAACAGGCAAAGAAGCACGAGCCCAAGCTGGGCGAGACATTTGATCTCGAGGACGTGCGCAAGGATGAAGAATGTACGGATACGGTGGGGGTGTTCCTGAAATTGGACGCGCATCAGCATGCGCACTTTCGGGTCACCCTGGGACCGCAGGTCCAGACGCTCACCAAGGCGATGACCTCGATTTTGTGCAAAGGCCTCGACGGGTTAGCGCTCGAGAGCGTCATGGCGCTGCCGGCCGATTTCGTGCCGAAGATTGTGGGCGGCCACCTCGTCCGCATCCGGTCGCAGACGGTTTATTACATTCTCACGCGGATCAAGAGCGCCTGCAAAGTGCTGCTCAATCGTCGCAGGGCGGCGAAGAGTCGTTGATCGCCCCGGCCATCTCCGCACTCCAGATCACGCTGTTCGCGGAGCGCTCCGCGATCGAGGATTCCCGGCCTTCGGCGCTTTGGACTGCACGTACCGGGAATCATCATCAAGATTCTGTCATACAGATTCACGATAGACGATCTCAGGCTGTCACGACGCCCTTGACGGGTCAGCCTCCCTTGCCTTGCCAGCCGCGGCTCTTCACCGTGGACGGGTTTGCGATTTCCGCTACGACGTGGCCTTCACGAAAGATTTTCACCCAGACGCCGAGAATATCGTCTTCGACTTTTAGCCGCCCGCCGCTGGTGTACGAATACGTGGTGTCGAGTCCTTGGCGAATCGACGCTTTGTGGACTACGATTTCGCTGGTCGACATGGATTGCGCAGCAGTTTTTTTTGTTAGCACTTCCGTCTTTGTTTTGCCCGTAATCCGCTCGATGGTGTCTGCATCCTTCTTGGTGCCGATCTTTTGTCGCTCCACGAAGATGACGTACTCGACATCCAATGGCGGGACGTCGGCAAACTCGCGGCTCTGCACCTTGATCACATAGTTGTACTTGTCCGTCGTCGTCATCGCATTGCCCTCGGTGCCTGCCGCTCGCACCGCATCCAGGCGCTTTCGCTCCACCGTGACTTCAATCTTCAGCTTGTCCCCCAACGGTGGCGGACTCCCTGCTGGTGTTGCGGCCGGTGCTACCGTGGTCGCGGCCACCGGCGGTGGCGTGGCCACGGAAAGCGTGGAACCCATCGCCCGGAAGGTCGCCAACGCGCGCGGCATCAGATCCGTCGAGGCCAAAGGAATCAGGTGCCGGCCATTTTGATATTCGACCTCCACTTGCTGGGCGCCGACGCGTAGGAGGCGCAGGACGGTGCCGACCGGAGCCTTCACCTCGCCGGCATTTTGCCCATTGATCACAATCGGAAAGACAGCCGGCGCTATCAGGGTCACCTGCTTCGGCCACAGGACCGGGTTGCGCGCCACCATGGCGATATCCAGCGGAGGAGGCGTGGCCGCGGGAGTCGGAGCGGGAATCGCCTCCGCGATCGGCCTGGGTGTGGCCGCAGGGACTGGAGTCGGCGTCGCTTTTACGATCTCCGGTTCGGGTGTCGCGGGTGGTGGTGTCGCCGGAGGGGGTGTGGCCTCCGCTACCACGGGCGCCGGCGGCGCGAATTTCTTCCAGGCGAGATACCCGACGCCCACCGCAGCGATGAGTATGATCACCCACAAACGGGCTCCGCCCTGAGACTTGCCATTCGATCTCCTGTGCAACCAACCATTTGGTTTGATCATAGGTGTATCTAATAAGGAGTTGTCTGTCAGCAGGCAAGACAATTCAGAGGTTAGGAATATCGCATCAGATATTTATGATTTCCGGTCTCGTCTAAAAGTCCCGCACGGCTCAACGACTGCCAAAACGCTGGTCGGCGCCATGGTCGCCCGGATTCTCAGTGCCTCTCTTGATGCTGACGGGAGGTGATGCACGGGCGCGTACAGACCGCGAGTGTCTGGCCAGGGAGAAGATGGCCGCGGGCGAGGAGTTGCCGGGGCGCGGCCAGTTTCCGGAAGCAATCATCCGCTGGCCGGAGACCGAGCAACGTCAAGTAGGGCGCACAAAGCGCCTACTTCTCGTCGACTACGTCACTCGGATAGGTGACCTTACGACTGCCGGTCGAAGATCTCTTTTACCTTCTCAAGTGTGAGGTTTGATATCTAGCGGGGATAGTAGCGAGGGCGATGGGCGTCGTCGTATCTGATCTGATCGCGGGTGCGGCTGATGGAATTCAGCAACCGACTGACGCGATCGTGCAGATCCCCAGCATTGTAATTTCCGTGATCGAACTGTGCGCCGACGCGCTGAACTTCACCGCCGATAGCGTCGACATCGTCCCGTGTCCGCCGGTTTACGCCGCCTTGATTTACGACGTCCACCAATCTTCCATATTGCTCGCGCAACTCACGCACCTCGTTCCGAGTATCCTTAAACTCTTTCTTGTCCCGATCGGAGTCGCGATCCTTATCTTTATCTTTGTCTTTGTCCTTGGCTCCCGCAAGAGGAGGCAGGGCGATGAGACTGGCAACGAGGGTGAGGAGGAAGAGGAGTTTTTTCATGGCGTCGATGGAAGCGTATTGTGCTCTTGAGACGACCCACTGCCGAGGAAATTCATTCAAACGCCATTCTCGGAAACCTGCGTGATCCGAACCAGGTGGCTGACCTGCGGAACCCAGACTTTGTCGCCTCAGGCGACCGACCGCTGACTCACAGGGGCTTCCGAAGACAAGGGTCGGACCGTTTCGCTGAATGAGGTGAGCGGCGCTGGTTGACTGGCGGTGTCGCCGGTTGTCACGGCGGTCTGGTCTTCGCCCCACCAGACACAGGCCACGTCCTTTCGGTTTTCGGTCTCATTGCACCAGAGAACAGGCAGGCCATTTTCATCCAACGGGACCTTGAGCGGCTTGCGGGGCCAGAAGATGACGACGCAATGGGTCACGACTACGAAAAGCGCCAATAATATAGTCCAATGATTCACTATGGTGGTTATAGCAACTATTGTGCCTCACGCGGGATGCCATGCCCCATACGTTTGTGGGGCCCTTCAGGGCGGGCCCGTTTGTGGGTGGTCAACCCCAAGGCGCCGCTCGTCTCTCGCTTTGCTTTCTCGCCCACCCACCGAACACTCCCATATCCCTCCGCCACCTCGTTGGGCTGCCTTTTTTAGGCCTTCGGCCTACCCTTCGGCGGGCTGTCGACAGGTTCGATGTGGACCAGCACGTCCGCGATTTGCGGTTTGACCGTCCGAATGGTGTCCTTGACCGAGTGTCCGATGTCGTGGCCGGCTCGGACCGTGAGGTCGGCGTTTACGCCGATATGGATGTCCACGTAGTATTCGAGCCCCATCTTGCGGACGTGGCACTTTTCCACGTCCTCGACACCCGGCACCCCCGAGGCGATCGCCCGGACGGTGGCTTCCAACTCCGGGGAAGGGGCCGTGTCCATGATTTCGTGAAGCGCCGGCATGAGCAGGCGGTAACCGTTGAAACCAATGAGGCCGCAGGTGAAAAGCGCCGCCCAGTCGTCGGCTGGCTCCCAACCAGGTCCCTTAATCAGAGCGATGGAGATGCCGATGAAAGCGCCGACGGAAGTGATGGCGTCGGTGCGATGATGCCAGGCGTCGGTCTTCACCGCCGTGCTGCCCAGGTCTTGCGCCGCGCGGGAGACCTTGCGAAAGAGGGTCTCCTTGATGATGACGACGACGATGAGGACGAGGAGGGTAAACTTGGCGGGGGCGTGATGCGGCGTGACGATCTCGCGGACGCTCTGGATGGCCAGTCCGATGGCGGCGGCGATGACGGCGATGGCTACGGCCACGGAGGCGAGCGGCTCAGCTTTGCCATGGCCATAGGGATGTTCCGTGTCTGGGGGCTCCGCGGCGACCTTGAGCCCGAACCAAATGACGAATGAGGCGAAGATATCGAGCGACGATTCGATGCCGTCGGCGATGAGGACGTAGCAATTGCCGAGCACGCCGGCGACGATCTTGACCACCGCGAGGAGGAAGTTGACCGCCACGCCCAGGAGCGCGAGCCTCGCACCGGTGCCGTAACCGTCCCTGCCGCCCCGAACGGAAGCGGGCGCGGGCGTGGTGAAAGGTTTTGTCGAGTCGGGCACGGCGCGGCATCCTAGGGGGAACATGTCGAAAGTCAGGGCGATTGTTTTTCATCAATACGGAGTTCCCAGCGAAGTGGCGCGGGTGGAGGATATGGAAATCGCCCCGCCCGGGCCGGGCGAAGCACGCGTGCGACTGCTCGCGGCGCCGATCAATCCGGCCGATCTCAATGTGCTCGAGGGCAAGTATCCGACGGGACCCGAGTTGCCCGGAGTGCCCGGGGTGGAGGGGGTCGGCTTGGTCGAGGAGGTGGGGACCACGGTCGCGACGATTCAGGGAGGAGATCGCGTGTTGCTGCCGCATGGCGTCGGAACATGGCGGGAGGCATGCACGCTGCCGGCTGAATCGCTGCATGTCGTGCCGCCTGGCATCCCAGTGGAACAGGCCGCGATGCTGAAGATCAATCCCGCGACGGCGCTCCGCATGCTGTCCGACTTTACCCCGCTCGCACCGGGAGATTGGGTGCTGCAGAACGCGGCCAACTCGGGCGTGGGGCAGTCCGTCATCCAGGTGGCGAAGGCCAGGGGTTTGCGCACCATGAATTTCGTCCGCCGCGCGGAGTTGATTGACGGATTGCGCCGGGCCGGTGGTGACGTCGTCCTGCTCGATGAGGGCGACCCGGGAGAACAATTCCACGAGGCATTGGGGAGCGCCCAAATCCACCTGGCGCTCAACTCCGTGGGTGGTGAAAGTGCCCTGCGGCTTGCCCAGGCGCTCGGGCCGGGCGGAACGATCGTGACCTACGGCGCGATGGGCCGCCATCCGCTGAAAATTCCGAATGGTTTGCTCATCTTTCAGGATCTGAGGTGGCGTGGTTTCTGGGTTTCGCAATGGTATCGCAGCTCGTCGCCGGAAGAACGCGCCGCGATGTTTGCGGAGCTCTTCACGCTCGCGCAGAGGGGTGTGCTGCATACCGCCGTCGAGCGCATCTATCCGCTGGAGGAAGCCGCCGCGGCGCTCGCGCATGCCGCGCAAAGCCGTCGCGGCGGAAAGATTCTGTTTGGCGCGCCGGACATCGTGGCCCAATTCTCCCCGTCACCACTGGTGCAATGACCCCACTCGCCGCCCAACTCACGTCCCTCCTCGACCCGCAACGCGTCCTCCACGAGCGCGAGCATCTGCTGACCTACGGCTTTGACGGCACGGCCGCGTTGAGCGGTGAGGCGGGCGTCGTCGTTTTTCCGCAGACCACCGAGGAAGTGGCGCGCATCGTCCGCTACGCGGCGCAGGAGAAAGTGCCGATCGTCACGCGCGGGTCGGGGACCGGGCTGAGCGGCGGCAGTATCCCGGTGCCCGACGGAATCGTGCTCTGCCTGGTGAAGATGGACCGCATCCTCGAACTCGATCCACGCAATCTGACTGTCCTGGTGGAAGCCGGCGTCATCACGCAAAAGGTGGCCGAGGCCGCGGATTCCGTGGGGCTGCTTTATCCGCCCGATCCCGGATCGATGAAGATCAGCACCATCGGCGGGAACGTGGCCGAAAACAGCGGCGGCTTGCGCGGGCTCAAGTACGGGATCACGCGCGACTATGTGATGGGTCTGGAAGTCGTGCTGGCCAGCGGCGAGATCGTGTGGCTGGGCAACAAATGTGTGAAGGACGTGGCCGGCTATTCGATGAAGGACGTCTTCATCGGCAGCGAGGGAACGCTCGGCCTCATCACCAAAGTCCTGCTCAAGCTCGTCCCCAAACCGCAGGCGAAGCAAACGCTGCTCGCCACCTTCGGGCAGATGGATGCGGCGGCGGATACCGTCTCCGCCATCATCGCGGCGAAGATCATCCCGTGCACGCTGGAGTTTCTCGACCGCATCACCATCCGGTGTGTGGAGGACTATGCGAAAATCGGGCTGCCGCTCGACGCCGAGGCCATCCTGCTCATGGAGACCGACGGGCATCCCGCAGTCGTCGCCGAGCAGGCGCAGCAGATGGAAGAGATCGCGCGCCGCTGTGGAGCCCTGCAGGTGCAACTCGCGAAGGATGCCGATGAGGCCGCGCGTCTGGCCACCGCGCGCCGTTCCGCGTTCAGCGCGCTGGCCCGCGTTTCGCCAACGACCATCCTCGAAGATGCCACCGTTCCGCGCAGTGAACTGACGAAGATGATCCGGTTCATCCAGGAAGTCGGCGAGCGGCACCGGCTCCGAATTGGGACCTTCGGCCACATGGGGGACGGCAATCTGCATCCCACGTTCCTGACCGACGAGCGCAACCACGACGAGATGGAGCGGGTGGAAATTGCCATGCAGGAAATTTTTGACTACGCAATCGCTCTTGGCGGGACGATTACCGGGGAACACGGTGTCGGTCTGGCAAAAAAGAGGTTTCTGCCGAAGGCCATCGGGGAGGCGAGCCTTGGGTTGCTGCGCGCGCTGAAACGGACGCTCGATCCGGATGGGATTTTGAATCCGGGGAAGATATTCGACCCAGTGTAGCGATGAACCGCTCTCGCGTGGGCCGGCTTGCCACCATGCATCTTTGCCCGCATGGTCGTGGGCACTTTTGTGACAACCCCTCCGCTTCATCTTGCGCATCTCGACTTCTCGGTGCTTCAGCAGTGCATCCACTGCGGCATGTGCCTGCCCACCTGCCCGACCTATGATGCGACGAAATTTGAGCGCAATAGCCCGCGCGGACGCATCGCCCTGATGCGCAGCGTGGCGGAGGGAAAGCTGGAGGTCACGAAGGCCTTCGGAGAGGAGATGTATTTCTGCCTCGGCTGCCTGGCTTGTGAGACGGCGTGTCCGGCGGGAGTACGGTATGCGCCCATGTTCGAGGCGGCCCGCGGGGATATCGAGCGAGCCGGGGTGCTGGCGGCGCCACGCCGGAGCCTGGTGCGTGCTTTTGCGCTGCGTTTTATCTTTGCGCATCCGCTCGTGCTGCGCGCCCTCGGGCGGTTGCTGCGCTGGTACCAGGCGAGCGGTGCGGAATGGCTGGTGCGGAAATGGGGGCTCACGCGCCTGCTTCCGCAAGATCTGCGTGAGCTCGAGCCGCTGACGCCCCGGGTGCAGCCGCAGTTTTCCGATGCGTTGATCGGGCCGATCGAATCCCCCGAGGAGCCGCGGCGGCGCGTGGGAATGCTGACCGGCTGCGTGCAGGACCTGGTCTATCCGCACGTGAATCGCGATACGGTCGATGTGTTGCTGGTGAATGGCTGCGAGGTGGTGACGCCGGGGGCGCAATATTGCTGTGGCTCGCTGCATGCGCACAATGGGGAGGTGGAACTCGCGCAGGCCATGGCGCGGAAAAACATCGACGCCATGGAGCGAGCCGCAGGCGGGCTGGAGCGGTTGGACGCCATCATTACCAATGCCGCGGGTTGCGGTTCGCACCTCAAGCATTACGACGAACTGCTGGCGGACGACCCACGCTATGGCGGGCGAGCACGAGTGTGGTCGGCGAAACTTCGAGACATCCATGAATGGCTCGCAGAGATCGGCTTGACCGCTCCGCAGACCAACGGCGATGGCCAGCGATCCGCGACCGATCCACAAACGGTCACGTATCACGAGGCCTGTCATCTTTGCCACGGCCAGAAAATCACGCGAGCACCGCGCGAGGTATTGAAACAGATTCCCGGGTTGAAACTCGTGGAATTGCCGGAGGCGACGTGGTGCTGCGGCAGCGCGGGCATCTACAACATCACGCAGCCGGAGATGTCGGGGCAGTTGTTGGAGCGCAAGCTGGCGAACATCGCCCGGACCGGAGCCCGGCTCGTCGCGACGGGAAATCCGGGGTGCAGCGTGCAACTCGAAGCGGGGGCCCGGCAGTCGGGCGGCTCGTTCGAAGTCGTCCACCCCATCTCGTTGCTGGCCCGCGCCTATCGGGAAGGGCGGAAGAAAGCATGACGGCGGATCTATTTGGAACTCCGGAGCCCGTTCGCGAGGAGCCGCGCGTGTGGAGCGTGAGCGAACTGACGCGCGCGGTGCGATCCACTCTCGAGGAGCAGTATGGCGTCGTGTGGGTGGAGGGGGAGGTGAGCAACTTCCGCCGGCAGCCGTCTGGCCATCAGTATTTCACCCTCAAGGACGCGCAATCGCAGGTCCCGTGCGTCTGGTTTGCCCGGGCCGGCCTGCGGTTGAAACAGATTTCGCTGGCGGATGGGATGCAGGTGCAAGTGCGCGGGGCGCTGACCGTGTACGAAGCCCGCGGTCAGTATCAACTCAACGTGCAATTGGTGCAGGCCGGTGGCGCCGGGTTACTCCAGGCGAAATTCGAAGCCTTGAAGAGGAAGTTGGAGGCGGAGGGCCTGTTCGCGCCGGAGCGCAAGCGAGCGCTGCCGAAATTCCCCGCGACCATCGGGATCGTGACATCACCCACCGGCGCGGCGCTGCGGGACGTGGTAAACATCCTCGCGCGCCGCGCGCCGTGGGTTCGGCTGATCATCCATCCGGTCCGCGTCCAGGGCGAGGGCGCTTCGCGGGAGATTGCCGCGGCCGTGACGGATATGAATCGGCTCGCGGAGTCCGGTGCGATCCCCCTGGATGTCATCCTGGTGGCGCGAGGCGGGGGGAGTGCGGAGGACTTGTGGGAGTTCAACGAGGAAATCGTGGCGCGTGCCATTGCCGATTCCGGCATCCCCGTGGTCTCCGCCGTGGGGCACGAGGTCGATTTCACGATCGCCGATTTCGTGGCCGATCTGCGGGCGCCCACGCCGAGCGCGGCGGCGGAGTTGATCGTGCCAGACGCGACGGAACTTCTGGCCCGCCTGGTGCGACTGCGCTCGCAATTGCAGCGGACGCCGCTCACGGTGGTCGCCGGTGAACGTCGTCGTCTGGAATTTCTGGCGCGGACTGCTCTCTTTCGTGAACCGGGCAAGCGCGTGAGTGAAGCGGCGCAGCGGGTCGACCTCGCGGGAGAGAGCCTGCAGCGCGCCTTCCGGGCGCGCCTGGATGAATGGAAGCAGCACTTGAAGGCGCTCGGGGCCAGCGTGAGGCAACATCGGCCCGACCAACTACTGGCGCTCCGGCACGTCCGAAACGAAAGCCTGCGCCAGCGACTGATCGATCGCACCAGGCAAGCGGTAAAGGAGCGGCGCGCGTCCCTGGATCGCATCCGCCAGGTGTTAAACCTGCTCGCTCCCGAGGGGATGCTCGCGCGGGGTTACAGTATGACGACCGGGGCGGATGGAAAAATCATCTCCTCGGTCAACGATGTCGCACCACAAACGCGCATCGTGACCCGGTTGAAGGACGGTGCGATCCGATCGATCGTCGAATGAGGGCAAAATAAGAAGCGCAGGTTCCGGATAAAACCAGAACCTGCGCTTTTGAAGAGCGAATTGCTGTGATCCGGCCGGGGACGGTTACTTCGGATTGACGGAGATGTTCGTCGAACCCAGCCAGCCGTTGGCGCCGCTGGAGGTGTCAAAGATGTCGCCGTCCTGAGTTCCACCATTCGGGCCGATAATCGTCTTCGTGCTCCGATCGACTTTCGCGACAGCGCCGCTGGTGTCGCCGCGAACGACGATAGAGTTCTTGGCTTTCCACACCCCGCCTTTGTCGGTCTCATTGATAGAGTAGGTATGCGATGAAGCTCCGCCCGATATAAAACCATCGGCGATCACGGGGAATGAGGGGTTCGAGGTATCCGTCAAGCCCAGGACATAGGCCCATTCATTTTCGCCCGCCTTGAGGGTTTCAGTGGGCGTATCCGTGCCGGCAGGATCCATCTTGTTATCCGGAGGGGTGACCAGGCACCACTTGGACTTGGTGAGCCAAAAGATATCTTCGTTCGGGAGATAGTCGGGAACCAATTGAGCAAAGGCGGTATTGGAATCACTCACCTGAGTGGCGGTCGGCTTCCCGCTCGTCAGGGTGTAGCTGGGATAGACGCCGTTATTATCCACAGCGTAGAGCCGGAGGGCGGTGCCAATCTGCTTGGCATTGGAGAGGGCTTTGGTTTGCGCGCCTTTGACCTGCACTGAACCGAAGACAGGGAGGGCGATGCCGGCAAGGATGGCGATGATCGAAATCACCACGAGGAGCTCGATGAGCGTGAATGCGTCTGTTTTTGAGGCTTTCATGTTTGGGGTAGGTTTGTTGGAGATAATAGTTTTCTTGAAGATAGGGAGCGCCCTGTCGAGCGCAATAAAAAAAGAGAAAATTCGTAAATTCTTTTTCCCCTCCGCCGCTGGTGGTCCGAAAACTGATCTTAATCCTCGATTCGCTTGAGACCGACGACGGCCAGCGGGGGCAGGCGCAAAAGGAGAGAATGCGATTTTCCCTGCCAGGGGATGGGTTCGGCGGCCTGGCCCCCGAGGTTGCCGACGTTGCCTCCGCCATAGGTCTGCGCGTCGGTATTGATGATCTCCTCCCACCATCCGCTCCCGTTGACTCCGACTCGGTATGCTTCGCGAACCATGGGCGTGGCGTTCACCACGAAGGCCATCGATTGGCCGGCCCTCGACTTACGTAAAAATGCGACGACCGAATTGTCGCTGTCGTGGAAGTCGATCCACTCGAAGCCCGCGTAGGTGTCATCCTGGTCGTAGAGCGCGGGTTCGTTTTGATAAACCCAATTGAGGTGCTGGACGAGGCGGCGCAAGCCGTCGTGCTCGGGTTCCTGGGTGAGATGCCAGTCGAGCGACTGATCGTGGTTCCACTCCTGCCATTGCCCGAACTCCTGACCCATGAAGAGCAGCTTCTTGCCCGGGTGCGCGTACATCCACGCATAGAACATGCGCAGATTGGCAAACTTTTGCCACCGGTCGCCCGGCATCTTGTCGATGAGCGATCCCTTGCCGTGGACGACTTCGTCGTGGCTGAGGACGAGGACGAAATGTTCGTGAAACGCGTAGATGAGAGAAAAGGTGATGTCGCCCTGGTGAAACCGGCGATGGATGGGATCCTTCGCCATGTAGGTCAGGAAATCGTGCATCCAGCCCATGTTCCACTTCAGGCCGAAACCAAGGCCGCCGAGGTAGGTCGGGCGCGAAACTCCGGGCCACGCGGTGCTTTCTTCAGCGATGGTGACGATCCCCGGGAAGCGTTCGTAGGAGACTTCGTTGAACCGCTTCAGGAAATGGATCGCATCGAGATTCTCGCGACCGCCGAAGCAGTTGGGGATCCATTCGCCGGCCTTGCGCGAGTAGTCCAGATAGAGCATGGAGGCCACCGCGTCCACGCGCAGGCCATCGATGTGGTATTGCTCGAACCAGAAAAGGGCGTTCGCGATGAAAAAGTTTCGCACTTCATTGCGCCCGAAATTGGGGATCAATGTGCCCCAGTCCTGATGCTCTCCCAGCCTGGGATCCTCGTGTTCGTAGAGCGCGGTGCCGTCGAAGCGGGCCAGGCCGAATTCGTCCTTGGGAAAGTGCCCCGGCACCCAATCGAGGATTACGCCGATGCCCATCTGGTGGCAGCGGTCGACGAAATAGCGGAACTCGTCAGGATTGCCGAAGCGGCTGGTCGGGGCGTAGTAGCCCGTCACCTGATAACCCCATGACCCCTCGAAGGGATGCTCCGCGACCGGCAGCAACTCGAGGTGGGTGTAGCCCATCTCGGCCACATAGGGGAGGAGGGTATCGGCAAATTCCCGGTAGCTCAGGAAACGATTGCCTTCCTCGACCTTGCGCTGCCACGAACCGAGATGCACTTCGTAGATACTCATCGGAGCCCGGTGCCACTCCTTCTTCGGGCGCTCCTCCATCCATGCGGTGTCGTTCCAGGCGTAGCGCGTGAGATCGAAAACGAGCGAAGCGGTCGCGGTGCCGTGCTGGCCGAAGAACGCGAACGGATCACTCTTCAGGACGACCCGGCCATGCAATTGCTTGACCTCAAATTTGTAGTGATCGCCTTCGGTGACGGCCGGCAGGAAGATTTCCCACACGCCGCAACCGAGCAACTTCCGCATCGGATTGCGCCTGCCATCCCAGGCGTTGAACTCGCCGACGACGCTGACCCGCTCGGCATTCGGCGCCCACACATGGAAGCTGGTGCCTTTGACGCCGCCGACTTCCGTGAGATGCGCCCCGAGCTTGTCGTAGAGCCGCCAATGATTGCCCTCGGCGAAGAGATGCAGGTCGAGAGGCCCGAGCAGGATGCCAAAGGAATACGGATCGTATTCCGTCCACTCCTGTCCCGCGTGCCCCGTGAAGTCGAGCGCGTAGAAAATCCGCTCCGACACGCCCTCCAGCACCGCCTCGAAGAATCCATCCGGATGAAGTTGCAGAGTGGGATACGTTTTCCCCGTCGTCTCGTCGTGGACGACCACCGCCCGGGCATCCGGCCGAAAGACCCGCACGACGAGCTTCTCTCCAGCTTGATGCTGCCCCAGGACTGCAAAGGGATCACCGTGATAGGCGCCCACGATGGCCTGAATGGTTCCTTCGTCCACGGTAGGGTTGATGGCGGTGATTTTCATGGAGTGATGGGAGTGTCTGACTCGGCGAGCAAGGGTGCGAGATAATTTCGGTAAATGGCCCTCCAGGCGTAGGTGCGCCGCACTTCGTTCCGCGCCTGCCAGGCGTCATTGGTGCCGAGGCGCGCCGCGATGAGCAGGGCGATCTGCGCGGGCTCGGCGTCGAGCGGAAAAACTGTCACCCCGCGCGTGAGCAGCGCGTTGAGGGGCTCGATGGCCGAGCAAAAAACCGGGAGGCGATGGAGCGCGGCTTCGAGGACCGGCAGGCCAAAACCCTCCTGGCGGCTGGGAAAAAAGAGGGCGTCTGCCAGGCTGTAAAGACTCGCCAGGTCGGATTCCTCGATGGGCATGTCCTCGTGCAGGAAGAGGACGTCGTCATCCAGGTCGAGACGGCTGCGCAGGAGCTGCAACTGCTCGGCGTAGCTGCGCGACGCCGGATTTTGCACGTCCGGCGCCCCGGTGACGATATAGGCGCAGGAGCGCCCCGCGGCCTTGAGTGCCGCGGCCACCTTGAGGCCGAACTCCACGTTCTTACGCTTCAGCAGGCGAGTCGGGTGGAGCAGCACGATCTCGCGCGCGGCGAGGTCGTATTCCCGCGCCAGCTCGGCGATGGGCGCCGTCAGGCAGAGCATCCGCTCGGGGTCGATTCCGTTCGGGATGACGGTGCATTTCGCATTGGTGAGCTGGACGAACTGAGACCGTCGCAATTCCGATACGGAAACGTAACGATACCGTTCGTGGGCGCGAGCCAGGGAGCTCCATGGCCATTCCTTCAGGGAAGGCAGATTGTAGTCCGGATTGAGAGCGACGAGATCGTGGACCCACGCGATAAATCGGACCGACGTGAGGCGTGTGGCGAGATTCCACAGGGCCTCTGTCAGGCCGAGGTGAAATGGCATGGTCGCCACGTTATGGATGATGATCACGTCCATCTTCGCCAGTCGCGGCTCCAGTGCGCGGGCCAATTCGTCGGCATCGGCGGCGTCGGTCAGCAATTCCACCCGGATGCGCCGATCCTCGCTTTTGCCCTGGTCGCAGAAGACGGTGACCTCGTGACCGTGGTCCGCGAAGAGCCGCGCATGTTCCGCCATGACAATCTCCACGCCGCCGATCACGGGGGCATACGTATAATGGATCAGGGCGATCTTCACTGTGCTCCGTCTGGCCCAAGGTATGCTTTCGTAGCAAGGATGAAATACGTTTCCCTCATGGTCGTCGTCGCGGTGATCTACTACTTTTTTGTTCGGAGTTCCCCGGTGGCTCCTGTCGCGCAAGCGGTGGCCGCCGCGGAGGTCGCACCACTGACCACGGGCCCGCGAGAGGTGGCACCTCCAGCCAGTACCGCGCCGGCCAGCACTGCTCTCAAGCGCCCCTTTGACCGCACGCACGCCGTGCTGGACCAGGTCAAGAAACGGAACGGGAACGGGGAATTTTAGGACGCTGGAGGGCCACGTTTCTTACGCCCGGATCCGAGGTGTGGTTTTTTTGCGATTTCCGGGCAACCAGAAATCTCTTCAAGATCGCGGTACGCATCAGTGGTAAAGCGGGGACGCGCCACCGTCAGCCGTTTACTCGCCGGTCTGCTCGGAGCCGCGCGAAAGCTTCATCGGACTCGATCAATTCACCACGATCGGCCTGCTCGATGCCATGCTGGATTTCGCGGAGCAGCTCTTCGCGCCGAAGGGCGCGTACGTCGTCCGCTTGCTCAATCCACTCTGCAAGCGCGAACCGATCGTCCGGGGGCAACTTCGCAGCTTCGTTTTTGAGTTGTTCGACGGTCATCGCGTCACCAATACCACGTTGTCTCGCAGGAGCAAAGGTCGAAGGCGGTTGTTGCATCCTGCCATCTCATGAGTAATCAGTTCTTACTATTGACACTTGTTTCTTTGGCAGGATACGCTCCCGCATGCCTCGCCCGCTGCGGATTGAATATCCTGGCGCGATTTACCATGTGATGAGTCGCGGGGATCGTCGCGAGATGATCTTTCTCGACGATGGCGACCGGGACTCTTTCCTTGATGGGCTCGGCCAGGCTTGCGCGAAAACCGGCTGGCAGGTTCACGTCTACGTCCTCATGGGCAACCATTTTCACCTCGTCCTGGAAACTCCGCAGCCTAATCTCTGCCTCGGCATGAAATGGCTGCTCGGCACCTACACCCAGCGTTGGAACCGCCGCCGGCAGGCGTGGGGCCATCTTTTCGGTGGGCGCTTCAAAGCGCAATGCATCGACGAACGTTGCCCGCAGTATTTGCGCACCGCTTGCGACTACGTCCATCTCAACCCTGCCCGTGCCGGCCTCGTGGCCCCCAAGGAGGCCCTCCAAAGCTATTCCTGGAGCAGCTCCCCGCTTATCTGCGGCCCCGCCTCCGCCCCACCTGGCTGCGCACGGATCGTCTTTTGGGCGAGCATGGCCTGCAGGACACCGATCGTGAAGCGCTCAAGGAATTCTCCCACCGTCTCCAGACGCAGCGCAACCAAAACGGCTCGGAGCCTTTGGACCTTCCACGCGGCTGGCCTTTGGGGGCGGACAACTTCGCCGCCTGGCTGGCCGCCAAACTGGCCCGTCGCGGGCGCCCCAGCGAACGCGCGCGGGAGCGCCGCGAAACCGACGAACAACTCGCCGAACGCCTGGTCCGAGAAGGTCTCGGCGCGGCTCGCTGGACCGAGCAAACCCTCCATGCACATCCCAAGAGCCATCCGATTAAGGTCCGTCTTGCCCACCAGCTCCGGACCCATACCCCAATGACCCGCGCGTGGATCGCCCACGGCCTTCGCATGGGCAGCCCCAGCTACCTCTCCGCCCTCCTCAGTGTCAATAGTAAGAACTGACCCCTACCCCCTTCGCGGAAGGGGCGATGTGTTTGGTGAACGATCGGATATGCGCAAGTTTCTTTTCTTACTGTTGGTGATTGTGGCAATAGGTGGTCATTGCGAAGAACCGAAAGGCGTAGCCCGCGAGGTTTATTCGAATCGCAAGCTCATCACACTGCTCGGTGGCCGTTGTAGTGTTAGTGAGGGTGACTATGATTTGCAGACTCTGCTTTCGGAAATGCTTTCTCCATCACGCATAAATTTTACGTTTAGGGGCAGCGGAGATACTCCGGGCACTAACGTGGCTCCCGGTGAAATTGTTGGGCCAAAGTTTCCCGGAAACAGTCGCCGACGGGTCGCGCTGACAATTGGAGCTAAAGTCTCGACTCTGTCCATTCTTGAAGAGTTGGCCCGACTTACAAATCTGAAAGTGTCCTTAGCAGTCGGCGACACGTTTTTTTTGTTAATTGAGGCTTCGAAGGAGGATAGCGCGACAATTGTCAAAGTTAGGCGCAATTTGAGATGATAGAGAGAGCGGAGGGTAGGCGTCAGCACGACCACCATTTGACGAGCCCGAGGTAGATTCGGTTTAGGGTCATAAATATCGTAGCTGTGGGGCTACGACATTTATGCTGCTGCAGGTAGATCGGTGGGCTGTCGGCGCTTGGCCCAAGCCTCTACGGTCAGATCCTTGACCTACCAGTGGGTCATCGACGGCAACGGCGTGAAGACTTCGCGCAGATAATCGAAGGGATTGAGTCCCCGGCGCCGGCAGGATTCCACGATCGTGTAGAGGATCGCGCCGAGCGCATCCCAGGCGCCCGTTGTTGGCCTGCAGACGACCGTGGTGACCTCGCAGATAATGAGTGGACGAAAGGTTGTAAGCGTCAGCCGGAGCTTACCGACGGGTTTGAGTGCAGCGGGTTGCCGGCCGCAAAGTTCGCGGGGCACATAGGGTTGAAGTATTCGACTTTTGCCACGTGGGTACGAAAGCGCCTATCAGGCGCGGCGCCAATCCTCCGCGAGGACGCGTTCCAGCTCGGACGGGGTGGACCCCAGCCTTTTCCAGGAATCCGCCAGGGCTGCAGTCGTGTAGGGGAGCCAACGTCCAGTGGCGGTGGAATAGATGCCCGCGGAGACGGGAGCTTTGAGAATCGTGCCGACGGCTCGCCAGTAGGCGCTGAGTTGGGGGAGATAGTGGTCGGAGAGTTCGGGCAATTCCTTAACGGTCTTGCTGTTGGTCTTCCAATCGAGAATCAGCCACTCCCCGGTGGCCGGATGGAGGACGGCGAGGTCAATGATGCCATCGAGGCATTCGCGCTCGCTCATCGCCCACAGGAAGGGCATTTCCGCATGGGCGATCGCGCCGGGCGCAGTGAGCAGGCGGCCGAGATCGGATCCATTCGTCAGGTGGGTGCGCAGGAGTTTCCACTCGCGACGAGAACGTTCCGGGTCGGGAGAGGTTGGGAGCGACCGGGTAAACCGCGCGTCCCACGACCCGGCGCCTTCCGGCCAGGCGAGCCGCTCGACGAACTCGTGCCACCATGTGCCGTAGAGTTGGCCGGCGTTGGGCCCGACGCTCGTGAGTATTCTCGCGGCTGGACCGGCGGTGGGATCCGCTTCCCGCGACGCCGCTTCGGCCAGGGCACTCGGATTGCGTTTGACGAAGTAGGATGCGCGTTCGCGCCCGGTGATGACTGTCTCGGGCCGGGAGGGAATAAGGGCGGAAGCTGCCGGCGTTTCCCCCGTGCGGGCGGTTCTCACTGCCTGTGCCGAGGAAGTCTCCGCGCACGCGGAAACGACGGCCGGCAACGACTCGAAAAGCGCGGTGTGCGTCTCCTCAGTGGCGCATCGGAGGAGCCTGGCTTGCGCGTTTTTTTGGAGTCCCTTTTTGCCGGTGAACAGGGCGCGGTCATCCACCAACACCAAGGTGTGGCGGGCGCGCGTGAGAGCGACATACAGCACGCGTTCCAACTCCTGACGAGCCTGGGCTTCGAGCGCGGATTTCAGGTCTTCAGCCACATCCCGGCCATCGAGCGCCGCCACGAATTCGCGCGTCTGCGGATGCCGCAGCATCCTGGGATAGGTGGGCGCACGGGCCACGACCGGCCGGGCAAAAAACGGCACGATGACCGCGTCCCATTCCGATCCCTTGGCCTTGTGGCCGGAAATGATCTGCACGGCATCGGATGCTGTCGCCGCGACGTTGCGCGTGGCGGTGAAGCCGGTTCGCAGGTCCGCGGCGAAGGTTTCCAGAGTCGCGCCTTCGGCTTCGGCGGCGGCGGCGTGGGTCAGTAGGGTTTCGAGTTCCTGCTCCACTCCTTCGAAGTCCTCGACGGGCAGCGCGAGCAGGCGTTCGCGGAGTTTTGTGGTCTCCACCATTTTTTGCAGTGCGGAGAAAAGCGGCAGCGCGCGCGCTTCGCCCCGGAGCGCGGAGAGTAAATTAAGCGTTTCACCAACGACGCCCGCGCGCGTCGTGGGCCCGGCGATCTGAAAGCGCCCGCCCTGGCCCTGGGCGAAGCTGGCGAGTTCCTGGTCGGAAAGGCCGAAGACCTCACGCAGGACCCCGACGATCTCAAAACCGTTGCGGGGCTCAGCCAGCGCCACGGCCAGCGCCGTGAACCAGGCGCACGCGGGACTGTCGCCCTTGATCGCGCGTTCGGACTGCACTTGCGCGCCCAGCCCCGCGGTGCGCAAGGCGCTGTGCAGGACGGGCAGCCAGCGCGTCCGAGGGCAGAGGAGGGCGACCTCGCTCCAGGAGGACGCGCGCAGCCTTTCGAGCCCCTGTGCGCGGAGCCAGTGCGCGAGCCGGTCGGCCTCCCAGCGCGCTTTCTGCCAGTCCTTCCAATCGGTCGCCTCGGCAGGCGCTTCCAGGTCGATGCGTGCCACCTGCCCGGCCAGGACGTTCGGGCGCGGATTGAGGCGAACGTAATCGACTTGTTGACCGAGACCGTTGAGCAGCGTGGGAAGGGCCGCGTTGACGAATCGCACGCCGGCCTCATCCAGGCGAAAGGTGACGGAAAATTCCAGCGCTTCACCGGCCCCGCTCTCCAGCAGCGCCTGGTGGACGCGCCGATAGTGGGCCAGGTCGGCCCGCCCGCTGAAGATCGATTGCTGAAAATCGCCGACCATGCAGAAGTGTCCCGAGCGGGGGAGCAGCGTTCCAGCCTCCAGCCAATCGGTCAGCGCCTCGGGCGGGCGCGCGATATTCAGGAGCACGTCGAACTGTGTCGGGTCGGTGTCCTGCGCTTCATCGAGAATCACGCGACAGCCTTTGCCACGAATGCGGCGCCCCGCGTCGGGATGCCGCAGCAGGGCGGCCGCGAGCGCGATCTGGTCGCCATAGGTCATCGCGCCATGCTGCAAGCGGAACTCGCGATACAGCCTCGTCGTCTCCGCGCCCACGTGGAGCGAGGCGCGCTGCATCCACGTCCGCAGGGGCACAATCGCTGTTTCCCACGCGGGCCGCAGCGGCTCGGATTCGCAAGCGGGCAGCGGGCCGGCGAAACCTCCGTCCTTCCACGCTTTCTCCCAGCGTTGGAGCGCTTCGCGGCAGCGTGTCACCGCCTTGAGTGAGCCTTTGGCGGGCGCGAAGGCGTGGATTTCCGCGAAATCAAAGTTCGGAAATGGGCCGGGAAGAGGAGCGGAATCGAGGGTGTGACCGTGGCGCCCGAGATCCATCAGCTTTTGCGCCGGCACCATGCGCAGGAGCTGACGCCGTGGGTCGGGATCGAGTGTGCCACCAATGGTGGCCTGCTGCTGCACGAACTCGGTCCAGAGGGCGCCATCGTTCGCGTCATCGAGGTGGTCGAGCTGCCCCGGCAGGCCCAGGTGATGGCCGTGCTGCCGGAGCAGCTTGGTGCACAAGCTGTGGATCGTGCCGAAGAACGCGCGATTGAATGCCGCCAGGACTTCGGAATGGACCCTGGCTTCGATGATGCTCTGGCGGGCCCGTTGCTGCATTTCGGCGGCGGCCCGATTGGTGTAAGTGACGACGAGCAGACGTGGCAGCCAATCAAGCGCGCTCGGATGGCGTGCGAGCGCCACGATGCGGTCGGTGATGGCGCGGGTCTTGCCGCTCCCGGCCGCGGCGACCACGGAAAAATTGCGGTCGAGTTCGCCGATGAAGCGCGCGCGCTGGGCCTGGTCACTTGGGGGATTCACGATTCTTCCTCCGCGGGAGACAAATCCGGATGCGTCAGGACCCATTTTTCGGCGAGGATTTCCTCGTCGATTCCGAGAGTGGCCAGCGGGTAGTCGCCGCGATGGCCGTATTCCTGGCGCAACGCACCGTACATGCCGAAAATCCCGGTTTCCTGCATATGGAGCAGCCCGCGCCACAGGCTCCCCAGTGAATCGAGGTCGGCGAGCATGAGCTGCGGACGGTCGAGGGGAGCGCCGGGGGTGAGCAGGCTGAGGCCGACTTCACGCGCCCCGGCGGCGCGCAAGGCCAGAGCGTAAAGGGCGAGTTGAATGCCGTCGCCCCCCTCGAGATCCCGGACGCGCAGCGGCTTGCGCTGGCCGGTCTTGTAATCCACGAGCCAGGCATCCTCGAGCGACGCGGCAGTGGTGAGCAGGAGATCGATGCGGCCGCGAATGTGCAAGGCGCCGCCCTCGACCGGCAATGCCGTCTCACCCAGTTTCCATTCCGCCGCGGCATGCGTGCGGCCATCGACCCGGGCCACCGCTTCCGCGAGCGCGGCCGCGACACCGAGCGCCTGCTCCCAGGAGGAGGTCCACCACTCCGGCAGCGGTCGACCGGGGCGGACGAAGCTGGCGGCGACGCGATCCCGAAAGGCCGCGGCGGCTGTGCGCACCCGGGTATGGAGTTCGGCCGGAGCGGGCAGGGGGATGAACTCGTGCGGCGTGGACCCCTCGGCCAGCGCGCGCATCCAGTCGTGCACCCAGTTGCCTTGGGCGAGCGCCCACGGGGTTTCTTCCTCCCTGCTGTCGGGGCCGACGCCGAGCACAGCCTGGAACCATACCTGGGCGGGCGCGGCCAGCGCATCCTCCCAGCGTTTGGCGGCCAGACGCAGCGGTGGTTTCGGGGGGAGTTTCAGCGCAAACTCGTATTCACCGAACGGCGCATCCGGCGCGCGGCGGGCGTCATACGCGCGCCGCGTTTGCCGCGCTATGGGCTCCTCGGGCTTCGGCGCCGGTTTCCCGTTCGCGCTCCGGCGCAGCCACTCCGCAGTGCGGGCGCGGAGTGCGATCATCGTGTCATGCCCGGCGACGGCTCCACGCGCACTGAAATGAATCTGGAAAAAGAATTGCCCGGGATTGAAGAGCCGATCCGGCGCGTCTTCGTCGTGGAGCTGCGCGCTGACGGCGAGAGCGGCTGTGACGGATTCGAGCGTGTTGTAGAACTGACGGGCCGCCAGGGCGCGGCGCTCGGCGGGGCCGAGGCAGAAAGCCTTGCCCGATTGGACCGCAATGTGGCCTTCCCCTTGCCGGCCCTGGGCCGTCACCCGGTCATTCAAAGCCCGCAGGCGGCGATTGAGGGCGTCCGTTTCCTCCTCGTCGAGCAGTCCGGCATCTTCGAAGGCCGGGGGCCACTCGCCCTCGTTCAGGCCGGTGGCGATGAGGTGGGTCCACGCTTGTGATTCCGCCTGGGCGTAGGGCAACAAGTGAAGACGGCTGTAGGGATGCCGGCCAGCGTCGGCGCGGGTGACCCGCCACGAAACGAGCGTCTCTCCCAGCCATCGCAGCCACGTTCGGCGGGACAGCACGAGGGTGAGCGCGTTCCGCCAATCGATCGCCAGGCGCTGCAACTCGTCCGCCCGGGCCGTCCATCCGAGGCTTCGAAAAAGGCGGTCGCTGCGCTGGAGGAATTCGGCGAGGGGCGCGCGTTCCGGCAGGATGGGAAGCTCCTGGAGTGCTTCTGCGAGGGCCGGTGCTTGCTGGCGTCCGGAATGATGGGAAAGATATTCCGCAACGACGGAAAGATCATCGATCAGGAGTTCCTGAAACACGTGCTGCAGCTCCTGCACAGCCTCGGGGACAGGCAAACCGGCGAAGCTCTCGTCGGCGCGTGCTTCCAGGAATTGCAGCAGCGCGGGAAGGCGCGGGCTTTCTTGCAGGGCCAGCCAGGCGGGCCACGCCACGTCCTCCAGCGGTCCGGGGGCTTGATGCGGCAGTCCGTCATGGTGCGGCACGTCGAGTTCCGCCAGGAGATCGGCGACCCGGCGCGAGAGCGCACCAGACGAGGGGAAGAGAATCCCGAGCCGTTCGCAACTGGGCAGGGAGAGGAATTGCAGCGCTTGCGTGACGACCGCCCGCGCCTGCTCCGCGGTGTCCTCCCCGACCAGGAATTGCACGACCTGCGCGGATTGGCTGCGGTCACTTTGCGTGGCGTTCGGCTGGGTCAGGTCGGCGAGGGGCGAAGGTGGCAGATCGATCTGCACGGGCTGTGCGGCGCCAAATGCCTGCTCCCACGTGCCGATCCATGCGGCGTCGAGCGCCTCGGCCTCCAAACGTGGATCGGTGAGGCAGACGGCCGCCGATTCCGAATTCCGGACCGCAGCCTCCAGAAGCGGCCAGAGCGGCCAGTGCAAAGCATTGAAGCCCGTGACGAGCAGCGTCCCAAACAGTGGCGATGCGGAAGGCATGGTCTGGAGTAGCGCCCGGTCGGCATCGTGCATCAGGCAAAAGCCGGCACTCTCGAGCAGCGATTGAAATTCGGCGACCACAGGCCGGAGCCGCGCCGGCCCAGCTTCGCTGAAATTCCAGCCGCCTCCGCCGATGAGATCGACGGCCTTGAGCAATTGATCCGGCGAAGCCGCGACGCTGGCCAGGGCCTGGTCATCCCGGCGCTCCCGCACGCGTTCGGCTGCGGTCGCAAGCAATAGATGCAGATGCTCGCGCAAAGGGACGGCGAGTTGGAGTCCGCCATGCGCGGCGAGGCGGTCCCGCGCGTCGCTGGGAGTGAGGAAATGGACTCCGAGCAGGTTGATCCCCATTTGGAGCGCCCGCCCTTTGAGGTAGTAGGCATCGGCACGCAACGGGACCAGGACCACGGTCGGCTGCGGGTTCCCGGCCGCCTTTCGTGCGGCGTCCTGCAGCCACGGCAGAACGACCGCTTCGTGGGCGTGCGCGGCCAGGGCAGAAGTATGAAGGGAAACTTTCATGGACCGATGATGCCGGGCCGGCCGCTGGGCGCCCGACCCGCGGATGTCAGAGCCATTTCTTGCGCTTGAAGAAAATGACCTGTCCGATCGCGATCACCAGCATGAGACCCAGGCAGGCGAGGTAACCCCACGGTTGGTGCAGTTCCGGCATGTTCCACCAGCCGTCCGCGTGGTCGAAGTTCATGCCGTAGACGCCGGCGACGAAGGTCAGGGGAATGAAGATCGCGGACATGACGGTGAGGACGCGCATGATCTCGTTGGTCCGCATGCCAACGGCGGAGAGGTAGAGTTCCATCAGGCCGGAACTCACGTCCCGATACGTTTCGACCAGATCCATGATCTGGACACTGTGATCGTAGCAATCGCGGAGGAAGACCTTGGTATTGTCGGCGACGAGACCAGTCTCTTCGTGAAGCAAGGCCGTCACCAGGTCGCGCACCGGCCAGACGTAGCGCCGCAGTTGCATGAGCGTGCGCTTGTAGCCGTGAATCTTGCTCACGCAGACCTGGGTGGGCCGATCGAGAACTTCGTTTTCCAATTGCTCGATGTTGTCGCCGAGACGCTCGAGGACTGGAAAATAGTGATCGATGATGGCGTCGAGGAGGGCGTAGGTGAGATAGTCGGCGCCCGACTTGCGGATGTAGCCCCGCCCGGCTCGAAGTCGCTCGCGCACCGGATCGAACACATCGCCCCCCACGGCTTCCTGGATGGTGATCAGGAGGTTCTTGCCGAGGAACATGCTGACCTGTTCGCCGCACAGGCGTTCGTCTTCATCTTCATAGACCATGTCGGCAACGATGAAGAGATGCTTGTCGTAGGGTTCGACCTTGGGACGCTGACCGATGTTGACCACATCTTCCAGGGCGAGCGGATGCAGGCCGTACTTTTCCCCGAGCGCTTTGAGAAACTTGATGTCGCCCAGGCCTTCCATGTCGATCCAACGCTGTTTGCCATCATCGAGAGACGCCTCGGGCAGTTCGTCCACCGAGGCGATGGCCCGCTCCGTCATCGTTTCTTCGTTGTATTCGACGAGCTTGATCGTGGTCGCAACGCTGCACCCCTTGGGCAGGGGCAGGAGGGTGGCGGGGGCGGTGCCCGGCATCGGAAAGCGCGTTCGGAACATAACGGCGCGACTGTAGGGTCAGGCCCGGGGGAGGGGAAGCGTCGAGCAAGTCGGAGATTGCCGGAGCGGGCTTTTCTCCGTAGGCACAAACGATCATGGCGAATGTCGTTTTCCTCTGGCACATGCACCAGCCGTACTATGTCGATCCCGCGACCCAGACGGCGACGATGCCGTGGGTCCGTTTGCACTGCGTGAAGGGGTATCTCGACATGATTTCGGTCATCGAGGATTTCCCCGCCATCCGCCTCAATTTCAATCTCACCCCGGTCCTGGTCTTGCAGATCAAGGAATTGATCGAAGGCCGGATTCGCGATCGCTGGCTGGATTGGGCGCGGAAGCCGGCAGCGGACCTCGACGAGGAGATGAAGTTCGCGGTGCTGGAGAATTCCTTCAAGATTCACTGGGAAAATCTGGTGAAGCCGTTCCCGCGCTATTGGGAATTGCTGAACAAGCGCGGCCTCACTTTTTACCGCGACGACGTGCGCCGCGGCTTGCGCTATTTCTCGACGCAGGAATTTCTCGATCTCCAGACCTGGTTCAATCTCGCGTGGTGCGGTTACACGGCGGAGCGGTTGTATCCTGAACTCACCGAACTGAAACGGAAGGGCCGCAACTTCACCGAAGCCGAGAAACAGCGTGTCCTCGACATTCATCTCGAAATCATGGCGCTGGTCCTGCGCAAGTATCGCGCGGCGGAGGAGCGTGGGCAGGTGGAACTGACCACCACGCCCTTTTTTCATCCGATCCTGCCGCTGGTTTATGATTCCTCGTTTGCCGAGCGGAGCCTTTCCGGGAGAGAGTTTCCGCGGCGTTTTTCCTGGCCGGAGGATGCCGCGGCCCAATTGACGTTGGCGGTCGAACAGCACGCCGGAGTGTTTGGACGCGCGCCGCGCGGGTTATGGCCGAGCGAGGGATCGATCGCCCCCGAATTGATTCCGCTCATGCAGCGCAGCGGCATCGAATATTTTTGCAGCGACGAGGAGAATCTCTTCAATTCGCTGAAACGCGATCCCGCTTACAAGGCGGCCAATATCGATCACCTCGAACTCTTCCAAGGCTGGCGCGTGTCCCACGACGGCGCGTCGGTCAATGCGGTGTTCCGGGAAAAGCCGCTTTCCGATTTCATCGGCTTCATGGCCGCGAAAAATAATCCGCAAGCCGCGGCCGCCCATCTGCTCTTTCACATGCGGCACATTTCGGGGCTGGTCCCCAAGGACACCGGCGTGATCCCGCTGATCCTCGATGGGGAGAATGCCTGGGAGACCTTTGCCGACGGCGGAGAGAGCTTTCTCCGGGCTCTCTACGGGGGAATTGCGGCGGACAGCGCGCGGCTTCATAGCTGCACGATCGAGGATTACTTTCGCCATCATCCGCCGCGGCGGCAGCTTGGCACGCTGCATACCGGGTCGTGGATCGGGAGCAACTTTGACATCTGGATCGGCGATCCGGAGGAAAACACCGCTTGGAATCTTCTCGGCGACACCCGCACCTTTTTGCAACAGCGGATCGACGCCGGCGCTCTCTCGCCGATCCAGCACGCGAACGCCTTGCGCGAGATCTACGCCGCGGAAGGGAGCGATTGGTTCTGGTGGTATGGACCGGACTTTTCCACCGACAACGACGCGCTTTTCGACGACCTTTTCCGGGGACACTTGAAGAACGTCTATGCGCTTTGCGGAGCGGTCGCGCCCGCCGCGCTGGACCGGCCGATTTCCGGCCCCCGCGCGACGCCGCTCTACACCGTGCCTGAGCGCTTGATCACGCCGTCGCTGGACGGCGGCGGCTCGTTCTTTGACTGGCTGGGGGCCGGTATTTACATTCCCGGACGGGAGCAGGGAGCGATGTATCGCGCCGAGCGCTGGGTCAGCCAGATCCATTTTGGCAACAGCGAGGACACGCTCTTTGTCC